>CALFYT010000031.1 GCA_937952415.1 uncultured Planctomycetaceae bacterium | reverse complement strand
CACGTCCCGGCAATCGCGCGGTGGTGCACCACATCATCGCTTTTGTGCATCCCAAAGGCGGCTCGGCTCAAGGCGCCGCCCGCGGCGGAATCGCCGGCTATGCCCCCGGAATGCCGCCGCAGGACTATCCCGAAGGCGTGGCATTGTTCGTGCCGGCGGGCAGCGTGATCACGTTCCAGATGCACTACACGCCCAACGGCACGGCCCAGTCCGACCTCAGCTCGGTGGGCTTCGTCTGGGCGGATCCCAAGACGGTGCGGAAGGAAGTCGCCGTGCAGAACGCCGGCAACTTCACGTTCAAGATCCCACCGCACGATCCCAATTACGAGGTGGAAGCTGAGTACATTTTTCGCAAGGACTCGCTGTTGCTGAGCGTCTCGCCACATACGCACGTTCGCGGCAAGGACTTCCCCTACGACCTGATTTATCCAGCCGGCAAGCGCGAGACCGTGCTGTGGGTGCCCAATTACGACTTTGGTTGGCAGACCACGTACATGTTGGCCGAACCGAAGCAAGTTCCGCGCGGCTCAAAGTTGTACTGCGTCGCGCACTATGACAACTCGGAAGATAACTACAACAACCCGGACCCGACGAAAGAAGTCTCCTGGGGCGAGCAGACCTGGGAAGAAATGATGTTCGGTTGGTTCGAGATGGCCCTGGTCAACCAGGACCTGACGAAGCCGGCCACCGCAAATTCGTTACGCGTGAAAGATTTTCTCGCCAGCGTCGACACCATCACGATCGACGACCAGACGAAGGCCATGGCCAGCGAGGCGCTCAAGAACGAGAAGGCCTTCGAGCAGTTCGCCTATCAGTTGTTCGATCTGGTTCCGCAGGTCGATCGGGTATGTGTCACCAGCGTCAGCAAGAATCGGCTGCGGCTGCAAATGTTAATGGAGCGACTCGGACTGAAGACGTCGCTTCGCAGCAAGTCGACCGTCATTCGCGTCAAGGGCCAGTCGCTGGCCGACTACGCCCTGAGCGACAAGACCGTTGCCCACCAGACCATGGCCGGCGCAACCGGCTCGGTGATGGCCGGCATGGCATCCAAGGACATTCGTTCGAGCATGCACGTGCCCGTGATGTACAAGGGCAAGCGCTCGACGATCAATTTCTGGAGTGCCGAAGCCGGCGCGTTTCCGCCGGAAGCCGTCAAGCTGCTCGAAGAAATCGCGCAGTTGATGGCGGGCAAGGCCGAAACGGTCGCACAGAAGTAGCGGCCCGACAGTGTGAAATAAGCGCCGTGAAACATTCGGCGTGAGACAAGCGTGCGAACGGTGATTGTCGCAAGACAATCGAACGTCGCCACAAGCCAAGCGGAAACCCACCTGGGGGGTGGGGGCAAGTGGAGTGCCCCGAGAGCCGTAAGACTCTCGGGGCACTCGCGTTTTAGTCGCACTCGTTCGCGCGACCTGCGAGCTGCTGCTCGCGAAGTGCCTGGCACGACGCACGCGCCGCTCGGCTGCCAATTTGCGCCGCATCGTCGGTTGGGGGAAACGATGCGACGCCACAGACCGTGCGCATTGCGGCGAGCCGCGCAAGCCGGCTATTTATTGTCCGGCTCTTTCGTATCACTCTTGTCGCTGCTCGCCGGGCTGGTGCCCAAATACATTTTGAACGATTCGGTCAGGTTCTGCGAGACCTCCTGCTGGCCGGAAATCTCCTTAACGGCGACTTGTTTTCCGTCGGTTCGGACCAGGTGGCCGGCTTCCGCGTCGAACAGGGCGGTTGCCGAGCTGCTCTGTTCGACGATTTCCATCTCGGCCCGGGGCTCTTCGGCCGGCTCGAACAGCACTTCCGTCTCGGCGGCGATCTTCACCAGCGCCTTGCCGTCGACCGTCTCGTTACCGGCCAATGAATACGTTGTCTCCGCGAACTCAATGCCCAGGCCGGGAATCTCGTTCTCGAACTCCTGCGACCAGGTTTCGTCGGCGTCGTCGCTCTCGGGCAGCGGCAGCACGGCTTGCTCGATCAATTGCTTGATACCCTTCTCGTCGAATGCATTGCCGCCAATACCCAATCCTCCGCGGCGATTCTGGCTGACTTCCGCCTGCTTGGCGAACGCTGCGACCAGTTTCTCCGGCAGTTGAATGTCGCTGACTTCGCCGGTCGGCGAGACTTTCAGCTTGAATGACTGGTGCAGCATGCCGGTGATCATCGGACCCATGAATGCGCCGAGCGGACCCTCGGGCACTTCGCTGGTGCTCGAGTCGTAGCTAATCTGGCCGGCCAGCGGCGAATTCATGCCGATTTGAATTCGATCGATCGTTTGTTCGAGGTTTGCCGTTCCGTCGTCGTTTACGCCGGTGCACTTCCACGTCGTGTCAAACGTCATGCCCATTTTGATACCAAACTCGTTGCCGGCCAGCGCCATCTTTCCGTCAACGCTGCGCTCCAGCACATAGTTGAGCGACTTGCCGGGTGCGAACTTCCAACGAGGCGGCGACGCCGCCTGCGCCGACGAAACGCCGACCGCTACCAGGACCAAGACGGCAATCAAACTCCAGCAGCGCGCGATCGTTGCACGGCTACGCATAAAAGGACCCCTTTCCACGATATGAGACGACTTGCCAAGTTCCTGCGACGCGTTGGGGGCCGGCCGCACGTACGACAATTGGATTGTAGCCCGCGAGTCGGTCCCAGGCAAAACGTGGCGCGCCGGGAGAATACCGTGCCGCCCGTCACGACTTTCGCCGCCGCCCCGCTGGGGTTAGGATTTCGCTCAGCGGGCGACGTGCAACAGCTTCCTGCGGCGCACCGCCGCTTATACCCGCGGAATTCCCGGGAGCCCGAGCGATGCGAAAAACGCTCCGTATCCTTTCATGCGCGGCACTAGCTACTCTTGCGATTGGCGCGGCCCGGGTGTGGCGGCCGGCACACGCGGTCGAACCAGCGTCTCAAAATAGCGCGCCTGCCGACGCTCCTACCGACGCCCAACCATCTGCTGGTGAATCGCCGGACAACAAGTCCGCCGCCGCAACGGTCCGCGTGGCCGGCATCGTGCTCAAGTGGATCCGCGGCGACAAACCCGCGAATTGTCGCCGGGCCGAACCACTGATTCGCCAGGCCGCAGCCGGCGGCGCGCAAATCGTCTGCACGACTGAATGCTTTCTCGACGGTTACGCCATCGCCGACAAGTCGATTCCGCTCGACATCTATCGAGCCCTGGGTGAGCCGATCCCCGGCGGGCCGTTTTTCCGCCGACTGGCCGCCCTGGCCGACGAGCTCAACATTCATCTCATTGCCGGCATGCTCGAAGCCGACGGCGAAGATCGGTACAACACGGCCGTAGTGCTTGCACCCGACGGAAAGCTCGTCGGAAAGTATCGCAAGCAAAAGCTTCAGCACGAACTGGTCCGCAACACACCGGGCAACCAGTCGCGCGTCTGGAAAACGCCGTACGGCAAGGTGGGTGTCATGATTTGCGCGGATCGTACCGAGCCGGACATCGTCGGCCGGTTCTGTGCCCGTGGGGCGGACTTCTTGATCTGTCCGTCGGGCGGGATGTTCGGCCCGGGCAAGAACGATCCGATTCTTCAAGCACGCTCGCGCGAAAACGGCGTCTACATCGTTTTCGTGCACCCGGCCGAGTTTCTCGTCACCACGCCGACCGGCGCGATCGAAACGGCCGAACTGTTCGGCGACTGTCTGCTAATCGATCTGTCCGACGAGGACACGGACGCGGACAGCCGCGCTGTGCGGTACTTCGATTTGCCGCTGCGCTCGAAACGCGGTTCGTAGGCGCACACCAGGATTCGGCCATCGCGCTAGACACGTCACTCGGGTTGCGTGCCACCGAAATAGATCGGAGCCAGCAACAGCGTATCGAGATAAACGTGCGCCAGAACGTTGACCCACAGATTGCGTCGCACGGCCAGATAACAAATGCCCAGGGCCAATCCCATGCAGCCGGTCTGAATCATTCCAGCCAGTCCCCAAGGCGAGTGCACGTAGCCGAACACGACAGCGCTGAGCACGACGGCAACGCACCAGGCGGCCCGCGTCTGGCCACCGAGCTCGGCGATACGATTGACCAAAAAGCCACGATAGATCACTTCCTCGCCAAAGGACGAGATGAAATAGACGCTCGCCAGCGCCCCCAAAAACACGATCAAGTTGTCACGAAGGTAGTCGTATCCGCTGAAGTCGGGCCCATCAGGTTGACCGACGATGTTTTGCATCAAAACCGCGCCCAAGCCGAACGCCACAACGGCGACAGTGAAAACCAACACGGACTGCCATGCACCACGCAAGATCGCGCGGCGCGAACCAAACCGAAACGGTAACCCAATGTCCGCACAGCCCTGACCGCGCAATCGCAGTCCTGCCCATACCCATCCAAGCATGGCAAGATTGGCGACCCACGCCACGGCCTGCCGTCGCAACGGATCGCCATCGACCCATGGACTGCCCGCCCAGACGATCAGAAACGCGACTCCGAAGATGCCAATCAATTCAGCCGCTTTTGCAGAACGTCGCGTGCGCAGGGCACGGCCCAGCGCGGTAAGTCTCGCGGAATCGCGCATCATAGCGTCAACAAGCTCGGCTGCTCGCGACGTGGGCACGCGGTCGGCCTGACAATGGCGCCGACGTTCACTGCCGATGCCGCTCGCTTCTCCCTTACCGTCGAAGTCACGTCCTGTTCTTCGTCTACCACAGCCTTCGGGCTACTCGCCGGCTTCCGGCGGAAACTTCCCCAGCATGCGATAGAGATTCACCAGCGCCTGGTTCATCATGATCTCGCCGCCGCCGATGGCCACTGGCGAAATGCTGGCGTCGCCGCCATAGCCGCCTTCGCTGGCCGCTTCGATGGTTGGGAAATACATGTGGTGCCCGTTGCAGTAGCCGAAGAACAGCAAATTCGGCACATAGGCCCGCTGCTTTAACCGATTCGAGTGATTGCAAAAGAACTCGCCCGAGCCGCCGACCAGCGCTAAGTCACCGTTGAGCAGCACGGTGGTCATCTCCGGTTTTACGCCGTCTTGGAACTCGCGCACGAAGTTGCGGACCAACTCGGGAAAGAACGCTCGTTGGAACGTCATCACCAGAATCGGATTGCCAAAGTCGAGCCGGCTTTCGAACTGAAACTGATCGACCTTGGCCTTGATCGACGGTTTTTCGGGCACCTTGGTTTCGATCGACTGCGCGAGCGCCACCGCGTGATCGCCCAACAGTTTCCCATAGTCCTTCGTGTCGAGCTTGCCGCGATTGGGGCTCATGTCGCCCGAGGCACCTTGGATGAAAACGCAGTTCGTGTCCAACGCGTCCTCGACCTGCGCTTGCAAGGCGCCCGGGTAGTCGGGCGAGAACTTCAGGACTTCGCCGGGCAGCGTCACCGGATGGGCCGCGTAGTTGACCAACACGGCCAGCGGTTTGCCATCCTCTCCGTCGAAGCGAATCACGGCCAATTCCGGATCGGTTGGCTTGGGCCGTTGCTTCGTATGGCGATTGCGATTCAGTTCCAATTCGACCTTGGCCACGCCGATCCGCGCCGGTTGCACGTTGCCGGCGGCTTCCACGATGGCTTCGATGAGCAACTCGGGCAGGCGTTTGCTGTACGCAACGGCGTCGTCGAACGTGCCTCGGCCGAAACCTTCTCGATCGGTCAATTCGATGACCGGACCGTGATGAGAGTGACTGCCGCAGATCATGACGTGGCCGACGCCGGCCTGCTTCTTCACCTCGGTGCGAATCTGGTGCATCATGTCGGCCGTTGGCCCGCGACCAATGTCCAGCCCGACCAGCGCCAAGCGGTCGTCGCCGACCTGGATCACAATCGCCTTGGCCAGTAGCGGATCCAACACGCCCTGCGACAGCGCGGCATGTCGGGCGCCGTAGCCCCACATCGGCGTCGGTTTTTGCGGCGTGATGTCGCGCTTGGCAAAGCCGACCTGAAAGTCGGCCGCCGCGCACGCACTGGCCACGCAGAGCGCGCAGACACCCAATAGAATGCCAAGTTGTTTCATCGATCTATTCCCTGTCAGTTTCGATACGGCGCGCCGCTCGACTTAACATAGTTGCGCCGCAGTGGGTTGTAAAATGCGGCGATTGGGCCACGATCCGTCGCTCCGCAACGCGCCGCGTCGCGCCAGGTGGCACGCCGCATGCGCCGACGCGACGTGAACCAACGGTCGATCGATCAGCGCAATCGGACCATTGCATCGGCCCACCGGTCGCTTTAAGCTCAAAGGGCCCAATGGCAGTCCCCACCCTGCGTGCCAGCGCGAACCGATTGGCGCGACCTACCTTCAGAGGACGACCACGATGCGACGCTTCTGCATAGCGTGCTGCTTGAGCCTTTTCTGTTTCGGCCTGGTTCTCTCGGGCAACGTGTTGGCGGCTGAACCGGCCGACGAATTCCAAGTGATCACGCCGGGCGATAACCTGGTCGTCGAAGGCATCCCGCCGATTCCACAGGAACTGGCCGACGCCGCCCGGCGGTACACCGACATTCGCTCAGCCGGAATCTCGGATTGGCATCCCACGAAGCGCGAGATGCTGATCTCCACGCGCTTCGGCAACACCAACCAGGTACACCACGTCGCCGCGCCAGGCGGGGCGCGTACGCAAATCACGTTTTTTGAGGATCGAGTCGGCGGTGCCTCGTACCATCCGACCGACGGCGACTATTTCGTCTTCTCGAAGGACTACGGCGGCAGCGAGTTCTATCAGCTTTTCCGTTTCGACCTGGGCAAGGGCCAGTGGCAGTTGCTCACCGACGGCAAGTCGCGCAACACCGGTCCGGTCTGGTCAACCGCCGGCGATCGGATCGTCTTTCGGTCGACGCGCCGCAACGGGGCCGACGTTGATTTCTATACCATGAATCCGGCCGAGCCGAGCACGGACAAAGTGCTGTCGAAGAATTCGGGCGGGGGATGGTTCGCGGCCGCTTGGTCACCCGACGATAAGAAGCTGCTGGCCGCCGAGTACATCTCGATCAACCAGAGCCACGTCTGGCTGTTTGACGTGGCCACCGGCGAAAAGACCCAGATCTCGCCCGAGCAGAGCGCCGAAAAGATCGCCTACTTCCCGATCGCGTTTACGGCCGACGGCAAAGGAATCTATGTCACCACCGACCAGGACTCGGAATTCATGCGGCTGGTCCACGTCGACCTGGCCACGCGCAAAGAGACCGTCCTCTCCGGCGACATCCCCTGGGACGTCGAATCGGCCGAGCTTTCGGACGACGGCCGCCACATCGCCTTCGTGACCAACGAGAATGGCATCGGCCGGCTGCACTTGCTTGACACGGCCACCCGCCGCGAGCTGCCCGTGCCGGAGTTGCCCACGGCACTGATCGGCGGGCTGGTGTGGCACGCGAACAATCGCGATCTGGGCTTTGTGATGACCTCGGCCCGCTCGTCGGCCGACATCTATTCGCTGGACATTACCAACGGCAACGTCGATCGCTGGACGCGCAGCGAGACCGGCGGACTCGACACCGAATCGTTTTCTGAGCCGGAACTGATCAAGTGGAAATCGTTCGACGATCGCGAGATCAGTGGCTTTCTCTACCCGCCCCCGTCGCGGTTCAAGGGCAAGCGGCCGGTGATCGTCGTGATTCACGGCGGGCCCGAGAGCCAGTCGCGGCCCGGCTTTCAGGGGCGCCGCAACTACTATTTGAACGAATTGGGCGTCGCGCTGGTGTTTCCGAACGTGCGCGGCTCGGCCGGCTATGGCAAGTCGTACTTGCAGCTCGACAACGGCTTCTTGCGCGAAGGCACCTATAAAGACATCGAGGCCCTGTTCGACTGGATCGCAACGCGCGACGACTTGGACGCCGACCGCATCATGGTCACCGGAGGCAGCTACGGAGGGCACATGACGCTGGCAGTGGCCACGCGATATAGCGACCGAATTCGTTGTGCCCTCGATGTGGTGGGCATCTCGAACCTGGTCACGTTCCTGGAAAACACCGAGGACTACCGCCGCGATCTGCGCCGCGTCGAGTACGGCGACGAGCGCGATCCGAAGATGCGTGAGTTTCTCAACAAGATCGCTCCGTTGAACCACGCCGATCAAATCAAGAAACCGCTGTTCGTTGTGCAGGGCAAGAACGATCCCCGCGTACCGCTGTCTGAGTCGGAGCAAATCATCGAGACCATGCGCCGCAATCAAACTCCGGTCTGGTATCTGATGGCCGAAGACGAAGGGCACGGTTTCGCCAAGCGGCAAAACGCCGACTTCCAGTTCTACGCCACGATCCTGTTCGTCAAGAAATACCTGCTCGAGTAATCGCCGCCCGCCACGTGGTTCGTCGGCGCACACAATTGCGCACGAACCGCGGCGCGTCCGCGACATTCCAACGACCAAACCCACCCCCAAACGAGGTCCGTCATGAACAATCCGAATCGACGCGAGTTTTTGAAGCGCACCGGAACCGGTGCCGCGGCCGCCACCTTGGCCCTGGCGCCAGCGACGAAAGCGGTCGCGGCAAACGAGCAGTTGAAGGTCGCCGTGATCGGACCTGGCGGAATGGGCAGCAGCCACGTTAGACAACTGGCGGGTAACAAGGCGGTACATCTGGCGTATTTGTGCGACGTCGACGAAGACCGTCTGGCACGCGCTGCCACGCTGGCCGAAGGGCACGGCGCGCCAACTCCAAAAACGGTCAAGGACATGCGCCAGGTGTTCGACGACAAGGCGGTCGACGCGGTATGGATCGCCACGCCCGACCACTGGCACGGACCGGCCACGATCCTGGCCTGCGACGCCGGCAAGCATGTCTACGTCGAAAAGCCCTGCTCGCACAACATTCGCGAAGGCCGGCTGATGATCGAGGCGGCGCGGCGCAACAAGCGGATCGTGCAAGTCGGCACGCAAACGCGCAGTAGTGATCACGCGCAAAAGGCCGTCAAACGGCTCCGCGAAGGCGCCATCGGCGACGTGCTCGTGGCCAAGGCCTGGAACAGTCAACTCCGCGGCTCGATCGGCAAGAAAAAGCCCAGCGATCCGCCATCGACCCTCGACTACGATCTATGGGTCGGGCCGGCCGAGATGGTTCCCTATCAGTCGAACATGCTGCCGAGCATCTGGCGCTGGTGGTACAACTTCGGCTGTGGCGACATGGGTAACGACGGCGTTCACGATATCGACATTGCTGTCTGGGGGCTCGGCGTCGACACGCATCCCTCGTCGGTCGTGGCGATGGGCGGAAAGTACTTCTTCGACGACGATCAGCAGCATGCCGATACGCAAACGGTTGCGTTCGAGTATCCCGGAGACGGCAAGGTCGGCTCGAAGCGACAATTGATCTTCGAGCAGCGCATCTGGTCGCCGTACGTCCAGGAAGGATTCGAGAACGGCAACGCGTTCTATGGGACCGAGGGGATGATGATCTTTGGCAAGAAGGACGGGTATCGCCTGTACGGCAAGCGCAACAAGCTGATCGAGGAAGTGACCGGCGGCTCACCGGATCTGGCTGGCCATCACGCCAACTTCATCGCCTGTATCAAGTCCGGCGAACGGCCGCACGCCGACATCGAAATCAACCATCTGGCCACGACGTTGTGCCACTTGGGCAACATCGCCACGCGCGTGCGGGGCCAGCTCGAATTCGACCCCGAGGCCGAACGCGTTACCAACAACCCGGACGCTGCCGCGCTGGTGCGCCGCAAGTATCGCGAGGGCGGGCATTGGGCCGTGCCGGCGAATGTTTAGGTTTCGTGTGCCAGGCGGCCGCACCGACCGAGCGTATGGACCTGACGGCGCGCGGCAGGTTACGATTGATGGGAGGCGTTCGCCGCCACCTGTGCCGCGCGGCGAATCCCAGTTCCGTGCATAACAACGCCCTCCCACCATGTTCCCACGATCAAACCTGGCCTGATTGAGGAATCGCGATGTCCGTCTCCCGCCGGATTGCCTGTCTGTTGCTCGTGCTGATCGCCACGGTTGCGCCGTTGGCCGCGGCCGCAGAGCCACCCGCAAAGTACGTCATCCACATCAGCGTTGACGGGCTCAATCCGACGCACCTGAACGAACTGCTCAAGGCGGGCGAGGTGCCCACGTTTGCCCGTCTGCAAGCCGAAGGTGCGTGGACCCACAACGCCCGGACCGACTTCGACTACACCAACACGCTGCCCAACCACACGTGCATGGTCACCTGCCGCCCGGTGATGGACAAAGAGGCTGAGCCGTCGGCCATTTCCGGTCACATGTGGCGACACAACAGCGATCCAGAGGATCGTACTCTGCACACGGAGCGGCGAGACTACATCAAAAGCGCGTTCGACGTCGCGCACGATCACGGACTGCGCACCGGGATGTTTGTTTCCAAGAGCAAGTTCGTGCTCTACGACCTTTCCTACAACGAGCGAACCGGCGCGCCCGACACCGATGGAGAGGACAACGGCCGCGATAAGATCGACGTCTACTACCAGTCCAGCCTGACGCCGATCATGACGAAGGAATTCCTCAAGGCAATGGACGAACAGCCCATCCACTACTGCTTTGTTCATTTTCGCGACACCGACACAGCGGGTCACGCCACCGGTTGGGGCAGTCCGGCATACAACAACGCTTTGAAACAGGTCGACCGTCAACTCGGCCGCATCCTCGAACTGGTCACGACCGACGAGCGGTTCAAGGACCAAACCGCCATCGTGCTGTCGGCCGATCATGGCGGCACGGGCAAGAATCACGGCGTGAACAGCAATCCGCTCAACTACACGATTCCCTTCTATGTCTGGGGTGCCGGCGTGGCCAAGGGCAAGGACCTGTACGCGCTAAACGAGCAGACGCGCAGCGACCCGAAATCGACGCGCCAGGACTATGTCGGCGCGAATCGACAACCAATTCGCAACGGCGACGGCGGCAATCTGGCGCTGCAGCTGCTTGGCTTGGGCCCGATCCCCGGCTCTTTGATTAACGCCGCACAGGATTTGGCGGCGCACTAAGCCGGCCGACTGGCTCGCTTGATAGGCGACGTGCCGCACGCTTGTCGGACTTCGCCCCACGGTGACCAACCGAGTTTGAGGAACCCGAGACGATGGCAATGCACCGAATGCTCCCGCGTCTGATCGTCGCTTGCGGCCCCTGGATTGCGATCGTCGCGACGATTTACGCTTCGGCCCAAGAACCCAACTACTTTCGCCGCGACCACGGCCGCGCGGCGGCCGACGATCAGCCGCTTCCCGCCGAACTGACCGACGAGCATTTGGTGTGGAAGACCGAACTGCAGGAGGGGCACTCCACGCCGCTGATTGTCGGCGAGCGAATCTACCTGACGACACGCGACGGCAACGATCTGTCCACCGTTTGTCTGGATCGGGCCAGCGGAGACGTTCTCTGGAAGCAGACGGTCCAGGCCGACGAACTCGAACGGCTGCATCCCGAAGGCAGCGCCGCTTCTTGCACGTGCGCCAACGACGGGCAGCGCGTCTACTCATTCTTTGGAAGCTATGGGCTCGTCGCGTACACGCTCGACGGCGATCCGGTTTGGACGCATCGAATGGGCCCGTTCCGCGACGAGTTTGGTTCGTCCAGTTCTCCAATCCTTGTCGACGGAAAACTAATCCTTTGCGAAGACCACGATCTTGACAGTTTTCTGATTGCGATCGCCGCCAAGTCCGGCAAGACGGTTTGGAAAACTCCGCGTGACGGCTTCACGCGCAGTTATGCGACACCGGTCGTCTGGAAGCTCGACGGTCGGGATCAGATCGTGATGGCCGGGGCGCTCCAGCTTGTGGCATACGATCCCAGTGACGGCAGTCCGCTCTGGTCGCGCGACGGATTCGCGCGCATCGTGAACCCGACACCTGCGGCGGTCGACGGCGCGCTCTACGTCTGTACTTGGTCGCCGGGCGGAGATACCGACGCCCGGATCGCGATGGAACCCTGGTCGCAAGCCATCGCGATGTGGGACAAGGACGGCGACGGCGAGATCGGCAAGAGCGAAGTGCCCGCCGGCCCCGTGCAGACGCGGTTCTACCGGATCGACCTGAACGACAGCCAATCGCTCGACGAGGCCGAATGGAACAAGTACGCCCGAATCTTCGAGCTGGCTCAAAACGTCTTGGTCGCGCTGCGGCCCGATGAGCCGGGCGGGCAGCCGGAAGTTGTCTGGGAATATCGCCGTGGCCTGTCGTACGTTCCCAGTCCGCTCGTCTATCGCGGCCACGTGTTCCTCGCCAAGGACGGTGGCATTGTGACCCTGCTGGACGCGGCTACCGGCGAGCTGGTCAAGCAAATGCGGGCCCGCGGCGGCGGCAACTGCTATGCTTCGCCGGCCGGGGGAGACAACAAGATCTATACCGCCAGCAAGGGCGGCGTGGTGACGGTCTTCGCGCTCGACGACCCGCTGGCGATTGTTTCGTCGCGCGATTTTGGCGAGCGGATCTTCGCGTCGCCCGTGCTACACGACGGTTGGGTGTACATTCGGACCGACAAGGCGCTCTACGCGTTTGGCAACAAGTAGCGCGTCGCGCGTCAACGTCTGGAGTGCCGATCGTGCAGAACACGCGCGGGAGAATCTCGATGGGCCGCTTCCTTCACGTTATTGCACTGGCCAGCTTCGGGCTGTGCGCTGCTCTGAGCGCGACGATGACTGGTTATGCCGAAGAACCAGCCGCCGACGACAAGCCAAACTACCGCCGGCCGACCGACGACGAACAATTGCGCCAGTGGTTGACCAACATGGTCGCCTACCATCGTTTTTCGCTCGACGAGGTGCAGGCCGCCACTGGAATGCAGACGGCCGAGATCAAGCGCGCGCTGGCTCGGTTCAAAATCCGGTCCGGCGATCGTCCCCGCCGCGAGCCCGGCAACCCGCTTGTTGTGCTGCCCTATCCGGGCGGACGTCATCCGCGCATCGGTTTCTTGGACGGCGCGGTGCGTCCGCAGCGCGAAACCAAGGTCAGCGTCTTCACGCCGTGGGATCCGGACAGCTACGTGGTGGCGGATGTGCCCGAGGCAATTTGGTCGAACTTGGGACTGACCTATCTGGCGCATACGCACGTACCCACCGTCTGGACAAAAGTCGGCATCGAACTGGAACCGCTGGAATGGAAGACGGGTCCGGACCAGACGCTTGTACTTGAGCGGACGTTGCCCAACGGGATTCGCTTTCGCACGGAAGTCGTCCCCAAGGCCGACGCGGTCCGCATGGCCATGTCGCTGACCAACGGTACGGCAGAGCCGCTGAGCGACCTGCGCGTGCAGAACTGCGTCATGTTCAAGGGCGCCGCCGGATTCGAGAGTCAGACCAACGACAACAAGGTCTTCGACGAGCCCTACGCGGCGTGCCGCTCCGACGACGGGCAGCGTTGGGTGATCACCGCTTGGACGCCTTGCCATCGGCCGTGGGGCAACGCGCCGTGCCCCTGCCTGCACTCCGATCCGATCTTTCCCGATTGCCCGCCTGGCAAGACCGTTCGCGTCGCAGGGTGGCTGAGTTTCTACGAAGGCACGGACATCCAGGGCGAGTTTCGCCGGATCGAGGCGACCGGCTGGCGCGACTGACCGCGCGGCTTCGCACGCTTGGTGTGTGCCCGCCGCGAACCCATCGACCCCGCGGCGCGTCCTGCGTCTACACAGCGCGGCGCAACACCCTGCGGCATAGCGGATTCGAACGTGTTGCGATATACTGTCGCTTCGCCAAAATAGGGCCGATTGTCCGCCCATTCGTCAGAAGAACGAGTCATGATTCGCGTTGCCATCATCGGTGCCACCGGCTACACAGCGCTCGAGCTGCTCAAGCTGCTGTTGCGCCATCCGGACGTCGAAATCACGACGCTGACCAGCCGCAGCGAGGATCGTCCGCACGTCGCCACGGTCCACCCGCAGTTGGCCGGGCGGATCGACCTGCAAATGACCGACCTGCAACCAGCCGAGATTGGCGCACAAGCCGACGTTGCGTTTAGCTGCCTGCCGCATGGCGTCACGTCGGCGTTCGTGCCCAAGTTGCTCGATGCGGGCATGCGGGTGATCGATTTGAGTGCCGATTATCGACTCAACAGCGCCGAGTCGTACGCCGATTGGTACGGTCAAAAGCATGCCGACCCGGCCCGATTGGGAGAAACGGTCTATGGCCTGCCCGAGCTGTTTCGCCAGCGCATACGCGATGCCGCGCTGGTCGCCAATCCAGGCTGTTACCCCACGTCGGCCATATTGGCTTTGGCCCCGCTATTGGCCCGAGGGCTGGTGGCGCCGCGCGAAATCATCGTGGACAGCAAGAGCGGCGTATCTGGCGCCGGCCGCACGCCGAAGCTGACCACGCACTTTCCTGAAGCCAACGAGAGCGTCTCGGCCTACAACGTCGGCCGGCATCGGCACACGCCCGAGATCGAGCAGGTGTTGAGTCTAGCGACCGATCGGGGCGTCGAGGTGATCTTCACGCCGCATCTGATTCCGATGGATCGTGGCATTCTGTCGACTTGCTACACGCAGCCGATTGGCGACGTAACCGAGGAGAAGGCCCTGGCCACGATTCGCGAGTTTTACGCGGACGAGCCGTTCGTGCGCGTCGTCAATCATCTGCCAGGCACCAAGGATACCTGGGGTACGAACTTCTGCGACATCACCGTCCGCATGGTTCGCGGCCGGCTTATCACGATTAGTTGTCTCGACAACCTGATCAAGGGTGCCAGCGGCGCGGCTGTGCAAAACTTCAACCTGATGCACGGACTTGCCGAGTCGACGGCCCTGTAACGTGTTTGGCCATGCGGAAGGTCGCGCGACTGCCGCCCGCAATTCGCCCGTGAATACATCCCCAACTCTGCCCATCACCACCGGCCAACCGAGCCTTGTCTGCGAGTCTTAGAGCATGAGCATTCCACAAGGCTTTCGCGTCGCCGGCGTTCATTGTGGCATCAAGCGAAGCGCCGCCAAACAAGACCTGACGCTGATTATTTCCGATCGGCCTGCCGCCGCCGCCGGCGTCTACACCACGAATCAGGTTATCGCCGCCTCGGTGATTTGGAACCGCGCGCTCACGCCCGCGGCCGACGTGCGAACGGTCGTAATCAACTCGGGCAATGCCAATGCCTGTACGGGCCAACGCGGCAATGACGATGCCCAATCGATGGCGCGAGCCGCCGCGGTCGTTGCCAACGCCGCCGAAAAGCAGTGCCTTGTCCTGTCGACCGGCATCATCGGCACGTTTCTGCCAATGGACAAGATTCTGGCGGGCATCCGCGAAGCAGCCGAACAGCTTGGCGATGATCAGCAAGCCATGATCAACGCGGCCCGCGGCATGTTGACGACCGACACGGTCCACAAGCTTTCAACCCGCGAGCTGAACGTGGGGGGGCGCGACGTGCGAATCACCGGAATGGCCAAGGGGGCGGCGATGATCGGGCCCAACATGGCAACCATGTTGGCCGTCGTGCTGACCGACGCTCCACTCGAACCGGCCGATGCCCAGGCGGCCCTGAGTCAGGTCGTCGACGTTTCGTTCAATTGCATCCACGTCGACGGGCACATGAGCACTAACGATACTGTGCTGCTGGTGGCCAACGGAGCGGCCGGCGGCTCGCCGCTTTGCGGCGACGACCTAAGCACCTTTGCCGCGGCGCTGCGCGAAGTGTGTATCGAGTTGGCGCGGTCGATTCCGGCCGACGGAGAAGGCGCCACGCACCTGATCACGCTGGACGTCACGGGTTGTCAGAGCGTGGCCGATGCGCGCAAGATTGCCCGCACCGTGGCCGATAGCCCGCTGGTGAAAACAGCCGTCACCGGCGGCGATCCCAATTGGGGTCGCATCGTTTCGGCGGCGGGATACGCGGGTGTCGCGTTCGATCCGGACGGGGTCGACTTGTCGATCAACGATTTCGTGCTGTACGAACAGGGGCGTCCCGTCGAATTCGACGCGGCACAGGTCTCCGCGTCGATCCGCGGCAATCGAGACACGCACATTGCCCTTCGGTTTCGGGAGGGGGACGCCAGTGTGCGGTTTTGGACCACTGATCTAACGGCCGAATACATCCGGCTAAACGCTGACTATCACACATGAGATCCTCGCTCCAGCGCATACGCACCGGCGCGATCGTGTTGGCTGTGGTCATCGTGACCGCAACCATCGGGTACCGCCTCGCCGGGCGCGACTGGCTGGACGCCATCTACATGGTCGTGATCACGATTTCGACCGTGGGCTACGGAGAAGCAAGCAATCTCAGCCCAGGGCAGCAACTGCTAACGCTGGGCGTCATCATCGTCGGCATCTCCGCGGCCGGCATCTCCTTGGGAGGGTTTGTCCAAATGATGGTCGAAGGAGAAATCGAACGGGCCTTGAACCTGGGGCGTATCACCAGGGCCATTCAGCAGCTCGACAACCACACGGTGCTTTGCGGCTTCGGCCGCATCGGCCGGATCCTGGCCGCTGAGCTAAAAGCACGCGGCCGTTCCTTCGTGGTGATCGATACGGACACCGAAGCCGTCGGCGACGCACGCGACCTTGAGTACCTAGTGCTCTCCGGCGATGCCACCGAAGAGGAAACGCTGCGCGACGCCGGCGTGGAACGCGCCACGTCGCTCGTGACCGCGCTGCCCAGCGATGCATCGAACGTCTTCATCACGCTCACGGCCCGGAATCTGAACCGCAGTTTGCAAATCATCTCGCGGGGCGAGTTGCCCAGCACGGAAAAGAAGTTGATGCAGGCTGGCGCCGATCGGGTTGTGCTGCCGGCCGCCATCGGCGCCCATCGCATCGCGTCGATAATCACCCATCCATCGACCGTTGAGTTCGTCGAGCTTGTCTCTGGACAAAACAAGTTGGACATCGAGGTCGACGAGATCCAGCTTGTTCCGTCCAGTTCGCTAATCGGCAAGACGACCATCGACATCGGAACGCGCCGCGGACACGGATTGCTCGTGGTGGCCGTCAAGCAGAAGTCCGGCGCCATGCACTTCAACCCCGGCAATGAGTTGACATTTCAGGCTGGCGACACGTTGATCGTGATGGGCACCACGGAGGACATTGACCACTTTCGCCGCGAATACAATCTCTAGCGCGGACGTTGTGACTCGGTCAGCGGCGGCCCTTCATCGGCCCGGCCGGTCTACTCCGCCGTCGTCGGCCCATGTTTTTTGCGATCCCTCGATCCGCAGCGGACCGGCGACGACTTTTCCGTCACGCAGCACCAGGTAGCTGTCGGCCCCCGGCGTGCTGTCCCACTCGAGCGTGGAATTGCCGTTGGCGTTGGCTGTCTCCGACGGTTCGGATCGTGCTCCTTGTGGGCCAATCGCCACGATGGCATAAGCATGTGCTTGGCCGCCACGATCACCGAGCACGCGCGGCGCGCTCGGCGTTGCTACCGACGTCTGCGTCAGTCCGCCGCCCCAGAGCTGTAAGACTTCGCTTGGGTAGGGCAGTCCGCCGCCGCCATACCCACCGCCGCCGATCGACATCATGCCCTGTCCGATGATCGCGTCGGTCAGCGGCTGGTCATGGTGTGGGCGAAAGGATTGAAACCGCAGCCGACCTGGGTGATTGCCGCCCGACCACGCCTCGGCCGGAACTTCGCTGTATTCAAGCCCTTCACCCTGGATGAGCGCCATCTGTCGCCAGGCGCCGTCAAGCCAGCAGTTCCAGGAGATGTGGCCCGGCGCGCGGTGTATTTCGCCGTTCGTGTTGACGCTTTGAAAACGCACGTCGAACGGATCATCGACTTCGCTTTGAATCAGTCGGCCGCGCACCCACAGTCCCGATTGGCCGGGCCCGCCGCCCCGCGCGTAAATGCCGCGCGGGACCATTTGATTCTCAAAGTTGTTTTCCCAGGGTTGTCCTGTGTCCGACACAATCAGTTCCTTGCGTACGACGAGCCGGTCCACTTCCAACTGCTCGACGCGCTCGGGCGTGGCTTGAACGATGCCCATCGTGGTCGCCGCGGAGACGACGGCCGTGATCAAGTGGCTTTTCATAGGGAGGTTCCTTGACGGCGGGTCCACGGTTCGAATCGCCGAGTCGATGGTCTCGACTCGTTTCGCGATCGATTGTAACCCGCCTATCGCGCGGCCCGTCTCCCACGACGGGCAAATCCGCGGAATCGCCTTGGGCAGTTTCGGGTGAAGCGAAGTTCAAGCGCCGCCTTGGCATGCCGCAAACCGCCGGGATTCGGTGGCCCTTGGGGGGACGCCATGGCCCCTTGACAGCCGGTGGCCCCTGGTCCGAAATGGAGTCGCAAGACGCGGCTGCGGGGGCCGCGCATCGAGGATGAAAAGGAGTGAGCTAGAAATGGACTGGCGTCATGCCGGAGGTGCTTCCGGCCCTGCGAATGCTTCGTCGCCGCGCGCGGCTGCGGCGTTGTTTCTTACGATCGTTTTCACGGCAACCTGCGGCGCGGCGGCCGACGAACCGTCGGCCGAAACGGTTCCGCCGGACCATGCCCAGCAAATGGCTCGCAGCTTGGAGTTGTTCAAGTCGGGCGTGCGCCAGACGCTGACCACACATTGTGTGCAATGCCACGGCGGCGATGAGACGCACGGCGAGTTCGACTTGACGACCCGCGCCGGGCTCATCAAGGGCGGGGCGTCGGGTCCGGTCGTCACCATCGGTAAACCGGAGCAAAGCCGATTGCTCGAACTCGTGCGGCACGAGGACGAGCCCCACATGCCGGCCGAGGCACCGCGCCTGCATGACGACGCCGTTGAGCAACTGGCCACGTGGATCACTTCGGGCGCGGCCTACGACGCGCCGCTGACCGACGCGACCGAAGCGCTGGTCACCAAGACCGTCAGCGACGAAGACCGCCAATTTTGGTCGTTTCGTCCGCTGCAATCCGCGGACGTGCCACCGTGTGGCGATCCGTCCTGGTGCCGCAATCCGATCGATCATTTCGTTCTGGCCAGATTGGAATCAGCCGGCCGACGGCCAAGCGCGTCGGCCGATCGTCGCCGGCTGATCCGTCGCGCATATTTCGATTTGATCGGGCTGCCACCCACGCCGGAGGAAATCGACGCGTTCTTGGCCGACGAGTCGTCCGACCCATTCGCGAGTCTGGTCGACCGGTTGCTTGACAGCCAGCATTACGGCGAGCGGTGGGCACGTCACTGGCTCGACGTGGCCCGCTTCGCCGAGAGTCACGGCTACGAACAGGACGACGACCGGCCCACGGCGTACCACTATCGCGACTTCGTGATCCAAGCCCTCAATCAGGACATGCCGTACGACCAGTTTGTGCGTTGGCAGCTTGCCGGCGACGAATATGAGCCGGACAACCATCTGGCCCTGATGGCCACCGGCTTTCTGGCCGCCGGAACGCATGCGACACAGATCACCGCCAATCAGGTCGAGAAGGAGCGTTACGACGAATTGGACGACATGGCTGCCACGACCGGCACAGCGATGCTTGGGCTGACGATCGGCTGCGCCCGGTGCCACGATCACAAGTTCGATCCGATTCCGCAGGGCGACTATTACCGATTGCTGTCCACGTTCACCACGACCGTGCGCAGCGAAGTGGATCTCGACTTTGATCCCGCGAAAACCAAACGCCGCCGCGAGCAGTTCGAGCAGGCGCACGCGCCGCTGGTCGAGGCCCGCACGCACTTCGAGGCTGACGAACTGCCCGCCCGCTTCGACAAGTGGCTGGCTTCCAACCCCCAGCCGGTTGCCCCCCCTTGGCTGATCCTCGAGGCCGAAAGCGCGACGTCCGAAGGCGGCGCGACGCTCACGCTGCAAGACGACGGCTCCTACCTGGCCAGCGAAACAAACGCCAAGCACGATACGTACACGTTCACCGTCGTGACAGGTAGTCAACCAGTCACCGCACTGCGGATCGACGCCTTGCCGGATCCATCCTTGCCCAAACAAGGTCCGGGTCGCGCCGATAACGGCAACTTTGCGCTGTCCGACTTCCAGCTTTGGGCCGCCCCGGCCGGTACCGAAGGAACCGGCGCGCCCGTCAAGCTGGTCTCGCCCGAGGCCACGTTCTCGCAAGAGGGACTTCCCGTCGCATCGGCGATCGACGACCGCAAGAAATCGGCCTGGGCTGTCGAGCCCGAAATCGGAAAGGCCCATTCCGCGGCCTTCCAGATCGAAACCCCCATCGCGCTCAAGCAAGGGGCGAAGCTCACCATCATCCTCCGCTTCGAAAACAACGCGGGCCACAACTTGGGCCGATTGCGCCTTTCGCTGAGTCTCGCGGCCAAGCCCGTCGCGCTGGCCGGCGAGCAAGTGGCGCTAAAGGAAGTGCTCGCCGTTAACGAGGCCCTTGCCGCCGCCGCGGACGAACGAACCGACCAGCAGCGCGACCTGCTGTTCGAATGGTACCGTCGTCACGATCCCGATTGGCAGCAACTCGACGCCGCGGTTCAAGCGCACACGGCCGAAGCACCGCAGCCGGAATTGACCAAGGTGCTGATCGCCAGCGAGGGTCTCCCGCCGCTCCGTTTGCGAACGCAAGGCGCTGATTTTTTCGAAGAGACGTTCTATCTGAAGCGGGGCGATTTGCAGCAGAAGCTGGGGCCGGCCGAGCCGGGCTTCTTACAAGTCCTGACAACCGTGCCCGGGGAAACCGCTCGCTGGCATCTTGATCCGCCCGAGGGTTGGCACACGTCGTATCGCCGCCGTGCTCTGGCCGAGTGGATCACTGACACCGACGGTGGAGCAGGGCACTTGCTGGCCCGGGTGATCGTTAACCGCCTGTGGCAGCATCATTTCGGACGTGGCCTGGTGGCCACGCCCAGCGACTTTGGGCATTCAGGCGAGGCGCCCACGCATCCTGAACTGCTCGACTACTTGGCGCAACGCCTGATCGACGAAGGCTGGCGGCTCAAGCCGTTGCACCGGCTGATGATGACCAGCTCCGTGTATCGCCAGGAAGTTGCCGCCGATCCGCGGCGAGCGGAAATCGACCCCGACAACCGCTTGCTCTGGCGGCGCAACCGGACGCGGCTCGAGGCCGAAGCCATTCGCGACGCGATGTTGGCCGTGTCAGGCCAGTTGGACACCACGATGTTCGGCCCGGGCACGCTGGATCCCGAGCAGCCTCGTCGCAGCATTTATTTCACGGTCAAACGCAGCAAGCTGATCCCGGATATGATGTTGTTCGACGCGCCCGACGCCTTGCAAGGCTTGGCGCAGCGCGCCACGACAGTCGTCGCGCCCCAAGCGCTGGCGATGCTCAACAGCCCCAACGCGATCCGCGCCGCCCGCGCTATGGCCAAACGCCTGCTGTTGCCCGAAGGCTCGACGCCGCGTGATCGGGTCCGCGAGGGCTTCGTGCTGGCCCTGGGACGTCCGCCGGACGAGACGGAGCTGTCGGCCTCGCTGGCTTTCGTGGAGCGGGCAACCGAAAAGTACGCTGACGACGAAACGGCCGACGCCACCGAGTTGGCGATGGCCGACTTCTGTCAGGTACTATTCAGCATGAACGAGTTCATCTATATCGAGTAGGCTCCCATGGCCCGTAATATGCTCCGGCACCACGCGCCTGTCGCCGCCGCGGGATTTCGATCTCGGCGAGACTTCTTGGCGTCGGCCGGTTCCGGCTGTGGGCTGTTGGCGCTGGCCGCGCTGCTCGAAGCGCAGGGCCTTTTGGCCGGCTCGGCCAAAGCGGCATCGCGCACGGCGATCGCGCCACTGGCGCCCAAGACATCCCACTTCGCCCCCAAGGCGAAGCGCGTCATTTGGATCTTCAAGAACGGCGGACCCAGTCAGGTCGACACCTGGGACTACAAGCCCGAACTGGCGAAGCGTGACGGGCAAGAACTGGAAGGCTTCGACAAGAACACCGGCTTCTTCACCGAACAGGTCGGGCCGCTGATGCGGTCGCCATTCAAGTTCACGCAGCGCGGCCAGAGCGGTGCTTGGGTCTCGGAGATCTTTCCCAAGCTGGGCCAGCACGTCGACCGCATGGCCTTCATCCACTCCTGCTACACGAAGACGAATAACCACTCGCCGGCCCTGTTCGAAATCAACACCGGCTTCAGCCGGATGGGCTTCCCCTGCATGGGCTCGTGGATCACCTACGGTCTGGGAAGCGAGAACCGCAACTTGCCCGGCTTCGTCGTCATGTACGACACGCTGGGCCGCGGTTTGCCCAAGGGCCACGCGCAAAACTGGGGCGCGGGCTTCCTGCCGGGTGTGTTTCAAGGCACGGCGCTCAACGCCCAAGGCGCGCCCATCAACAACCTGTTTCGCCGTGCCGACATGACCGACCAGCGGCAGCGCGAACAGCTTGATTTGCTCCGTACGCTCAACCAGCACCACCCATCGGCCGCCGAAGCCGATCTGGCCGCCCGGATCGAAAGCTTCGAGCTGGCCTATCGCATGCAAGCGGCTGCGCCCGATGCGCTCGACATCGACTCCGAACCGGATCACATCCACGAACTATATGGAATCGACGATCCCAAGTGCGCACACTTTGCCAAGCAAGTACTCACCGCCCGACGTCTGGTCGAGCGCGGCGTGCGCTTCGTGCAGATTTATTCCGGCGGCATGGAAAACGAGCGGAGTTGGGACGGTCATCAGAACATCAAGGACAACCACACCCAATTCGCCGGCGAGACCGACACCCCCATCGCCGCCCTGCTGACCGACTTGCAGCAGCGCGGGCTATGGGACGAAACGCTGGTCCTCTGCTGCGGTGAGTTTGGCCGGCTGCCGATCGTGCAAAAAGGTGGTACGGGCCGCGATCACAACCCGCACGCGTTTACCACGTGGCTGGCCGGCGGCGGAACGGCCGGCGGCGTGCACCACGGTGAGACGGACGAGATCGGCCACAAGGCCGTCGTCGACCGCGTGAGCATCAACGACTTGCACGCGACCGTGCTGCACCTGCTGGGCATGGACCACGAACGACTAACCTACCGTTCTAATGGCCGCGACTTTCGCCTGACCGACGTTGCCGGCCGCGTTGTGGACGAGATCCTGGCATAGGGCCGCGATTTGCCCGCGCCGCTCTAGTCCCTGCTGCCGTGCGCGGCAGCGATTCGGTCGTCGGCTGAGCCGGCCGGTTGTCCCGCTCCCTCCTCCCGTCGATAAGGTGCCCGCATGGAGACAACGCTCTTTCTTACCCAGATCATCGGCCCGGTGCTGGTATTGCGCGGGATTTCGATCCTGATTGACTGGCCGCACTTCGAGGCCATGGTCGACGGATTGGACAAGGAGGTCACGACCGTGGCGTTCTCGCTGTTTCCAATAGCGCTGATGATGGCCGCCATCGCGATCTTGCGTTTGCACAACGACACGTCGACACTGGCCGGCGTGTTGCTGCTGGTGATCGGTTGGGGCGGCGTTGTCAAGGCGTCGATGTTGATCCTGTTTCCGAAGATGATCGTCGCCAAGGCCCACTTGGTTCGCCAGACCGGATTTCTGAACGTCGTGTTGGCGGTCTGCCTGACGGTCGGCGCGTACTTCACCTGGTTTGGCTACTTTCAGTCGACGACGTGAGCACAAGCGCCAGCGCTGGCGACGCTCAGTCCGGCAGCAGCCGCAGCAACAATGGCAACGTGGTCAGATTGCCCAACAGCCCACCCAGCATGGCCACGCTGACCAGAATGCCGAAGTGGACGGTGGGGATGAACGCCGAAATGGTCAGCGTCGAGAAACCGGCGATCAGCGCGATGTTGGCCAGCACCATGGCCAACCCGACGCTGCCGTGCGCGTCGTGCAGGGCCTGGCTGACCGATTTGCCGGCGCGCAACTCGTGCCGGTAGCGGTACAGGTAGTGAATGCTGAAGTCGACGGTCAGCCCCATCGAAACGCTGGCCAGCATCGCGGTGGCCATGTTGACCTTCAATCCGGCCCAGCCCATCACGCCCACGACGATCAAGATCGGCGCTGCGTTGGGCACCATCGCGATCAGGCCGAGCCGCCAGTCGCGAAACGCGATGGTCATCATGACGAAGATCGCCGCGACAGCCAGGCCGAACGTCGTCCACTGGTCGGTCAGCAAGCTCTGCACCGAATAGGCCAACAGAATTTCGACGCCTGCGGTGCGCGCCGACGGAAACCGCTCTTGCGCCAAGGCCTCGATCGACTCGATGACCTCACGTTTGGCATCGGCCCCTCGCGTTTGTCCAGTTTGCACGATGATGCGCGAGACGGCTTCGTCCTTGTTCCAAAACCCGGAAACCACGCCCGGCTGCATGGCACGCAGCAGTTCCAAGCGTTGCGCCGGTCCAAGTTGCTCGAACACCGTGGCGGAAGCCAGTTCCATCAGTTCGGCACGCTCCTTGCGCGTCGAGTTGACGAATTCGAGCACGTCGACCACGCTCATCGTGCCAGTCACGGACGGCTGCTCGGACAGGTCCTGCTGCAGCGCGCGGACGTTGTCCAGATACTCGCCGAACTTCTCCGGCTCGTCGGCTTTCGGCGAATCGATCAGCACGTCGAACATCGAGATCGTGCCCATCCGCTCCGACACAAACCGATACGAGCGCACGATCGGACTCGACGCGCGAAAGTTCTCGTCGAAATCGGTGGCCACTTGCAGCCGCAAGATGCCCGCGGCGGTCACGCCCAGAAACACGATTCCAAACAGGGCCACACGTTTCGGATAACGTTCGACCATTCGCACGATCCGGTTCAGCCCAGAGGCCAGCTTGCCTTCGCCCGGCGCCCGTGCCGGATCGGTGCCGAGCGGCCCAAACAGCACGCCGGCCGGCAGCAGGCCGACGCTGGCCACGAACACCAACAGGGAGCCCAGCGCCATCATCGTCCCGAAGCCGCCTACCGGCACGATGCGACTGGCCAACAGCGACGCGAAACCGGCAGCCGTCGTCAAGCACGTCCAGAAAATCGCGGGCCCCAGGTGAATCATCGTTTGCCGCAGCGCGTCGAACGGCGAATTGCTGTCTCGCTCTTCGCGAAAGCGGATCGTAACGTGGACCACGGTCACCACACCGATTACGGTCACCAGCGCCACCAGCGGCGAGCTGACCATGCTCATCCGCGTACCGCTGACCACCAGCAGCGCCTTGGTCCACAAGATGGCCAGTTGCACCACCGCCAGCGGCAAGAGCATCCAGCGCACGCTGCGAAACAGAAACGCGATGACCAGCGCCAAGACGGCGCTCGACGCGATGCCGAGCGTCAACCCGTCGGCTTCAAGTTGCGTGTAAACCGATTCGACAAGCACCGGCCCGCCGGCCACAACGGCCGGAGGATCGTGCGCGTCACAAATCGCCCGAATCTCGCGAATGGTTTCGGCGCGCGACGGCGAATCGGCACTGACCGGCTCCAAGCCGACCAACAGTACCGTGGTTTCTCCGTCGGTCGACAGCACGCGGCCGCGATACATGTCGACACCCAACAATTCGTCGCGCAGTTCCTCGACGTCGACACGTTGCGAAACCAGGTGCTCGCGCAGCGACTTCGGGTTGAGCGGCGACCCGGGCAGACGGGCCTGTGCCAGGCTCAACACGCTTTGCACACCTGGCACGGCAGCGAGTGTCTTGTCGAGCGCTTCGACGCGGGCGAGCCCCTCGACCGTCAGCAGATCAGGGTCCGTGTAGGCGACGATCGTCGTTTCGGCGCCGCCGAACAGACGTTTGTCGTCGACGTAATTCGCCAGGCGCGGGTCGTCTTGGTGAAACAGCCCCTCGACACTGCGGTCGAACTCAAGTCGCCGCGATGGACCATATGCCAAAACACCCGCGACAACACATGCCAGCAGCAGCGGGACGCGGAAGCGCATCAACCAGTCGACGGCTTTCACCAAATCCACGGGCTCACCGCTTGCAATCAGATCCAGTCGAACGAAATCGCGTGGCGGCCACGCGGTCGGGTTGGGGCCCGAAGGTGTCGCGTCGCGTTCCGCGCCCGCAGGCGGGGCGATCTTCAACATTTAGTTGCCGGACACCGGGCCTTGG
The DNA here is from genome assembly GCA_937952415.1 of uncultured Planctomycetaceae bacterium. GTDB lineage: Bacteria > Planctomycetota > Planctomycetia > Pirellulales > PALSA-1355 > CALFYT01. Next base: position 73,061 of record CALFYT010000031.1, on the reverse strand, counting down.
GTCACCGCGTTCGTGACGGCGCGCCAGCTACCTTTATCGTCGATTGGGGCGCGATTGAAAAGCAGGAACCCGCCGGGCCATCGCATCAATTCAAGCGGATGGGGTGGTTTCCACGCTGGGGCGGACGCCATTTTCGATCGAGCGTGCGGTTGGACGTCCGGCGCCAAGCTGCCGCTTTGCGCGTGTTCGCGCGGTGAGTCCAGCAGGTTGTTGGCGGGTCCAGAAACTCACTGTCCGCCCATCACGTACTTGCACGATGCCCCGCGGCACACCGGGTGGACTTCACTGTTGGCGATCGAGGCGCGCAGTTGCTGCATCGTCGCCCCATTCCAGATCTCGGCCGCGGTCTGGTCGCGCAGATTGCCGATCGTTTGCTGCGCATAACAACATGGGCTGCAATCGCCCCGTTCGTTCACAAGCAGCCACCGCCAGGGTGCGTCGCACTGCCCGATCGTCGCGCTCTTGGGCGCTGCCTCGGAAGAAGCGGTCGCCGCCGGTTCGTCACTGGGGCACTCGTTGCGCGATGCGCACGTGCCGGTCGTGATCGGTGCTGGCTGCGCGGCAACTGCCGTGCCCGCGGTGCGATCGCTCCACCCCAGCGAGTCGACCGGGACGAACGCGCCGGGTGACGGCTGCTGATCCACAGCCGGCTCAACCGCGCCGCCGGCGGCACTTGGGTGATACGGCGCATCGCCGGCCGTGTCGTCCGCCGCGACAAGCCGCGTCTTGAAGTGGTTCTCGATGATCGGCATCCGGATCTCTTCGCTTGTGCGCACCGCTGCGCGAATCATCTCGTTGGCCAGACGCGGATAGTGCAGCAGGCTTTCATCGCAGTATGCAAAGCGCCAATCTCCCTTGTCGACGACCCACTCGGGCCGCTCGTAGTTCTCGCCGTCGTTTAGTTGCCAAAAGGCGACGCCGTCGACGCCGAGCCGTTTGGCCAGGCGCACAAACTCGGGCAACTCCTCAATGTTGGCCCGCATCAGCGTCATGTTGAGCAGAATGCGAAAGTCATCGCGCCCGGCGGTGTGCCGTGCCGTGACCAGTGCCTCGACGTTGGCTAGCAGCCGGCAAAAATCGCCCCCGCGAATCTTGGCATAGGTGTCCTCGCTCGCCGCGTCGATCGAAATGTTGATTTCCTTCAGCTTCGAGTCGAGGATCCGCGAGATGGTCGCTCCGTTGAGCAGCAGACCGTTGGAATTGATGGTGATGTACGGCACTCCGCGGTGCGCCGCGCCGATTTCATCCAGCAGTTTCCAAAACGCGGGCGACATCAGCGGCTCGCCCAGACCGTGGAGTTGGAAGCAATCCGTCGTCGGGATTAGTCCGGCCAATCGGCCGACCAGATCGACATCCATGTGGGCCCGATCGACCATGCCGGGAATCGCGTGTTCGCACATCACGCACTTGAGATTGCAGTACGTGGTGCTGGTGATGGTCATTTCGCGCGGGCCGGCATGCATCACGAGCGATTTGGCCTGCCACTCGCGCTGCGCGTGGCGGATGTTCAGGTGCTGCGCATAGTACGCGCGAAACAGGCGCATTCTGACGCGGTCCCATCCGGTTCGCGCAAGTTCCTTGAAGAACACCCGCGGACCCTCGGTCCGCAGAATCTCGAACGATCGGCGAAACGGAACGCGCATGCGGGCCTCGAACGCGGGATCGGGCGGGGCCGGCTCGATGGCCGACCAAAACCTGGCCGAGCGGCAAAGATTGACACGCCTCGCCATGACGTGCAATACCAGTTCGCTGGCGATCGTTTGCTAGCGATCACCGAGGCCGCGTGCCGCCGTGTTGAGGAGGGCCGCGATCATACGGCGCGGGTGCGCTGGCCGCCTCGGTGCCCGACCACGTTTTACGCACGGCGGACGGAAACGAAGGTGCGCGCAGTAGCGCGTCCGACGGCGCTTAGGTACCCTGGGGCAGCGCTGACGACGGCGATTTCGCTTGCCTCGGTCCGTGTCGCGGAATCGTGCTCCCCGGCGGACAATTGCTGCTAAGATTTGCTGCGAAGCTGCGCAGCCGGTGTACGACTCGGCCCGTTAGACCTGGCGCCGCGACGATCGTGGCATAACGGCGCGCGAAAATGGTGCAAACATGCTCTCGTGTCCTCGGTGTGACGAACGATTGGTCCGGACGAACGCGCCCCGCGGCGTACTCTTCGAGTGCCGCAAGTGCCAGGGACGTGCCGTTGGAATGGCCATCGTGCGACGCGAAGTCGAGCGACCGTATCCACAACTTGCGTGGCAACAGGCCGCGGGCGACGACGAACCGACAGGCGCCGATTGCCCCTCCTGCCGCCACCCGATGTCCGAAGTCAATGTGCCGACGAGCCAGGCGCCGTCGCTGCACTTGGACGTGTGTGGGCGATGTCATCTGCTGTGGTTCGATCCGCACGAGTTCGAGCAACTGCCTCCCAAGGCGGCCGCGGTCAAAACGGCAAAGGAGATCCCGCCCGAGGCCGCCGAGTTGCTTGCTAAGCGTCAATTGGAGCTAAACAAGCTGGAGGACCGTGGAGCAGACTTCGGCAGCGCGGCTCCGGAGGAAGCGTGGAAATGGTTTGGCGCCATGCTGGGTCTGCCCATCGAGCACGATGCCGACCCGATCGAACGTTGGCCCTTGCTCACGTGGGGCATTGCCGCGGCGCTGGTCGTGGTCTTCCTGCTGAGCTTTGGCCAGGAAACCCGCATGGCCGAGCGGTTTGGTTTGATCCCGGCCGACGCGTTCCGCGGTAACGGGCTGACGCTCGTCACGTCGTTTCTCATCCACGCGGGATGGATCCACTTGCTGGGCAACACCTACTTCCTGCTCGTGTTTGGCGACAATGTCGAAGACTATCTTGGACGCGGGCGATACTTGGTGCTGTTGGTCGGCGCCGCATTGGCCGGAGATCTGGCATTCATCATGATGCATCCCGATTCGCACGTCCCCTGTGTCGGCGCCAGCGGCGGGATCTCGGGCATCATCGTGTACTACGCGCTTCAGTTTCCGCAGGCCAGGATCGGCGTGCTGTTTTGGTACTGGTACTACCTTCGCTGGTTCTATTTTCCGGCTTGGTTCGCGCTGGTGGGTTGGCTTGGGTTCCAGTTGCTCACGGTCTACTTGGAAACCCACGAACTGACGAACGTCGCGGCCACGGCGCACATCGGCGGCGCGATCGTCGGCATCGTCGTGTGGCTGGTGTGGCGCGATCGATGAGTGCCGCTCCGGCACTGGCGTCCGCCTGGCAAGCTGTTATTGCACCGCTCGAAAACCGCTCCTCGCCGCCGCGGGGCGACGCCTGGATACGGGCCCTGCGGTCAATTAAACTGGCTTGCGGACGAGCATCCCGCCCGAGCCCCCGCGATTCCCGCCTTCACTGACTCAGGAGCCTCCCCGATGACCCGGCCCGACCAACGAAATACGTCGCGACGCGAATTCTTGCAGCAGAGCGGGCGGATTGCCGCCGCCACGGCGATCTCGACCATGGTGGTCCCGGCGGTGCACGCCGCCGACGACAGTACCGTGCAAGTGGCGCTGGTCGGCTGCGGGGGTCGTGGCACGGGCGCGGCCGCGAATTGTCTGTCGGTAGAACAGCAGGGCGTCATCAAGTTGACGGCCATGGCCGACGTATTCGAGCACCGCCTTGCCGGCAGCCACAACGCGCTGGCCGGACGATACTCGGAACGGATGGACGTGCCGAACGATCGGAAGTTTATCGGTTTCGACGCGTATCAAAAAGCAATCGACACGCTCCGGCCTGGCGACGTGGCCATCTTTGCCACGCCGCCGGCGTTTCGCTGGGTCCACTTCAAGTACGCCATTGAAAAAGGCGTCAACGTCTTCATGGAGAAGCCCGTCACGGTCGATGGCGGCTCGTCGAAGCGGATGTTCGAGCTGGCCGAGCAGGCATCGGCCAAGAATATCAAAGTGGCCGTAGGGCTCATGTGTCGCCATTGCGAAGCGCGGCAGGAACTGTTCGACCGGATTCAAAACGACGAAATTGGCGACGTTAACATGCTGCGCGCCTACCGCATGACGCCGCCCATCGGTTCGGCATTCTCCACGCCCAAACCGGCCGACAAAAACGAATTGATGTGGCAGATCGAACGCTTTCATAGCTTCCTTTGGGCCAGCGGCGGCTGCTACAGCGACTTTCTGATTCACAACATCGACGAATGCTGTTGGATGAAGAACGATTGGCCCGTGCGTGCGCAGGCGGTCGGCGGGCGGCACTATCGGGGTGACAACATCGACCAGAATTTCGACCACTACTCGGTCGAGTACACGTTTGGCGACGGTACCAAGCTGTTGCTCGACGGGCGCAACATCGCTGGATGCCACGACGAATTTGCCAGCTATGCACACGGTAGCAAGGGATTGGCCGTGATTTCCACGTCGGCGCATTCGCCAGCGAAGTGCCGTACCTACGCCGGACACAACGAAGACAAGGCGAAGCAGCTTTGGGCATTTCCCCAGCCCGAGCAGAGCCCCTATCAACTCGAGTGGAATCACTTGATCGAGGCGATCCGGCGCGACCAGCCCTACAACGAGGTCAAGCGGGGCGTCGAGGCCAGCCTCGTCACCGCCATGGGTCGCATGGCGGCCCACACCGGACGCGTCATCACGCGCGAGGAAGCACTCAACGCACCCGAGTTCGCCCCGGACGTAGACAAGTTAGTGCTGGACGGCCCGGCACCGATTCAGGCAGATTCCGACGGCAAGTATCCTGTGCCGATGCCGGGATTCGTAAAGGACCGGGAATACGCCGGGTAACGCTTCGGCGTCTCGGCATCCGTGCGTCACAATAAATCGATTGCACGGATTGCATCAACAAGGAGACGTGAGACGTTGCTCACTTACGCGCTTGTCCTGTTTCGGAAACAGCAACTCTTCGCCACTGTTGGCTCTCTAAACGCGTGCTTTGCAATGGATTGTGAACACTGCCTATTAGATAAAGTGGACTGGATGAGTTGGATGGTGAAAAAACGCGCTCTGCGTGTTGACAACCTACCACAACCTATCTAGTCTAAACATCTTGACTGCTGCGCAGCGTCAAACAGCATCCGCCTGATGCAGAAGGGAACGATCACATCGACGGCGGAATGCACCACTCCAACGGGGGAATGCGCTACCGGTGCACTCTCGCGCTCGGGGTGCGGAATGCGGTTTGACACTCCACCTTGAAAGGACAACGAAGATGAAGAATTTGCTGATTGTTTGCGCTGCGATTGCGCTGGTCGCCAGCGTTTCCGCCACTGTCTCGGCCGGCGAAGTCGCTGGTGCTGTTCCCGCTGCCACGCTCAATAGCATGGGCTTTGGCGGCGTCGAGATCATGTCGGACGACGCCGGTTTGGCCGTCCGCGGTAAGGGCACGTATGCATACGTCTGGGGCAGCAGCGCTGCGGTCTATCGTGGCCGCAACGGCGGCGCCCGCGCTAACAACAACTACGAAGCTGGTTCCGAGCACTATCGTGGCGGCTCGAGCGCCATCGGTGGTAGCCTCAGCTTCGCCGGTAACAAGACTCGCTACGGTCGCCACGGCGGCATCAGCGTGAACTTCTCGGGCGGTGGCGCTTTTGCCCGCGCTCGTTAATTTCGTTTGAAATCGAAGGGGATCAGCTTGCACGATCCCCTTGAAAAGGAAACGGCCCTGTCGCCGAGCAGTTCGGCGGCAGGGCCGCGTTCGTTTAACTTGCTATCAGGTGCCGCTCGGTCAGAACGTGATACCGGCACCAAGGTTCACTCCGATCAAGTCGAACAACATGTCGCCGGCGCTGGAAGAGGCGGTTGCGTTGCCGCCGGCGCCCACCGAGGCAACCGCGTCGGACGCGGCGAACACGCCGGCGTTGGTGTCCCAGTATTGCCATTCGACGGCCGAGCGAACAAAGGCCCGACCCGGGAAGCACTTCAATTGGGCTTCCCACTGCAAACCGAGTTGCACTTCCGCGATGAACATGTCGCCAGGCGCCGCGGCCAACGCACCGTTGGTCGAAGTGGCAAAGCCGTTGACGTCGTTCATCACCGAGGTTGTATTCTCCGAGGCGGCGTTGCCGTTGCCCCACAGTACCGAGTAGCGATTAGCCACGAAGAAGTTCAGCGGGGAGTCGCAGCAGATGGGACGCGTGCCCCAAAAGCCGAACGTGATACCGGTGCCGGAAAACTGTTGTCCCGCGAAGCTCGACGTGGTGATCGTTTCGCCCAGGCTTAGATTCGTGACGTCCAGCGTGCGATCGTTCTCGACGAACGCATAGCGGACGCCGAACAGCCCGTATCCGGTCCAACTGCCCAGATAAAACCGTCGTTGCAATTCGAGATCCAGCGTATAGGCGCGGAAGTCGTCGAACAACCGCACTCCAGCCGGCGCCAGTGCCGGGTTCGACGGCGTGTAGCTGCTGGCCCAAGGCGAGGCGTACCAATAGCGGCCCACCAGGCCCCAACAACAACCTTGCACGCCCAACGTCAAACGCGGCGCGGCCAGATAGCCGCCGTCGACCGAGTTGAGCGCCGCGGTCGACGCAAGATCGAGGTTGGCCGTTGCGCTGTTGACGGTCGTCCGCAGGAACTCGCGGTTGAATTGCGGCCAGAAAAATGTCGCTTCGACCGACGCGATCAGCGAATGTTCCGGTTCGCAGCAGCAAAAGTCGTCGCAGCCGCAGGATAGTTCGGAGTCGCACGAGCTGCTGCACGAGTCACTGCATGGGCTGCTGCACGAGCTGCCACACGACCCGCCGCAAGAGCCGTTGCAGGTACAGGTGCCACTACCGGTCGAACCGACGGCGCCGTCCACTGGCTTAGGACGTTTCGCCGGCTCTTCGGCGAACGGCGACGGCTCGTCGTCTTGCGCGTCCGGATCGGCATTCCAGGCAGTTGCCCCAGTCAGTCGAACCAGTGACGGCGTCGCGTCGAACGGATCGGCAAAGCTGCCGTCATCTCCAATCGCACGGCCGGCCAGCGTGCATCCCAGCACCATAGCCAACGCGCCGATCCACAGGCTACTTCTTTTCATTGTCTCGTCCCTCCGGGGAGAGCAGCAGAGAGAACCTCTGCGCCAATCGATGTGAACACGGGTGGAAGTGAATTCGGAAGTGATTGCTGCGTCGCAAAGCACGACCACGAACGTGTAACGGCCGGTTCCCGGGATGGGACCGGGCGGTGATCGGGCGCGGGGCCTCGCTTGGAGGTCGCCCGAAACACCGCCGACTGCAATGAACCAGTCGCCGCCGTGCTTTCCGTTGCAACAATCATCGTCCGCAAAACCGGACGAATTGATGCGACGAGTCGTCGTCGTTTCGACTCGCAAAACCGCTACTGCCGGCCGATGCGCTCATCTCCAGCCGATCGTTACGGCTTAACAGCCCCAGCCGCTAGCAACTGGGCGCCAGCTCGCCGTGCCCATTCAGTCTCCTTCGGCCGACTGCGTGGCGCATCTGCCCAAACGCCACCGGATTAGGCCTCCCGGGTGTCGCTTACCCGGCAATTCATAACCAGCCGCTGGCATGCGGGGCCTGAACGCACGACGCGCGCGAAGATAGGTAACAACTGTGGATTCTGCCGCTTGCAACGAACTTTCTTATTCTGTCGGTCGTGGCGGTCGATCCAGTTATACGCACAGGGGAGTTCCGCCTGGGCCGCGGCCAAACGCCGTGACTTGCGGAAACTGCTTGCCAGGTTTGGGCCAAATCCCGTTGGGTTCGGCCGGCGAGTGTGCGATGGGGATCACGCACTGGGCGCCCGATGCCCGGTTGCAAGGGGGAGAAGGATGACTAGAGATCCGAGCGGTGCCGCGGCAGGCGGCGGCCGAGTGGGCACGACCGTACGCATAGCGGCCCTTGCGCTGTTGTTGTACGTCGTTGCCGTACAACGCGCCGCACAGGCTGAAGAGCCCGCGCCCGTGCGCCGTCTTCCGCCGGTGTCCGAGCTATCGCCCGCGGAATTGGTTCCCGCGGTGACCGTGCCCGTGTCTTACCCGGACAAGGGTGACGAATCAGTCGTCATGTTTCCGGAGCAGGGGGCCCAATCGGAAGAGCCCGAACGCTCCGCGCTGCTTGAGGAGCCATCGAGCGCTAGCACGCAATCGATGGTGCGGCTGATCAGCCGTGACGATCCTCCGGTTCGGATCCCGGATCCGAATCCGGGCATCTACTATACGGCCGACGCCAACGCCGAGCCCGCTGTCAGCAAAGACGTTTCGCCGTTTGGAGACGAGTCGAAGGCGGCGGACGACGACACCGACGACACCGACGTTGCTGGCAATCAAGGCGAGCAAAACAACGACGGTGAGCCGCAGCGGTACGGACGCGCTCCAACGAATTATTCCTTGCAGTTTCTTCGCGACCAGGACGTGCTGCTGAATCCGGGCGATTGGCAGTTCGACACCGGATTTACCTACACGCTGTTCGACGACGACTTCCCGCTTCCGATCTTCAATGGCGGAACCGACGTCGAGGACGTCGTGCAGGCCCGCTTCCGCGATCGGCTGGTCTTCACGCCGCTAGCGTTTCGCTACGGGTGGAGCAAGAATGTTCAGCTCTTCGCTACGCTACCGGCCGGGTACTCCGGTTCGCAGCTATCGACCATCGGCGAAAGCGTCTCGTCCGACCGCGGCGGCATCGGCGATCTGACCGCCGGGGCCTCGTTCCACCTACTGTCCGGCGGCGAGTTGCTGCCCGACGTTGTGAGCACATTGTCGACGACGGCGCCGACGGGTGTTTTCAACGCCCCGGTCGGAAGCATTATTCCCGGCACGGCATTGGGACAGGGCTTCTGGGCGTTTTCCGCGCAGTTGCTCTTCATCAATCGCTACGATCCGATCATCGCCTTCTACGGCGTAGGATACCGGCACTTGTTCGAGCGACCGTTCGACGGCGTGCTCTTTCAGCCGGGTGAGCAGCTCAACTACCAATTCGGCGTGGGCTTCGCGGCCAACGACCGTGTGACGCTCAGCGCAACGTTCCTCGGCTTCTACATTTCGCAGACGCTCTTGGACCGCACGGCGCTGGCTGGAACAAACGTCGAGCCGATGAGTCTGCGGTTTGCCGCGACGATCGCCCGCAACGATCGCATCGTCGAGCCGTTCGCCCAGATCGGAATGACCGACTTTGCGCCGGCAGCCTCGCTTGGCGTGACGATCACGTTCTATTGATCCTTCGGACCACGTCGGGCCGTGCGACACTGCCACGGCCCGGCCCAGATCGATTCCGCGAGCAACTTGCCCATGCACGGCGCGTCATCGCCATTTCCGCTCCGACGTTATCTGTTGCTGACGGCGCTTGCGCTGGCCGTGGCAGCCGGAGGCGTGCGTCGTGCCGAGGCCCAAGGCGAACGGGCCCCGGTCCGCAATCCCGACCTGACCATGCGGTACTATGTCTGGAGCTACAAGGAAATCAAAGAGCGCCGGATCGTCATGCAGAAGTATGACTACTCGTGCGGCGCGGCGGTGCTGGCGACGATCGTTAAGTATTACTGGGGCGACAAGCACGTTGGCGAAACCACGTTTCTTGATCTGCTGCCTAAGCTCAAACTCACCGAAGAAGAGTTGAAGGACCGAATCGAAAACGGACTGACGCTGACCGACCTGCGCGATCTGGCCAACCTCGCCGGTTATCAAGGAACGATGGCCAAGGTCACGTTTCGCGAGTTGACCCAGGGTAAGGTGCCCGTGATCGTCGGCGTCACCGTGCGCAAGCACGAGCACTTCGTTGTGTTCAAAGGGGCCGACGATGAGTTTGTCTACTTGGCCGATCCGATCCGCGGCAATGTGAAGACCCGGATCTGCGTGTTCCTCGACGAGTGGCAGAAGAACGCCATTCTGGTCGTTGCCAAGCCGAACACGCCGGTCAAGAAGTGCAACCCGCTGGGCATTCGCGAAAACGAGTACTACCGCGGCGGCGTCAATCGGCAGAAGGTTCGCCAAGACAACCTGAAGCCGCCGATTCCGGTCTGGGCTCCGATCGGGCCCTAGTACTGTTCGACACGCCCCCTGGGCACCCGACACCGCGGCGTTGTCGTTGCTTTCGCTTCGTCAAGAGCCGCACGTCCCTGCCGCCATCCTTGCTCTACGCTCACCCACCTCGGGGCGTACGCGGCCGGCTCGCTGCACGTTCGGCGCGTTATCGCTGCGCGCAAGAACGCACCGTGCTGCGGCGGTTTCTTGCGATCGGCTCCACGGCAGGGTAGCATCGTCCGTGCCGGCACATACCGCCCGCGCAGCAGAAACACGCCACGGCATGCGCCTCCCGCGCTGCGCCGGGCATTTGATGCGCCGCCGACTGCGCGCCGGAGTTCGCCCCGCACAGTCAGCGCCGCTGCCCTCGCAATCCATCAAGATGTCACTTGCCATGCCAACCACACCCTCGTTGCCCGTCCAATTCGTCCGAAAGCTTTTCACAGCCATCGTTGCCAGCCTGTCGAGCCGCCGCGCCGTGCTGTTTGGACTTGCGCTGGTTGCCGTTGGCATCGTGCTACCGGCCACCAGAACATGGGCCCGGGCGCCCCAGCCGCCCAACATCGTGTTCATCTTCACCGACGACCAGCGCTGGGACACGGTCGCGGCCCTGGGCAATCCGGAGATTCAAACGCCCAACGTGGATCGGCTCGTCCGCCGCGGCTTTCACTTCACCAATGCCTACTGCATGGGCTCGATGGTCGGGGCGGTCTGCTTGCCCAGTCGCACGATGGTGATGACAGGCCGTTCGCTGTGGCACATTCCCGAGAACCCGCGGTCGAAGGTTGCGCCCCCTGGCGTGCCGCTCTTGCCAGTGCTGTTGAAAAACCAAGGCTATGTTACGTTCCACTGCGGCAAGGCCGGCAATTCGTGTACGTTCGGCAACGCCAAGTTCGACACGAACATCTCCACCCGCGGCCGCACGCCCAACTCCGCGACCGAGCACGCCGACGAAGCGCTCAAGTTCCTTCGCGCCCACGACGGCAGCAAGCCGTTTTTCGTTTATTTGGCGCCGCCGGTGCCGCATGACCCGCGCACCGCGCCTCCGCGATTCATGGAGATGTACGACCCGGACAAGGTGACGCTCTCGAAAAACTTCATGCCGCGTCACCCGTTCGACAATGGCGAGTTGAAGGTGCGCGACGAGTTGCTCGCGCCGATCCCGCGCACCAAGGACGTCATGCGCCAACATCTGGCCGAGTACTACGCCACGCTCTCGGACATGGATCACCAGGTCGGCCGGATCATGGCGGAGCTAGAGCGCCGTGGCTTCGCCGACAACACCGTCGTCATCTATTCCAGCGACCAAGGCCTGGCCGTGGGCGGACGACATGGACTCATGGGCAAGCAGAACCTGTATGAGCACATCAAACCGCCGTTGGTTATCGCCGGCCCGGGCATCGAGCAGGGTAAGTCCGACGCGCTGGTCTACCTGTACGATCTGTTTCCCACCATCTGCCAATTGGCCGGCGCACCGGTGCCTGAAGTCGTCGAAGGCTCGAGCTTGTTGGGCGTCGTCGACGGCAAGCAGGCGAAAGTGCGCGACGTGCTGTTCGGCGCGTACAAGAATTGCCAGCGGATGGTCCGCGACGACCGTTGGAAGCTGATGCAATACAACGCTGACGGCGTGAAGAACACGCAACTTTTCGACCTGCGCAACGACCCGGATGAGCTAACTAATCTGGCCGACGATCCGGCCCACGCGCAGCAGCGCCAGCGCCTCGAACGGCTCATGGTACAACAGCGCAAACAGTTCGACGACCCGATCGACTTCCAGGCCGCCACGCTCACCGCACGGACGGGCGCCCCGTCGACAGTCGCCCGTTCGGCAAACTAAAATGGCGTTTTCGGCCGAGTGCTACTCCGCGATGAAATCACGTCCGCACCGGCGCGAGAAGACACATGGCCGCTCGGCCTAGCGCACTGGCACCAGGAGTCACCATGCAAACGACGACCACACGCCACCGACGATCTGAACTGCCGCGGAGCGCTTGCCGCGCGATCCTGCTGTTGGGCGTGTCCCTGATTGGGGCGATTGCGTCGCCGACGCTTGCCGCCGACGCCGCCCGGCCGAACATCCTGTTCATCTTCTCCGACGACCACGCCTATCAGGCCCTCAGCGCGTACAACGACCCGCGCAAGCTGCTCGACACGCCAAACATGGATCGCCTAGCGCGCGACGGAATGTTGTTTAACCGGTGCCTGGTGCCGAATTCGATCTGCGGACCGAGTCGGGCCACGAACCTGACCGGCAAGTACTCACACCGCAACGGGTTTTATAACAACTCAAACAGCAGCTTCGACGGATCGCAGACCACCTTCCCGAAACTGCTCCAAGGCGCCGGCTACAACACCGCGATCTTCGGCAAGTGGCACCTGAGGACCGATCCCACCGGCTTCGACTACTGGCACATCCTGCCGGGCCAGGGTTTCTATTACAACCCGCCGATGATCAAAAACGGCGAGCGCACCCAGCATCAAGGCTACACGACCGACCTGGTCACCGACTTCACGCTCGACTGGCTCAAGCAGCGCGACAAGTCGAAGCCGTTCATGGTGATGTGCCAACACAAAGCACCGCATCGTGAGTGGGCGCCGGCACTGCGCCATCTGGGACACGACAACGATCGCGAGTATCCCGAGCCGGAGACGCTGTTTGACGACTATTCGGGTCGCGGACTGGCCGAGCGCGACCAGGACATGACAATCGAAAAAACGATGACCCCCCGCGACGTCAAGCTGGTCGCTCCCCGGCAGCTCACGCCCGAGCAGCGAAAGAAGTGGGATGCCTACTACGAGCCGCGCAACGAGAAGTTTCGCCAGGCGAACCTCACCGGCAAGGAGCTCGTCCGTTGGCGCTACCAGCGCTACATGCACGACTATTTGGGCTGCGTCAAAGCGGTCGACGAGAATATCGGCCGCCTGCTCGAGTTTCTCGACGACGAAGGCTTGGCCGACAATACGATCGTGGTCTACACGTCCGATCAGGGCTTCTACCTGGGCGAACACGGCTGGTTCGACAAGCGATGGATCTTCGAAGAGTCGCTCCGCACGCCGCTGTTGGTGCGCTGGCCGGGCGTGACAAAGCCTGGCAGCGTGAACGACGATCTCGTCTCGAACCTGGACTTCGCCGAGACCTTTCTCGAAATCGCCGGACAGTCGGTCCCGGCAGAGATGCAAGGCCGCAGCCTGGTTCCGCTGCTCCGCGGTCAAACGCCCGACGATTGGCGCAAGGCGTTCTATTATCACTACTACGAATACCCACGACCGCACCACGTGCGCCCGCACTACGGCGTTGTGACCGACCGTTACAAGTTGGTCCGGTTCTATGGTTCGGACGCGGACTATTGGGAGCTGTTCGACACGGATGAGGATCCGCTCGAGCTGACCAGCGTCTACGATCAGCCAAAGTACGCAGTCGCGCTGAAAGAACTTGAGTCGCACCTGGCCCGACTGCGCAAGGAATTGGGTGTGCCCGAAGAGGACCCGCCCGAGGCCTCCGGGAGGCGCTTGCGCCCCAGCGGCCCAAAGGCTGCCAAGAAGAAGTAATCGTCACTCTCGCACTGCTGGTTAAGTAATTACGGCGGCGTCTCTAGGCGCTTGTCGATGTGCCATGTCCCACCCGGTAAGCCGCCGCGAGTTCGTTCGTCAAGGTGCCACCGCCACCACGGCCGCTGCGTTTGCCGCGCAACATGCCCGAAGTGCAACTGCCGGCGAGACCGCCGTCACGTTCGCCAGCGAGTGGGATGCCACGGCAAAGCGCGTTTGGATCGGGCCCGACTATTGGGCCAACCCACTACAAGATTGGCGCATCCAGGACGGCCGACTCGAGTGTGTCAACGCGGCGCCGGATCGCAACGTTCACCTGCTGACGCGCGACTTGGGCCCGCATCGCGGCGAACTGCACCTAAGCGTCCGGCTCGGCCGCCTCGGCGGAAAGCCGTTTGGCCGCGGGACCGGTTCGGCCGGTTTTCGCATCGGAGTTCGCGGCCCATTGGACGAATACCGCAACCGTCTCATCTTCGGCACCGGGCTCGACGCAGGGCTTACGTCCGATGGCCGGCCGTTTATTGGCCCGGTCGCGTCCGCCCCGAGCACCGGCAAACCGATCGCGGCCGAACAGGTCACGCTGCGTTTCGACGCCGTGCCGCAGGGCACCGGCTACGCCGTGACGCTCTCGGTGTTCGACGGAGACGCGGATAAACAACTGGCCGAAGTCCGACGCGAGAATGTCCGCCCGGAGCAGCTCGTCGGCAACGTAGCGCTTGTGGCCAACTTTGGCCGTTCCGGTGGACGACGCAATCGCCGCAAGCAGGCCTCCGGAGCCGGCACGGGCAAGTTCTGGTTCGCCGACCTGCGCGCAACAGGTGACAAGCTGGTCGCGCATCCCGAGCGAGCGTTTGGCCCGATTCTGTTTTCCCAATACACGCTCAGCGGCGGCACGCTCAAGATGACGGCCCAAATGCCGCCCATCGGCAAGAGCGACGCCCAGCAGGTCCGCCTCGAGACCCAGCGCGACGGCCAGTGGAGCAAGATCGCGACGGCGCCGATCGACCCGCTCGCGCGCACGGCGACGTTTCGCGTCGAATCGTGGGACGATTCGGTCGACACGCCCTATCGACTGGTCTACCCATTGCGCGGCGCCGATGGCACGACCGCCGACCACGAGTGGACCGGCACGGTGCGGCGCGACCCGCGCGACCGCGACGTGCTCTCGGTGGCCGACATCTCGTGCAACTGGCACTCGGCGTTTCCCAACACCTGGTGTGTCGAGAGCACGGCGAAGCTCGACCCGGACTTGCTCGCTTTTACCGGCGATCAGTTCTACGAGAGCAGCGGCGGTTACGGCGTGCGCCGCGAACCGGTCGACGTGGCTGTGCTCGACATGCTCCACAAGTGGTTCTTGCACGGCTGGACGTGGCGCACGCTGATGCGCGATCGGCCCAGCATCTCGATTCCCGACGATCACGACGTGTACCAGGGAAACATGTGGGGCGAGGGCGGCGCGCCGCGCACCGGCACACAGGAGATGGGCGGCTACCAGATGCCGGTCGACTGGATCAACGCCGTGCACCGCACGCAGACATCGCACCATCCGGATCCGCCCGACAAGACGCCGTCGAAGCGCGGCATCAGTGTGTACTACGGACCGTTGACGTACGGCCGCGTCAGTTTCGCGATCCTGGCTGATCGGCAATTCAAAAGCGGTCCCCAGGGCAAAGTGCCGCCCACCGGCGACCGGGGCGACCACGTCGTCGATCCCAACTTCGAGCCGAAGACGGCCGACGTGTCGGGGCTCGAGCTATTGGGACAGCGCCAAATCGAATTCTTGCGTCACTGGGCAACGGACTGGCGCGGTGCCGACATGAAGGCCGTGATTTCGCAAACGATCTTCACCGCGATGGCCACCACGCACGGCGCCGACCGCCAGCGGCTCGTGGCCGACTACGACGCCAACGGCTGGCCGCAAACGCCGCGCAACGACGCGCTGCGCGAAATCCGCAAAGCGTTCGCGTTCCATTTGGCCGGCGACCAGCACCTGCCCGCCGTCGTTCACTACGGCATCGACGGGCATCGCGATGCAGCCGTGGCCTTTGCCGGCCCGGCGGTCAATTCGCTCTATCCTCGCTGGTTCGAGCCCGAGCAATCCGGCGAGAACCGCGCACCAGGCGGGCCGGACGATACGGGCGACTTCCGTGATCACTTCGACCACCCGATCACGGTGTACGCCGTGGCCAATCCGCGCAAGGAGTTTCGTAGCGGCCCGCTTGAGCACGCGCTGGACCGGGCCTCGGGGCTGGGCATCGTGCGGTTCGACAAGCGTAAGCGGCAAATCACCGTTGACTGCTGGCCGCTGCTGGCCGACGTCGGCCAGCGCGAGTCCCAATTCGACGGATGGCCGGTCACGATCGATGTGCACGACAACTACGCCCGGACGGCCGAGGGGTACCTGCCGACCCTGCAAATCACCGGGGCCGATAACGCGCTGGTGCAAGTATTCGAGGAGACCACCGGCGAATTGGTTTACAATTTGCGCATTGGCGGATCGTCGTTTCAGCCGCATGTTTTTGCCCAGGGGCGCTACGACGTGGCTGTGAGCGATCCGGAAAGCGGCCGCGCGAAGCAACTGCGCGGGCTGTCTGCCGCCGCACGAAACGACGAAACCCTGATGGTGCGTTTGTAAGGCCAACTCGAAGAGGGTGACCACCATGAAGCAGTGCCGCTGCAATCAAGACTCGCCCACGTGGACACGCGCGGTTGGTTGGTCGCGCATCCTGGCGTGGGCCCTGGTGCTTGTCGGGGCATCGTCGCTCCTGCCGCAGCGCGCGCTGGCCGACGAACCGCGCCCAAACATTCTCTGGCTCACCGCCGAAGACCACGGTCCGCACATGGGCTGCTACGGCGACGAATACGCCACCACGCCCAACGTCGACCGGCTGGCTGCCAAGGGCGTGACGTATGCCCGCGCGTGGTCCAATGCGCCGGTATGCGCACCGGCCCGCACCACGCTGATTGCCGGACTGTATGCCCCGTCGACCGGCGGACAGCACATGCGCAGCATGGTCGCGTATCCGTCGGGCAAGCAAATGTTTCCGCAGATCCTGCGCGAGGCCGGGTACTACTGCACGAACAACGTCAAGACGGACTACAATCTGAGCCAGCCCGGAAAAGTCTGGGACGATTCGAGCCGTGGCGCTCATTGGAAGAACCGCGCGGACCGGCAGCCGTTCTTTGCGGTGTTCAATTCGACCAAGAGTCACGAGAGCCGAATCCGCACCCGCCCCCACAAGCAGGTCCACGATCCGTCGAAAGTGCGCGTTCCGGCCTACCATCCCGACACGCCGGAGGTGCGCCAGGATTGGGCCCAGTACTACGATTGCATTACCCAGGCCGACGCAGATGCCGGCGCGCTGCTCGACGAACTCGAAGCGGCCGGCTTGTCCGACGACACGATCGTATTTTATTTTGCCGACCACGGCTCGGGCATGCCGCGCAACAAGCGCTGGCCCTACAACACGGGCCTGCACGTCCCTTTGGTCGTCTATGTGCCCGAGAAGTTTCGCGAGCTGCGCACCGCCGACTACGTACCCGGCGGCACGTCGGAGCGTCTGGTCAGCTTTGTCGACTTTGCCCCCACGGTGTTGAGCCTGGCCGGCGTCGAACCGCCGAGCTGGATGCAAGGTCACGCGTTTCTGGGTCGGTTCGCGGCGCCGCCACAGCCGTTCATTTACGGCTTTCGCGGACGGATGGACGAGCGCGCTGACATGGTGCGCAGCGTCACCGGCGGGCGATTCGTCTACGTTCGCAACTACATGCTTCCCCGCATCTGTGGGCAACACCTGCAATACATGTTTCAAACGCCCACCACCCAGGTGTGGCACGCTCTGCACACGCGCGGCAAGCTGAACGACGCGCAAGACGCGTTTTGGAACCGCAAGCCGCCCGAAGAGTTGTACGACCTGAACAACGACCCGGACGAAGTGCATAACCTGGCCGGTTCGCCGGCGCATCAGGGCGATCTGCAGCGCCTGCGCAAGGCCCAGCAAGCCCTGGCCGTTTCGATTCGCGACGTAGGGTTTCTGCCCGAGGGCGAGATCCATGCGCGCTCCGGCGACCGCGCTCCGTACGACATGGCGCGCGACGGGAAGTCGTATCCCCTTGAGCGCATCATGGCCACCGCGGAGTTGGCGGCAGGCACCGGCGAAGAAGCCGTCTCTCCGCTCATCGACAAGCTGAGCGACGAGGACAGCGCGGTTCGCTACTGGGCGTCCACGGGTTTGTTGGCCCGTGGCGCGCCAAGCGTGCAATCCGCTGGCGACGTGCTGCTGGCGGCACTGGACGATGCATCGCCCTACGTGCGAGTTGTTGCTGCCGAAGCGCTCTGTCGATTCGGCGACGGTCCATCGCGTGCCAAGGCGCTGGAAACACTCGGCGCGGCTTGCGACTGGGGCGACAATGGCGTCTTCGCCTCGCTGTTCGCGCTCAACGCGGTGCACGCCAGCGGCGATCACGCCAGTACACTGCACAAGCGAATCCGCGCTATGTCGGATAAGGGACCGGCTCCTGATGCCCGGTATCGGTCGTATGTGCCGCGGTTGATCGAGTCGACCCAGTAGGAACCGCGCAATCGGCTGCGCGCGTCCGACGCATGGCCGGCGAAACCGGCTAGGAACGAGAACCACTATGGTCAGCGATCAACCTTTTTCACCGAAAGATCCCGCACTTGAGTTTCTGGCGGTGCTGGGCTTGAAACCGCCGGTGACGGTCGACGACGTCAAGCAGGCCTACATCGACAAAGCCAAAGACGCGCATCCCGACCGCGGCGGCGACCCTCAGGCCTTCATGCGCTTGCACGAGGCCTTCGAGCAAGCAACCGAATACGCGCGCTTCAAAGCCGGGCGCATGCAGTGGCTTAGCGGTTGGGTCGAGCAGTACGCCGAGCAGCAGGAAATCATCAACGAGGTCAAATCGCTAGGTGGCGAAACGGAAGTCGAGAGCGTCGAATCGCTGGGTCAGACGATCGGCACCGACTTTGCCACCGTGATGGACCGGCTGGCCAGGGTCCGCCTGTCGGGCCAGCACATCGACGATTCAACGTTCATCCCGCTGGCCGAACGGCTTCGGCGGCAGGCCGGCGTGCACTGTGTTGAACTGCTCAATACAAGCGTCACGGGCGTAGGCCTTCGCGAGCTGTATCGGTTCGATAGCCTGCGGCACCTTGACCTCAGCGGAACCAAAGTGGCCGCGCCGGTCGCCGAAGGTCTGCTGGGCGCGCTCGATCGGCTGGAGACTCTGGGGCTGCGCGACTCGGGCATCGGCTGGGCGACGCGGATGAAGCTGAAGCTGGCGTACCGCGACGTCGAAATCAACACGTGACTCTCGCCATAGCGCCGTTCGCGCAATCAGTCTACTTCGCAGCCCTACGGCCACCGCTGCAAGAACTCGCCAACAGCCAGTCCGATGGCCGTGCCGATGACATAGCCCCAGATGCCGATCAGCAGCCCCGGCAGCACCAGCTTCGACCAGCCCATCGAGATCGCCATCGCCGCGGCGGAAGGCGGTCCGCCCAGAGCGGCATTGACTGACAAAGCCAGGTGTTCCAGGTTCATCCTCAGGAGTCGTCCGACGCCGAACGTCACCACCGCGTTGACAATCGCCATGACCAGGCAGAAGACGAACAGCAGCGGCACGCTGGTCACCACCTGCCACAAATCGGCCGGCAATCCGATCACAAACAGAAAGATGTACAGCAAATAGGCGCCGATCTCTTCGGCCCCGCGAATCTTTGCCAGCGGACCCGGCAGCAGCGTTGCCACCAGCGTCGACAGGGCCGTAATGTGCACGAACCGGTTGCCAAGCAGCTGCGCGAGTGCCGTGCTTTCGACCGCTTCGCCGGCCAGGTAAGCCGTCCATTCGGCACACGTGACAATCGCCACCGCGATCGCGATCGACGCGGCGATATCCAACAGCGAGATTTCCTTTGCCCGCCAATGTTCGGCGGCCAGTTTGCGGCTGTCGACCGCGTCGGCGGAGTCCGGATGGGGATACCAGCGCCGCGCCCAGCGACTGCGCGCTACCAACAGCAGCGTGACGAACATGCCGGCCATGATAAAGTTGTCTGCTACCAGCAGCGGCCCTGTGATGTTCTCGCTGATGTCGTACGATCGGGCGACCGCGAAGAAATTGACCCCGCCTCCCGTGTAGCTTCCGGTCATAATCGCGGCCACCTGCGGCACGTTATCAACCGCGCGGCCCACCATCGCCGCTGCCGCAAGCGCGCCGACCACCGTGCCCACGACCGAAATGTGAAACGCCACGAACAGCCAGCCGGTCGACCGCACGATGTGAAACACGTTCGCCCGCAACAACAACAGGGGCAATGCCAGCGGAACCAGCCGGTCTTGCACGGTGCCGTAGACGCCGGATTGCGCCGGCATGATCCGCAGATTGGCCAGCGCCATCGCGATGCACAACGCCAGCACCGGTCCGCTGAGCTTCGCCGCCCAAGTGTACGTCTGCTCGAGATAAATGCTTACCGCCACACCCGCAAGAATGACCGACCACAGCAGCCAAACGTCGTCGCTAGCAATCAACGTTTCCATGCACGGTGGGCGGTTGCGGATTGAGTGCGGTTGCGCGAGTTGGCTGGAGAATTCTGGCGACGACCATCACGGCATCCATCGTACTACGCTGCCGAGGCGCGCCGGGCCGTCATGTTTCGCGCTGCGCCGTTGCCGCGTCTTGCAGGGTTTCAAGGAGCCGTGCAATCATCTCGGGCGTGTGTAAGGCGCAAACGGCGATGCGCAGCATACCATCCGCGCCGGCACCGGCATAGTCGCGCGCATGGGCGATCACGATCCCCCGCTCCATCAGTGCGCGCTGAATGCCCTGCATCGTCTGCGCTGAGCCGACGCGAAAACCCACAATCGGTGATGGACTAGATTCGACGTCGAATCCGGCGGCCGCCAGACCATTGCGCACGCTAGTCACGTTGTCCGCCAATCGCCGGCGCAGCTCGGGCATTGTCGTCACGATCTCGAGTGCTTTGGCTGTTGCCGCGGCGACGGGCGTGGCCGGAGCACTTGCACCCCGGTACCAACCGCTTGCGCTGCGTAGGCGTGTCATAAACGCCGCGCTACCCGCCACGGCGCCGCCGTGGCCGCCCACGGCCTTACTGAGCGTCGTCGAGTGAAACACGCGCGGACCGGCAACGGCTTCCGCCAGATCGCGATTGATGCGCCCCGGGTCCACACCCGCCAGCTCAAGCGCGCCGCGTCCCTCTTTGCCGAGCGCGGCCACCCCGTGCGCGTCGTCGACGTGGAGCATCGCGCCGTCGAACGGCTCGAGTGCGTTCAGATACGAAGTCACAGGTGCCAGATCTCCGCTCACGGCAAAGACACCGTCGGTCAGTACGAGCGGGCGTTGCCCGGGCCGGACGTGTTGGCGGAGTTGTTCGGCCAAATGATTCGGGTCGCCATGTCGAAACGCAAACGGCGGACGTTCAAGTCGTTCAAGACATCCGATCGCCTCGCGGAGCGAGTCATGCGCGTGCTCGTCAGCAAAGACCAATTCGACGTGCGGCGACAGCGTGGCCAGTACGGCAAAATTGCTCGCATAGCCGCTGACCAGGTAACTCGCTTCGTCGGCCTGAAGGAAATCGGCCGTACGCTGTTCAACTTCCGCGACCGGCGGGCAGGTACCGAACCCGTTGCGACCCGTACACGTATGAATGCCATACGCCGAAAGCGCCGCGCGCGCTGCCTCGACCACGGCCGGATGACCCTGCAGCCCCAAGTACGACGTTCCGGCGAAGTACAGGTACTCGCGACCGTTGATCACGGTGAGCGGTCCGGGCGCACTTTGCATCGTCCAGACATTGGGTCCGACGTGCGGCTCGTTCGATGAAGTATGATTCATTCGTCGGGCAATACGGCGTTGTTGTGGGCTGTTCGGTCGCGATCGGCCACCGGTGGCGGTAAACTACGAGCGCATGGTGTCGTGTTCACTCAAGTCACATTGATCGCCGGAGCTTCGTCGGATTATAGTCTCACGGGCGGACGCGGATGCCACCCGGCTGTCGTGCATCGCGGACGCCCTGGTTATAATCAGTCTTTCGCGCGAGTTGTCCTACGGATTCCTCCATCCGGTTATGCCGGACGTCGCGCAAGCCGCGGCGGCCACTTGCCGGCCGTTGTTGTCCCCCCGGCCCGCCAACGGCCGAAGTGAACCGGAACCCTCGCCATGACGCCCGCTAACAATCCAGACGAGAAGCCCGCCCAGCCCGGTGCTCCGCGCGAAGCGGGACCCGACGATGCGACGCTGGACGAGACCCAGTTCTTATCTGCAGAGACGTCTTTTCAACGTGCCGCTAGCGAAACCGGATCGGGCGACGCCGAGTTCGAATCGTGGATCGGCCGTCGCATGGGGCGCTACGAGATTCGCGGGCTGCTCGGCGCGGGTGGCATGGGACTGGTGTATCGCGGTTTCGATTCACTGATCGAGCGCGAAGTGGCCATCAAGGTGCTTCCCAAGGAAGTCGCCGAAAACTCCGTCAACTTGCAGCGGTTTCTTTCGGAGGCCAAGACGGCGGGCCAGCTCACCCACCCGAACACCGTGCCGATCTACGAGGTTGGCAAGGAAGACGAGATGTACTATCTCGTCATGGAGTGCGTCACGGGCGGAAGCATTGCCGACCAGATGGAACGCTCCGGCGCACTGTCGGTGGTCGATGCCACCCGCGCGGCGCTGGATGCATGCCGAGGATTGGTCGCGGCGCACGCCGCGGGCCTGGTCCATCGCGATATCAAACCCGCCAACCTGCTACTCACCGCCAACGGATCGGTCAAAGTCGCCGACTTTGGTCTCGCCAAGCAGACGCTCGACACGTCGCGCAACGTAACGGCGGCGGGCAAGATCGTTGGCACGCCGTACTTCATGAGCCCAGAACAATGCGAGTCGCGTCCGATCGATCATCGCAGCGATATCTACTCGCTGGGCGCGACCTACTATGCAATGCTCACCGGCGACAATCCGTATGGCGAGAGCGCCAGCGTCGTTCAAGTGATGTACGCGCATTGCAAGCAGGCCGTACTCGACCCGCGCGAAAGGAACCCCCGGATCCCGCCGGCATGTAGCCAGATTGTCGCCCGTGCGATGGCCAAGTCGCCGGAGGATCGCTACCAGAACCCGGCGGAAATGCTGGCCGATCTGGAAGCGGTCGTCGCGACGCTATCGGGCCAGGGAATCGCGCTGCCCAGCCAATCGGGCACCCATTCCTCTGTGTCGCACATTCCAATCGGCGAACACCAATCGCCGCGGCGCCATTGGGCCCTCGGTCTGAGTGTTGCCGCCTTCGTGTTGTTGGCGGCCGCTGCGGCCTTTCTAGTATTGGGCCGCAACCCGCCGGAAGGTCCGGTGGCCAATGCGCCGATCGGCGACGGCGCGGCACAAGCCGCCGGTGCCAGCGCATCCGCCGCGCCGGTGCCACCGGTTATTCCAGCCGGAGAGCCGATTCGCATCGGTATCTTGCACTCCACTTCCGGCACGATGGCCGAGAGTGAGTCGCCGGTTGTCGACGCGGCGCTGTTGGCCGTGCGGCAACTTAACGAGTCGGGAGGAGTTCTTGGACGCCCGGTCGAGGCCGTCGTGCGCGACGGACGCTCGGACCCGGCTGTCTTTGCAACCGAAGCCGAGCGGCTCATTACCGAAGATCAGGTGTCCACGGTCTTCGGCTGCTGGACTTCGGCCAGCCGCAAGACGGTCGTGCCGATTTTCGAGCAGCACGACCATCTGCTTGTATACCCCGTACAGTACGAGGGCATGGAGGAGTCGCCCAACGTGGTCTATCTTGGTGCCACGCCCAATCAACAGATCATACCGGCCGTTCGCTGGGCGTTCGCCTTTCTCGGCAAGCGGCGATTTTTCTTGGTCGGATCCGACTACGTGTTTCCTAGGGCGGCCAATGCCGTGATCCAGGACACGCTGGCCGAGATGAACGCGGAAGTGGTGGGTGAGCAATACGTTCCGCTTGGCACGTACGACGTCGCGGAACTGGTCGAAGCAGTGGTCGCGGCCGAGCCCGACGTCATCCTAAACACCATCAACGGCAGTACGAACATGCCGTTTTTCAAGGCGCTTCGTTCGGCCGGCATTACGGCCGCGAAGGTGCCCACGATATCGTTCAGCATTGGTGAGCAGGAATTGCGGTTGATGAACGTCGCTGAAATGGACGGCGATTACGCGGCCTGGAACTACTTTCAGTCGATCGAGTCGCCGGAGAACCATGATTTCGTCAAGCAGTTTCACGATCAGTACAGCCCGCAACGTGTGGTGACCGATCCGATGGAGGCCGCCTACGTTGGCGTACGTCTATGGGCTAAGGCGGTCGAGCAGGCCGGCTCTGCTGAGACAGCCGCCATCCGGCGCGCGCTGCTGGATCAGCATCTGTTAGCGCCCGAGGGCGACATGCGGATCGATCCGGCGACCCACCACACGTTCAAGACACCCCGGATCGGTCGGATCACCGGCGACGGGCAGTTCGAAGTTGTACAACGCGCCGTCAAGCCCGAACCGCCGCAGCCTTTTCCCCCCAGTCGCACTCGCGAGCAGTGGCAGCAGTTCCTCGACGATCTGTACGTCGGGTCGGGCCATCGGTGGTCGGCGCCACAACCGTAATGCTCCGGTGGTGCTGCCAGATCGCCGCGCTGGCCTTCGATATGGCGCGGGGCAATGCTTCGACCGACGCGGCAAAATAGTAAAGCGCCCGTGGCGTTTCGGTTGGATCGCACCGTTTGCTCCGCGTTTGCCGCCGCTGCTGAGGGGGCCGGTTGGTTGACCGGCGACCACCCCCGCTTCCAGTGAGCCAATTCGGCCCTTCGACCGGCGCAACCCGCTCAGACCGGTCCGATTCGCAACAAGTTGCGTCGATCCACAAGCTAAGGTTTCGTGTAGGAAACCCTATCGACACGCTGCGGCTAAAGCACCCACCTGGCGGTACGCGTATGCAACCATCTCGAAGTTCGAATTGGTACCTGGAAGGACTGGTCGGAGATCCGCCCAGTCTACGACAAGTGACGATCAACGTCTGGCCGTTTCGCGTAGGCCGCCGACCCGATCTGTCCTTCTGTCTGGCCGGCACCGGTGTCTCGAAGGAGCATGCCGAGATCTGCCGCGACGGCGAGCGAATTGTCATCCGCGACCTGAACAGCCGCAACGGGACGTTCGTCAACGGCAAACGGATCGAAGAGGATACACCGCTGACCGATGGAGACGTGATCCACTTTGCCAATCAGGAATTTCGCCTCGGCGATCAAACGGGTGCCGACGCCGGTGCGACCATGCAGGTCGACCGCAATGAATGGGTGTACTCGATCGGGCAGTTCGACAAACTGCTCGACGGAGACGGCGCCCTGCCCGTATTTCAGCCAATCGTGGACCTGCCCGGCGGTGCGATTCGTGGCTACGAAGTGCTTGCGCGCAGCACGATCGACGGCCTGCACAATCCGGCGCAGATGTTCGCCGTGGCCGCGCGGCTGAACATGGAGTCGGCGCTGAGCCGGCTGTTCCGTCGCGAGGGAGTGCGGCTTGGCCGCGAGCTGGCCAACCGGCCAAACCTGTTTCTAAACACGCATCCGGCCGAGTTGTCAGAAGGCGGGCTGCTCGAATCGCTGCGCGAGCTGCGCGCCGAAGCACCCGAACAGCCGCTGACGCTCGAGATTCATGAAGCCGCGATCACGGATCTCAACGGCATGCGGAGTTTGAAGAAAGCCCTCCGCGAGATCGACGTCCAACTGGCCTACGACGACTTTGGCGCAGGCCAGGCACGGCTTGTCGACTTGATCGAAGTCCCGCCCGACTATCTCAAGTTTGACATCTGCCTGGTGCGCGACATTCACAATGCGTCCGGTCAGCGCCGGCAGATGACCGAAACCCTGGTCCGGATGGCCCACGATTTGGGCGTGTCAGTGCTTGCCGAGGGCATCGAGCATCCGGACGAAGGCGCGACGTGCGCGGAACTGGGCTTTGACCTCGCCCAAGGCTATCACTACGGGCGACCGGAACCGGTTGGCCAGGCCGCCGTGGTCTGACGCCGGCGAATTGCCCGCTCACTTTTCGATCGCCGCGCCGCGCACAATGGCCTTCTCTGCGCGTCGAGTTCTTTTTTTGACGTGTCGCAAGTGGAACCGCGCGCGCCCTTACGCTAAATTGGCACGCATGGTCCATTTCGCAACCCGCTTGGCCGCGCCACGACGCGCTCGGATTTCATGAACAAAGTTTTGCTCATTGTCGGAGACGCGTCCGAGACGATGGACACGCTCTACCCGTACTACCGGTTGCAGGAAGGCGGGTTTGTGCCCGTGGTGGCCGCGCCCGAAAAGCGCCGCTACCAGATGGTGTTGCACGAGGTCAAGCCAGGTTGGACCATCACCAAGGAATGGGAAGGTTACACGATCGACGCCGACGTGAGCTTTGCCGAAATCGACCCGAACGACTACATCGGCATCTTCTTTAGCGGCGGTCGGGCGCCGGAGTACATTCGCGAAGACGAAGATCTGCTCCGCATCACTCGCCACTTCTTCGACACCGGCAAGCCAATCGCCAGCGTTTGTCACGGCGTCGAGATTCCCGCCCGGGCCGGATGTGTGCAGGGGCGGCGCATGGCTACCGTGCCCAAGTGCAAGTTCGATCTGGAAGTCTGCGGCGGTACGTTCGTCGACGAGCCTTGCGTGGTCGACGGCAATCTGGTCAGCGGCCGCACGTATCACGATCACGGCCACTATATCGGCCCGTGGATCGAGATGCTCGTCAAGGCGCGCGAGGCTGCGGGGGCCGCGACGTGAGCATCGACCGCTTGTGCTGGTTCGCGTGGCTGTGCGTCTGCGCGATCAATTGGCAGTCCGCAACCGCGGCCGAAGGTCGCTTCGAGGTCGAGCAGGGCGAAACCAGTCTGCAAGTCAACCTCAACGGCAAACCGCTGGCGACGTACGTCTGGAGCGACCCGAAGACGCTACGGCCGTACTTTGCCCACGTGCGCACGCCGGCCGGCATTCAAGTCACGCGCAATCATCCGCCCCGCGAAGGCCAGGACGCCACGGACCATGCCGAACTGCATCCCGGATTGTGGATGGCATTTGGCGATATCTCGGCTCACGACTTCTGGCGCAACAAGGGGACCGTGCGCCACGCGTCGTTCGTCGAGCCGCCGCGAGCCGACGAGCACGGCGCGGCCTTCGCCGTCAGAAACGCGTACGTGGCCGAGGGACAAACCGTTTGCGAGGAAGTCTGCCGGCTTCGTTTCGACGATGCACCATCCGGCTATTTCATCACCTGGGACTCGACCTTTTCCGGGCCGCGCGCGTTCTACTTCGGCGATCAAGAGGAAATGGGCCTTGGCGTTCGCGTGGCCACGCCCATTGCCGTGGAGCAGGGCGGCCACATCGTCGATAGCCAGGGCCGAATCGACGAGGAGCAGGTCTGGGGCCAGGTGGCCAAGTGGTGCGACTACCGTGGCAAGATCGACGGCCACGCGGTCGGAGTACTCTTGATGCCTGATCCGACAAACTTTCGGCCCTCGTGGTTTCATGCTCGCGACTACGGCGTGCTAGTAGCCAACCCGTTCGGCCGCAACGCATTCACGAAACAGGACAAGAGCAAAGTGCAAGTAGCCCCGGGTGAGCAGCTCCGATTGCGGTTCGGCGTGCTGGTCCACGAGGGCGATACGGACCCGGCTGCCGCGTACGCCACATGGCTCAAACGAGTCAAGGCGATCGATTAGCTCGAGGATCCGGCCCGTGGTTTCGCGCCGCGCGGCCGGCGCAATAGTTGCGACACGCGCGATTTGCCTGCGGCGAGCTCAGCACTTCGCGGTAGGTCGCTCCGTTCGGTCCATTACAATCGCGACGCCCATGAGCACGACTTCCGCTACGATCGAACCTACCGGCGGCGCCTCACCCGCCTACCCGCATCCGTGGCGGTTGGTCATCGTATTGGCGGCGATCTGTGCGCTGTCGCACTTCAACCGCGTTAGCATGGCCGTGGCTGGCGACACCCAGATCATGCAGCAATACGGCCTGTCGCCGACGCAGATGGGGTTCATCTACTCGGTGTTCCTCGTGGCGTATACGGCGGCGATGATTCCCGGCGGTTGGTTGATCGACCGCATGGGGCCGCGGTTTGCGCTCGGGCTGGTCTGCGTCGGTTCGGCCGTGTTCGTCGCCCTGACCGGCGGCATAGGCTTCACCGCGGTGACCGCCGGCGGAGCGATGGTGGCCTTTCTCTTGATCCGTGGAATGATGGGGCTGGTCAGCGCGCCGTTGCACCCGGCGGCGGCCAAAGCCGTATCGCTGGGCGTTCCGCTGCCGCGCCGCTCGTCGGCCAATGGGCTGGTAACCGGTGCCGCGCTGCTTGGCATTGCCTCGACGTACGTTGTCTTTGGCGCGCTGGTGCGAGTCGAGTGGCTCAACTGGCAAGGTGCATTTCTGGTAACCGCGCTGGCCACGGTGTGTCTGGGTCTGCTCTGGATTCGCCTGGCTGGAGAAACGACGGCCCGCCACCAGGATCTGGCTGCCACGGCTGATCGTGAATTGCCGGCTGATTCGTCCGCCACGGCAGCCAGCCATCGACCATCCGTTTCCGCCCCGACGTTCTTCCAATTCCTCCGCCGCAACAAAAACTTGCTGTTGCTCACGTTCAGCTATGGGGCAGTCGGCTACTTTCAATATTTGTTCTTCTACTGGATGCGCTACTACTTCCAAGAAGTACTGGAGTTGGGCGAGACGGCCAGTAGCTACTACGCCTCGATTCCGCCGCTGGCGATGGCTGTTAGCATGCCCGTCGGCGGTTGGCTTTCCGACCGGCTGTTGTCGCTGTTTGGCTGGCGCGCGGCACGGGCCTGGCTGGCGATGATCGCGATGAGCGCCAGCGCCGCGCTGCTGATCATCGGGACGCGGGCCACGGACAATCCAACCTGGATCGTCGTTTGGCTCTCCTCGGCGCTGGGTGTTCTCGGATTGGTCGAAGGCTCTTTTTGGGTCACGGCGGTCGAAGTCGGTCGCAACCGTGGCGGGTTGTCGGCCGGTATCTTCAATACCGGCGGCAATGCTGGCGGGTTCATCGCTCCGGTTGTCACGCCCTGGGTCAGTGACACGCTTGGTTACGGCTGGCAGTTCGGTATTGGAGTAGGGAGCATCGTTTGTCTGGCTGGTGCTGCCGCGTGGTATTGGATCACGCCCGAAGGCCACGGCGGTTGTGAGCCGCAGCCGGTTGTGCCATCATTGGACCCGGCGTACGGCGCCGGCGCCAGCACAAGTTCGTAAACCACCGCCGGTGTCCGTCGCACGGCGCCTCCGGCCGCTTCGTTTCGCCTAGCATCAATCTGGCCCCGCTGCCGATGAAAATCACCCACGTCGAATGCCACGTGCTGCTCGTGCCCGACTATGACACGCAGGCCTGTTCGTCCGCGCAGGACGACCTGGTCGTCGAGGTGCACACCGACGAGGGCCTGATCGGCATCGGCGAAACCGATACCAACCCCTGGGTCGCGCGGGAGTGCATCCGTGCCCGGGGCACGCACTGCATGGGCCTGGGCTTGCAGGAGATGTTGCTCGGCGCCGATCCGCTCCAGCCTGAGGCGGTTTGGAACCGGCTCTACAGCGGATCAAAAATGACCGGTCGCCGCGGGGCGGTCATCTGCGCCATGGGCGCAATCGACATGGCGCTGTGGGACATTCGTGGTCAGGCGGCCGGCAAGCCCGTTTGGCGGCTGCTCAACGAGCACCGTGGTCGCGACGGGACCGACGCCGGACCGCGGCCCGTCGTACCCTATGCGTCGCTGCTGGCCACCGGCAACACGGTCGATACGCAATGCGCCTCGCTGATCGAAAAGGCGCTCACGGCCCAAGCGATGGGCTTTCGCGCGGCCAAGCTCGAAGTCTGCATCAACGGTCCCTACAGCCACAACGGACTGCAGGAAGACGACGAGTCGGTCGTCGAGATGGTGGCGGCCTGCCGCGAGGCGGTCGGCCCTGAATTCACGCTGATGGTCGACGTGGCCTACGCCTGGCCCGATGCCGAGCGTGCCCTGTCGGTGCTCGAACAACTTGCTCCGCACGATCTATTCTTTGTCGAGACGCCGATCGACATCGACGACTTGGACGGCTACGCCCGGTTGGCCGAGCGCTCACCGATTCGCATCGCGGCCGGCGAGTGGCAGAACACGCATTGGGAGTTCGAAGATTTGGCCGATCGCGGCAAGCTGGCCGTGCTGCAGCCCGACGTTGGACGCGTTGGCGGATTCACCGAGGCGGTCAAAGTCTGCCGGATTGCCGAACAGCGCGACCGGCTGATCGTGCCGCACTGCTGGAAGTCCATGATCGGGATCGCGGCCAGTGCCCATCTGGCGGCCACCACCGAGGCGTGCCGCTTTGTCGAGTTCCTGCCGGCCAAGCTGTCCGAGTCGCCGCTACGGCGCGAACTGGTGCGCCAGGAGTTCGAGCTGGTCAACGGCCAGATCCTTCTGGGCGAGCGTCCCGGGCTGGGGATCGACCTGGACCGGCAGGCGCTCGAGCGTTTTGTCGATGCCGCCGGCTGAAGCACGACGCCTACGAGCCGGCCGCCGCCGCGCCACGCGGTCCGTGAACGAATCGCAAGTACGCGCTGGTCACCTCGGTTCGCGAAATCATGCCCAGCACGTGCCGCTGCTTGATGTCGTCAACGATGGGCAGTGCCCGCAGATCGTTTTCCACGAACAGTTCCAGCGCCCGATCCAACGAATTGCTCGGCGTGAGCGGCACAACACGGCTCCGCATCAAGTCGGTCGCCAGAATCAACGAGCGCAACTCCGGCGCATGCGACGCCAGAAAGACCTCGTCCAGATTGACCACGCCCAGCAGTCGGTTGTCGTCGTCGACCACCGGCAGCACGGTGGCGGTCCCCTCGTCGAACCGGTCCAGCACCGTATCGAGCGATTCCTCGGCGTGGAGCATAGTCACCGATCGGCCCGCTGGCAGAAACTGCCGCACGTGCACGTCAGACAGCACTTCGCGCACAAAGCTGCCTTGATGTGCCGGCGATCGCGAGCGCGTCTCGACCTGTGCCCGGTAAATTGACTGCTCGTCGGAAATCATGAACGAAATGGCGCAGCCCCACAGTGCCGGCAACAGCAGGTGGTAGCCGCCGGTCATCTCGCTGACCATGACCAGGGTCGAGACCGGGGTCTTGGCCGCGGCCGCAAAGAAGCTGGCCATGCCCACCACCGCGAAACTGGCCGGATGCGGCACCAACTCGGGCCAGATCGACTGCATGCCCAGCCCGAGCGCCGCGCCGCCGCACCCGCCGATGACCATCGACGGCCCGAACACACCGCCGGAGCCGCCGCTGCCGATCGTCAGGCTCGTCGTCAGGATCTTGCCCAGCGAAATCGCGATCAACAGCGTTGGCGTGTACGACTTTTCGCTGATCACGATCTCTTGGAGCGATGAATAGCCGGTCGCCATCACCGACAGGGCCCTGGGATCGCTCCCGAAGGCAAAGTACAGCCCGACGCCGAACAACCCGGTCAGCAGCGCGCCCAGCGCTGGGCGCAGGTGCGGAATGATCGGCAACCGCGCAAACAGGTTGCGCGTGCCGTAAAACGCCCGCGTGTACACCATCGCCAACAGCGCCATGCAAAGCGCCAAAAGCAGGTACGGAAACAACTGCCAGGCATTGTCGAACGCCAGGTCCGGCATTTGAAACAATGGGTCCCAGCCGAACACGCTGGCAAACGTGCAGTACGCTATCACGCTGGCCATCGCCGCCGGCAGGATTACCTCGGCCTCGAACTCCGGCGAACGATACAGCACCTCGGAAGCAAACAGCGCCCCGGCCAGCGGAGCACGAAAGATCGCCCCGATGCCGGCGCCCATTCCGGCCGCCAACAACACGCGGCGTTCGGCCGGGCGCAATCCCACAATGCCGGACAGCGCGGATCCGAAGCCGGCCCCGATTTGCGCAATCGGACCTTCGCGCCCGCCCGACCCGCCGGTGCCCAGTGTGATCGCGCTGGCGATGATCTTGATGATCGGCGCGCGCGGACGGATGTATCCTTGCTTATTGTGATAGGCGTCGATGACGCTGTCGGTTCCGTGACCCTCGGTCTCCGGTGCCAACGTGAACACGAGCACGCCGCTGGCCAACCCGCCGACCGTGACGATGCCGACCAGATACCAGGGGTGCAACGGCGAGCCGGCCGTCGGCAGAAACGAGAGCCGCGATTCGCCATCTGGGTGCGGCTCGGGCTGATAGTTGGCCACGGCCGCCATCGTTGTGTGCTCGACAGTTTGCGTCAGCACGAAGAACAGAATCGCGCCCAGTCCCGCGACGATTCCCACCAGACTCGAAAGCCCCAGCATCCGCGCCGGACCGCGGACCCGTCGTTGTCCCACCAGCAGGAATTCCGGCAACCACTTACCGGGCCAGCCGGAGTTGTTTGAAGGGTCGTTTCGGGCGGACATCTGCAAGTCGGAATGCCGTGCCGCGTGGGCAAGCGTCACGCGGCAAGAGGGTGCTGATCGTAAACGACCTAACCTAGCCGCGCGCCGCCAAGATACAACCTCAAATGATTGGCGTGGCTGACGCTGATGTCACAAAAACCTGAAAACGCTGGCCCACGGTGTCAGCCTACCGCGGTGAGGCCTTCAAAGCGAAGTTCAAGACGTCCCGCAGGGCTGCTGCGGCCACGTCTTGTCGGAAGTATTCGATGTGGTCGCCTGGTATTAAGACACGCCACTTGACGTGCGTATTCGATGTGTCCTCAGTGAGTCTCGAAACCGACCCCTCTAGAGGTTCAAACTCACTTTGGTTGGATGGCGCCAGAGCTCGCATCCGCTAAAATCACAGTTTCTGCTCGTCTGCGCTTTGTAGATGAATAGGTCGTATCCACGTTTCACATGTCACACGACGATTTGCGCTGATCGCTGGGCATTCCGACGATGTTCTCGTTTACGCTTGACAGACGATTCTTCTTCGATCGCGAGACATGGAACGACTCCTGGTACGCCTACACAGCACCTGCTCAACCTCCAATTCGTCACGGTTACTTTGCCAGCGCTGATGGGCAGTTCCTTGGTCACGTGGACGAATCAAACACTCTTGATAGTGCTGAGATTCGTGAGATTGAGGTTTTTCTACGTGACAATGCTGAGTCGATGGATGCAGCACAGTTTGCACCACACCTGGAACGCCCTAGCCATTATCGCCGTATAAACCCAGCATCTAACCGCTATTCAGACGTTGTGCAACGCATGCGGGTCTTCGGCGAGTGGGATGTGAACACTAGCGTCGCCCTCGATGCAATGACGGCGGAGAATCCAGCGTATCGATTGACTCGTGAATTCGTGCGGGAAATGTTAGAACGTGCGTCCAGTGTCACCACACAGGAACATGATGACTGGCTTCGAGATGTCGCCATGGACGGTTGGACCTACGACGAAGTCGATCCGCGACCACCGTTTGAAGACTATTTCGAAGAACGGAAGGCCGCCATCTATCGACCGGACTACGACAAGAAGTTCAAGTCAGACACACAAGAGTTGTATACGATTGACGGTCTACCAACGTTGTACTACTTTCACGAGACTTCGGCCGTGACCGGCTTCGATCCTACCGTTGACTCATGTCATTTCGTCGAGTTGGATTCAGTTGTTGCGCCTGTGCCGCTCGGCAGTCACGGTGGCGCTGCATACTACATACTCTAGTTGGTGCGCAGCAGCGTGCTGCCTAACATACGATTGCGGCAGAAACGAAAGCACCGGGCGGTTTGACTTGCAGGTCAACTGCGAGCCCTGTCGAATCATGAGTTTCTAGTCGTTCGGCTCCACCAATGCCAAGAACACTCCCCCGCCAGAGTCTCTATGAATGGTGGGGTTGGCACCATCCGCGAGACGACAGCCGTCCTGTCCACTGAGCGCGATTCCAACGCTCCCGAATTGGATCGGAGGCACCAACGGTCCCTTGTGCGGCTCCGACGACCAAGACTAGGGTCCTTCTCAGCACGCGCGGCAACCAAGGCGCCGAACTACCGGGCGGCGCGGTCCAGCGTCCGCCGCAGCAACACGCTGTAAATCGGCCGGCCGCCCAAACCCTGTGCCACGATTGCGGCCACCATGCAGGTGATGATCAGCGGCAGAATCAGCGTGTAGTTGGCGGTCATTTCGATCGTCAGCGCGATACCCGTCAGCGGCGCCCGCACCGTGGCTGAAAACAGCGCACCCATCCCGGCCACGGCCAGCACGTGTGGATGGCTCACCAGTTCCGGAAACCACGCGTGCGCGAAATGTCCGCTCCACATGCCGAATACCGTGGCCAGCGCCAGCATCGGCGCGAAGATTCCGCCCGGAGCGCCCGATCCGTAGCTGACCATTGTTGTGCCGAATCGGGCGAAGAACACGACCAACAGCATCGTGGCCGGAATCGATTCGTCCAGCGCGCGGGGGATCACGCTGTAGCCGCCGCCGACCATGTCCGGACTGATCGTTCCCAACAGGCCGATGGCACCGCCAACGTAGAGCCCTGTCAGCGCGAAGCTCCTGCCCTTCATGTCGGCGAAAAAGTCGAGCGTTCGTACCAGCACCAGGTTGAACACCACGCCCACCACGCCGAACACCACGCCCAGCAGCGGGAAGATCCACAATGACTCCAGCGGCGGCGTCGGCACGCTGGCCATCGTGATGTCGGGTGCTTGGCCCATCAGCATCCGCAACACGATGTCGGACATGGCCGAGGCGATCAGCACCGAGTGCACCGAGAGAAAGTTGTACTTGAACTGCGGCCGCATCTCCTCGATCACGAACAGAATGCCGGCCAGGGGCGCATTGAAAGCCGCCGACAATCCCGCGCCTGCACCGGCGGCCACCAGCGTATGAACGTCGTCGCGCGAAAGCTTGAACAGGTCGGCAATCATCTTGCCCAGGTTGCCGCCCATCTGGATCGTCGGCCCTTCGCGTCCCAGCACTAATCCGCCGCTAAGCGCAAGGATGCCGCCGAAAAACTTCACCGGCAGTACCCGATGCCAGCGCAATGGGCGAAGGTCGTCAAGCGCGCCTTCGATTTCTTGCACGCCGCTGCCACCGGTTTCGGGCGCGATGCGCCGAACCAGCACGAACGCCACGTAAACGCACACCGCAGAAAACCCAACCGGCACGATCCACCGTAGCAAGCTCTCGGGACCGAACCCGGCGAGCATTTCGTCGCGCCAGCCAGCAATCGCCATCAGCGTAAGTTGAAACACGGCCCCGACCAGTCCGACGATGCTGCCCACCACGGCCGCCCACACGAACAGCACCATCGGGCGCAGGCCCTCGGCAATCGCAAAACGCGGGTGCCCGGCATGGTCGGCCTGGGCTCCGGCTGTGGAGCCAGGACTAGCGGAAGATTGCGGGTGGTTGGCGGGCGCGTCGTTCATCGGGCGAACGGAGTTTGTGGTGTTGTGTCCCGGGGCGTGGTTGCGGGTCCGCCCGGCTCATCGATTCTTGTTCGCTGGGCGGAGTTCATGACGCGCAAGCTCGTCGTAGTTGGGCGATTTACAGGCGCATTGGCGAACTGGGCTCGTAGCGAGCGACTTCAATCGTCGCACTGGGCAAACTGTCAGCATCGTAGCGGTCTGGGCGAAGCGTTCCAAGACGACGTGTGCGGCGGCGGCCACAACGCGAGTCAGGGTGTGCGGTTGGGCGCTGGGTCACACGCCGCCGCGCACCGCCAGAACATGCGATTTGCCAACCGCCGCGCGCAGGCGTTACATTAAAGGGCGCACCATGATGTTGCCGCCCGCGATTGCGTCGGGCGCCCAAACGGACCTTTTAGGGCACGTTCGCCCCGCGAACGCCCCATGCCAATTCCTTAGGAGTCAGACCATGATTGAGCTGCAATCGGACGTGGGCGGAAAAGTTCTCTCGGTTAAAATGAGCGGCAAGTTGTCCAAGGAGGACTACGAGCAATTCGTGCCCGAGGTCGAGAGCCTGATCAAGAAACACGGCAAGATTCGCATCTTGCTGCAAATGCACGATTTTCACGGCTGGACCGCCGGAGCCCTGTGGGAAGATATCAAGTTCGATATCAAGCACTTCGGCGACATCGAACGGCTGGCAATGGTCGGCGAACGGAAGTGGGAAGCCGGAATGGCCACGTTCTGCAAACCGTTTACGTCGGCCAAGATTCGCTACTTCGACGTCAGCGACATGGACCAGGCGCGACAGTGGATCGAAGAGGAGTCAGCGAGCCCGGCGTCCAGCTAACGCCGTCGGCCCGACGATTCTGGCGCACCGCCGCGTGCGTTGACCAAGCCCGCTACGCATGCGCGCATCGATTGTGTTGGCCAAATTCACGGGCGACGTGTCGCGCGGCGCCGCCCCGCGATCATGCCTTCCAGTCGTAGCTTTCCTGCCGCCGAAAGCCTTTGAGTCGGATGGTCCCGTCCGGCTCGATGTCCATGCGCGAGTAGCCGTTGTTCTCGGGGCCCGCGCCTTCGATCATCGCGGCTAGGGTGCAGTAGTGAACTCCGGCGATTTGACGGTAGTCGTTTTGGTGGCTGTGGCCTTGCAACACCGCCAGCACGTTGCCGGCCCGGTCGATCGTTTGTCGCACGTCGGCCGCGTTCTTTACGCCGTACAGACCCTCGATGTCGAGTCGCTGGTGCACCAGCACGATGGTCTTGTGTTGGGTTTGGGCCAGGTCACCTGCCAGCCATTCGATTTGCTCGCCGGGGATGGACGTGTCGGTCCACTGGAAGTTGTTGCGGCCATAGGGCGTGCCATCGGCTCGAAAGCAGGCATCCAGCACGACGAAGTGAATACCACCACGGTCGAACGAGTAATACGACTTATCGCGCTCGACCGCGCCAAGAAACTCCTGCTTGGTCAGCGTGTGAACGCAGTGGTTGCCCAGCACGTAGTGTCGCTCGGCACAAATCGGAGCCAGTTGTCGATTGATCGTGTCGACGTATCCCAGCTCGACCTGGGGTGAGTCAGCCGCGTCGACCAGATCGCCTAACTCGACGAGCATGTCCGGTTGGTCGTCGGCGAACTGCTCGGCCGCTTCGGCCAGCTTCGCGGGCGTCTCGCGATAAAACCGGGATCCGGCCGGCTTCTTGTCCGCGTAGTGCAGGTCGGTAAGCAGTGCCAGGCGCACCGCGGGTCGCTTGCGGCCAGCGTCGGCAGCCGCCGCCGCGTTGGTCGTCGAGTGCATGGCTGCCGCGGTCAAAATCAACGTCCCTTGTTGCAGAAAGGCGCGGCGGCCCAACGCCCCAGTAGTGTAGTCGGCTTGCATGATAACTTCTCGGGAGTCTGGGGTGCCGTGGCCAGGCAGGGCTCGCGCCGTCGAAAACGGTGCCCGCCACTGGGTGAAACTATTTGACCAGCCGCAGTCCTTGTTTCGAGTCGACGGTTGCGGGCCGAAGATGTCCGACGTGTTTCCGGTCGGACGGTCGCGAATTGCTGCCAATCAGAAACCGGTCGTCGCCCAGCGGCACGATTCCGAGCGATGCATCGAACGTCCAACGGCCGTTCAACGCCAGCCCGTTGTCAGCCCGCAGCACGACCTTCGGTACGCCGTAGCAACCGAACCACCACTGCCCGTCATCGAACGCGGCGGTTTGGATGCCCATCAATGTGTAGCCGCTGTCCAACACGTGACGCTTGCAATACTGAAGCTCCATGTCGAACTCGTAGAGATAGTTTTCGCTGGCACCCGGCGGCAACCCGCCCACCACGATGAATCGCTGCCCGTCACAGGCGATCCCGCCCGCGCCATGGACGACCTGTTGCGCTGCGTGTCGCGAGGTTTCCGCCAGCGAGTCCGCATCGTAGACATAGATCCACGAGTCCGCGTGACCGGCCGGCTTGTTGAACTCACCCAGGTTCACCGCGACATACACGCGCCCATCGTGCAAGCATAAATCGCCATGATGGCTCGCGACGTCAACTCGCTTGCCGATCTTGCCGTCCACGTCGGTTTTCACGAGCACGTCGGTAAACGACCAGTAGATGTTGCCTCGTGCGTCAGCGCAGACGCCTTGCAGATGGCCCGGGTAGGTGCCTTCGCAGTCGACGGCGCGAAATAGCGCGGGCGGCGCCGCGTCCTCGGCCAATAGCGCCGCAGAGGACAGGCCGGCAAGGACTGCAATCGAAGCGATTAAGAGGACTCTGTGCATCAATCTCCCAACTAGTTGTGCTTTTCTCACGGCGATCCACCAGGCGAACATCGCTGTTCGCAGTGCCACGTTGCCATTGTAACACGGGGCCATTGTAGCACGGTGCCGTGCCAATGCGGAAAACCCGCTCGGACGTGCGCCATCCATGGGAACGCACGATTTGGTTGCCGGCGCGGCCAGGGTGGCGCATACTTGGCGGCGTCGTAATTCGCAGGGGCGTGCTGCGTGATCCGTCAACGCCGCACGCACTCGACGCAGCGTGCCCCTCCCGACAGATCCGTAATTCATACAACGCACCGAGAACAACCGATGGCAACTCCGAATTACATCCAGAACAGTCAAGCATCGCACACGCGCGCACGACACAACGGACCCGCTGACGGCCACAGCAGACTGCCGACGCGCGTATGGATCGCGTGTCTTACGACGATCCTCGCGCAGTGCTGCGCGACACTGGCTGCCGACGAACCGACGCGCCCCAACGTCGTCTTGATCCTGGCCGATGACCTGGGCTACACGGATCTGGGATGTTACGGCAACAAGTACTACGAGACGCCCAATATCGACCGCCTGGCCGAGTCGGGGCTGCGATTCACCAGCGGCTACACCTGCGGACCCAACTGCCAGCCGACGCGCGCCGCGCTGCTCAGCGGACAGTACGGGCCGCGAACCGGTGTCTACACCGTGGGCGGCATCAATCGCTTCGACTGGCAAAGCCGACCCTTGCGGCCGGTCGACAACGTCACGGAATTGCCGCTATCGAAGGTCACGCTGGCCGACGCGCTCAAGTCGGCCGGCTACGCGACCGCCATGTTCGGCAAGTGGCACCTCGGCAACGACGCGAAGTACCACCCCGCAAAGCGCGGATTCGACGAAGCGATCGTCTCGCAGGGCCGACATTTCAAGTTCGCGACCAACCCGCGAACTCCGCACGCGCCCGACGAATACCTGGCCGACTTCCTGACCGATCGGGCTGTTGAATTCGTACGCCGCCACAAAGACAAACCGTTCTTCCTTTACCTTCCCCACTTCGCCGTCCATACGCCACTGCAAGCCAAGTCGGAACTCATCGCCAACTTCGATTCGAAGTCGCCGGTGGCCGGCCACCACGATCCGACGTACGCCGCAATGATCACCAGCGTGGACGAAAGCGTCAGCCGGATCGTGGCCCTGCTCGACGAACTGAAGCTCAGCAAGAACACGTTGGTGATCTTTACCAGCGACAACGGAGGCGTCGGCGGATACCGGCGCGAAGGCGTTCATGCCACCGACATCACGAACAACGCGCCGCTCAAAGGCGGCAAGGGCATGCTCTACGAAGGCGGCGTTCGCGTGCCCTACATCTTCCGTTGGCCCGGCACCATCGACGCGGGCGGCACGTGCGCCGTGCCCATCAACACGGTCGACTTGTATCCGACGCTGCTCGAGTTGTGCGGCGGCCGCGCCGCGAGCGACCATCCGCTGGATGGCACGAGCTACGCGGGACTGCTTGCCGATCCGAACGTGGCAGCCGCTACGCGCGACCCGATCTATTGGCACTTTCCAGGCTATTTGGGTTCCGGCGACGACACCTGGCGCACGCTACCGGTCGGAGCGATTCGGGCCGGCGACTGGAAGCTACTCGAGTTTTTCGAGGACGGCCGGCTAGAGCTGTACAACCTGGCCGACGACATCGGCGAGACGAGAAACCTGGCCGACGACATGCCCGAGAGAACCGCCGACATGCACAAGCGCCTGATCGCGTGGCGCGAGTCGGTCGGAGCACCGATGCCCACCAAGAACGCGAACCGTCAGCCACCCCGGCCAACGAAAAACGGCAGACAGCGCCGTGCGCGCCCCAACCGTAAGTAGCGCTCGAGCGTCGACGTACGTTTCGCCGACAGCTCCGTACGCCACGGTCGCGCGACCACGTTTCTACGTGCTACTGCCTGTCGTGCTGGCGCGTGATGCCGGCCGCCGAGCCGGCAAAGTCTAGCCACCTTGCCGGTTCACCGGAATCGGTCAAGTTCGCGCCACCGGAAACGGTGCGGCGCAACCGACCAACCGACAGAGGGCGGATGAGCCGACTTACCTGCAATCAGGGCGCGTTGCGGTCGACTTGCGCGACAGCTAAACCGGCGTTCAAGAGCGCTTCGGTCACATCCCGATAACTCAATGCGTCCGGATTAGTTTCTCATTTCCCGTCACGGCGACGGCCAGCAGTCTTGCCTGCGCCAAAGTCGCCGCCACCCACCTAAGTTCACACCCCGCCGCACTTTTGCGGCCGATTTTCGCAGTCACTGCGCCGACAGATCACGTCGGTTGTGGTTCCACGTCCCACGAGTTTGCTCCGTCGCCACAAGGCGACGCTGTTGTACCGGCTCAAGGACTTCGAGGCCTTGCTCGCCGGGCCGCCGTCGGTTGGGTAGGAAAGCCCAAATGATATTCAGGCGATTCGTCAACACCGCCGCCAAGATTCTGCTTGCATGCGCTACGCTGGCCGGCGGCGTTGCGCGCGGTCAAGACGCGCCGACGGGATCGCTCTCTGGCCCCGCTGGTGGCACGTCCTCGCAGCAAACCGGCAGTCTCAACCCGGACATGAACCTCGAACAGCTCGTCCAGCAGGACGTGCTGGTGCCCTCGCTTTCGCAGGTCGTCAACACGGTCGACCGGCAGGAAAGCACGGTGGGCCATTCGGCGGCCGCGGTCTTCGTCATCACACCCGAGATGATCAAGCGCAGCGGCGTCCGCAGCATTCCTGAAGCGCTGCGCATGGCGCCAGGCATCACCGTGGCCAAGATCACCTCCAGCACCTGGGCGATCAGTGCCCGCGGATTCAACGGCCGCTTTGCCAACAAGCTCTTGGTGCAGATCGACCGGCGCGTGGTCTACACGCCCACGTTCGGTGGCGTGTTTTGGGACATTCAGGACGTCGTGTTGGAAGACATCGAACGGATCGAAGTCATTCGAGGTCCGGGCACGGTGGCCTGGGGCTCCAACGCCGTCAACGGCGTGATCAACATCATCACCAAGAACTCGAAAGACACCCAGGGTGCGCTGGTCCAGTCGGGCGGCGGTAACTACCAGCAGGACTTCAACACGATCCGCTACGGTGGTCGCGTGAACGAGGACTTCACCTGGAACTTCTGGGGCAAGCAGTTCGACCGCAACCGCGGTTGGAGTGGACCCGAGTTTGTGCGCGACGGCTGGCGCCAACAGCGCGTCGGGTTCCGCACCGACTGGACTCCGACGGAAGAAGACTCGGTGCTGGTACAGGGAAACCTGTACAACGGCTACGACGGCGAGCGCTTCGACAACACGATTCCTTTCCCGCCCTTCTCGGAAGTCGAAAACGATCGCACGCACGTTTCCGGCGGCGACATCCAGTTCCGCTGGAGCCGCGACATCGACGAAGACACCGGCTGGCAGTTTCAAACGTACTACCTGGTGCGTCGGCGCCATTTGTCGGCTTGGGCCGAAGACCGCGATATGTGGGACGTCGACTTTCAGTACCGCTTCAGCCCGGCCGAGTATCACCAGGTCATAGCCGGGGCCAACTATCGCCACAATCAAGACCACGAACGGGGCGGCTTCTCGTTCATGCTGATTCCCAACTCGTTCCTCACGCAATGGGCCAGCGTGTTCGCCGAAGACAAGATGACCCTGCTCGAAGACGAGATGTATTTCACGTTGGGATGCCGGCTGGAATACAACACCTTCGGCAAGTTCCGTGCCGAGCCCACGGCGCGGTTGCTCTATTTGCCCAGCGACCGGGCCTCGATGTGGGCCGCCGTGTCGCGCGCCATTCGCAATCCAACGCGGTTCGACACCGGAATCCGATTGCGGACGTCTGGGCCCGCGCCCGCCGTCTTCTTTGAGTTTCTGGGCAATCCGAACTTCGAACCAGAAAGCGTCATTGCCTACGAAGTGGGCTACCGCGCGCAGCCGGACGACAGCTTCTCGTGGGACATCGCCGGATACATCAACGACTACCGCAAGCTTCGCGGCCTTGGCGCACCCGGCGCGCCGATTTTCCTCCCACCCGTCCTCATTCCAATCGAGCTCCAAAACAACATCAGCGCCGTGAGCTACGGCGCCGAGTTGACCGCGACCTGGCAGATTCACGACGACTGGCAGTTGTTCGGCTCCTACTCGCTGTTCGAGATCAACGCTGTTGGCGGCGGGCCCGATCAGTTCTTCGTCGACCAGTACAACGGCAGCACGGCCCACAACAACATCTACCTGATGTCGTCGTGGGATCTGTCGGATACCTGGCGGTTCGATCTGATTGGTCGGTACATGGACAGCGTGTCGTTTGCCGGCGTGCCCAAGTACATCGAGTCCGACGCGCGGCTCACGTGGACCGCCAGCGACAACTTGGAAATCAGCCTGATCGGCCAAAACATTCTCAACCCGCATCACCTCGAGTACACCGACTTCGAGTTGGGTCTGTACGACACGCAGGTCCGCCGCGGCGTGTACGGAATGATTACCTGGACTCACTAACGCCCTCAGCGGCCGATCGCCGCCCGCGGCGAAAAACCACCCACCCGACTCGTCTATTTCCAGCAACGACACGCTCAACAACCAGAACTCGTGAACCTTCGCCCCACACCAACACGATCCCGCCAATCGGCACCGCCCGTCGGCCGACACGCCGGGCCCGCGCGCCGGCGGTGGTTGCTGGGCGTGATGGCGTGCCTGGCGATCGTGTTGGGTGGAAACCTCGCGCCGGTGCGGGCGTGGCAGGGCGACGGGTACATCAATCGCGAACACCAGTTGAAGGCCTTGTTCCTCTACAACTTCGGCCACTACGTCGAGTGGCCGGCACAGGCATTCGTCGACGCCCAGCAGCCGTTCGTGATCGGACTGCTGGGCTCTTCGCCGGTCGAGTCGACGCTACGCGAAATCGCCGCCACGCGCCAGATCGCGGGCCGGGGGATCGTCGTCAAGCGATTCGACTCACACGCTGACGTCACGGCCTGTCAAATCCTGTTCGTCTCGCGGGCCATAACCGTCGAGCATTTCGACGCGCTAATCGAGGATCTGCGGGGCTTGCCCGTGCTGATCGTCGGCGAGCGGGAAGGATTCGCCTCGCGCGGCGGTTGCGTGAATTTCTTTATCGAGTCCAACAAAATCCGCTTCGAAATCAATCGTGAAGAGGCCAAGCAGCACAACCTTCGAATGAGCGCGAAGTTGCTGGCGCTCGCCAGAATCGTGCAATAGCCGGACGAAAGGCTCCCTAGGTGCCGTCATGAAATCGTTGAAAGACCTGGCGATCAACACGAAGCTAACCCTGTTGGTCCTGATGGCCGGAAGCGTGGCATTATTAATGTCGTGCGCTGCGTTCGTCGTCAACGACGTCCGCATGATCCGTTCGTCGATGGTGCAGCAGATGTCCGCGCTGACCGACGTCTTGGGATCCAACACCACCGCCGCGCTCAACTTCGACGATGCCGACACGGCCGCCGAGCTGCTGATGTCGCTCAAACAGCAGCCGACCGTGGAATTGGCGTGCATCTACGATGGTGCCGGCAAGGTGTTCGCGGCCTACTATCGCGGGGCGCAGCCGCCCGAGCTGCCGCCGGAGCCGGTGCAGTTCGGTCACGTGTTCACCGACAACGGCTACCTCGACGTCGCCAAGCCGATCCGCTTCAACGGGCAATCAATCGGCACCATCTATGTCCATGCCAGTATGAGCGGGTTGCGCGAACAAATGTGGCGATACGTCAACATCGTGGCAGCCGTCATGGCCGTATCCCTGGCAGGATCATTGTTACTATCCTTCCGGTTGCAACGCCTGATTTCGTTGCCAATTCTCAACCTGGCCGAGGCGGCCGAGAGAATCTCCGTGGAAAGGGACCACTCGATCCGGGTCAAAAAAACCGCCAACGACGAGCTAGGCTTTCTATATGACCAATTCAACGCCATGCTCGACGAAATCCAGCGCGGTGAATCCGCTTTGGAACAGGCCCACGACGAGTTGGAACAGAGAATTGAAAAGCGCACCGAACAGCTCTCGTTGGCCAATGCCGATCTCAGCCGCGAGATCACCGAGCGTAAGCGAGCCCAACAGGAGCTGGCCGACGCCCACCAACAGTTGCTGGTCTCGGCACGGCGGGCCGGAATGGCCGAGATCGCGACCGGCGTGCTGCACAACGTCGGCAACGTGCTCAACAGCATCAATGTCTCGGCTACGTTGGCGTCTGACCGCATCCGGCAATCCAAGGTGTCCGAGCTCGCGCGGGCCATGGACCTGATGCAAAAGCACGCCGACGACCTAGGCGACTTCATTACCAACGACCCCAAAGGCAAACGACTGCCGGAATTCCTCCAACTGCTGTCCGAACACATGACCGACGAGCGGTCGGACACCCTCAAGGAGCTCGAGTTGCTCACTAGCAAGGTCAACCACATCAAGACGATCGTCGCCACGCAGCAGTCGTATGCGGGCGTGTCTGGCGTCATCGAGGATGCTGACCTGGCCACCTTGGTCGACGACGCCATGAAGCTCAATTCCGCCTCGCTCGAACGACACAATATCACGACCGTCCGCGACTATGGCAACATCCCCAACGTCCGAGTCGACACCCAGAAGCTCTTGCAGATCTTGGTCAACCTGATCAGGAACGCGCGCGACGCGCTGGTCGAGGCGCCCGGCGACGTCGATCGCCGGCTGACGTTGCGGACCCGCGTGAGCAACAACCAGAATCTTCAGATCCAGGTGATCGACAACGGAGTTGGGGTGCCGAAAGAGAATCTCACGCGGATGTTCTCGCACGGGTTTACGACCAAGAAAACAGGACACGGATTCGGTCTGCACAGTTGCGCTAACGCGGCGCAAGAGATGGGAGGTTCGTTGGTGGCCACTAGTGATGGGCCCGGCATGGGTGCCACGCTGACGCTCGAAGTGCCCTACGTCCCCGCGGAAGCCAACGTATGAACCAGAAACTGCCATACCGAGTCCTGCTGATCGACGATCAGGATGCGATCCACGAGGATTATCACAAGATCCTCGGAAAGCAGCTTCCTGCCGCGACGGCCATCGGGCGCGCCGCCGCCGAGTTGTTCGACGACGACCCGGCGGCGACCGTCGAGTGGGAAGGGTTCGAGCTATCGAGCGCCATGCAGGGCCAACAAGGCTTCGAGCTGGTCCGCCAGTCGATCGTCGAGGGCCGGCCGTACGCCGTGGCGTTCGTCGACGTGCGCATGCCGCCCGGCTGGGACGGCGTCGAGACGGTGGCCCGCATCTGGGAAATCGATCCAGAGATTCTGGTCGTCTTTTGCTCGGCCTACTCGGACTA
The DNA here is from genome assembly GCA_937952415.1 of uncultured Planctomycetaceae bacterium. GTDB lineage: Bacteria > Planctomycetota > Planctomycetia > Pirellulales > PALSA-1355 > CALFYT01. The sequence goes on along the minus strand of CALFYT010000031.1, from coordinate 28,171 downwards.
CTCGTGGGAAGAGATGGTGCACAAGCTGGGCCGTAGCGACCGTTTTCTGATCCTCAAGAAGCCATTCGACAACATCGAAGTCCGGCAGTGTGCCATGGCACTGACTGAGCGCTGGAACGTCTCGCGGACCGACGTGTTGACCGGCTTGCTCAATCGCCGCGCGTTCGAGAATCATCTCAATCTCGAGTGGAATCGCGCCAGCAGCACGCTTCCGCCGTTATCCTGCGTGATGGTCGATCTGGACTATTTCAAGCGTATCAACGACACGCTCGGTCACCGCGCCGGCGACCAGGTCCTCAAGCAAGTAGCCGACCTGCTCCAAGAACGGAGCCGCGCCAGCGACTATTTGTGTCGTTACGGCGGCGAGGAACTGTGCATTCTGCTTCCCAATGGCGACGAAGACATGACGGCCGCCTGGGCCGAGCGTGCCCGGCAGGGCATCGAATCGTTGGACGTGGAAGTGGGTGATCGCGCGATTGGCGTCACGGCAAGCTTCGGCGTTTCGACCCGGCTCGGGCAGAACGACTCGATGGAACAACTCGTCGAACGTGCCGACCAGGCGCTGATTGTGGCTAAGAAGTTGGGCCGCAATCGGGTGATTCGTGCGTCGGCCATGGACGACACGGGCGACGTGTTCGAGCAAGTGCGGCAACACGGTGCGCTGTTTCAGGGTGTCACCGCGGCCGACGTGATGACCACGCCGATCTCATCGCTTCACGTCGGCTCCACTGTCGGCGAGGCTGCCGAGTTCCTCCGCATGCTGGGCACCACCACCGCGTCGGTCGTTGACAACGACGGCAAGCTCGCCGGCGTGATTTCCGAGAAGGACATCATCTGCGTCTTGCCAAAGCACAACGCGTGGCTAATGCCTATCGAGCAAATCATGCAACGCACGTTCGTGTCGTTCGAGGAAACCGCGGCTCTCGACGCGATCTGCGAGTTTCTCAGTCGCGTGGCGGTTCGGCGCGTGTTCGTCGTTCGCGACGGCGCGCCGATCGGCGTTGTCAGTCAAGGACGCTTGTTGCGCTGGTACGGCATGCAGGTCGTCAAGCAACAGATTGACCCCGCGACAACGGCCGATCCGACGGAACGAGACCGATTGCTCGAAGGCGCAGAAGTGGTGGCGCGCTGCGCGACGCAACTGTCCGAACGGGCTTCGGGCTCGTCCAAGGACCCGCTCGCCCCGGTACTCGAAGGCGTGCGCAAATTGCAAAACCTGGTCGACGCGCTCGTGGCGTCGTCCGATGGCCGCAACGTGCCAATCAGCCTGACCGACTCCGACAGCGTTCGCCTCAGTGCCTGGCCTAGCATGCCTTCGTCGCCATCTGCGCCGTCCAACTAGCCTCTCAGAGGGCGCGACGGCGGCGACGCGACGTGTCACGCACACCGCGGCTAGTTTTTCCCGCCGTCAACGTCGTACGCCCACAGCGTTCCCAGGTCGCGGATGTATAGCCGGCCGTTGGCCACCACCGGATAGGCCCAGGCTTTGGCTCGCCCGCGCTCCGGCATATCGGGCGGCGAAAACTGCCCCCGCTCGCGATAAGCGTCCCCAGTGGCCTCGATCAGCGCAACGTCGCCGTTCTCGCCGTGCAGATAGATTCGCCCGTCCGCGTAACAGACGGCACCGGCGCCGATACCGCGCTCTTGCCATTTGAGCTCGCCGGTCGCGAAGTCGACGCACATCATGCCTGAGCTGTTTGTGCCGTAGAGATTGTCGCCCACCTTGATCGCGCCGCCAATACTGGTCGGCAGCTTCGGTCCGGCGTACTGCTGCACGGCTTCCACCCCTCCGGCTCCGCGCGTTAGTTCGACGAGTCCTCCGCCGCCTCGGCCACTGGCCGTGTACACCAGCGATCCGTCGGCCACCGGCGTGGGAATGTTTGCCGGGCTGCCTTCGGCGACCTTCTCATACCGCCACAAGAACTCGCCCGTCTTGGCATCCAAGCCCACCAGGCCTTTCTGTACCAATTGCACGTACTGTTTGACGCCCACGGCGTCCACCACGATGGCCGATGCATAGGCCGCTTCGTCGGCCTCGTCCAGCGCCGTGCTCCAAATCACGTCGCCCGACTTGCGATCCAACGCCACGATCGTCGCTTCGGCTCCGCCAGGCGTGCAAACCAGTGAGTCGCCGTCGACCAACGGCGATTCGGAGTACGCCCACTTGCCAGGCTTGCCGGCGAAATCGGTGCGCAGATTCTTCGTCCAGCGGATCTTGCCGCCATTGAGTTCCACACATGCCAGGTCGCCGTCCGAACCCAGTGCGTACAGCACGTCGCCCACGACGGTCGGCGTGGAGCGCGCCCCAGGATATTGCGGCCCCTGGTTCGGCCCGACCTTCCCGATTCGCACGGCCCACAACTGCTGTCCATCTTTGGCCGACAGGGCCTGCACGAACTCGTCGTCCATGCCTTTGTTCGACAACAGGTAGATCCGATCACCCACGATCGATGGCGTCGAGTATCCGTCGTCGATCTCCTTGGCCTGCCAGAGCAGCTTCGGCCCTTCGGTCGGCCATTCGGTGAGTAGCCCGGTTTCTTCCGACAGGCCTGTCCGCTGCGGACCGCGCCATTGGGGCCAATCGACGGCCAGACTCGGAACGCTCGCCAACAGAACGACAATCGTCAGCATGAATCGGCCGACCATCCGACACCTCCCCTTCACGATGGGTAACGACGTTTTAACGGGAGTTAGCAATCCAGCGCGGTGCGTTATCGTAGCGCGTGCCGCGGCAAATCGCAACTAACCGCGGTTCTTCCCACCGCGCTGTGCCGCGCAGCCAAACGACCGGAACCCTCGCCGAACGCATGCGCGGGCCGCGGTGACAGATTGCCTGGCTTGCGTTGCCCGCCCAGTCGCCGGTGCAAGGGCAGCTCTGACCCCGCTCATGGCAGTAGTCGCGCTACTTCGCCGAGACAGCAGCCGTCTTGATGAGCACCGCGCGACACTTTGCCAGCGCTCCCACGGCCATCGACGTGGCCACCAACGGATCGTCTTCGCGCACGTCCACCGCCGTGTTGATCCACGATCCGTCGGGCCGCTGTCGGACCAGCAGCGCGTCGGCCAGTGCCGCGGCCCATGCGTTGCGCTGTTCTTGATTGACGACGACAGGCGGGCCGTCGGCCAGCGCTTCGGCCATTGCCTGACAGTAGTAAAAGTAGACCGACGCCTGGGCCGCGACGCGGTCCGGGGCGTACGCGCCGGGATGATCGGTAGCCGAGAAATGGTCCTGCATCCAGCGCCATGCGGCACGCAGCCGTGCTCCATCGTCGGACCGGTCGGCCAGTTGCAGCCCGCGCAGGCCGTCGGCCGTGGTGCTGCCGTACGAAATGAACCGCGTTCTGCCGTGCCCATCGACGCCGGCTACGCCGGCTTTGTTCCGCACCGGGTCGTTGAGCATGAAGAAGAATCCGCCGTCGTCGAATTCCGTGTTGCTGCGCGCATCGTACAATGCGAAGTTCTGACAACGGCGCACAAAGGCCAATGCCTTGCGCATCGCCGGCGTATCGGCGGCCATGCCGGCGACACGCATCGCGCGCATCGCAAACACCGTGGCCGAAAGGTTGGGCTCGGCCAGGTTGCCCAGCGGTACGCCTTCGGCCGGCTTGCGCGGCAAGTCAGCCGCGTAGCCCCATCCGCCAAACTCGGCGTCCGCTTCCGACCAGCCGAGCGATTCGGTCAATTGCCGCTCGCTCAGATACGCTAGCCACGCGTTACGTGCGGCGGCGTAGCGTTCGTCTTGCTCGCCGGCCAACACGATTACGGCCCCGGCCGCCGCATACGTCGGATACGCCAGGCCGTCCGGCGGTGCGCGAATCTGTCCCTGCTCGTCGACAAACGCTGCCACCGCCTCCCGGGCCTGGGCAACGGCTGCTTCCGCGCGGGGCCATGCCGGCGACGCGACTTCGAGCAGGGCACCGGCAACCGCCGCGGTCAGCGCGTCGCCTGCGCGAAACGGACCGTACACTTCCGAGCGCCACAGCCCGTCGTTGGACTGCCGTGCCACCAGAAAGTCGGTGGCCCGGCCCAGCGCTGTTTCGATCCGCGCGATCCGGTCGCCCGACCGTGTGCCGTTTGCCGTCCGGCGTTCGTTTCGCGCCGTGCGCACTTCGCTTGCGGTCGGCGCGTCGGCGCAACCGGCTGCTGCCGTGGCGAGCAACAGACACGCGACGAGGCGGAGCCTGGCGTTGCCGCCGCCGTCGGTGGGATCATCGCGTCGCATCCTCATTCCGACTGGCTTTCCGGGTCTTTCGCGGCCAGCGGCACCGGGGCCCGATCGGCCATCAGCGTCAGCAGGGCGGCCGACGTGCAGAAGGTGCGCCCGGTGATGCAATGTTGTCCGGACCAGCTACCGTCCTGGTTCTGCACGCGTCCCAAATTGTCGGAGATCGAGTTATTCCACTTCTCCCATTCCGGCCCCCCTTTGACAGCGAGCATCTCGGCAATGTTCATGTAGCTGAGAAACTCCTCGCCCCCTTTATTGCCGAACCCGGCGACGAAGTTCTTGTCGTCGAGCCTGGTCACCAGGCCGTCGACGGCAGCCTTCTGCGCCAGGCGAACGTCGTCGATCGTCTTCAACTCGCGCTTCGCTTGAGCCACGGCTTCCTCCGTGGCATCGAGATCTTTCAAAACGTTGCGTGCCCGTTGTTCCATCACGACAGTGGTATTTCCCAAGTCGTAGATTCGGCTGGCATTGCTTGCCACGTAGTACAAGTCGACGCCCGCGTCGCTCGGCGCCGTCCTTCCAGCCCTCAATCCGCCTCCAACGCCCGCGACTTCGCCGGAGAAACGCGTGCCGTCGGCGGGTGTTAAAGCAAACGCCGGCGCGCTGGTTGCCGGACGTTTGCCTGAGAACTCGCCGGTCTTCAAGTCGAGCGAGGCCACCGATCCGTTGAAGTCGCGCTCCAACACGTTGACCTTCACGGCAACTTCGGCCTGAGCCGCGCGGTTGATGAACTTGCTGCACACGGCCTGCGACAAAACCGAGGCCCAGCCTGTGTTGCCCGCGAAGTTGCCATCCTGATCCTGGTGCGTCTCGATCTTGCGGATCGTCTTTTCCAGCGCGGCCGCGACCCGCTTGTCGGATCCGTCCGGCGGCATGTTGTCCTTCAATTCCGTGAGTACCAATCCGGCCAGAAACGTGTCGACGTATTGGCCGATCTTGCTTTGCAGTTGCGTATCGCGCACATCGGTCGCATACAGCGAGTCCTCATCGGAACGTTCGACGTACTCACAGATCAGTGCCGCGGCCAGCGCCACCTGCTTGGCGTACGGCCCGTGTTGCGGTGTGTTGCCGGCGCGGATCAACGCCAGCGTGGCGATGCAGGTATTGCCCAGATCCTGGGGATCGCTGACGTTTTCGCCGGTGACCCTTCCTTGTCCCTGCGTGTTGACGCGCCAACCGCCGCCTTGCCCCCAGCCGCCTCGGTAGTTCTGTTGCGAAATCAAATACTCCAGCCCCCGCGTGATCGTCTTCGAAAGTGGTTTGGTTGGCTCGGGCTGTATCGCTTCGCTATTGGCCGCTTGATCGGCCGGCGGCGGATCGAATGCCTGGGTTGGGTGGATGGTCAGCGCGATGATGCCCACCGCTGAGATTGCCATGGCCGTTCGGAATGTCATGCGAGCGCTCATTTCCCTTCTCCCAGATTCGATTGCCGCGGCACGGCCAACGGTGCGCAGCGCGAAACGTCGCACCCAGTCGGCCATCGCCATGTTACCCCAAGGCTCGTCCGGCGACCCGAGAATCGGCCGCCGACGGTTTGGACGCGGCTGCCGTCGAGAAAGTTCCCCAGCCGCGCGAGTTACTTTACTCGCCGGCAAGGCCCGCTACTAACCGCGGCGTTGCTCAGGGGAAAAAAGAATAGAACGCGCAAAATGGGCCGGTGCGTCGGCGACTGCAACCGCGCCGCACGCGCCCCAATTGTTCCGTGCCGTAGGATCAACTCCCGGCGGGCTCAACCGTTTCGACCACTTGCTCCGGCTGGTCGGTCAACGTCGGCGACGTACCCAGTCGCCTAAACATCTTGCGGCCGGCGGCAACATGCGTCTCGGCGTGCGAAGTGGCGTGGGCAAGCACTTTCGCGAAATCCGCCGACGCCTGTTCGCCGAATACCCGCAGCATCGACAGCCACTGCATCTGGCTGTAGACCTCGATACCCAAATAGGACCGATCGAATTCGCCAGGTGGCGCCAGCGCCAGCTCGGTGCGCAGCAGTTCGGCATACTGTTCGGCGATTTGCAGCCGAACCTTCAGAATCGCCTTGGTCGCGGTTTTGCGCAGAATGCCGCGCAAGCCAACGCTTCGCGATCGATCTCGCGTTGGATGCGACGGGCTGGCATTCGTCGTATCCGGCGCGGAGCCGTCCGCCGAAACGCTTGTAGCCGCGGTGCGGTGCCGCTCGGTCGCTGCATCCTCCAGCATCGCGCTGGCCTCGCCGTCGGTCAGGTAGTCGACCGTGTTGAGCAGCTTGCGGTACGTGAGCAACTTGGCCTCGGTCATGGCTCGTAGCTCGTCGTCGCGGATGGTAGGCAAGGCGTACTCGGCCAGTCCGATCTGCACCCAAGTCTCCACGGCCAAACTCATGGCGAGCTTTTCGTCAATGACGCTCAGTCGCACGTCGCCCAGTGCGTCCTCGGGCACGAGATATCCGGCATAGTGCGGGCCGGTTGCCGCGTCGAGTTCTTCGGCGATTGCCCGCGGCACGCTAGTTGCGCCAAACGCCACGAGCGCCGTGCTGCCCACCAGGACCGCGGTACGAAGGGGATTGCAAATCATGGGGTTCACCTCAAAAGCCGTCATGCCCCGCCGCGATTCATCTGCGCATGCCCACGGCGCGTCCGCGGCATGGCGCATGGGCCACAGCACGCACGACGCGTGCCAAACGCGAAACGGCTGGTAATCTGTTCCTCGCCCTGAATTGGGCTTGCGCGAAGTGAAATATCCGCTTGCGCGACGGGATCAACTCGGCGAATTGACGGATGGCACGCCCGACTTAGGTGCGACTGCTGTGCCAGCCGTAAGACCACGATCAGCGGCCCCTAAAATTAATTCTAGGCCCGTGTGGCCCGTCCGACCACGCTTCCGCAGGGGGGTATTTCCGCCAACGGCGTAGCCTCGGGGCAGCTCGCCAGGACGGCAGGCTGGTTGCCAAGCTGCCAGGGATCGCCATTCGGGGGTCCATCGTCGACGAACCGGCACCACGCGGCATGCCCGTTGCACTTGCCGCATCAGCCGGTCGACGCGACCTCGGCGGGCCGCTGCTTGAGCAAGTCCCACATGATCTTGCCGTCCTGCGGGTTGACCAGCGCGCCCGCGCCGGTTGGTCGCGAAAAGACGACCTGCTCCTGCGTGACGCCAAACAGGTGGAGCAAGGTGGCGTGATAGTCGTTGTGCGTGACAACGTTTTCGACCGCCTTGTGGCCCAACTCGTCGGTGGCGCCGTGGATGTATCCGCCCCGCACGCCGCCGCCGGCCAACCACATGCTGAATCCATACGTGTTGTGGTCGCGACCGATGTTCTTTTCGTTCTGGATCACCGGCAGCCGGCCCATCTCGCCGCCCCAGTGGACGAGCGTCGTGTCGAGCAGTCCGCGCTGTTTCAAATCGCGGACCAGCGCCGCGGCCGGCTTATCGGTACGTTGGCACACCGCGGGCAGCGATTTCTGAATGTTTCCGTGACGGTCCCACGTCTGGCTACCGGTGTGGATCTGCACACACCGCACGCCGCGTTCCACCAGCCGCCGGGCGATCACGCACCGCGATCCGTAGTCGCGCGTCGTCTCCTCGTCCAGTCCGTATAGCTTGTGCGTGGCGGCCGACTCCTGCGACAAGTCCAGGGCGTCTTTTGCGGCCACCTGCATCCGCGCCGCCAGCTCGTAGCTTTGAATCCGCGCCGACAGATCGTGTTCCTGCGGTCGCTCGTCCAGGTGCGCACGATTAAGCCCTTCGAGATACGACAGAAAGCGCTCCTGTGCCGGACCGCGCAGTCCTTGCGGCGGATCCAAGTTCAAGATCCGCGGCTCGGTCGGCCGCACGACGGTGCCTTGGTACACCGACGGCAGCCAGCCGGCGCTCCAATTGTCGACCCCCAACACCGGCAACCCGCCGGGATCGGTCAACACGACGAAGGCCGGCAAATTTTGGTTCTCCGAACCGAGTGCATAGGTCATCCACGAGCCGAGCGCCGGGCGGCCGTTCATGAAGTGCCCGGTGTTCAGCGCGTTGATCGACTGCCCGTGATTGTTCACGCCGGTGTGCATCGACCGAATCAGGCAGACGTCGTCGGCCACCTCGCCCAAGTGCGGCACCAATTCGCTTAGCTCCATCTCGCATTGTCCGTGCCTGGAGAACTTCCACGGACTGCCGAACAACTTCGAGCTGGCCTCGGCCGCGTTGTCGTACTTGATGTCGCCGGTAAACGTCTGCATGTGCCGCTTCGTCAGTTCCGGCTTGGGGTCGAACAGATCGATATGGCTCGGCCCACCCTGCATGAACATCGAGATCATGGCCGTCGCCTGCGGTCGGTTTGCCGGGCGGCGGGGCTTCAGGTCGAACGTTTGCGGCTCAAGCGGCGGCTTTTCCGGCGCAGCCAGCGCGCCCTCTTCGTTGAGCAGCCAGGCCAAGGCCAGCCCGCCCAACCCGAAGGCCTGCTGCGATAGAAAGTGGCGGCGCGTGAAGTGCGACATCGGGCAAACCCTCTAGTCGACGTATAGAAACCCGTTGGATATCACCAGCGCATGGCACAGATGCGCGAGCGCTGCGTGCTCTGGTGCCGGCGCCTGTGCTTTCGGATCCGCGTCAGCAGCCGGCGGCTGGCCGTTTTCGTTCAGCGGCTCGAGCGCGCTGGTCTGCTCGGACAAGAATGCCAGGCCCGCGGCCGTCTCGTCCGCGTCCGGCGCGCGACCAAACGCCAACATCCATGCGCGGCGGAACTGCGATTGCGGCTCGTCGCCCACCTCGCGGCGGATTCGCTCGGCCATCGCCGCGGCCAATTGCACGACCAACGGGCTGTTCATCATCAACAGCGACTGCGGCGCCACCGTCGACGACGACCGTTGCTGACAATTCGGCGACATCGTGGGCACGTCGAACGGCTCGAGCATGCCCAACGGCTGCGACCGGCGCACTTGCACGTACACGCTCCGCCGGAACTCATTGGCCCCGATCGCGACCACCTTGCCACTGGGCCGTCCGGCGGAGTCGCGCGTGTCGACGCCCACGACGATCTGTCCCACTTCATCCGGCATCACCGGCACCGACTTGCCGTACATCGAGTCGACCAACCGCCCGCTGGCCGCCAGCAGCGCGTCGCGAATCGTTTCGGCCTCCAGCCGGCGCACGCCCATGCGTCCCAGCAACCGGTTTTCGGGATCGACCGCGTCCAGCTCCGGTCGCCGCCGTGACGACTGGCGATAGGCCGTCGACGTGACCAGCAACCGGTGCAGCCGCTTCAGCTTCCAGCCGCCGCGCACGAACTCGTCGGCCAGCCAATCGAGCAATTCCGGATGGCTGGGCGGTTCGCCCAACATGCCAAAGTCGCCCGGCGTCGCGACCAGTCCGCGGCCAAAGTGGTGCAGCCAAAACCGATTGACCAGCACGCGGGCCACCAGCGGATGCCGGCCGCTCGTCAGGTGCCGCGCATAGGCCAAACGGCGTCCGGTCGTGGGCAGCTCCTCGCAATTGGCGTCGATGTCTACATCGCTGCCGCGCGGACTGAGCACCGCCAACTCGCCCGGCCCAATGTCTTGGCGCGGCTGGTTGTGGTCGCCGCGAGAAAACAGTTTGGTCACCGGTGCGTGCCCTGGCACTTCCGTCAGGCAGCGCACGTAGTCATCGTCCGGGCGCTCCGCTCGCTTTGCCGCTGTCAGGTCGTCCCACTTCTTTTGGTGGCCGCGGAGCCTGTCTTCCAGGTAGAGATAGACCGAGCCGCGATCGACTTTCAAGAACGGGTATTCCTTGATCAACTGATTCTGCGCGTCGTCGCGCTTGTCCTGCGGCGTTTCCCGCGCTGCTCGGGCCGCTGGCTGAATGTCTTCGGGCAATTTGGCCAACTCGCGCTCGAACGTATCGCTGACGATCTGGTCCAACTCCGCGGTCCGCTGCGCCGCGATTTCCTTCAACTCGGCATCGACCGCGGCCGCTTTGGCGCGCACGTCGTCGGACCACAGCGACACCAATCGCGCTCCGGGCCCGCGCCACTTCTTCCAATCGTAGGCGGGCTCGAACAGGGCCCGAATCCGATGATAGTCCTCGTGCGAGATCGGATCGTAGCGATGCGCGTGGCATTGCGCGCAGCCGACGGTCAGCCCCAGCACCGCGGTGGACATGATCTCGATCGTGTCGGCCACGACCTCGTTGCGGGCCACGTCTTGGTCGACGGCCGAGTCGCCCGTGCCGTCGGGGCCCATCCGCAGAAAGCCGGTGGCGATCAGCCGATCGGCCTGCCGCGGTGTCAGGTTCTCATAGGGCGGCGCCAGCAGTTCGTCGCCGGCCAACTGTTCCACCAAGAACTCGTCCCACGGTTTGTCGCGGTTGAACGAGCGAATCACGTAGTCGCGATACTTGTACGCCCAGGGGCGCTCGAGGTCTTGGACACTGTATCCGTCGCTGTCGGCATAGCCGGCCACGTCGAGCCAATGCCGCCCCCAGCGCTCGCCGTACGCCGGCGATGCCAGCAGATCGTCGACCAGCCGCTCGTAGGCGTCCGGTGCCGGATCGTTGACAAACCGTTCCACGGCTTCCGGAGTCGGCGGCAAGCCGGTCAGGTCGAACGACAGTCGACGAACCAGCGTGGCCCGGTCCGCCTCTTCGGCGAACGACAGCTCTTCCCGCTCCAATCGCGCCAACAGAAACGCGTCGACCGGTGTGCGCGCCCGCTCGGCGCTTGCGACCCTTGGAACGGGCGAACGGATCACCGGTTGAAACGACCAATGGGCCCGATCTTCTTCGGTAAGAATGTCACCGACGGCTAGCGACTCCGGCTCGGCGGTCGCCGTCTTGGCGCCGCCGTCAATCCAACGGGCGATGGTCGCCACTTCGGCCTCGGAAAGCTGCTTGTCGCCTGGCGGCATTTCGCCCTGCGAGACCCGCTCGTACAGCAGACTTTCCGCGTGGTTGCCCGGCTCGATCGCTGGCCCGGAATCGCCGCCGGCCTGCAGGAAGCGCGCCAGCCGTGCATCGAGCGAGCCGTGCAGTTCCTCCTCTTCACCGTGGCATTGCCAGCAGTGGGTCTTCAAAATCGGGCGCACGTCCCGCTCGAAGGTCAGCGGCGCATCGGCCGTCGCCGAAACGTCGTTTGTCGCGCTGTCTTCCGCTATCGCGGCCGTCTGTACCAACGGCACAATGAGCGCGGCGGCAAGCAGCAGCGTAGTTCGCATGGCGGAATTCGTAGGCGGGATGCAAACCGGCGAGGGCCCCGCTTGGGGGTCAGGCCGATTGTAACCGATCCACGTCCATTGATCCACCGCGCGAGCATGGTGCAATGCCCAGCGCCGGTGCCGCGGATCCGCTACTGCCCGCCGGACCCTCGCGCGTGCGTCCCGCTCAGCAGAAACGCCACCAGGTCCAAGACTTCGTGCTTCTGCAGGACGTTGACGATGCCCTCCGGCATGTTCGACACGTCGAGCCGCCGCCGGCCCACGATGTTCCGCTTGGGAATCTGCTCGAGCGTGTCGAACGCTGAGTTGGGACGCACCACCACCGCTTCGTCGTCCTCGCGCTCGATCCGCCCGGCGACCACTTTGCCGTCGTCGGTGGCGACGGCGAAACTCGCATACTGGTCGGCAATCACCTTCGAGGGCAACAGGATCGATTCCAGTAGCTCCCGCTTCTTCAATCGGGTGGCCACCGCGCTCAAGTCGGGACCGACGGTTCCTCCTTCGTCGCCAAAGCGGTGACACTGCGCGCAGCCGGTCTTTTGAAAGGCCGCCTTGCCCGCCTCGATTGAACGATCGGCCGTCACGCCTTCGACCTCTGGCAGCAGGTCCTCCATCGTCCACTTGCGTACGAACTCGTGCTCGGGCGGCAATTGGCTGATCCATTGACGCATCAGTTCGACGGCGGCACCATCGACCCGCCGCGAAACCAACGGCGGCATCTGTCCCCGGCCGCGCCGTGAAAGCCGATGCACCAGTACCGATCGGTCCGGATCGCCCGGCGCGACGAGCATCGCGTTCGACAAGCCGAACGAATTGTGCTGCGGCCGCGCACCGAGCAACTTCATCGCGTCGCGCGCCGTGCCAACGGACAACACCATCTGGGCGTTGCCGCCGCCGGCAGCAACGTGGCACACCGAGCAGTTCACGTGCAAGTAGGCTCGGGCCCGGGCCTCGACGTCGGCATGTTCGTCATACGGGTTCGTCAGGCGGGCCAGCTCCTCGGGCGGCTTGGGCAGCGTTCGGTTGAAGGCACCAATGTGCTCCAGCGTGCGCAACTGATTGTCAGTCGCGTCGCGGTAGCGATGATCGCGGTTAACCTGCGCCTCGTTCAGCCCCAGGACGTAGTTGGCCGCGCGGCTGTGACACGCCATGCACTCGGCCCGACTGGCAAAGCGCCACGCGCGGCCGGCCGCGTCGTTGTCCGCGTCGTCGGACGGATTTCCTGCCGACGCAAACGTCGCATCGGCACCTTCCTTGGGAACTAACTCCGCGTCGGTCTGCGCGTCGTTCCATCGATAACTGTAGCCGGTCCATTCGTTGTCTTGCAGCAGCAACACGCGCGTTTCGACGCAGCGCGGCTTGCCGCTCTCGGTCGCCACGTCGGCCAGCGACAGCGTTTGCACCAGCGCCGTTCGCTCCGGCCAACTCCACATTCCCATCGACGCGCCCTTGGTTTGCGCATCCGGCGGCAATGCAATCTGCTGCTCACCCGGTAGTGCGAAGAAGCGCTCGACCGTCGCCCCGTCGTTCCAACCCTCGGCGTTCACGGAATAGGGGATGACGCCGTCGGCCACGCGATGCTCGGCCGTCGACGCAAACAGGCCGGTCTCGCTCAACCGCGTCGGAAAGGGCCCCGTTGGCTCCTTGTCCGGCGCCGGCACCAGCCGATAAATGCCGCCGGTATAGTCCACCACCAACAGCTCGCCGCGCTGATCGACGCGAAACGCCGCAAGCTGCAAAGTCGTGTCGGCTAGCTCGCGGTGCCACACGGCGCGCTGGCCGTCGTGCAACATCCCCCAGATACGACCCGTCGAATAGTCGCCGTAGATGTACGCACCCTCTAAGTCGGGCAATTTGTCGCCGTAGTACACCACGCCGCCGGTGAGCGAACGAAACTCGGCGTGCGAATGTTCGATCGTTGGCGGCACCAGCGGCGTCGGCCCGCGCTGCCGCTCCAGGTAAAACGGATGGCTGCCTTCGAACACGCTCCATCCGTAGTTTTCGCCGCGGCCGACCAGGTGGGCCGTTTCCCACAGATCCTGTCCGTTGTTGCCGACCCAAATGCGGCCCGACTTGGCGTCGAGTGCCAGCCGCCATGGATTGCGCAGCCCATAGGCCCAAACTTCGCCCCGCGCGCCCTCTAGATCGACGAACGGATTGTCGTCCGGAATCGCGTACGGCCGATCCCCATCGCGCTGCTTTACGTCGATTCGCAGGATGGCGCCGAGCAAATCGTCGAGCGATTGGCCGGAGTTCCAGGTGTCGGAGTCGCCGGTGCCGTCGCCCGTGGCAACGTACAACATTCCGTCCAGCCCAAACACCAGATCACCGCCGTCGTGCCCCTCGGAGCGCCACTCGACGATGACCTCCTCGGCGCCGGGATCGATCCGCATTGGCGGACCGGGTTCAGCCACGAATCGCGATACGCGATTGCGCTTTTTCGAGTTCTCGTCCGGCCCGTTGCTGAAGACGTACACCTGCCGGTTGGTCGCGTAGTCCGGATCGAAGCAGACCGCATAGACCAACCGACCCGGCAGATCCACCAGCGGCACGATGTCGCGCGTGTCCGGATCGTCGGCAACGCGCGCGATCCGGTTCGCCCGACCCGCTTCGTCACCCTGAGTGATGGTCCACAGATAGTCGCCGCCTGGCTCGTCGATGACGTAGATCGGCGCCTTCCACTCGATGTTGGTAAACGTCGGCTCGACGGTGTAGGGCAGGGGAGGTTCCGGTGAGCCGACCAGCCGCGACGTGGTCCACGGCTTGCGCGCTTCGAGGCCGAATGGGCGGGCTTCGTCGCTGGCCACTGCCGGCGCAGCCGAATGTGCCGTCACGGCCGAAAGTGCCGCCAGCAGCACGAGCGTACTAACCGTTCGATCGTCCATCGCTATTCGGCCGGCGCCGTATCGGCTACCAGTTGATCTTCGTGCTGGACCGCGCCGTTCACGTCGTGGTGGCGCAGGGTCATCGTTGGCGTGCCGTCATCGCTGCGATCGACCGTCACCGCCAAGAAGCCGCCCTTCACGCGCAAATACCGATGGTAGTCCTCGCGGTAGTCGCTCTGCTGCCAACCGCCGGCGTGCTCGTCGCTGGCCGGCCCAGTGCAGTATTCGCGAAGCTTCGTCTTCGGGTCGATCGACATGTATTGCCAATGCCGATCGCCGCAGATGACGATCGTGTTCTTCTGTCCGGCCAGGAAGTTGCGCAGCTCGTCGCCTTCATGCTTGAATCCCGAGTTGGCATGGTTGTCAAGCTTCGAGTCGCGATCCGGGCCCACCATCGGCGTGGGGCTAAACAGCACGCGAAACGTCGCGTCGGAGGCGGCCAGCGTATCTTTCAACCATTTCTTTTGTACCGGGCCCCAGATCGTTTTGTCCGGGCCGTCGGGCATCGTGTTGGCCGAGCGGTAGTCGCGCCCCTCGACCATCCACACTTGCAGGTCCTTGCCGTAGCGTCGCGTTCGGTACGTCAAGTCGCCCATCGGCACCTGTTCCAGAAAAATCAACTGCCCCTGGCGAAACGTAAAGTCGAGCATGTGCCGCGACGGCATGGTCGGCCAGCAATCGTTGACCCAGGTATCGTGGTCGTCCTTGATGAAGAAACTGGCCACCTTTCGATGAAACGCCACCGCGCTGGGCCAACTGTACATTCGCTGCCAGTGATACCGTGCCAGGTCGACGTTCTTGGCCAATTGATCGTAGTAGATGATGTCCCCGGCGTGGACGAAAAAGTCGGGATCCAGATCCGCCATCGCTTCGTAAATCTTGAATCCTTCCGGACAGTCCTGGTCGTCGTTGCCAAAGCAAGTCGCCGCGGTGAACAGCACACGGGCCGGATCATCACCGCGCGGAGCCGTGCGAAACTCGCCGTCGAGCGTGGCGCCCGCCGTGCCGTCGATGCCGCGCGATTCGATTCGCACGTCGTATTGCGTTGCCGGCTTTAGGTCGGTGATCGTGAACTGGCGCGTAAAGTCGCCAAGCGGATCGACGCTCGCCCAGTCGGTCGGCTCCCACTTCTCGGTCCCACGCGCACGCACCAGCACGCGCACGTCGCCGTCGACGCCGGGCACCGCTTCGCGGATATCGCGAACCGTCAGTCCCTCGGGAAACCGCACCCCCAGCACCTTTCGCGTGCGCCGACCACCGCCGGGGCGAGCAGAACCATAATCGATCTCCACGGCGGGCGCGTCCGACGGATTGCGCTGCGGCCGCAGCGTCAGCCGCGCCCACACGATCGCCGACGTGTCGGTCACTTCGCCCACTTTCATGCCCGAGGCATGGAACGGACCCTCTTCGGCCGCGTGTGCCGCGCCCAACGGCGCCGCCAAGAGCGCGGCAATAGTAAGAGCGTGTACTAAATGCGCAACCGCGCGACGCGGCGCAGCACGGCCAACAAACATTGGAATCTTCTCAAGCAGTTTCATCATTTGGACGCTACCGGGTGCAGGCTCTTGGTGGAACGAGACAAAACTTCATTGGGATACGGTTTGACTTTCGCGCGCACCGCCCAGCGCTCCCAGCGCTTGGCCATCGACTTGACGCGCTCGGGATACGTCTCGGCCAGGTTGTTCAACTCGGCGCGATCGACGCTCAAGTCGTACAGCTCCCATGCGCCCCGCGCGCCCTTGGCAACCAGCTTCCAATTGCCGACACGGACCGCGCGATTTCGCTCGTGTTCCCAGAACAGGGCCTCGCGCTCAATCGGCCGATCCTCAAACGCCGGAACCAGGCTCTTCCCCTCGGGCGGAACGATCGCGTGACCGCCGTGTTGTTCGGGGTACGTCGCGCCGCTGATGTCGAGGCACGTCGCCATGATGTCGATCAGGTGGCTTGGCTGCTGACGCAGTTGGCCGCCCGTCTTGATCCGCGCCGGCCAGTGCGCGACCAACGGCGTGCTGATGCCACCTTCGTGGACCCAATGCTTGTACTCGCGAAACGGCGTGTTCGACACGTTGGCCCAGCCACGCCCGTAGGCCAAGAACGTGTCGGCCGGTCCCGGCATCACACGATTGCCCATCCGCACGGGATGGCCGTCCCGCGTTTGCGGCGGAACGCTGTTTGGCGGCAACAACGCGGCGGCGTCCAGTGGCGCCAGTGGCGGCTTGTCGGCCCGGGCGATGTTCGGGTGGCCGTCGCGCGGCATGCGACCGGTGTTTTCGGCGCAGCCGCCGTTGTCTTGCATGTAGAGCACCAGGGTGTTGTCGAGCTGTCCGTTGCGGCGCAGGGCCTCGACGATCTTGCCGATCCCCTGGTCCATCCGATCGACCATCGCGGCATAAACTTCCATTCCGGCCGCTTCCCAGGCTTTGTCCTCCACCTGGTTCCAGTCACCGGCTTGCGGCGACAGCCCGTGGCGCCGATCGATCACACCCAGCCGGGCCGCCTTCTCGAACCGCGTACGGCGAATCGGCTCGTAGCCGGCGTCGTACTTGTGGCGGTACCGCGCAATGTCCTCGGGCAGCGCGTGCATCGGCCAGTGAGCCGCCGTGTACGCCACGTACATGAAGAACGGCGCCTCGGCGTGTTGCTCCGCGTGGTCGTCAACGAACTGCGCCGCGTGATGCGAAATCGCGTCGGTGTAGTAAAACGTCTTGGGCGTGTACTCGGGATCCGCGTACGGCGAGATCTGCGTATTGTCGCGCGTCAGTGTCGAAGGGTCGAAGTAGCTGCCGCCGCCGTGGATGGTGCCGTAGTAACGGTCGAAGCCACGCTCGAGCGGCCAGTTGTGCTTGGGGCCTTCGGGGCCGCGATCGAGCGTGACGTGCCACTTGCCCACCGCGTAGTTGCGATAGCCGGCCGGACCGAGCACCTGGGCGATGGTGACGCAGTGTTCATTCAGGTTGCCGCGATAGCCGTCTTGTCCCTTGTCGCCCATCATGTGCCCGATGCCGGCCTGGTGCGCGTACAGCCCGGTCAGCAGCGTGGCCCGCGTCGGGCAGCAGCGGGCCGTATTGTAGAACTGCGTGAACCGCAATCCGCCGTCGGCCAGCGCGTCGAGATTCGGCGTGTTGATTTCGCTGCCGTAACAACCGATGTCGGTGTAGCCCATGTCGTCCGAAAGGATCACCACGATGTTCGGCCGCCGCTCGGCGGCGACAGCCGGCACGGCAGCAGAAAGCGCCGCGGCAACCGGCACGGCAACCAGGGCCACCCCCAGGATCCAGCAGATTCGCACGATGGGCACCTACTTTTCGTTCGATGTTCGTCGGCGCTGCTTGTTCCGGCCCGCTCGACGTTCCGTCGCGTTCGGCTGGGACGAAACATTCTGCTTCGGCAACATGGCCGCCAAACGTGCCTTCTGTTCGGCATGGCGCGGATCGTCGGCCAGATTCGTCCACTCGTACGGATCGTTGGTCTCGTCGTAAAGCTCCTCGCCGCCGTCGGCGTAGCGAATCAGCCGCCATTCCTCGGTGCGCACGGCGTGATTGTTCCGCCCAAAGGTCGTAATCGCCGGACTGCGCCAGGTGCTCTTGGGATCGGCCAGCAGCGGTCGAATGCTGCGGCCCTGGACGTGCTCGGGAATCTCAATGCCGCACAAATCGCACAACGTCGGATAGATGCTCATGAAGTCGACCGTCCGCTCGCAGTGCGCGCCCGGCTTCGTCACGCCCGGGACGATCCAGATCAACGGCGCCCGAGTCGATTCCTCCCACAGCGCGAACTTGCGCCAGTGATGCTTTTCGCCAAGGTTCCAGCCGTGATCGCCCCAGAGCACGACGATGGTGTTGTCGCGGTCCGGCAGCTTTTCGTAGGCGTCCAACAAACGCCCGACCTGCGCGTCGGCAAACGACGACGCGGCCAGGTAACCCTGCACGGCGTGCTTCCATTTGCCGGCCTCCACGATCTTGCGATGCTCCCCTGGACGGGCCATGCGCAATCCGGCCCGCGGAAGGTCGTCGAGGTCGTCTTCGCGGAATGGTGGCAGCTCGATCTTGTCCAGCGGGTGCAAGTCGTAGTATTTCCGCGGAACGTTCCACGCCATGTGCGGCTTGTGCAATCCCACCGCCACGAACAACGGCTTGTCGTGCTCCTTGTTCAACTCGGCGATGCCGTAGTCGACGCTCTTGTAGTCGGCCCACTCCGATTCGTCGGCGTCGACCGGGCCGAACGGGCGCAGCGGTGTATCGCGGACCGGATCGCTCGGCTTGGGCTCGCCGGTGGAGTGCTGATAGTCGTCCCATTCCGCGTCGCGTTCATAGCGCCCGTGATAGATCTTGCCCGCGCCGCAGACGCGATAGCCCGCATTTCGAAACGTGGTCGTCAACGGCAAGTCGATCGCGATGGCCTTCCGCCAATCTTCGCCGTTGGAGTAGACGCCGCTGGCACCGGGCCGCAGCCCGCTCATCAGCGCTGCCCGGGACGGATTGCAAACCGGCGCAGCACAATGGGCCCGCGTGAACGAGGTGCCCAGCTTTGCCATCCGATCCAGTTGGGGCGTGTGGGCCTGCGGATGCCGGTTGAGATGGCCGACCCAATGGTTCAGATCGTCGATCGCGATAAACAGCACGTTGGGGCGCCGTTTCGAGGCGTCGGCTCCGGCCTCGGCGGCGCGTGTCCTGCCTCCGGCGAACACGGTCAGGGCGGCCAGCAAGAGCGCGACGTAACGCGAGATTCGGAGCATGGTTCACCGAGGTCGTTGGAGGGGGGTGAGAACGCCGGCAGTTGGGCTCGATTGTAGTCCAGCCGACGGGCCAACGAAAGCAATCGGCCCGCTCACGCCACGCGGCCGACGCCGGCATTCGGCCTGCCCGTTGACCCGGCAAAAAAAACGGACACGGACATTGCTGCCCGTGCCCGATCGCGCTGTGGCGGCTGCTCCCAATTCAGCCGCCCTCAGTAGCTCACTTACTCTTCTTTGTTCTTCTTTTTCTTGCGAGTCTTGAACTCTTCGAGGGTCAAGAAGCCGTCGTCGTCTTTATCGAGGCGGCCAAACACCTTCTCGGCCTTGGCCTTCTTCTCGTCCTTCCGCTTGCCGACAAACTCCTCGCTCGAAAGCTTCTCGTCGCCGTTGCGATCCATTTTGGCGAATCGCTTCTCGGGCGAACGCTTTGGCTTGTCGGCGGCAATCGTGGCGCTCGTCGCGCCGGCAAACAACGCCACAATCAAGCTCCACACGGTCAAACGCAGCATCCGAAGTTCCTCCCAGGTGACATCTTTCGGCTGGCTTCACCCACAGCCAGGTACACCGGCCGGCGGTACATCGGCCGCGCGGACATCCGGCGCAAACTGCCAATTAAACCCCGTGCCTCGCGGAGGGTTTCGCCCAGAACCTCGGGCCGAGAAAAAGAGAAAACTGACGTCGTCCGGATTCCTTGTGGAGATCCTGCCGCAGGGGGAGATCCCTGTCAGAGTTGGCGGCAAAACGGGCCAGGGCCGCATGTCGTCAGCGCTGGAATTGGCCTATTTGGTCCAAAATCGATTTCGCTGCACCAGACGGTGTTCGATCGCCGGCTGGTGCTAGCAGGCAGCGCGGCGCGGAAGCACCTTGCGGAGTCCGATGCGCGACATCCGTCGCCCGGCTAGCGTCGGCGTCGGGCGAGCAGTCCCAGCATTCCGACGGCGATGAGCCCCAAGGCCAGCGTCGACGGCTCCGGAATGATCGTAAAGGAGATGGTCAGGTTGTCGACCGGTGCTCCGTTGACCCGCATGTACATCGCGTCCCATAGCGAGGGATCGGTGCGGTCCGGCAGGCTGCCGCTGGGCGTCAGTTTGATCGGCTGGTTGCTAAAGATCACTTCCGATCCGCCGTCGGTCAGGTTTTCAACAACCAACGATGTGGGCGTTGCGGCACCGGCCGCGGTCATGTCCAACGTGGCCGTGGCGCGGTAGGTACGCAAGGTCGTATCGGTCAGCGCGGCGGCCCCTGTTCCCGACGCCGAATGCACGCCCAATTCGTCGCGCAATCCCCAGGCGTTGACGCCGAACAGCCCGAAGTTGAGCGCCCCGCCGCCGCCGGCCGTCGGATTTCCCTGGATGATCCCGACGCGAATTGTGCCGTTGCCATTGTTGGCGCGTAACAACATCGACATCGAAACCGTGGCCGCGTTGGACGGAATCGAGAAACTGAACGAGCCGTCATTCGGACGGTAGTACAGATCGTCGCCGAAACTGCCCGGTGGGCCGGTCGTGCCGCCGGAAAAGTAGTTCCCGGAAAACAGCGGCGGCTGCAGGGTTCCGAGCACGAAATCGTCGCTGCCGTTACCAAGCCCGGCAAAGTTAATCCAGTTGTCGTTGTTGTCCAACGGGACCGTGTCATTATCCAGGTTGAAGCCTGCCGCGGCGGTCGACCAGTCGTAGACAAACGGCGTCGCCGACGAAATGGAGGCCGCCGCGCAAAGAACTAACAGAACCAAGACGACTCGCAGTGATTTGATCATTGTTGCATTCCTCGATCTATCGGTCCGCCAACCGTGGCGAGTTTGAGCGCGGGGTCATTTGTTTCCACCACGCGAACGCCGCGGCTATGCACAGGACTCATGGATGCGCTGGGCGGTTCCTCTACAGGACACTCAACGAAAAAAGCCGTATGCGTCGTCATTCGGATGGACCGAACAACGGCGGATACGGCCAGATCATTGGCGCCGGCAATGGGGGATTCCGCGTTGGTTCAATCGCACTAGCGTTTCCTCGATCGCATAACTCAGTGGAAGCGTGATAGACCCCCAAGAGGGTACCCGCTCTGCCGGACGGTCGTCAAGGAAAAAAATGCCGTGGCATAAGCGTTTTCGCACTTAAAAGAGGGCCCTGGTTGCCCATTCTTCGGTGTCGCGACAAAAAGAGGCTGCCCCCAGGCGTAGCGAGCCGACCAGCCGCAACGTCGAGCCGACCAACTGCAGCACGGAGCAGCGGGGGCCCAGCGCCGCAACCGATGGGGTATAATGCCGCACAGGGACCGGTTCGCTTCGTACCAGGCGAGGAGGTGTCATGTCTTCGGGGCGTTTCTGGGCATGGTCTGCCCATCGCAAACTAGCGCCGTTCCGCCGACTGCACGTCTTGGCCCTGGCCGGATTGCTGGCCAGCCTGAGCGGCACGCCGGCTCCGGCGGCAGATTCGACCGCACCGCAGCATGACGCGGCGATGACCCGTCGGGTCGACGAGTTGTTGGCCGCCGCCGGGCAGAGTGGTGGCAGCACACCTGGGCCGCCGGCCGCAGACGCCGATTTCGTGCGCGGAGTCGATGTGGATCTGACAGCAGTGGTGCCGCCGGTCGCCGTGACCGAGGAGTTCTTGCGTTCTGAACAACCCGACAAGCGGACCGCGCTAGTCGATCGTTTGCTCGAGTCGCCCGCGCATGCCACGCACCTGGCCGACGTGTGGCGCGACTTGATGCTTCCGCGGATGGTCGATCCGCAGCAAACCGCCGGGATCGTGGGCGTGCAGAACTGGCTCAGGCGACAGTTTGTCGACAACCGGCGCTATGATCGCATCGTGGCCGACCTGCTGGTCGCCACCGGCGGCGACGAAAGTGGTCCCGCGCTGTTCTACACCACGGTAGGCGTCAAGCCCGAAGAGCTCGGCACGCGCACGGCGCGCATTTTCTTGGGCATTCGTCTGGACTGCGCGCAATGCCACGATCATCCGTTCGACCGTTGGACCCAGGAAGATTTCTGGGGCTATGCCGCGTTCTTTGCCCGGCTCCAGCAGCGCAACGACAACGCGGCCACGATGCGGCTGGTCGACGTCTCGTCGGGCGAAGTCTACTTGCCCGAAACGACCACAGTCGTCGCGATGCGCTATCCGGGCGGAGAGACGCTCGACGGCCCGGTGCGCGGCACCCGGCGCCAGCAACTGGCCATCTGGATGGTTTCGCGCGGGAATCCCTATCTCGGACCCGCCGCGGTCAACCTGGTCTGGTCGCAACTGTTCGGCCGTGGCTTGGTCGAGCCGATCGACGATTTCGGCGGACACAACACGCCCAGCCATCCCGAAGTGCTCGACGAATTGTCGCGCTGGTTCGTCGACGCTGGCTACGACTTGCGGCGCTTGCATCGCGTGTTGGCCAATACCCGCGCGTATCAACTCAGTAGCCGCCACACGGGCGATGACGATCCGCCGCCCGAGCTGTTTGCCCGAATGGCCATCAAGACGATGACGGCCGAGCAGCTTTACGATTCGCTGTCCACTGTCGGCTTGCGACCGGCCGGAGAAATCGACAACCGGCTGGCCGACCCGCAACGTCAAGCATTCTTGATCAAGATGCTCACGCAGACGCGCACAGTCACAGACTTCGAGTTGGGCGTTCCGCAAGCCTTGACGCTGCTCAATGGAACGGACTTGAACGCGCTAGCCGACGCGGCCCAGAGCAAACTGCTGGCGGCACTCGACGCCCCGTTCCTCGACGAATCGCAGCGCGTCCGCACGGCGTTTCTGGCCACGTTGACGCGTCCGCCCAATGACCACGAGCGCTCCGAGTTCGTCGAATACCTCCGCGCGCAACCGCCCGCAGCGCGACAAGCCGCCTTGGGCGACGTCGTTTGGGCATTGGTCAATAGCGCGGAGTTCATGCTCAATCACTAACCCGCCTCGGCCTCCAGTACAGGCAGACCCGGCAATGATGCGACGCAGCAAACGGACGGCGAGAATCTCGCGGCGCACGCTGTTGCGCGCCTCGGGCCTGGGACTGGTCGGCACCAGTCTCAGCGGTTGGCTGCCACGATTGGCGGCTCAAGAAGCGCACGATCCGAAGCGAAAACGGCAGTGCATCCTGCTCTGGATGAACGGCGGTCCCAGCCAGCTCGACACGTTCGATCCCAAGCCCGACCACGAAAACGGTGGCCAGTTCAAACCAATCGCCACTTCGGTGCCTGGACTGCAATTCAGCGAGCACTTGCCAAAGTTGGCCGCCCAGGCCGAACACATGGCGGTGATCCGATCGCTCAACACGAAGGAGGGCGACCACGGACGCGGCACCTATCTGATGCGCACTGGGCACGTGCCGGGCGGAGCGGTCGAGTATCCGACGGTTGGCGCGCTGGTGAGCAAGGAGCTCGACGACCAGAACTCGGACCTGCCGGCATTCGTCAGCATCTCGCCCTATCAGGCGTTCAATCCGGCCGCTTACGGGCCGGGTTTTCTCGGTCCGCGATTTGCGCCGGCCACGGTCGGCGCCAGCCAGTCGCCCGTTGCGGCCGACGGAGACAACTACGCGGAACTGAAGCTCGATGATTTGGCGCTGCCCTCCGGCGTGAGCGAGGACCAGGCCGATCGCCGCATGCGCCTTTGGAACACGCTTGAGCAGGGCTTTTTGGCATCGCGGCCCAGCCAGTCGGCACTTGCGCACGAACTGGTATTTCGTCGCGCGGCCCGGTTGATGCGCAGTCGTGCGGCGGCGGCCTTTGATTTGGAGCAAGAGCCCGACAGCGTGCGCGAGGCGTATGGTCGTGGCCGTTTCGGGCAAGGGTGCCTGTTGGCTCGCCGCTTGATCGAACGCGGCGTCGCCTTCGTCGAGGTCAGCCTCGGCGCGTTCGAACCCAACTCCGTCGGCTGGGACACGCACCAAAACAACTTCACCGCGGTCCGCCAACTGTCCGAACAACTCGACGCCGGCTGGAGCCAGCTGATGGTCGAGCTCAACCAGCGCGGTTTGCTCGAGAGCACAACGATCCTCTGGATGGGCGAATTCGGCCGCACCCCGCGGATCAACGAGATGGGCGGCCGCGATCACTATCCCAACGCGTGGAGTTGCGTGCTGGCCGGTGGCGGCATTCAAGGGGGTGCCGCGTATGGCAGCACGACTGCCGATGGCATGGCCGTGGCCGACGGGCGGACCACCGCGCCCGATCTGTTGGCGACGCTTTGCGCCGCCCTGGGCATCGATCCGGAACATGAAAACATCAGCGACATTGGCCGGCCGATCAAAATCGCCGAAGGCACGCCTGTCCGCGCGGTCCTTTCCTGACGCTCCCAACGCCAGTGAAGTTCCCTCGACTCCGCGCGACGCGATCCGCTGCGCGGCGTCGCCGGTACTTGGGGCGATCATGGTGTCGGCGCTGTTGGGTTGTCGTCCCGCGCCGTCGCCTGCGCCGGTCAAGCCCGTAGCCGACGGCGCGGCCGAAGCGAGCCCCGCCAGCGATCATGATGCAACTTCCGCGGACGTGCCCAATAGCCAATCCGCCGATGCAGCAGCGCCGTCGCCGAACGATTCGTCGCCGCCCGAACCGGCGGAGCAAGTCGGCACCGCGTCGAACGACAACCCGCCGCCCGACGTCGAACCGTATCGCTTGCTCGTTTTGACGCGCGATCGTCCGTTGATCGTCCACGTGCGAATCGACGTCGATGGGCAGCCGCAAACGCTGGCGGTCGAGCGCCGACTGGATGCCGCGTTCGAGGCAGCCGCAAGCACCGACGACCCGGCCGGAGACCCGTCGTGGGACAAGCTGCTGGCCGATAGCCGGTTCGCGTCCGGTCAGTTCGGCAACATGCCGCTGGCCGACGCCGCGGCGCGCAATCGCGCGATCCAACAATTCGACACCAATCGCGACCAGCGCGCCCAGTCCGACGAGCTGGCCGCATTTTTGGCGCAAGACGCCGCCCGCGGTCGCCCGTTTTCGGTGCGGTGGATCGCTCGTCGCGAATCGACCGGTCCGGTGGCTTCGCCCTTGCACGCCCTGCTCGACACCGATGACGACGGGCTGCTTTCCGGTGAAGAAATGGCGGCCGCATCCACACGGCTGTGCAGCCGTGACGTGAACGACGACGACGCTCTGGCGTTGGCCGACGTGCTGCCGCCGCCGGTGGCCGGCCGCAGTCAGCGCTACCGGCGCGAAGCACCCCGCAGTCACGTGTTCGAGCTGCGCGACGTCGACTTCGAGTCGGCCTATTACGCGCTGGGCGATCTTTACGGATCGAACGCGGGGCTGCGCGCCACGCTGTCGGACCGTTTCGCGGCCCTCGACCAGGACGCCGACGGGTGGATCGACGGAAGTGAGCTGGCCGGGCTGCTCGAGGCCCCGCCCGACGTGTCGTTGCGCGTTGCGTTTCCGGCCGCGTCGGGCGACCGCGCGCGCCCCGCGATCACGATCCAAGGCACGCCCGATCATCCGGTCGCCGACGACGTCACCGTATCGCTCGACCAGGACGACCTGATCGTCGCGTTGCGGGGTTCTCGGATCGAGTTCGTTGCCGTGGATCGCCGCGCTGCAGACGAAACGGCCGCCGCCGCGCAGGATCTGTTCGCCGAACTCGATGCCGACGATAGCGGAACGGTCGACGAAGCCGAACTGGCCGCCGCTGGCGAAACACCGCAAGTTGAAGCGCTGCGCACGTTCTGGAAACAGCGAGCCGATGCCGACGACGACGGCCAGTGGACTTTGGCCGAGTTGCAATCCGCGCTCCAGCGGCGCCGACCGTATCGTCAGTTGCAGGTAGAAGTATCCGCCGCCTCGGGCGACCATCTGTTCCACCATCTCGACAGCCACGCCGATGGCCGGCTCACGTCGCGCGAGATTTCCGGTGCCGCGGCACGACTGGCGGAACTGGACCGCGACGGCGACGACCACGTGGCACCCGGCGAGATTCCGCAGTGGATTCGTTGCGTGATCGCATGTGGCGCTGTCGAAGGCCAATCGTCGATGTCAGACTATTTACCCTCGCGCGCCCCTCTTCGCGGAGCGGAAGCGCCGCCGTGGCACACGGCAATGGACCGCAACGGCGACAGCGAAGTCAGCCGTCGCGAGTTTCTGGGCACGCCCGACCAATTTCGCGAGTTGGACACCAGCGGCGACGGGTTCGTCGATGCCCAAGAGGCCGCCCAAGCCACTCCGGACGAGCCTTCCCGTGCGGAGAAAGTACCGCCCGAAGATGCGCAGCCCGAGTCCTCGCCCGACGACGATTCACCGCAAACGGGTGCGGCCTTGTGACAAACCGGCGCGGGACTTGCGACGCCTGCGGCCGCGGCTGACAATAGCAGCATGGCTCATCGGCGCGCCGCGGTTCAACCGCCCAGAGCGCGCCGCACCACTTCGTAGTTAAGGGGCATGGTTCCATGCGCAAGCGGATTCTGATCATCGGGGCGGTGGTCACGGCATTGGTCGTTCTCGTGGTTGCCGGAGTTGCCTTCTGGGGATATCGCCAGGTCACCGGCAGCCTGCCCCAACTTGACGGGCAGATCGCCTGCGCCGACTTGACCGCGCCCGTGATCGTCGAGCGCGACGCAATGGGCATTCCCACGATTCGCGCCGCCAACCGTCTCGACCTTGCATTTGCCACCGGGTTCGTCCACGGCCAGGACCGCTTCTTCCAGATGGACCTGCTCCGCCGGAACTCGGCCGGCGAGCTGGCCGAACTGGTGGGCTCGGCCGCTTTGGATCACGATCGTGAAGTGCGCGTCAACCGCTTTCGCGACGTCGCCCGTCGCGTTCTCGAACAAGGCGACAGCGCCGACCGCGAGCTGCTGGAGGTTTACGCCAAGGGCGTCAACGCCGGGTTGGCATCGCTGCGCGTCAAGCCGTTCGAATACTTGCTGCTCGGCGCCGAGCCAGCACCCTGGCAGCCCGAGGACTCCGGCCTGGTCATGTTTTCGATGTACCTCGATCTGCAAAGCAGCCAGTATCGCAACGAGCGCCGCCGCGGAATCATCCATGACGTCATGGGGCCCGAGATGCTCGCCTTTCTTTGCCCCCGCGGAACCAAGTGGGACGCGCCCATCGTGGGCGAAGCATTCAGCGTTCCGCCGGTGCCCGATCCGGAAGTGTTCAACGTGCGCAATGAGGAGCAAGTCGCCCGTCATCTGCTGACGCCGCCGTCGCAACTAGCCGAGTTCGATTCGTTCCACGTCGGCAGCAACAACTGGGCAGTCGGCGGCACGCAAACGGCCGACGGGCGCGCGATCGTAGCAGACGACATGCACCTTGCGATCCGCGTGCCGCACATCTGGTATCGTGCCAGTTTCGTCTGGCCGGCCGACGACGTTCAAACAACCGCCAGGCCAGAAACGTCCGCCGAAGCCGACGCCGCCGAAGCCGACTCCGACGAAGCCGACTCCGACGAAGCCGACTCCGACGAGCCAACGGATGACGAATCCGCCGATGCTGACAACGCCGACCAGCCCGCCAACGCGGACCAGCCCGTCAAGGCTGACGAGCCGGACGTGCCCATGCGCCGCGTAACCGGCGTCACCTTGCCTGGCACACCCGCGATGATTGTCGGCAGCAACGGGCACGTTGCCTGGGGATTTACCAATGCCGAGGGCGACTGGGCGGACATCGTGATCGTCGAGGTCGATCCCGAGGACAAGAACACGTACAAGACCCCTGACGGCTCCGCGCAGTTCGAGCGGCACAAAGAAGTCATCAAGGTCAAGGGCGGACCCGCCGAGACCGTGGAAGTCGTCTCCACGATCTGGGGCCCAGTTCTCGATCACGACCAGGCAGGTCGCCCGCTCGTACTGCGCTGGGTGGCCCACGACGTCGATGGCGTGAATCTCGGGCTGATCAAAATGGAAGCGGCCGAAACCATGGACGAAGCACTGCGGTTGGCCAATCTCAGTGGCTCACCCGCACAGAACTTCATGGTTGCCGACGACCAGGGCAGCATTGCCTGGACAATCCTGGGCCGCATTCCGCGCCGCGTCGGCTTCGACGGACAGTTGCCCACCTCCTGGGCCGACGGCGCGCATCGCTGGGACGGCTATCTCGAGCCCGACGAGTATCCCCGCGTGGTCAATCCCGACAACGGCAAGCTCTGGACCGCCAACGCCCGCGTCGTCGGCGGTGACATGCTCGAGATCATCGGCTCCTCGGACTACGACCTGGGCGCGCGGGCCCAACAGATCCGCGACGATCTGCTGGCCGTCGAAG
>CALFYT010000030.1 GCA_937952415.1 uncultured Planctomycetaceae bacterium | reverse complement strand
TCCAACTCGACGAGCAGTGCTTCAGCGATTTGTTCCCAGTCCGCGTCGATCTCCTCCAGTGACCGAATTCGTTCTCCAACGTCTTCAAACGGCGACTGAAACAAGGGAGGAATAATCCCAAGTTCGCTAAGTCGTTGGTCAATATAGCCGTACGCATCGGCGGTCTTCATTGAACGCGCGTCTTGCGATTCAAAATACACACGCTCGTCAATTCGCAAGAGTTCACTTCGTTCGCCGCATTTGAAGTATTGGTACTCTGCGGCGCTGGCCGTATCGGATACTGCGAGGTACACCGCCTCAATGCGCAAGTCGCTTGAGAGCGTCACGAGCAGGCGCAACCAATCCAATGCCCCACGTGCCGCGATAATGTCTATGGGTACCACCGCACACCACTCTGAACCTTTATACCTGACGATTCGGATCGTGCGCGACGAAATCACCGCACCTTGTTCCTGGACGCCAATTGCAACAACTCGCGCGCCATATGCACTAGTCAGTCCGTGGGCGAGCGTTTCTGCTTTGCAACGGAACAAATAGGCGATCGCGTTAACGCAAAAAACCGGCATTCCTGGTGATCGTGCCACGATTGCTTGCCCCATTTCGAAAGGCTACGTCAAGGACGCAAGGAAACGATCACTGCCGCGATACCTCGCTCAATTGTTTTCTTCAGTATCTTTTGCGTGAAAATGACCTGCTTGAGGCGGACTCCAACTGTTGGACAGTTTTGGGGCTTGGATAAGGTGTAGCGTGATTGGTCTGGCGCCGCGGACGGCATCCTAACACACTCCCCGGGGAACTGCCGCCGACGGCCGCGTGGCGCACGGCTGCGCAGCGTTCGTTACGCCCGACGGCGTGCTCTTGGGCATCGACCGCCGGGGGGTACAATGCACTTCGAGCCGACAACGCCTTGCGACGTAACGGCCTGCACCAGTTTCAAGCATGACGACGCTGCCCAACGAATCGCCTGACTCGGCTGCCGAAGACGTCAACCCGGCCGACGACGTACTGCCGGTGCGGTTGGCGGGGCGCGAGGCGTTCGTTCCGTTTCGCAAGGCGGAATTGGCCGCGGCATTGGCCGGTCGCCCGGAACTCGACGAGGCCAAACGGGCGCTGTTTCGGCGATTTTGCCGGCTACTCGACGTGCTGCTGCACAGCGAGTACCACGCGACGCTGGAACAACTGAAGAACGCTTACGCGCCGTTCGATCCCGACAACGACACGCAGGCCGTCGACGACGCAGCGAACGCGGGCGCCGACGCTTTGCGGCACACGCTGTTCGAGCGGTTCGGCTGGTTGTTGGAACGGGCCAACTTCATCCGCCTGGCGAAAGAAGATATCCACACCGCGGTGACGGATCGCAGTCACTGGGGGTTGAGCCTGGATCTGAACTTCGAGATCTTCGAGCGGCTGGAAGTGTACTGTCGCGGCGACGTGATCGGCACGCGCTTTCGCCGCACGCTGCGCAATCGGTTTCGTACCGAGGCGGTCGAAGTGCCGATCTATCAACGGCTGGCGGTCATCTTTCGGATTCAGCCCGACCGCACGACGTCCAAGTACCTCGACACGCAGGACGTTTACGTCAAGCTCTTTAAGGACATTCCCAAGGCCGATCTCGACATGCTGTTGCCCGGCACCCGGGTAAAAATGTCGCTGTTGGATCGGGCGAAGATCCTGGTGCCCAGCCTGGGCGGCATTACCGTGGGCGTGGTGAAGTTGTTTCTGGTGGCGCTGAATCCATACCTGATCTTGGGCGTGGTCGGTGGAACGCTGGGCTATAGCGCGCGGTCGATTTACGGTTATCTCAACACGCGCCAGAAGTATCAGTTGAACCTGACGCAGAGCCTGTATTTCCAGAACCTGGACAACAACTCTGGCGCGATCCATCGCCTGCTGGATGAGGCGGAAGAACAAGAAAACCGCGAGGCAATGCTGGCCTACTACTTTTTGTGGCAGGCGGCCGACAAGCGCGGAACGGCGCCCGAAGAGCTCGACCGGCGGATCGAAGCGTTCGTGGCGGAGCGGGTGGACGGGGAGATCGACTTCGAGATTGGCGACGCGCTGGCCAAGCTCGCGCGGTTGGAAGTTGTCCGCCGCGACGACGAAGGCCGTTGGCACGCACTGCCGATCAAGCAAGCGATCGACGCGCTGGCGCGCCGCTGGACGCGCGTGCCGGATTGAGGCCCGCTGCCGGCGGGCCGGCAGAGTTGCGGCAGCGCAGTGCCGGCAGATCCGCGGCAGCCGCGGGCCGGCAAAGTCGCGGCGAATACTCGGGCGGGGCTAGCCGATCTGGCCGTATCCGCCGCGGAAGTACAACAGCGGCTTGCCTTCGCTGACGTGCGCGGCTTCGACCTGGCCGACGAAGATCGTGTGGTCGCCGCCGGGCAGCGCGTCGACGATGTTGCACTCGACCGCGCACAGCGCACCTTGCAGCAGGGGCGCGCCGGTAGCGCCCTCGTGATGGCCGACTTCCTCGAACGGGTCGCCCTTGCTCGAGGCGACCTCGCGTGACCGGACATCCTGGTCTTCGGCCAGGATGTTGACCGCGAAGTTGCCGCCCACCTGTAGCTTGTCGTGGATGCGGGCCCGTTTGTCGATGCAAATCAAGACCAACGGCGGCTCGAGCGAGAGCGAGCTGAACGCGGTGACGGTGATGCCGGCTTTGGTCTTTTCGAACTTTGCGGTCACGACCGTGACGGCCGACGCAAAGTGGCCCATGGCGTGACGAAATTCCGCTTTGTCGACTGGCATCGTGTTCCTCGTGATGGCTTCGAGAATCGTGGAAACGGCGTGGCGGCAGGGTGGCAAGTCGCGCACTGTCGGACGCGCCGCGGGTGGCGCAGCATACACGCGGCGTTGGTTTGCCGCGCGGCACGAACCGTGAGGATACCGTAGTCGGGCGGACGGGGGCAGGGCGCGGGTTTCGTGGCGCGTGTGACAAGCCCATGCGACGAAAAAGGGGGCGATTTTGAATCGCGGGAGTGGTTGGCGTGTATCGAGTTGCGCGCGACGGCGGAGGCATTGCGCGGGCGCGGCCACTTGACACTTTCGACAAGCCGCGCCTAAGCTGCGACCGAACCTTCGCGGCCGCCCGCGGGGTTTCGCGACAGACGCGTTTCCGTCTGAAGGAACAACGTGGAGGAGCAACCTGTTTCGCCCCGAAAAGGGCTCGCTCGGCAACGTCGCCCGAAGAGGGAGCGCACGCGAGGCCGGGTTTGAACGGAGCCGGCGAAACCAGGGATTGCCAAACGCCTGTATAGCGAGATTCATCATGCGGCCCAATTAGGGTGACCCGGCGAGCATCGGCGACGTTGCTCGGCCGGCGCGGTTTTTTGGCAAACCGCGGCGCACCATCTGGCAGGGCCAATTTTCTCTCACCACTTTTGGTGTCTGGCGGCACGAAGGACGACCGCGGTCGCGTTGTGCCCAGACAGTCGCGGCGCGCCGTCGCGACGGACAACAATACGGAGTTTGTTTCTTGTTTCCTAGTTTACGGAGGGTTTTGAAATGAGTGGTCGAAATGGTCTGGTCGTTGGGGCACTTGCCGCCGCCGTGTTGATTGCCACCGCGAGCGAATCGCTGGCTGGTCGTCGTCACCGGAGCCGCGGTTGCAGTAGCTGCCAGACGAGCTGTTCGACGTGTACGGTAGCCGGCACTTGCGATACCGAGACGGCTTCCATCAACAACATCACCAGCGAAGCGCCGCCGGCGGTGGCCAAAGCTGAGACCCAGCAACCCAGCGCGGCGAAGGCCGAAGCCAAGCAGCCGAGCGAACCGGTTGTTGTCGAAGGCCAACCGTCTCGCAACTATTACGCGAGCCGTCGTGGTCGCTGGCGCTGGCGACGTTAGAACGGGGCGTTTGCCCGAGCCGTCGCGGGGCCGTGGCGCAACGCGCCACGCCGACGCGCGGCCAAAAGTCTGCAACCGGCAGCGCGGTTCATCAGGACCGCGCTGCCGTTGTTGTTTGTGCACGGGCCGATGCGGCGTCCTGCGGGCGCTGCGTGCGATGCTGGTCACCGTCGCGTGGACTTGTGCTTGGAGCGGTGCTGCCCACGACAGGCCGCCGGCCGCTCGGTAGAATGGACTGCAGCGGGCGCGATCGGGCCATCGGTGTGGTTGCTCTTGGCTGTCAGGCGCCGCACATTTCGTGGCACGCGGGTCGTGCCAGGATCGCCCATGTCCGACGCCGCCACAGGATTCTCTGGCTTGCGGGTCGCGGCTTTCGAGAGCCGCCGCGCGGCGGAAATGGAAAGCCTGATCGCGCGATTCGGCGGCGTTCCGTCGGTGAGCCCGTCGCTGCGGGAAGTGCCGATCGAAGAAAACCGCGAGGCGATCGACTTCGCACACCGCGTGCTGACCGGCCAGATCGACATCATCATCTTCATGACCGGCGTCGGTGTGCGCCTTTTGGTGCGGGAGGTCGAACGGCACGTTGACCGCGACCGGCTGATCGCCGCAATGTCCGATATTGTCACAATTGCCCGCGGGCCGAAGCCGGTTGCCGTGCTCAAAGAATTGGGACTCACGCCGACGCATCGCGTGGGCGAGCCCAACACCTGGCGCGAGGTGCTTGCGCTGATCGACGAGAAGGTCAACGTCGCGCAGCAGACGGTCGGGCTGCAAGAATATGGCCAGCCGAACGCGAGCCTGGTGGCCGGACTGGAAGCGCGCGGAGCAAGCGTCGAGAGCGTGCGCGTGTATCGTTGGGAATTGCCGGTCGACCAGAAGCCGCTGGAAGAAAACATTCGCGCGCTGGCGGCCGGCGACATCGACGTGGCCATGTTCACCTCGGCCCATCAGGTCGTCAACGTGATGCGGGTGGCAGAACGATTGCAACTGGCAGGGGCGCTGCGCGACGGGTTGTCGCGGGCGATCGTGGCCTCGATCGGGCCGACCACCAGCGAAACGCTGCACGAGTTTCAGTTTCGCGTCGACGTCGAGCCCCAACGCTCGAAGATGGGTCCCTTGGTCGCGGCTGCGGCGCAACGGGCCGCCGAGTCGGTTGGGCGAGCCGAAGGTTCGCCGAACGGGCCGCGGCAGAAATCCACGCCGAGCGTGCAAGCCCAAGCGGCCCCGCCGAGCGGAGCGTGGGACGAGAGCCTGTTTCTGAAGGCCTGCCGGCGGCAGCCGGTCGAGCGAACGCCGATCTGGCTGATGCGGCAAGCCGGGCGCTACATGCCGGAGTATCGCGCGGTGCGCAAGAGAGTCTCGTTTCTCGAGCTGTGCAAGGATCCGGCGCTGTGTACCGAAGTGATGGTCACCGCCGTGCGCCGATTGGACGTGGACGCCGCGATCATCTTTGCCGACTTGCTGCCGATCCTCGAGCCAATGGGTCTGCAACTGGAGTACACTGCCGGCGACGGGCCCGTGATCCACAACCCGTTGCGTGCGGCCGCCGACGTCGATCGGCTGGTCGAACTGGAAACGGTCGACGCGCTCGACTTCGTGACCGAGACCGTGCGGATGACGCGGGCGGCGTTGCCGGACTCGATCCCGGTGATCGGGTTTGCCGGAGCGCCGTTCACCCTGGCCAGTTACGCCATCGAGGGCGGAAGCAGCCGCAACTACACACACACCAAGGCGCTGATGCTGGGCGATCCGGGCGCGTGGGAAGCGATCATGGGCCGGCTGGCGCGCGGCGTGACGCGCTATCTCAACGCGCAGATCGCCGCCGGAGCGCAGGCCGTGCAACTGTTCGACAGTTGGGTCGGCTGCCTGAGTCCTGTCGAGTACGAGCGCAGCGTGCTGCCCTTTACCAAGACGATCATCGAAAACATTGCGCCGCGCGTGCCGGTGATCCATTTCGGAGCCGGCAACCCGGCGCTGCTTCCGCATCTGGCGGCTGCCGGCGGCGACGTGATGGGCATCGACTGGCGGGTGAACCTGGACGATGCGTGGCGGGCCGTGGGCGAAGATCGGGCCGTGCAAGGCAATCTCGATCCGGCGACGTTGCTGGCCGACGGTGAAGCGATTCGACGCGGAGCGAAAGTCGTGCTCGAGCGGGCCGCGGGGCGGCCGGGACACATCTTCAACCTGGGCCACGGGATCATGCAGCAAACGCCCGTGGACAACGTGCTGCACTTGATCGACTACGTCCGCGAGCAAAGCGCGCGATCGTGATGCGGTGTGCGTGCCGACCGGCCGGCGTCAGCGAGTGCGGCGCGCTGGGCCGCGGCATGAGGGAGACGCGGCGATGGGACGTTCGGCTCTGTTGTTTGTTGACGCGGTGATCAATCTCGTCCTGGGGGTCTTGCTGGCCGTGTTTCCGGCGAACGTCGGCGAATTCTTCGGCGCACCGCCGGCCGAACCGACATTCTATCCGAGCATTCTGGGTGCCGTCTTGTTCGGCATCGGCATCGCGCTAATCGTCGAGTGGCGCGGCGTGGGCGAATCGTCGGGCTTGGGGTTGTGGGGCGCGATCGCGATCAACCTGTGCGGCGGTGCCATGCTCGGCGGCTGGCTCCTGTTCGGCGGGTTACCGCTCGAGGCGCGCGGCCTGATCACGCTCTGGGCACTGGTGGGCATTCTCGTCTCGATCAGCCTGTTCGAAATGGCAGCGAGTAGCGCGACGGTGAAACGGGCTCTCGGCCCGCGCCGCGCGTTGACGGCGGATCGCAAACACTCCGAACGAGTCGAGCAAGGGCAAACCATGCAGGTCCGCGACGCGAGACCTGACGATGCCGCGCGAATCGCAGAGATCTATAACCAGGGGATCGAGGACCGTGTGTCGACGTTCGAAACGCGGCTCCGCACGCCGGAGGAAGTTGCCCAGTGGCTAAACAACAGCTACCCGATCGTGGTCGTCGAGCACAACGACTCAGTTATCGCATACGCGGCGACGTTCGCGTACAGTAGCCGCCCGTGTTACCACGGGATAGCCGACTTCGCCGTTTACGTCGATCGGAACCGGCGCGGCAGCGGAGCCGGAAGAAGCGCGTTGACCGGGCTGTACAACGCGGCGCGCGGGGCGGGATTCTGGAAGCTGGTGTCGCGAATCTTCCCCGAGAACGAAGCGGTGCGCCACCTTAACGCGTCACTTGGCATCCGCGAAGTCGGCGTTCATCACAAGCATGCTCAATTCCAGGGCGCGTGGCGCGACGTAATCGTAGTCGAGTGGTTGATCGCCGAGAACGCTGTATGAGCACCGCGAACTGCGCGATGTGTGAGGCGCGTCGCAATTCGCGCTGTGCAGCGCGGCGATCTGAGTCGTCGCGGGTGCCGATTCGAATTGCAGCTGGCTTGTCCCCGTGCCGCCGTCGGCCCGCTATGGCAGCGCGCCCTGGATGGCCGGGTCCCGAACGGCATCGCTCGACACGTAGCCTTCGATACCGTCGGCCGATTTGACCAGCGAGTAGCTGCCGGTGCGACGAAGGATGTCGACTTTCGTGCCGGGCGGCAGCGTGCCGTCGGGCGGGCGTCCTTGTTGTGGACCGGTCGTGTAGTACTCGACTTCGGCGGTGATCTCGTAGGGGTACGTGGCCTCGGGCTCGGACGACGAAGAGCTGGCCGCGGGCGTCGTGGGATCACTCGGTCCGTCGATGGCAGCCGGCGGCGACGACTGGCCGGAGCAACCGACCAGCAGCAGCGTGAACAAAAGACTCCAACCGTAAGCGGCGGTTCGCAGCATGTCGCCCTCCTTGATTGACGAGCCCGCGCGCGGCACGCGCCCCCGCGAAGGGGTCGGCGATGCCACGGTGGCTCCGCTGGGTATGCCGACAGCATAGCACAACCGGCCGCGGAGCCACAGCGCCGATTGTGCGGCGCACCGCGGGCCAGACGGCCAGGCACCGCGACGCTGCCGCCGGCCATCAAAGGTGCAGCGGCACTTGCGAACAGCTCTTGGCGTAGCCCAGGGCCCGCTTGGTGGTCGGAAACACGCGGCAAATCGCGATCGCGATGGCCAACTCGACCAGGCCCTCGTCGCCGTAGGCTTCGCTGATGCGCTCGCGATAGATTTCCTCGTCGCCGGTGCGCCGCACGACCGCCAACGCATACCGGTAGACGTCGGCCAACTGTTCGGGCATGTCGTCCGGTCGGTCGTTGACGCAGCAGCGAATGATCGACCGCTTCACCTTGTCACGCTTGGCCAGGTTGATCTCGATCTGCAGGCAGCTTCCGCAGTCTTCCTCGCGCGTGGCGGCCAGTCGGGCGACGTGATACGGCTCGCGCGGGAGAACACGCCGATACTCAGACACCGGCATGATCTTGGTGAACTTGAGGAACGCCCGCATCGAGACGTCGAGAATGTGCCGCATGTAGTCGGCCGGCACGCCGAGCCGCTTCTCGGCGGATGAGATGCGACTTTCGATGAAACTGCGAAGCATGGCAGGTTCTCCGCGACCTGGAGAGTGTGAAACAACCGGATACGACGTTCGACGCACTCGCAGCCGCCGTGCATCACGCACAGGGTACGTCGTGGACGACGCGGGCGGCCGCCTCGTTACCGTTCCGGTCGAGTCTTCACTGTTCGCGGAAGACGAATCGTTGAACCTGTCAGTTGCCGGCCGGGGCCGACAAGCCGGAGATCATTTCGCGGGGAATCTGAAACCGCAGTGCATCCGTGCCACTGAAACCGGCTGGTGGTAATTCTAACCGGAGATATTCGACCGATTCCAGCGGGGGCGGAAAAACCAACTCGGCAGTGGTCGACTTGCCCGGCCGCAACGCATGGTCGGCACCCAAGTCGATCTGCGCCCCAAATAGCGACAAGGCGGGCGTTTGGTCGAACTGGTTGCCGCTGTTGTCGGACAACTTGGCCGTGGCGGTGGCCGCCTGCACGGCCTGGCCCAACTCTTGGTTGAGCAGTTGGCCGACGCCCTGCCCGATCAAATTGCCTCCACCGACCCAACCCGGCGCCGCGACGATCTTGTCGTTGCTGGTGTTTTCCAGGTCGACGCGAATCTTGAGCATGGGCTCGGGCTTGCGGCGGCGCATGGTCGACAGATCGGTGCTCTCGAGGCGCACGCGCTCGATGCCGACCGACGCGATCGTGGCGGTGATCGGACCTTGGGTGATCGGTTGGGAGGCGTCGAACCATTCGGGTTCGGGCTCGGGCTCGGGCTCGACTTCCATCGGAGGCGGGTCCGGTTTGACAGGTTCCGGGGCGACTTCCGGCAGCGAGGGTCGCTGGACGATCTGCGGTGTTGGCTCGGGGCGGAACAAACCAAAGGTGATTCCCAACGCCACGGCCACCACGAGGCCGACCGCCGAACTGCTCGCGCCGGCCACGTTGAGAATCAGCCCACTGCCGCTACCCATCGCGGCAACCACCAATCCGGCGATGCCGATGAGCAGCCCGAGTGCGCCGACGACGATGCCGGTCCAGCCGAGCGGTCCGCCGAGCAGGGCAAACCAGCAAGTGGCGACGGCAACGGCACCGAAGATGATGCCGACCGCGCCCAGGATCTTGGCGCCCATCGCCACGCCGCCGGCCGAATGCGCGGCGGAGCCATTTTCCTGCCGGGCCCACGGGGCCGGAGGCAGGTTGCCGCTGGAGACCGTCGCCACAGGTGGAGCCACCGGCTGCGCGGTGATCGGCTTCACTGCCACTGGCTGGGCAGGCGCCGGGCGCGCGACCGGCGGCGTTGACGGAGGCCGCACTGGGCTGACCTTTCGGGCCTGGGCCGGCGCCGACTGGGCCGCGGGTTGATCTGGCACGGCGGGCGATTGCGGGGGCGCAGCCTGCGCCGGAGGCACGGCGGGCGGAGCAGTGCCGGCGGCCGGGACAAACAGACCTCTCACGTTCGACGCGGCGACCCAATCGCCTTCGGCGTTCATGCGAACCAGCGTGGCCGGCGTGATCTTGCCGTCAGCGGCCAGCTTCTTCAACTGGGCCGCCGCCATCGGGCCGTATTGCTTGCCGCCGTGTTGGACAAACCACGTGTTGGCCATGCGCTGCTGGGCTCCAGGCGCAACCGAAACCGAACGATGCCCCAAAAAAGCCCACTCAGTGTACGCCGCGCCCGGATGGCGAGCAATCATCGCCACGGAGGCCGCGCGGGCATCGTCGCGCAATTGCGACGTTGCTACGAGTTGGGCTTGGCCGCGTCGATCGTACCGGCGTTGAGCACGTCGACGAGTTGGCGCAACCGTCCGAGGCTGCGCCGATTGAATTGAAATATGAGCCGCGGCAGATCGGCCAGGTCAGGTTCGTCTTCGGCGGGCAGCGCGGCGCCAACCGTGAATTTTCCGCCGCTGAGGATGTCGGCGAAATTCGCGTTGATCTGATCGAGCAACTCGTCGCTGGGCGCCTCGCGGAGGCGAAACACAAGTTTGTTCTTCACGAAGCGCATGTTTTGGTAGACCTTGAAGAACTGCAAGATCTCGGCCACCGCCTCCTCAACGCTGTCGGTGAGCTTGTAGAGCGAAAGATCTTCGGGCGAGATCATGCCGCCACCGAGCAGGCGGCGCACGACGTAATCCTGAAACTCGCTCCAGAAACTACCGCCGGGCTCATCCAGGAACACGACCGGAGCCACGTCCCGCTTGCCCGTTTGCAATAGCGTGAGCACTTCGAGCCCTTCGTCGAGTGTTCCGAACCCGCCGGGCAACAGCGCGACGGCGTCGCATTCCTTGACGAACATCAACTTGCGAGTGAAGAAGTATTTCATGTGCACCAGCTTGGTGTCGCCGGCAATCACGGGATTGGCATACTGCTCGAAGGGGAGCATGATGTTCAGTCCCATCGAGTTCTCGCGACCGGCGCCGACGTGGCCGGCTTCCATGATGCCGCTGGCGGCGCCGGTGACGACGAGCCAGTTCTGTTCGGCCATGGCGCGGCCGAAGTGGACCGCCTGGCGATACGTCGGCTCGTCGGGTCGGGTGCGGGCCGAGCCAAACACCGTGACCTTGCGCCGCGTGCGATACGGCGTGAACACTTTGAAAGCGTAGCGCAGTTCACGCAGCGTGCGGCTGAGAATTTTCAAATCGCCGCGCGAGGTGCGGTCGATCGCCAACTTGTCGGCCGACTGTTTGATCTGGTCGATCAGGTCGACAATTCGCGAACGGTCGAGCGGACCGTTCGCCTCGTCGGCGGCGTCGGCCAGCTTGGCCTCGGGTTGGTCGATGGGCGGCGTAGGTTTGGAGGGTTGATCATTCACGAACGAATCCTTGCGGACCAAGAAAAAGACGAAACCGGCCCCGAACGGGGCATCCAGGAGTCGCGGCTCCGGATCGCGCACGCCGGCGTGATCCCCGTCCACCGCGACGATGCGCGACAGCCGGCAAGTACGAAGGGCAGAGGGAGCCGTTTCGGAAGCGTCATGCTCACCTTGACAATTATAACGTGACTGGCCAATCGACGGACACGGCAACTGCCCGCCCCGCAGTATGGCGGCAGGATTCCGGGAAAAAGCGAGCCGAGAAACCACCGCCCCGCGGCAATTCGGCGCGAGCCCGACCGAGCGAGTGCCCGGACGCGTCGCCCTGGAATTCGAGCCGCCAGCGGATAGAGCGCTTGCCGGAAGCGCGAAAAAAACAGCCTGACGACAACGTGTGCCGCAGGCTGGTTGATTCGATTCGAAACGGCGCCGCGCCAGCGACGCTATCGGCACGGTTAGGCCGAAGGACGGCGGTAGTGCTGATAGGCCAAGATCACTTCGTAGAGATCCGTCGAGATCGTGATCGGATCGTTGTCGAAGTCGCCCAGCCAGGTGCGTTGGTTGCGGACCGCGTCGGCCAACAGCGGCAGCACTTCGCTAAGCGGCAGCGTGACCGAATCCTTGGTTTGTTGGGTTTCGGCGATGGCCGTACCGAGTTCGCCCTGAGGTCCGTAGTACACACGGAGTTGGCTTCGTGCCATGAGACGTTTCCTTACGTCAAAAGCCTTTGGTGAACCGCCGACTGAGTCCGCTATCCGTAGCTGTTCGCGACTCACCGCGACGGGACGCATGCACGCCATGCTGTCTGCGCCCGCCCTTCTCGCCAACAAGTATCGGCAGCAGGCATGCCGCGGGTTTGATTCAATTGTCCGAACCTTGCCGCTTTTTTGCCGCAGCCTCATGGCAGGGATGAAACGCCTGGTGCGGATCGTTCGCGCGGCGCGGGTTCGCTGGGTAATTTGGGAAAAAGGAACCGACGCAACACCCAGCGGAATCCTTGACAATGGTTTGCAGCACTAGCTAGATTGCCCATTGGCAAGTCAAATGTAGCTAAACATTTGCGCTCACTTTCATAGCGGCGCCCCAATTCTGCATGGCCAGCACGCAAACGATTGCCATCGATCTGGCTCCGGTGGCCCAGACTCTCCAGATCACCCTTCCGCAGGTCGAATCGGTGGTTGACCTGCTCGATGCTGGCAACACGGTCCCGTTCATCACCCGCTATCGCAAGGACCAGACCGGCGGATTGGACGAGGAGCAGATTCGTCAAATTCAGACGCGCTTGACCAAATTGCGCCTTTTGGCGGAACGCAAGCAGACGATCCTGCGCTCGATCGAATCGCAGGGCAAGCTGACGCCGGCGCTGGCCGAGGAGATCGAGCAAGCTGATAGCACCAAGCGGCTCGAAGATCTCTACCTGCCCTTCAAGCCCAAGAAGCAAACGCTGGCTACCACTGCCCGGCAGCGCGGATTGGAACCACTGGCCGACGAGATCATCGAGGCATCGCCGAGCTGCGCCGACCTGGATGCGCGCTCGATGGACTTCGTGAATCCGGACCGGGGCGTGGCGACCGGCGCTGACGCGCTGTTGGGCGCAGGACACGTTCTGGCCGAACGCCTCAGCGAACGAGCCGGCATCCGGCAGCAGCTTCGCAAGATCATCAACCGCACCGGCCGACTGGTCGCGTCGCGGGGCGAGGCCGATGAGAAATCGGCGCAGGGCTTTCGCGACTACTTCGAGTTCAGCGAGGCGGTGGGCCGCGTGCCACAGCATCGCGTGCTGGCGATCAATCGGGGCGAAAAAGCCAAGGCATTGCGCGTGAAGATCGATGCCGATTTGGAAGCCATGCAAGCGGTCGTCGACGAGCTTACTCCGGCCGACCATCCGCACGCCGAGTTTCTTAAAGGTTGCGGCCGCGACGCGCTGGCGCGGCTGATTCTGCCCAGCCTTGAACGGGAAGTCCGTCGCGAGTTGACCGAATGGGCCGAGACGCACGCCGTGGACGTGTTTGCCCGCAACCTTCGCAACCTGCTGTTGCAGAAGCCGGTGCGCGGGCGGCGCGTGCTGGCGCTGGATCCGGGATTCAAAAACGGCTGCAAAGTCGCGGCGCTCGACGAATTTGGCGGCCTGCTCGACCAAACCGTGATGCACGTGGTGGGCAAAGCGGAGCGACGGGCCGAGGGCCGGGCCAAACTGGTCGAGCTGCTCAAGCAGCACGAGTTGGTTCTGGTGGCGATCGGCAACGGCACAGCCTGCCGCGAGACCGAAGAGTTGCTGTCCGACATGTTGGCCAACGAATTGGCTGACAGCGGCATCTCGTACGTGATCGTCAACGAAGCGGGCGCGAGTGTCTACTCCACCAGCCCATTGGGGCGCGAGGAGTTT
Organism: uncultured Planctomycetaceae bacterium; assembly: GCA_937952415.1. Classification (GTDB taxonomy): domain Bacteria; phylum Planctomycetota; class Planctomycetia; order Pirellulales; family PALSA-1355; genus CALFYT01. The sequence goes on along the minus strand of CALFYT010000030.1, from coordinate 2,641 downwards.
CCGGAATACGACGCGACGCTGCGGGGGGCGATTTCGATTGGCCGCCGCGTGCTGGATCCGCTCAGCGAGCTGGTGAAAATCGACCCAGCGTCGATCGGCGTGGGCATGTACCAACACGACGTGAAGGCGAAGCACTTGCAGACTTCGCTCGACGCGGTCGTCGAGTCGTGCGTGAACTACGTCGGAGTCGACGTCAACACGGCCAGTCCGGCGCTGTTGCGTTACGTGTCGGGGTTGAACCAATTGACCGCCCGACGATTGTACGATTATCGGCGCGAGCACGGTCCGTTTCGCAATCGCGAGCAGTTGAAGGACGTGCCCGGCTTCGGCGAATCGGCGTTCGTGCAGGCGGCCGGCTTTTTGAAGATCGACGGCGGCGACAACCCGCTCGACAAGACGTGGATTCATCCGGAAAGCTACGAAGTGGCGCAAGGCGTCGTGCAAGAGCTGGGATGTACGCTGGCCGACGTCGGCAGCAAGGAGAAGTCGGGCGAGATCGCCGAGCGGGCAACGCAGCTCGACGTCGAGTCGCTGCAATCCAAGGTCGATGCCGGCGAGCTGTTGCTGCGCGACATTCTGGCGCAATTGAAACGGCCAGGCCGCGATCCGCGCGAGGACTTGCCTCCGCCGATTTTCAAGAAAGGCGTCGTCAAGCTCGACGATTTAACCGCCGGAATGGAATTGCAGGGAACCGTGTTGAACGTCGTCGACTTCGGAGCGTTTGTCGACATCGGTTTGCACGACACGGGCCTGGTACACATCAGCCAGTTGGCCAATCGTTACGTGCGCGATCCGCACGATGTTGTCTCGGTGGGCGACATCGTCAAGGTTTGGGTTCACGAGATCGACAAGGCCCGCCGGCGCGTCTCGCTGACGATGATTCCGCCGGGCACGCCCAAGGCCAGCCCGCCGAAGCGAGGCGCCAAACGCAAACGGCGCGATGGCAAGGGGAAGCAAGCTCAGCAGCGCGGTGGTGCGCCGGGTGGACAACCCGCCGGTGACCAGGCCGAAGCGGCAACTGCCGCAACCGCCGAGCAAGCCGGCGCAGCGCCGCAGGCCGTACCAGATCGCACGCCGCGCGCTCCGGCTTCGCGCTCGGCCCGTCGCGGCAAGCGTCCTGAGCGTGCGCCCCGCGGACCGAAGCCAAAGACCGCGGGCTCAAACTATCGCCCACCGCGGCGCGCGAAAGTTCCGCCGGCGCCGTTGACCAGAGAAATGAAGTCGGGCAAGGCGCCCTTGCGTACGTTCGGTGATTTGAAACAATTCTTTGAGTTGCAGCACCCGGCGGACGAACCGCCGGCGGACGACAGCCCGGACACCAAGGCCGAAGACTAGGTCCGCCGCGGCGACGCGACAGATTTGGCATTTCAGCCGGCAGGCCGCGGCGAGTCGAGCGCGACGATGCGACGCCCAGAGTTCCGCGGTCCACACGATTCACCAGCGCGAGCCGGTTGGCAGCCGACTCTGCGATGAGGCGACGATGCCCGATTTTCAAAAACGATTGGAAAAGGCGATTCAACGCGGCCAGCACGCGCTGGATGCGCGCGAGCGCGAACGGGCGGAAGCCGCGCTGGGTGAAGAAGAGCTCAAGCGGCTGCACACCCAATACCGGCTCGAGCTGTCGGAGCACGTCGAAGCGTGTCTCCGCCAACTGGCCCAGCACTTTCCCGGGTTCCGGTACGAGACGTTGGTGGGCGATCGGGGCTGGGGAGCCGCGCTCAGCCGCGACGATCTGGCAATCCGCGACGGGCAGCGCGAGAACCATTTCAGCCGGCTAGAAATGGGCGTGCGCCCGTTCTCGACGTCGCACGTCCTGGAGCTGACCGCCAAGGGGACGATCCGCAACAAGGAAATCTACAACCGGACGCAGTACCAACTGCTGGCCGACGCCGACGTGGAAACGTTTGGCGAGATGATCGACCGCTGGATCCTGGAATACGCCGAGCTGTACGCCGCGAGCGGTTAATGCGCGGTCCGGCGCCGCGGTGCAGGGATCGCGTCGCGTGATGTTTCGGGTGCGCAGTTGCGGGCCAATGGCGGTCGCGTTGAGCCACTAATCGTCGGCTAATTGTCGGCCGGGGCCAGAGCGAGTTGCTTGAGCGACTCGAGGCTGGCCACCAGGTCGTCGCGGGCGATCTCCTGCCAGCCGGCCAACTTGTGCCGCAGAATGCAGAGCTTGTAGGCCTCGAACGCGTCGTTCACGTCGGCCGGCAGCGGCGGCAACGCGGCGAACGGCTTGAACGGCTCGACCGGGTCGCCGGTCTCGTTTGGCTTGGCGGCCCGTTGCGCGGTGGTCGGCTCTTGGTCGGGCTCGGCTTCGTCGAACAGCGTGTCCGCGTCGTCTTCGGCCGATTCGTCGACGGAGCGGCCCGGATCGCGAACCGGCTGGACGGTGCTGCCGACGACTTCGCCCTGGTTGACCGGCTCGGCATCGTCGTCCCACGGCTCTTCGGTTTCGGCCTGTGCGGCTTCATCGTCGGCCAAGGTGCCGAGCGTTTCGTGGCGTAGGGCCCGCATCTGGGCGATGGACCAGCCGTTCTGGACGGCCCCTTCGAGCCACATCTCGGCATCGGTCCAGTCGAGGGCCAAATGTAAATAGATCAAGAAAAGAAACGAATAGTCATCACAGAAGAAGAAGAAG
>CALFYT010000029.1 GCA_937952415.1 uncultured Planctomycetaceae bacterium | reverse complement strand
TCGACGGGCGTGTCATGATGTTCTCCTTGGGTGCGGCTGCGCGTGGCGCAATCCGCCTGCATCGGGAATGTCTGTGCAGCCGATTAGTATACCGCTGGCAGCCACGCCCCGCGAGCGTTCGCCGCTGCCGGCCACGGCTTAGTGGTCATGGTCCGCCGCGCGAGGGTCGAGCGGATGGTGATGTTCGTCGATATGCAGGTGGACGTTGGGAAGAGCCTCCAGCAGGCGGGTCAATCCTGCGTCGGTTACTTCTGTGCGATCCAGATACAGCGACTCGAGGTTTTCAAGCGCGTATAGGTTCTCAAGCCCGGCGTCGCTGATCGGCATGTCCAGCAGGTGAAGAAAGCGCAGGTTGCCGAGCCTTGCCACATGGGCCAAACCCGCGTCGGTGACGCGTGGGCTCGCAACCCGCAACTGCACGAGCTGGTCCATGTCGCACAGTCGGGCCAGGCCGGCGTCGGTGATTTCGGTGCGCGAGAGGTTCACGCGGCGCAAGTTCGACCGCAGCTCGTCGAATTCGATTAGTTCGTCGTCCGTGACAAGCGTCCGATCGAGGCGAATCGTATCGCTTCTGCCTGTGCGTACCGCGTCAGCCTGATCGGCCCATGTCGGCTCGTTGGGTGCACGCGGCGAGTTCGGCGCGGGTGGACCGCCACAGCCGGCCACACAGACCACAGCCAGGCAGATCGCCGCCGAAAGAATGTAAGCGACTCCACATGTTGCTCGAATGCTTTGCAAGGTGGTCACTCGTTAGCGGCGACAACTGGGACAGATCATTTGGTACCTCGCAATTCCCGCGCCCCGCGCCGGGCGAACCGTCATCACCTCGCCACAGCGGGGACAAAACTCGCGCGGTCCGGCGGCTTCACCCCGCTCGTCGCCCGCCTGGCAGGCTGCACAGAGCCGCACGTCGGGCAGTGCCTCCAACCGCTCGCGCGCGATCGGCTGACTACAACTCTCGCAGCGCCGGGCCATGCCCCACGCCTCGTCATCGTCGAGCTGATCATCGATCGGACGAACCAGCATTCCCACAACGTCGCACTGCGGGCACTGAAATCTGTCCGCGGCCGAATGAAACAGCTCGCCCAATAGCTCGGGCTCGGGCAACACGTCGGCGCGCACCATCCGGACGCGTCGCAACCAGTCGAGCATCGCCTCCGGACCGCAGGTCATCTGGTATCCACACTCACGGCAGGCAAGTTCGGCAACGTTGGGCATTGCAGACTCGGGTTCGTGTTGCGGGGCATTGGCAGCGGGACACTTGCTTGATAGGTCGCCCTGGCGCCCCGTTGGCACGCGACAACGCCGCGAATTATACTTTGAGCGCCTCGTCGGTCGAGTCCGACAAGCACACAATGCGACTCATCTTTTGAGAAGGCCCGTAAATGACGTTTCCACGACGCCGATTCTTGCAATCCACCTTGGCTCTGGCAGCCGGTTCGGCCGCCACCAGCGCCTCACCGGCCACGGCAAACGCGGTGGAAACGCCGGACTCGGAACTGGGCAAAACGCCACACACGAAATTCGCGGTCAACGTCGAGATGTGGTGGACCAAGATGCCGCTGCTCGAGCGGATCAAGCAGGCGGCAGAGTTAGGATTTCCGGCGGTCGAGATTTGGCCCTATGAGAACAAGGACATCGAGGCCACGCGCAAGCTGTGTGACGAGTTGGGAATCGCTATCGCCCAATTCACGGCCTGGGGGTTCGTGCCCGGCATGAACAATCCCAAAAACCACGATCGATTCGCGAAGAAGATCGAAGAAGCTTGCCAGGTGGCGCACCGGCTGAATTGCGAAAAGATGACCGTCGTCGGCGGTAATGACCAGCGCGGCATGACCCAGGCCGAGATGCACGACCACATTACTACGGCGCTGAAGCGCGTGGCGCCGATCGCCGAAGCCGAAAAGGTAATGCTGATCCTGGAGCCGATGAATATTCGCGTCGATCACAAGGGACATTGTCTTTTCGGCAGTCCGGACGCGGTGCGCATCTGTCGCGAGGTCGATTCGCCCATGGTCAAGATCAACTGGGATCTGTACCACATGCAAATCAGCGAAGGAGATTTGTGCGGCCGGCTGAAAGACGGATTCGACCAGGTGGGCTACTTGCAACTGGCCGACCATCCGGGCCGCAATGAACCCGGCACTGGCGAAATCTACTACCCGCGCGTTCTGCGCCAAGCGCACGAGCTAGGCTATCGCGGCTTTGTCGGGCTGGAGTGCCGGCCCAAAACGACCGGACTGGCGGCGGCCAAAGCAGTGGCCCAAGCGGATCAGTGGTAGGGCAGGGCGCCGCGCGACACTGCTCGACATCCCGTGCGCCGCAAACGACGGCATCGAAGGCGCCGTCGAATCCCATACGCTAGAAAGCCATGGATCGCTGATCGCTATCAGCCGCACCCCCCACGTTGAGCGATTTGTTCGGTGGCGAAAGCGGCACGCCCAGGAAGTCGCTCAGGCGGGCATACGTTTCCGCGTTGCTTAGCTCTTCGGTGCGCACCAGCGTGATTCGGTCCGGGTGAGCTGCGGCCAGTGCCTGCATGCGATCGTTGTACTCGTTGACGTACCGTGCGATGAGCGCGGCCTTGCCCGCATCGGGGTCGTTGACCGAGACGGACGGCACCGCATAACTGGGATAGAGCGGGTCGCCGGGACTGGTCCCCCAAATGCCGTTGCCCGGCGTGGCCCAGTGATTGAGCGTGCCGCGACCCGAGCCCTTTAGTCGCATGAACGACGCGACGCACGCGTCGGCGTCGCGCACCAGCCCAACGACCTTGGTCTCGGGAAACTCCGTGAACAGTGGATCGAGCAAGTGGATCCACCAGTGGGCCGCGTCGAATATGACGTCAAAGTAGTCGCGCAGCACGCGAAAGCGTCGCAGATGCATCTTGATTTGCTCGGGCGTCGGTTGCCAGAACAACGGCGGCGGGTTTTCGTGCGTCGAACAGGATTCGGGCACCGCCGAGAAAACGCTCGTCAACGTGGTCGAACCGCAGCGCCCCGGACCGATGCCTAGAATGATCCGGCCCGGCGTTTCACGTGGCGACCGCCCAGCGAGCACTTGCTTCAGAGTATCGAAGTAGGCATCGACAAGCGCCGGTGTGGGCAACGTGATGGCGATAATCCGCAGGAGAAGTTGCGCGCGTTCGAGAGTGCTCAGATTCTGCTTCGTCGCGACATCCTGGCAAAAGAGGTTGCCGCTTCGCCGGCGCGGCTCGAGATCGTACGGATTCAGGCTGCCGATTCGGAACCACATGTCGCCCGCGGCCTTGAACTGCCCGTCGCCGGCCAGAAGATCCGCGATCTTGATCGCGGTATCTCGATCGAATTGGAACTGCAAGTTCATCGTCGCGCGCTCATCGTCCGATTCGGTTCCAATCGATCTCGTTCGGATTCTCTAGTCGCGGCAAATCGGTCTGCATCGCTTCCGGATACTTTTGGACCGCGCCCGTATTGAAGATCACCACCCGTTCGTCTGAGCGGATCCAGCCTTCATCACGGAGCTTTTCCAGAGCACCGATGCAGGCCGCGGTCTCGGGGCAAACAGCCAGTCCTTCGCTGCGCATCCCCAATTCCATCCAGCCGCGAATGCCCTGTTCAGCGACCGCCACGGCGCGGCCCTGACTTTCGCGCACCGCATCCAGGATCATGAAATCGCCCACGGCCGCCGGCACGCGAATTCCGCTGGCAATGGTCGACGCGCCGGCGAACGGCTCGGCGAATCGCTCGCCTCGATCAAACGCCCGAACGATCGGCGCGCAGCCGTCGGATTGCACAGCGACCATTCTGGGCCGGCGCGAATCGGCGAGCCACCCCAGGGTCGCCAGTTCGGCAAACGCTTTCCACATACCGATGAGCCCCGTGCCTCCGCCAGTTGGATAGAGTATTACGTCAGGCAATTTCCATTCGAACTGCTCGGCCAGCTCAAGACCCATCGTCTTCTTGCCTTCGATTCGATAGGGCTCCTTGAGCGTCGAGACGTCGAACCAGCCCATCCGTTCGATGCCCTGGCGCACGATTCGGCCGCAGTCGGTGATGAGCCCCGGCACCAGAAAGGTGTGCGCGCCGAAGCGCTGGCACTCAAATTGATTGATGGTCGGTGTATCGTCGGGCATGAATACAAACGCTTCCAGCCCGGCTTGCGCGGCGTACGCGGCCAAGGCTCCACCGGCGTTGCCCGCGGTAGGAATCGCCAGCCGGCGCAGGCCGAACTGCTTGGCCATGGTGACGGCCATCGCCAGGCCTCGGCTCTTGAAGCTGCCGGTCGGCAATCGCGACTCGTCCTTGATCCACAGGTCGGACAGGCCGAATCGTTTGCCCAAGCACCGGCAGCGCACCACGGGCGACATCGTTTCACCCAGCGATACGACTTCGTCCTGTTCGGCATACGGCAGCAATTCGCGATAGCGCCACAGGCTGGCTGGCCGCCCGGCAAGCTGCGACTTGTCCAATACCTGGCCGACGCGCTCCAAGTCGTATCGAACCCAGAGCGGCCGGTCCTTGTGCAGCGTCTGAGGGCGATCGGCCGGAAGCTGTGTTCCGTCCAGCGCGCTCTCCAAATGGGTTACGTACGATGGCATGACGGGTGGCGTGGGCTACCGGGCGCAGGGCAAACACGTCGACGCGACGGATCGTCGGTTGCCGAAACATGTCAGTCTAACGCCACCACATCTCGCCGAACAGGGACGCGCTGCGTTGTCGCGGCGCAGTCACAGGGGCGTTCGTGGGCCATCGCGGGGAAGAGCGCTCCCCGAGGGGAACCGTCTGCAGTTGGGGGCCAGCGGCGCCTAGTGCAACAGTTCCGTACTGCGTCGGCTCGCCGCTGCTCGGAATGCCGGCTTGGTGGCGTCTGGCGACTGCCGCTGCTAAGCTGAATCTCAGCGCTGGTTCTTGGCCGGCTGCGCCGCTTTCCCGCTCGTAAGGATTTCTCGAATCGCACAAACCGTAACCTGATGGAGGCCGTCGATGCGCAGGACGGTAAGTCTGGCAAGGCTCTGCAAATCTGTGCTGCTGCTCGCCGCCCTTTTCGCGGCGTGTGCCAGCAGCGGACAATTCTCGGCCGCGGCCGAGGACGGCAAGACGGGCCGATATCTCTATGTCGCCGTGCCGGGCATTCGCAATTATCTGGAGTACGGCGGGCATGGGTTGCTCGTCTTCGACATCGACAACGGGCATCGCTTCGTACGCCGCATTCCGATTGCCGGGCTCGATGCCAAGGGTCGACCGCTGAACGTTAAGGGCATCTGTGGTTCAGCCGAAACTGGTCGCGTCTACATCAGCACGCTGCAACAGTTGATGTGCCTTGACTTGACGAGCGAGGAAATCGTCTGGGAACGAAAATACGACACGGGCTGCGACCGCATGTCGATCACACCCGACGGCAAGACGATCTTCCTGCCGTCGCTCGAAGGGCCGCACTGGTACGTCGTCGATGCCGAGAACGGATCAGAGAGCGATCGCATCGTCGTGCATTCCGGCGCGCACAACACAATCTGCGGCCTGTCGGGCCGATACGCGTATTTGGCCGGATTGCGCTCGCCGAGGCTCCGGGTGGTCGACACGCAGACGTTGGCCGTTGCCAGCGTCGGACCGTTTAGTGCCAGCATCCGGCCGTTCACCGTCGATGGACTCGAACGATACGTCTACGTAACGATCAACGACTTGCTCGGATTCGAGGTCGGCGATCTGGCCAACGGCGAAAAACTGCACCGAGTGGAGATCAAAGGGTTCGAGAAGGGCCGCGTTAAGCGGCACGGTTGCCCCAGTCACGGCATTGGGCTGACGCCCGACGAGAAGGAACTTTGGGTAACCGACGCGGCCAATAGCCGGATGCACATTTTCGACGCCACAGTAATGCCGCCTGTGCAGCTCGAAAGCGTCGAGCTGCGCGACCAGCCTGGCTGGATTACATTCAGCCTGGACGGCAAGTTTGCCTATCCGTCAACCGGCGACGTGATCGACACGGCCAGCCGCAAGATCGTTGCGCACTTGACCGACGAAGAAGGCCGCGCTGTGCAAAGCGAAAAAATGCTGGAGGTCCAGTGGGACAGCGCGCAGGTCAGCCGTGTGGGGGATCAGTTCGGACTTGGGCGGCGCACAGCGCGCCAGTAGGCGGTCGGCCGGCAACCGATCCGTGTTGATCCGAATCACCCGGTCGAAGAGGCGTGCTACACTTCCGGAATCGGTGGAACCTCGATTCCCAGCGCGGTGGCCAGATCGATGGCGTGTTCTTGTTCCTGCGTCACGATAGACCGCAGTTCTTCGCACAAGGCGAACTCATTCAACTCTTCCGCTTCGCGGATCCGTTTGCGGTAATGGCCGATGGTTTGCAGTTCGCTGTCCAGATCGAACTTGAGCATTTCGATCGGGTCGTCCGACGTTTTGACCGGCTCGGGTTTAACGGTCGGCATTCCGCCAAGATAGTCAATCTGCTTGGCGATCTTCAGTGCGTGAGTCAGTTCCTCGGCCGCGTGTGTTTCCAGTTCGGCGGCGATCGTCATGTACTCGGCCCCCTTGAGGACCTGGCTGTAGTTGACGTAGGCAATGATGGCCTGATATTCGCGGGCCAAGTCGCCGTTGAGTGCATCGATCAGTTCGTCGCGAGGCGATTGTTTCTTCGCCGACATGCTGCGTTCTCCTGCTGGTTGGTTCGCCATTGCGGCACCACGTTCTCTGGACGTTTGTATTCGCTCCGGGCGTTGTAACGCGCGCCGCGCGGTCGCGCCAACCATCGGATCATAGCGCTAGGCGGTGTCGCAACCCGTCCTTGGGGCGAAAGGGCCGATTTTTGCTGGCGGAGCAGCGAATCCGTGACGGCGGCGGCCGAAAATGGTCGCCATCTTGCCCACTTCCCAAGTCGCGCGGGGACGATGCAAGTCTCCCGATGCAATCTGGCTACTGCGCCAATAGCGCATCGATGCGGTCGCCAATCGCTTGAATCAGTCGTTCGAGCGAACCCGGGGCAACCACGGCGATCGACTCCTGGTAGATGCCACGGCCGTACGTTGGCTCCGTCGGCACGTATCCCGGGCGCCAGCCGTTCGTGACCGTTGCCACCAGCACGATTCGATTCGAGAATCGCTCGCGCAGCGACCGCTGCAGCAAGTGGTAATGTTCACCCTGCGTCGCGATCCAAACGGCATCGCCCAACTGCCAGACCGCCACCTGCACGGGCAACCCATCGCCAGGCGGCAGCCCGCCGATGCGAGCCAATTGCCGCGCCATCCGTTCGGCGTTTGCCCGAGCGTCGCGCGCCCGGGCTTGGTCACCTTGCTGGCGGGCCGATTCTTCTTCCGCCGTCCAATGGGCTAGTTCCTGCTCGGTCTGTTCGCGGGTGGGCAGGTCGTCGCGATAGAAGAGTTCCACGTCGAACTGCTCACATCGCCAGCGACCTTTCCCGCACAGCGCTTCTTCCGACAGTCTTTCGTATTGCCAGGTGCCCAAGGTTGCTCCAGAAACGACCGGCCCGGCATAGGCGAAGCGCTGGCCGGGCGGCGGCAGTGACTCGAGTGCCGAGAGCGCGGCGAAACCAAGCTGCCGGCCGTTCTTGTCCGCGATCTCCGGATCACCGACGTAGCCGTGTCGCGGGCCCAGGTCGCCAGATGCTCCTTGTAAAAACAGACACGGTGCGTCGGTATCGCGCTCGACGACCTCGCGCATCGCACCGACAAAGTCGGGGCTAATCAATGAACTCTGCCAGGCCAACGTCGTCGCATGGCACGCGTAGTTGACCAGGGTGGCCAGCGTTTCGTCCTGCTGCGTCGTGATCCGTGCCACCACCACCGTGTCGTCGGCGGGGCCCTCGGGGTTGAAGCCACATACGAACTGGCCCGACTGCGCGTCCCACGCGTCACGATGCCGTGCCAGGTCGCACTGGCCCGTGCCGTAAACGATTGCGGCGGGCTGCATCGACGCACGGGCATCGACCACGGCCTCGGCGATTCGTTCGGCCATTTCGTCGAGGTACGGCCCGATCAACTTGCCTCCGGGCAGTTCGCCTCGCCGGCGGTCCATCAATCCGGCGGCATGCGTGTGCGAAAAGGCGATGTGAAGCTGGTCAGCCCGCAGGCCCGTCGCCTGACAAACCGCGGAGTGCAACGACTCCATGTCTTCGTTCCACAGCAAGCAATGATCGACGGCGACTAGCGCCTGCGGCGACGTGCCGGTCGTCTCGATCTGCCGCGAGACGTCGGGTTCGTGGACCAGCGCGGTCGCCAGTAACGGACGGTGCACGCCGGTGGAGACGTCGTGGGTCGCGGCGCCCCACATCCGATGGTAGATGCCGACCGGCAGGGTGATGTCGCGCCGAGCGATTCCGGCGCGGACGATGCTTTGCGGGAAGTCGACCTGCGGCATCATCGATGGCGGTTCCTTGTGGCGCGTGTTTGGTGCGAGGTCACGTCGATTCGGCGACCATGTGCCGGGCGACAAAGTCCTCGTCGAGCGTCACGCTCAACCCAGGGGCATCGGGAACTCGGATCGATCCATCCTTCGCTTGCACTTTCTCCACAGTCAACTCGTGCCGCAATGGCGAGTCTTCGACGCAATCCTCGAATAGGAACGCGTCGCGGCAGGTCGACAACCAATGCAAGCTGGCCGCTACCGTCAACGGACTGGTGTAGCAATGATTGCAAAGCCGTGCACCGATCTCTTCGACACGCCGCCGAATGTACGACGCATCGGTGAATCCACACCGCGACAAATCGACCTGATACACGTCGAGCGCGCGACGGTCGATCAACGGGCGAAACGCCTCGCGGCCACATTCGCCTTCGCCCGCGGCAATCGGCACGGGCGAGCGATCTCGCAACCAGGCATAACCGTCCACGTCATCCTGTCGTAGGGGCTCTTCCAGCCATTCGATGCCGTAATCAGAAAACGCATTGGCCCGGCGAAGCGCCGTTCGCGCATCCCACACGCAGCCGGCGTCGACCAGAAGCGTGCCGTCGCCGATTCCTTCGCGAGCGCCGCGCACCAGCTCGACGTCAAGCGCCTCGTCTTGTCCCATCGGCTCCCAGCCGAATTTGACGGCCTGATAGCCGGCCTCGCGCCAGCGCCGGCCAATGTCGGCCGTTTCCTTTCCATCGTGGCCGAACAGGATCGATGCATAGGCCTCGATCTGCTCGTGCTGCTTCCCGCCCAGCAACCGATGGATGGGCTCTTGGAAGTGCTTGCCCTTGAGATCCCAAAGCGCCATGTCGACCGCGGCCATGGCGGCGACGGTCACCGACGTACGCCCGAAGTACATCGTGCGGCGGAGCATCAACTGCCACAGGCGTTCGGTTTCCAGGGGGTTCTCGCCGATCAGAATCTCGCGCAAGCCACAGGCAATGTTATGGCTAAACGGCGCATCGACGATTGCTTTAACCACATCGGGCGAGGCATCGGCTTCGCCCACGCCCTCCAACCCGGTGTCGGTGCGCACGCGAACGATCACGGCGTCCTGGCTCGAGGCGGTCTTCGCCTGCACGTCTGGAATCCGCAAAATCTGGCAGACGACCTGGGAGATTTTCATCTGTGGAGGCAGCGTAGGGCAGTGATGCACGCCGGATCGTACGTGGTCGATCGTGCGGATATGCCGCACGAGCCGGCTAGAAAGCAAGCGGGACTCACGGCCAGCGGCCGAGAGCCCAACATCGTACGGATGCCTGCAAGCCAGGATACCGACAACAAAGTGCTCGGGAGAGGATTTGAACCTCCACGCCCTTGCGGGCACTAGCTCCTGAGGCTAGCGCGTCTGCCAATTCCGCCACCCGAGCGCACCTGTTCGGCCGCGGCGGCACTGCGAGATCGATCACTTCTGGACCTCACCGCTACCGCGCGACCCAACGGGCATTTATAGGTGGAAGCCGCCGGCACTTCAAGCGGCCCCATCGTCCGTGACGAGACTGCGAGTCAACTGGATCGGTTGGCTCACGCACGTCAAAGACACCTGAAACTGCCGCGGCACAATCGCAACAAAGCAATCGGACCGGCCTTTTTGCTTGCTCGCCCGGCCGCGCCGCCTCTACACTGAAGCAGTCGTCGTCGGGACAGTCTGCCGCAGGTCCTCCGGAGCAATTCATGGCAAGTGTCAAGTGCCGATGTCCCCACTGTGCCGGCACGTTTCCCGCCGAGGCACAACCGAAGGAATACCAGGTCAACTGCAAGCATTGCCGTGGGTTGGTGACCGTGCCGGCAATGGCCGTGGCGGCGGCGGTCAATCCGGCTGCGCCGGTCGGCCAGAAGACCGCGACCAAGGTCGCTGCGCCCGTCATTCGGGCAGGGCGACTGGAGACGCAGGAAGACCGTGCCTCGGATTCGTCGCTGGGGATCGAGCGGCCTTCGGCCACGCAAACGATCACGCCGCTGAACACTCCGCTGGACGAGCTCTCGATGGACGAGATCCTGCGTCATGGACGCGCGCACCGCGTGAGCGACATCCACGTGGCGCCCGGGGCTCCGGTACTGTTTCGCATCGCGCGCAAGCTCGTGCCGGCCACGACCAAGCCGCTCAACTCCAAGCAGAGCTCGCGATTGTCGCTGGCCCTGTTGAGCGAAGCGCAGCAGGAACAGTTCCACAAAGATCACGACTACGACTTCATGGCGATCGACGACTACGGTCGCTATCGGGTCAACGTCGGCTACTTCGACGGCGAGATTGGCACGGTCATTCGCTTGCTTGCGCAACGGCCGCGCACGCTCGAAGAACTGAAGATTGCCCCGATCATCAAAGATCTAGCGGGCGCCACCAAGGGATTGATCCTGTTGACCGGAAGCGCCAGCCAGGGCAAGACCACGACGATGACCGCCATCATCGACGCGATCAACAGTGAGGACGCCCGGCACATTATTACGATCGAAGACCCCATCGAGTACCTGCACGTCAACAAGAAGGGACTGGTGCGCCAGCGGCAGACCGGCCGCGACACGGCTGATTTTCACACCGGGTTGCGAGCCGCGTTGCGCCAGAATCCCGACGTGATCTCAATCGGCGAGATGCGCGACTTCGAAACGATCAAGATCGCGCTGACGGCCGCCGAGACCGGCTGCCTGGTGCTTTCGACGTTGCACATCATGTCGATCGACAAAATCATCGAGCGCATTCTCAGCTTTGTGCCGGTCGAGGACGAAGGGCACATTCGCTACGTTCTGGCCGACACGCTGGTGGCCATCATCCACCAGGAGCTGGTCCCGGCACGCGATGGCGGAAAGCGCGTCGCCAATGAGATTCTGATCGTGAACCAGGCGACCAAGAACATTATCCGCAATCGGGGAACGTTCTTCCTCCGAAACGTGATCACGACCGGCAAGAAATTTGGAATGATTTCGATGCAGTCGAGCTTGCAATCGCTGGTCGACGAAGGCGCGATTACGCCCGAAACCATGTCCGACGTCATGGTGAACTATCGGTAGAGATCTCTTAGTTAAGACTTTCGGCTACAAAATCGACAAGGAGGCAGCCCATGCGCGCCACTCGTTTGGCAACAATCTGTGTGTTGGGGACGATCACGCTGTTGGCGGCGATTGGCGAAATCGCGCGGGCCGCCGGACCGGACGAGGCGGCGGTGCGCAAAGCCGACGCGGGCTTCTATCGTGCGTTGAATGCCATGTTCGGCGGCGACTTGGCGCCGATGAAGCAGGTCTGGTCCCATGCCGATGACGTGACCTACATGGGCCCGACCGGCGGCTTCCAGGTCGGCTGGAAACAGGTGCTGCCCGTGTGGGAAGAGCAGGCGGCGATGCGGCTGGGCGGAGAGATCTCGCCGCAGGACGTGCGCGTCGTCGGGGGTTCCGATCTGGCCGTCGTCCACTGTCGCGAGGTCGGGCAGAACGAAGTCGACGGGAAGCCGCGCAAGGTTTCAATCCGCGCGACCAACGTGTATCGCAAGGAAAACGGCAGTTGGAAGATGATCGGCCACCATACGGATTTGTTGCCGTTTCTCGAGGACTGATCGTGCGGCGAGTTGACGAAGCGCGGTGCGACGATGACCGAGCTAAACTACTACGTCGATCTGCGAGCTGATTTTCCGCATCCCGACTCCTACGTCGATCCGACACAACCATCCGGCAAAGAACTTGCCGCGATTTTGGTGGACGGCCTTCCCGCGCATGGCATAGCCGTTTGCAGGGTCGAGGGTGTTGATTTTTGCCACTACGTGGATTGCCTTTCCGGATCATCAACAATCCAACTCATGGTTGGCGCGGAAGTGCTTGGCGAGGAAAAAGATCGCTGGTACATCCAAGCTTGCTCCAAAGAATCGTACTTCACTCGTAAGGACCACCCGAAGGCGGACTATCGGAGATTGTTACTGGCCGTCGATGCAACCCTGCAAGAAAACGACCGAGTTGCGGACATTCGATGGTTTCCCGGTTATGAAACGCCAAATTATTTGGCACTCCTGCCGCATTCATCGGGACCGCTGCGCGACGCCGACTATGAGCAGCAGCTCAATCGATGGGTGCGCTTAGATTGGCGATTCAACCGGATTACCAACGTCGCCTTCAGTCCGGTGGGCTTTCTATTGGCGGTCGCACTGTTTTGCGCTCTTGCTTTGATCTTTCCGGCATTCGTGGGACAGATTGCACTGACGTGCGGTGTGATTGCCGTTGCGCTGCTGCTCTTCGTCCAGACCGTGATCGATGCAATGGTTGCCCGTGAAGCAAGATACGGTTCACGAGACGGCGATTAACGCGAAGAATCCGCGAGGGCCTGCAACCGGCCAGGCCATAGGTCAATACGTACGCGGGGCACGACCAGAAGTTAGCGCTGCGGTTACTGCATGCCTCAGCGCAACGCTGGCGATGAACTCAGCGACCCATTGACCGCCTACACCGAATACCCTTCCCGGAACGCCGGGCGAATCAGTTCGTCCAGGTCCGGCGCGCCGGTGGCCTTCAGGTTCTTGGCGTCCCAGGCAATCTTCGGGCCTGGTGACGCGGGTTCGACCGCGGCCCAAACGGCCAGATTGCCCAGCAGGACCGTTTCGGTCAGCGGGCTGGCATAGTCCGGAAAGTTCGACTGGGCGGCCGGACCACCCTGGATCGCGTTGATCAACTCCTTGAAGTGGCCGGGCGATTGCTCGAACTCGTTGCGTGGCTGGGCGGCACCGCTGAGCAACTTATAGCCAGTCTCGCAGTAGTCGCGCGGGGCGAGCAGGGTATCTTTCTCGCCAACGATGAGCGCTCCGCTCTTGGGTAGTTGCTCGCCGCCGAACAGATCGGCTGAGGGCTTTTTGCCGCCGTCGTACCACGTGAGCGTGACCGCCGGGCGGGAGTCGGTCGCGGGAAACTCGTACTTGATGATCGACCACTTTGGATAGCTGTCGCGGTTGTGGCCGGAACTCTCCGCGGCGACGCTCGCCGGATCGCGCAGGTCCAACGCCCAAAAGGGCATGTTTAACGTGTGGCACGCCATGTCGCCCAGCGCGCCGGAGCCAAAGTCCCACCAGCCGCGCCACGAGTGCGGATGGTAGCCCGGTCCGTACGGACGAAACGGACGCGGCCCGAGCCACAAGTCCCAGTGGATGTGCGGCGGAACGGACGCTTCGGCCGGACGGGGACCACCTTGCGCCCAAGTGGGGCGATTGGTCCAGACATGGGCCTCGCGCGGCGCGCCGACGACTCCGCCTTGGATCGCCGCGACCGTTTTCCGCAATCCGGGAAACGACGTGCCCTGATTGCCCATCTGGGTGGGAGCGTTGTTCTCGCGGGCCAGTTCGCCGAGCCGACGAGCTTCCCAAATGGTGCGCGTCAGCGGCTTCTGCGTGTAACACGCCTTGCCCAGCCGCAGTGCCAAGGCGGTCACCGGGCCGTGCATGTGGTCGGGGATGCTGACCGTGACGGCGTCGACGTTGCCGGCCATTTCGTCGAACAGCTTGCGGTAGTCGTTGTAGCGTGCTGCCTTGGGGAAGCTGCGCGAGCCAGCCTTTTCGAGCGTGCCATCGTCGACGTCGCAAATAGCCACGACATCGCCCCACCGTTTGGCTTCGGCCGAGTCAGAGCGACCCTTACCGCCCACGCCGATGCAGGCGAATCGAATCTTCTCGTTGGGGGATTGGCTGTCTTCGGCTGCCGCGGAGTTGGCAACGAAGACGCCGACCGCGGTCACGGCGGTTGTCTGCAGGAATCGGCGACGATCGGTCAGGTAGGACATGGTCGTGGTGCTCCCGGAATCTGGGGATACTCTGGCAACACGGTGGCGGGTGGGCTCGCCGCGCAGCAATCCGCGTCTATCCGCAGTAAACCATCATCCGCCGCGGGATGGAAGATATGTGTCGAGCGGGAATCTGGCCCCGACAGGTCGAGCGGCACTGTTCTACGGGCAAATAGATCGGCCGCGGTTGCGTGCGCCCGACCGTGGCCAAAAAAAGGCGGCGCCGGCTCCGAGATTTGGTGCCGACGCCGCCTGGGGTTATGTCACGGGGCGGGGTATCAATCCGTCAGGCGTCAGCCGCTGCGCCGCCTGCGCACGACCAGCAACGTCACCAGTCCGACGCCGGCCAGCAGCAGCGTCGAGGGCTCCGGAACGCGCTCGATCGAGACGAACAACTCGTAGTCGCCCGTATCAGACGACGAAAACGGGAAGACTTCCAGGAACCAGAGCCCTGTATGGGTCAAGGTAAAGTAGTCGCCGCTGGGGCTATCAATGATGATCGAGTCGGTCGATCGGGAGGTAAACGGCGCGTCGGCGCTCGAGCCGTCTTCGGCAGCCCAATAGATCTCGTCGATCAGTTGCAGCGAGTCCTTGGTGAATCCGGCACCGGCGTCGTCCTCGAAGTCGCCGATGCCCGGCGTTCCGCTCGAGGTGGCGTTGTAGCCGATGTCGTCATTCAGCGCGACTGTCACCATATCGGGTCTGTGGAGCGCCAGGACCGTGTCTACCGGGAACGGATTGGGCCCCAGCCCGCTGGAGCTGCTGAGCCGGGAACTGAACGTATTGGCATAGATTCGGTCGCCGGCCACGCCGAAGAAGGAATAATAGTCGGCCTCACCGGGCGCACTGATCGAGGCCACCTTCGTCATGATTTCGCGTCCTACGGCGGGAATCAGGTCCGGCGGACCGATCGTCAGCGGCTCGGCCGTTGCGAATGAAGAGTGGGCGTAAGGCGCCGGCGCCAGTTCCGGCCGCTTGCGGGCCGGTTGATTCGCTGGATCCAAGTAGTGCAGCTTGTCGCGGCTGTGTTCGCTAAATGCCCGGTCATAGTCGGTCCGGTCCGTGCCAGCCAAACCCGTCGAGCCGGTGGCCATGATGTGGTGGTCTGGCACGGGGTTCGGGTTGCCGGGGATCGGTGAAGGACCGTAGGTGTCGAAATGCCGCAGCCCGAGGCCGTGGCCCAATTCGTGCGAGGCGGTTCCGCCCACCGCCGTGGTGAATCGCGCGAAGCTGTCCGTATAGGGCGCTCCGGAACCGACAAAGCCCGACACGAACACGTCGATGGCCGAACCGGGCGCATCGTTGGCAGCGATGATGTTGTTTTGCGCCTTGAGCTTGTTGTCCCAATCGACGATCCAGGCCGCGCCAAAGCTCCCTGCTCCGGCCGGCTGCCCAAATTCGATGGCCGTGTCGCCCGCCGCCGGCACGCCTTTGGCAAACGTCAGCCAAGGATACTCAGCGTAGTCTGCCGCGACGATGCCCAAAATGGCGTCTTCGAAGTCGGTGGCAACTTTGCCTGGAAAAGCAGGCCACGCCACGCCTGAGAAATCGAGTACCACGCTGTCGGCAGTTGCCACCTGCGTTGGCATGGCCACAGCGACCAGTCCCAAGACGAGCACTGCAACCACACTTGCTCGGGTCAGGCCTCGCGCTTTCCTCAAGTGATGAGCATCGGAGTTCGAAATCTTCATGAGCAGCCCCCTGGCAATAGATTTAGCCCGTGTTTCTCAGTGGCAGAATTTGGTCACGGCATCGAGTCACAAAAAAAGGTGCTCCACGACAACCCGCCCACTGCGCCACCAACGCGCGGCGCGAGCGAGTGCCTGAGCACCTTGGAGTTTGTCAGAGTGTAGGTCGTCCGGAACACCAGCTAGTCCAATGATTGTGTTGTGTTGGCGCCGGCCGACGAGGCGATTTGCAGGTGCTTGTCGGCCGATAAATCAGATTCGCAAGAATCTTGGAACGAAACTCAAATAAAAAAACGACGATTGAAACCTTCGGATCCGGATACCAGATCCGGAGGGGAAGACTTCAAACGTCGTTTGTTTACTGGATTAGCGTTTTCCTAGAAGCCGCTTGAATCTACTGCATTAGGCCTTTACCGTTCGAAACTGCTGGGCCAACTTTGCGGCCCGGGTCAACGTTGGCAGTGAGACTAACAGCCATGAAACAGGTTGTCAAACACTTTTTCTCAAAGTTTCTTTGTCGGCAAGATCCGGGCGATTTTTTCGGCCTGGCGGGCCGCCGGGCGATCTCCGCCCGCCATCGGCTGTACGGGCAACCCCGGCCGGCCGGAAGCTGCCCTCATTCAGTGCGGCCCACGCCAAATGCGCTCCTATTAAGCGCTCGCGCGCAATCGCAAGTTCCTTTTTATTATGACCTTGCGACGATGGCCCAAAACGCCGGATCCCGCACCACCGCGCGCGGCGAACCTGCCGAAATTCGCCATTTTTCCCGCGTTCTCAAGCGTCTCCGCGTCGGTCGTCCCTACCGACCGCCTTGGGCAAACAGCCCGGTGAGGAATCGGACCGTCGGATGATCCGGAATCTCGGCCCGCACCCGCGCCAGTTCGCGCTGCGCCGCGTCTTTGCGCCCCGTTTCCCAAAGACACCAGGCGAGTTTCGCCCGGTGCAGCGGTTGGTCGGGTTCCAGCTCAATCAAGTGCGCGAAGTGGGGCAACGCCTTGTCGTGCCGCTCAAGCGCCAAGAGCGCACTGGCATAGTTGTTCAAGTTGACTGGTTCGTCCGGATGGCTTTCGATCAGCGGCGCCAACAAGTCGACACACTGCGCCGCGTCGCCCAATTGCAGCACGGTCACCGCCAGATTGCTACGGCATAAGAAGTCGTTGGGATCCAGTTCGAGCGCCGCGTGATAGTGCCGCGCTGCGGACCGCAAGTCACCCGCTGCGAACGCCGCCAGGCCGACGTGGTAGTGCGATCGCGCGTGGTCGGGGCGGCGCGCGAGCGCCTGTTCGAACTCTGCCTGCGCCTCGACCGGCTTGCCTTGGTAGTACAACCCTAGTCCAAGGTTTGTGTGCGCGATCCACGGCGACCAGAAAACCTTGTACGCCGGGTCGGAGCCCAACTCGATCGCCTCGCGCGACTGGAGGATGCACGTCGCGTAGTCCTTGTCCACGAGCGCTTGGTGTGCCAGTCCGAGTCGCGCCTCCACGTGGCGTGGATCTTGCGCGATCGAATGGGCAAAGAGCGTCGCTTCGTCCTGCCAGAACAGGTTCGCCCGTGCCGTCGCAATCACGAACAGAACGGCCGCAGCTCCCAACGGCCACGCGGCAATTCGGCTGGCACCACCTTGGCCCATCCATCGCCGCACCGCGGCAAACACCAGCGCCGTGCCCGACGCCGTCAGTCCCCACAGGGCCGGATACAGGTACCGCTCCGCGTAAACGTGCCGCAGCGGCACCAGACCCATCGCCGGAATCATGAACACGAAAAACCAGACCAGCCCGAAGGCGAACGAACGTCCGCGCACGTAGCCAATTGTCGCGATGACCGCGACGGCAACCCAACCGACAACAGCCAGAATCTCGACCGACCCGGTCGATTGTGGAATCGGCCAGGCGTCGGAAATCGCAGGCCAGATCGGCCAGACCGCGGCCAGCACGTATCGCCACATCACCGCGGCCGACATCGCCACGTTCGTCCAAAGCGAATCGGTCGGATAGTCGGCATTGAGTCCGAAGCCACCCAAGACCGAAGCACGGTATGCAGCAAACAGCCCCACGCAAGACCACAGCACGGCCAGTCCCCATCCCGCGGTCAGCCGAGCCGATCGTGCCGCAGGGCCGGATTGCGGCACCAACTTGGGCAGCAGCAACAGCGCGGCCAGCGGCACCACCATCGCCAGCTCTTTGCAGCCCAACGCCAACAACAGCGCCACGGCCGACAGCGCCAACCAACCCAGCGATGCGCCGAGCGGTCGCGTTGCACGCATCCGCGTTTCCGCAGACCGGGCAAGCGCCAGGATCGCCGCCACGGCAAATGCGGCGCACATCGTGTCCTTGCGCCCGCTGATCCACGTGACCGAGTGGACGCACAGCGGGTGAACGCCGAATAACAACGCCGACCAAAAGGCGATCGACTGGCCATCTTCGTCCGCCGCGAATAATCGCAAGCCAAGCCAGTAGAGCCCGGCGACGACCGCCAGGTGCCACAAAATGTTCTCCACGTGGTAGCACCAGGCGCGATCGCCCCACAACCACCAGTCGAGCGAAATGCTTAGTGCGTAGACCGGCCGCCAATATCCGCCACGGGACGACGGCGGTTTGGAGCCCCGTTCAAGATAGTCGTCGAGCGTCAGCCGCCACAGGTTGGCAAAGTCTTCGCTGCCGGTGACGCGGTAGCCGGCGTCGAGGATCTCGACTCGGTCGATCCAGACAAACTCGCCGACGGTCGACGTGGCAAAGGCCGCCGCCGAGACGGCAAGCAGCACGGGCATATGCCAGCGGTTGCGAGAATGGTCGTCGAGCGGTTGCATTCGGGCCGGATCGATGGATGGAAACGTGACAATGGATGGAAACGTGAGAAGCGCTTACCAACCATCTTGCAACCTGTGCGGCCGGATTGCTACCGGGGTGGGCGTGGCGCACCAGGCACATGGCGGAGGGAGGACCGATTATTCGACCGAGAGTGTGCCGCACCGGCTGACCATGCCAGCGCCGTGCGCGGATGGAGTACCGCATGGCGCAGAGAGAAGTAGGTTTTACCGTCTCCTCCGCCAGCCCCACGCGGAACGGCCGACCCAACTGAAGGCGTCAACGCTATACCTCAAAAACGCAGCTTCTTTTTCCGCCATTCTTCGATGTACTTGCGATCTGACTCACTAAACTTGTCGAATGGCACCTTGATGACTTTGCCGTCAGCGCGCTTAAGCTCTACGTTGTCATCGGTCATGCTTATGATCTCAGCTTCCACCGTGAATCCTCCTCCCGCGCTTGTCCACTTGCGCAGCCGCGGATACTTCGGGGGCTCATCCGCGGGCGACTCGTCCGGCTCATCAGGCGTGGGCATCTCAGCGTCGCTCGGCTCGGCTGGTGGTTCGTCGGAATCGATAGACTGAGGCCGAGCTTGATCGGCGGCATCCTTCGTCTCTGGCTCAGGCTCTTGTTCAACTAGTGGGCTGTCGAACGGTGGATCTATGGACGGCGTATAGCTACCAGGAGAAGAGGGGTAGCCAGGCTTCGGTGTCTTGCCATCGCGCCCGAACAGCAACCATAACGCGACGACGGCACACACGACGGATAGCAAGAACACCTTGGCGACTCTCGAGCAGCCAGTCGCGGGTAGTTTCTCGATGTCAGTGACGACCCCTGGCCGGCATACGACGTTTCCCTTCTTCGGTGTGCGTTCCAACTCGTCGATGTCCAGATCGAGCAGCAGCAAGTCCGGGAACTGTTTCGCAACGTCGAATGGCAAGAAGGCGTTGTGATAAATCAGGTCTGATCCGGGTGTCTCGTCCTTGATCCTTTTCATGCGGAAGCCGGCGCATTTGAATACGCCATCAGAGTCCCGCATCATTTGCTCAAGACCTTCGAGGTACTCCCTGTTTCGCTTCCTGTCTTGCTTTTCTCGTTGCGCCTGATGCTTCCGAATCTTCTTCGCGGACTTCTGAGCCGACTTCGATGAACTGCCGGACTTTAGTTGGTCAATCAGATGAGACGCTTCGGCAGACGACGTTGGCGTCGGCCCCGAGTAGCCGAGTCGGGCGAGATAGTCGAGCTGCTTCGTCGATGGTGCCTTCATTCGTGCGCTATTCGGGATCGACGGCGAACTGCGGCAACTTAATACGTCAATCCGTCACGATAGCGTCCTGGTGGTGCGTTGCAAGCAGCAGGGAGAGTGCGGAGAGCGCCATGAACCGCCCCGGCTGGCTTTGGCCATCTGCCTTTGTAATCAGCGCGGTCCAGTCAGCTGCTCTGCCGCCACGGCATAATTCTTACAGCAAGTCTCGACCATCGTAAGAAACGTAACCATGGCCGGCATCTGCCGGATCAGGGTGGTTAATTCGGTTGCCCTCTCCGTCCCAGGATTCGAATGATGTGGTTTGACTCCCGCATTACGTACAGGATCACGACGACTACCACCACGGCGACCATCCACTGCTCATGGAAAGTCTTTGCTTCTTCTTCAATGAATCCGGTCTATTTGGCCGGTTCGATTCCGCTGTAGTCACACACGCCGCAACGGCGAACAGCCTGGCCGTTTGGAAGGTCGAAGATTCTGTGGAGCGTCTGATGTTCGCAATTAGGGCATTTGTTGCCACGGCCCTTGCCCACCTGCGAGACACCTTTTTTCCACGACCACCCGATATAGCCGCACCTTGAGCACTCGTCGTAGCTACCTTGGTCGTGAAACGTCAGTCGGCCACAACCCGGACAAGTTGACCCTCTACCCTTTGCCATTGGAATTCTCCATAAAGCGAATTGAATGCCGGCGCGGCGCACCTGCGCCGCGCCGGATGAGCTGATCGACAACTACTCCCAAACGCGAGCGTTTTCCTCCCATTCGAGAACCTTACACTGCCCGCGAAAGTATTCGAGGAAGGCCGCGCAGATGATCGAGCGGATTTTGCGCCCCTTACCGGATTTGATGTTGCTGTAGACTTCCCAATACGTGTCCAGGTCAAGCGGGTCTTTTCCGTTCTCGATATCGGCCACCAACCGTTTCAGAGCCGCCTTCAGTTGCTCAAAGCTGGTCATGTCCGCGAACTTTCCGGCAGCCGCCATGAGGGCAGTCGTAAAAACCTCTCCCTCGGACAGGATCGTACTCTCGAGTCGTTCGATCACGGCCTTGTGGAGTGGGCCAGTGACTACTTTCAGAACGTCGATTACTTCGTCCATATCTTCCACGGGACCGAAGAACTCTTTTTCTTCACTCAAGAACGATTCTTTCTCTCCCCTGGTCATCACTTGTGGGTTCTTTTGCATGTAGCCTTGCACGCCGACAATCAGATTCGATCCGGTGAACGCAGATTTCAGTACTCTGCTTGACGCCGACTTTTCTTGTTCCTTCGCAAGTTTGATCCCTTCGTTTTCCAGCAACTTAATCAGCGGGATGTTCATCAGTTCGAGCTGAATCTTGACGTTCATCTGCCGCTGCGCCGCATTCAGCAGCAACATAAAGTGCAAGACGCCGGCAAGGTCGATTTGGTAGAAAACTTCCAACTGCTGCTTGCGCGCAAGCAGGATGTCAACGTTGCAGTCCTGCGCGTGGTCCTTGAACGTCTCGTTCCATGCCGTCTCGTCCAGGCAACCCTCATCCACCAATTCTTCACCGTAGACGGCCATGAGGACCGCGATGATGTAGCAGGTAGCCCGCTGAAGTCCGTCAATTAAAGTCCAATCGTCAGCCTTTACCGGGTCATCGACCACTCCGTTGTCTGTCACGGCAGCAACGCGCAGCGGCGGAACGTAGTATCCCTTCAAGATCGCCACGATGAGGCGTTGGTAAATCGGGTCACGTGTGTGGTGGAACGTCTTGCGCTGGAACCAGTGGGACAGGCCCGAGAAGTGAGTCAACAAGAACGCCACGGGCGCCAGGGCGTTGACCACCATTGCCCCCGTTTTCGAATCGGGGTGTCCGTCACCGATGCACTCGATTGTGGTGTCAGGTACGTCTACCCCCTTACGTTTCAACTCTCCCACCACGTTGCGACACTTCTCTTGCAGGTTGCTGTACTGCTCGCGGATCGGAGTTCGCTTTCGTTTCTTGGCCACGCCATCTCCCCCAATCAAAGCCCGTGGTTTGACAACCGTACTCATGTTCAGCCCCCTTTCCCCTTTGCTAGTCGGGAAGGTGTTTCGTCCTTGGCAGCATCCGAGCGGACACCACGCCAGGCCGCATTTTACATGGGGCCAGTTATGTGTCCAGGCCTAAAATATTCCCAGGCCACAATAATAGTTGCCTACATGGTAAGTGGTTGATATTATGATGCTTACGTCTTGTGGCAAATGGTGAGGTTGTCGCACAGCGACCGTCAACCGCCGCCAGGTCGGCGTGATGGACGACAAAGCAAGGTTGGGATCCCACCCGCCACAGCCTATTGCCGGTGGCCGCGCCGAGCCCTAGGACGGTGCGATCGACCGATACGCCTCAAGTCGCGCGTCTAGCCGCTCGCGCTGGCCTTCCGTAGATTTTTTGGTCCGCGGGACATGAAAGGACGTCGATGGGAACGGGTATGCGAGTTTTGTCTTGTTGTTTTCGTGTGTGCTGCTGGCGCGGAGGCGTAGCCGCAGCGGAAGCAACACACGCGGCGGCCTGCGGCGAGCTCAGCCGAGCGGCGTACGCCGCTGGCGTGTGATAGCCCAGCAGTGGGGATGCTCGGTGCTCCGGAAACCAAGCGGCTTTGGTGGGCCGGCGGAAATTGAAAGACTAATCGTGATCTTCGTCGATCGTCCATTCCCAGATACCGCCGTTGATCCGACCGGCTCGTCCACTGGCCAGCAGACTGCGTCCATCTTCGGAAAAGCCGATCTCGTAGATGAACGACGCGGTGCACTCCATTTGCAGGAGCTGTTGGCCGGTGCGGGTATCCCACAAGCTGACAGCCGACGGCGATGCCTGTGCGACGGCCAACGTTTTGCCATCCGGCGAGAACGCAACGCACTCAGCATCCACGCCGGCGGTCACCAGCGTCGTACGGCGAAAACCGTGCGCGAGATCGACGAGCGACACGCTTGCACTGTGCACCGCCGCGACCAGTTCACCGTCGCGCGAGACGGCAATGTCGGTGTGGCCGTCCGGCGAAACAATCAGAGACCGACCCGTCTTCAGATCCCAGAGTTGAAGTGCTTCGGCCGTTGAGGTCACCAGCGAACTGCCGTCGGGTATGAACTCGACGTCGCGAACCCGTGCCGTGTGTGGGAGGCGCTGTAAAGTCCGCCCGGTCTCGACTTCGACGATGCTGACCGTCTCGTCATCCGTCGTCACGGCCAGGTAAGGTCCGGCTGGCGACCAGTCCAACGACGCGACGCGAGCAGCCGGCATGCGCCTCAGCTCGCGCAGGGGTGAGCGATTCCAAATTTTGACCACGTCGCCTCGGGCCGCCGACGCGAACCGTGTGTCGTCGGGCGCAAACTCAAGTTGCGTGAGCCCGTCCGCGTGGGTGCTAAATGCCTCAACAACTTCACGCGCTGTTCTATTCCAGACCTGCACCGATCCGTCCGAGGTGCCGCTGAGCAGGGTCTCGTGGTCCGAGGAAACCGCGAACGGACCTATCGGTAGCCGCACGATTGGATAGCGTCGCACCGATTGTTGCCGGAAGTCCCAAATACGGACGTCGCCGTTTGCGCCGGCGCTGGCAAATCGGTTGCCATCAGGCGCCCAGGCGCCCGACCAAACTTGGTCCTTGTGACCCAACAGAGTTCGCCTGGGAGTCGACGCATCAAGCCTCCATTGTTGAATGACTCCGTCCTTGCCGCACGACACGAGTGCATTGTTCACAGGTGAAAACGCGAGCGACTGGATCCACTCGGTGTGGCCACCGGAGAGGACCAGCGAATGCGTCAACTCGAGGCCATCGACGTCCCAGACGTTGATCTGCTTGTGACGACCCGCAGCCGCCACCCGTTTGCCCGTGCGCGAAACCGCCAGTGCAAACAGCTTGTCGCCGTCGGCCGACTCTCGGGCGACGCGGTTCCACGTTGCTGTTTCCCAGGCGTGCAGTCCGTCGCCCTCGTCGGCCGCAAACAACAAGTCGCCCGCGGGAGAAAATGCGACAGCCCGTACGACGTCCAAGTCGTCGTCCAGCGTTTGCAGCGAACTTCCGGTGGCAAGTTCCCAAAGTCGGACGGACGCGTCACGGCTTCCGCTAGCCAGCAGCTTCCCGTCGGGTGAGTAAGCGACTGCCTGCACGTGATCGTTGTGGCCCTCGAGCGTTCGCATCAACGTCCCCCGCTCGACGTCCCAAACCCTGACAGTCGTGTCTTCGCTGCCCGATGCCAGGCTTTGCCCGTCGGGCGAGAACGCGACACTGGTGACTTCGGATGTATGCCCGCGCAAGGTCCGCAGACAGGCGGCCGTTGCAGCATTCCAAACACGAACCGTGCCGTCCTTGCTCGCGGTCGCCAGCCGCTCGCCGTCGGGCGAGAAGGCGACGGAGAAAACAGTGTCGCGGTGGCCCACCAGCGCGTGCGTCTTCGGTTCGCACTGCCGGTGCAAGTAGTACCAGGCGAACTCTCGCAAGTCGGTCTGGCCAGGACTCGGCACCTGGCGATTGAGCGCTTCGAGCGCCTGGACGACGTTGTTTGCCTTGAGCGTCTCGTACGCAAGTCGCACGTCGGCCGTGTAGAGCAATCGGCGGCTGGCCGCCGCTTCCGCCTGTGCCTCGTCGCGCGCGTGTGCCGCGGCGGAGGCGAACGTTTGCAGTCGACCGTTGTACGCAACCACAGTAATCAGCAACGCGCAGATCGACACCAGGGCCGTGGCGATCACTGCCGCTGCCCAAGGGCGCCGCCGCACCCACTTCCAGACGAGCTCGACGGGTCGCAATGGCCGGGCCTCGGTCGGTTCGCCCGCCAAGAACCGCTGCAAATCATTGGCGAGTCCTTGCGCCGTGTTGTATCGCTCGGAACGTTCCTTCGACAGGCATTTCAAACAGATCGCCTCCAGGTCGCGCGGCACGTTGGGTCGCAACTTCGAAGGCGCTACCGGTTCCTCGAACAACACGTTGCGCAGCGCGTCGACGTCGGACTCGCTGGTGAACACGCGCCGGCCGGTGAGGATTTCGTACAGAATCGCGCCCAGGGCGTAGACGTCGGCACGCGCATCGATGTCTCGCACGGAGCCGCGCGCCTGCTCCGGGGCCATGTAGGCCGGCGTGCCGATCAATGCGCCGCTGCGCGTATCGTCTCCGTCGCGCTCCAGCAGCTTGGCCATGCCAAAGTCGGTCAGCTTTGGGCACAACCGGTTGTCGGACTGGTTCGTCTCGGCCCCCGAGGCGCCTGCTACGTCGCTCGACTCCGTTGCGACGCGCGTGGATTCGGCCATCAGCACGTTGCTGGGCTTGATGTCGCGATGCAACACGCCGTGGCCGTGGGCATGTTGCACGGCTTCGGCCAGTTGCCGGACGATGCGCGCGGCGGTTCGCGTTGGTACACGTTCATTGCGAGCCTTGAGCCATTCGGCCAGCGTGGGGCCAGGGCAGTACTCCGAGGCGATGTAACAAATCGGCCCCTCTTCGCCAGCGTCGTAGACCGGCACCAGGTGCGGATGGCCCAGCGGGGCGGCGGCTTCCGCCTCGCGCAAGAACCGGCGCCGCAAATCGTCGCTGACAAGCGATTCAAGCCGCGGCACTTTCAAGGCCACCTGGCGGTGCAGTTTGGGATCGTAGGCCAGGTACACCACGCCCAAGCCTCCGTGGCCCAGCTCACGGAGGACTTGGAAACGACCGAGGGTCGTGGTCGAGTCGGCTTCGGCGGTCGCCAGGGCGGCTTGCATGGGAAGCGGCGTATCGCCATGGGACTCGTCGGGCGACCAGCCGCGGCGCACGCGGTCTAGTAGCTCGAGACACCGCAGATCCGCCTGCCACTCGGCAGCCAACTCGGCGTCGTCGATCACGGACGAGACGTCAACGTCGGCCGCCGTGCCGCTGGCCAGGCGCGTCTCGACTTCCACGAGCAAGTCGGCCAGAAGGGCATCGCGATCTATCTGGCCGTCAGTCATTTTCGGCAGCTACTCGATTTCGGCCAATCGTTTTCGCAGCTCGCGAACAGCGCGGGCCCACAACTTGCGGGCGGCTTCGGCCGAGCAATGGCGCCGCGCGCCGATCTCGGCAAATGGCGCCCCGTGCCAGGTGCGCTCGATGAGCACGGATCGCCAGGGCTCCGATATCTGCTCCAAAGCCATCCGCACGCGCCGCTGCTCGTCGCGGGCAACGAACAGGCTGCCGGGCGTGGCGGCTTCGTCGTTGATTCGGTGAATCGCCGCATCGACCGACTCCAGTGGGATTTCCCGATTGACGTCGCGTTGCTGCGTTGTGCGATAGTGGCGGACGTTGTTCGCCAGACGATGAGCCAGGATGCCCAGCAGCCAGCGGTAGAACTCTGCTTCCGTCTTGCCGCGAAATTGGCCGAAGTCGCGCTGCGCTTCGAGGAACGTGTCCTGAACCAGGTCCGAGGCACCCACCTTCGCCCGCAGCTTTTCGTCCAACGCGCGGTTGGCCACGAGCAGCAGGTATTTTCGGCCGGCTTCCAGCGCACGGCCCAACGCGGAAACCGAGCCATTTCGCGCTTCGCCGAGCCACTGGTCGACCAACGCGCTTGCCGCGGGCAAATGGTCGCGCGGCGGCGGCGAAAGCGAGGCACCCATCTTCAGGCGGTCCCTCTACAAGTTAGGAACGAAGGACGTGAATACCGGACGGCGAATCTGGGCCTGCGGAGACTGAATCCGCGGAATCAACAAGCGCGTGTGGTTTTCCGATTGGCACCTTACCTACGAATTCTGGCACCCGTCAAGAAATTTCACGAATACTCACGAATTCGTTCACCGCTTGGGCGCGCATTCGTTCCTTATGGACTAGTGGACCGCGTCGCAATCCCGCGGCGAGCGCTTGCCGTGCGCGCGGATCACGCCGTAGGGGCGACAGGCCCATCGGCCCAAACGTCGATCACTCCCCTGAGAAGGAGAACGCTAATGACCCGCACACGAACTCTGTTGCTTGTTCTGGCGGCGGTTTCCGTCGCCCCGCTGGCTTCGTCAGCCGCTCCGATCACCGTGCCCTCGGGCCTCAACCCGGGCGACAAGTACCGCCTGGCGTTCGTGACCAGCACAACGCGGGACGCCACCAGCACGAACATCGCCGACTACAACGCGTTCGTGTCCGCCGTTGCCGCCGGACAGCCGGAACTGGCGGCGCTTGCGACGACATGGACGGCGATCGCGAGCACGGCGACGTCGGGCGTAAAGCAGAACACGGATACGGACCCCAACGTTTCCACCGGATTTCCGATCTACCAGTTGGACGACACGCTCGTCGCGGACGACAACGCAGACCTTTGGGACGGCCTGGGCAATTCGCCTCTCCGTACCTCGGAAGACGGAACCATCCACTACAGCGATGGCCACGAGATTTGGACCGGAACGAACTCGGCTGGGTCGACCGCTGGGTCGACGGCGCTCGGCGGGACAAGCGGGGACGCCCGCGTGGGAACACTGGGCAGCCTCGGCACCGCATGGATCAATAGTTTTACGAACCACCCACAAAACACTCTCCGCCCCATGTACGCGATATCCGCCGAACTGACCGTCGTCCCCGAACCGTCGACGCTGGCGCTGGCCGCGTTCGGTGTCGTCGCCCTTGCCGCGTGGGGTTGGCGACGGAAGCGCTCGATTCGCTGAGGCGTGTCCATATAAAGGAGCAAGCTAATGTTTATGCTTCGACATGGGTTTATCTTGGCGTCGGCCGTCGCGTGGTTCGCCGCAATGGCTTGTCCGCTCGATTTCCGAGCGTGCCAGGCCGCCACGCTGACCCTGGACTTCAACTCCGGTGTGGATTCCGTCGGGTCGTCTGCGGGCGTGCTCGTGTTCAACGGTCCCGGCGGGTTTTCGCTGACGCTTGACGACGACGGATCCTCGGCGTCGGGCTCGGGTGTTCGCATCACCAATCAGAATCCCGGCAACATCAAAGTCGGCAGTTCCGATCTGGTCGTTGGTGCGCTCGACACACCTACGACGACGAGTCATTCCAGCGGGATCGTTGCGACATTCAGCCAGGGAGTGGATTCCGTCTCGCTTGATGACACGGACAACGACCGCACGACCAAAGCGTTGTTCGCCTTCAACAGCCTGGGAACGCTGATCGGACAGACGGCACACGCCAGCCAGGTGTCGTTCAGCATCTCTACGCTCGACACGGGTGGCCAGCCGATCTTCTCTGTCGAGTTCGACACGGCGGCTGGCACGGCCGGTGGGGCAAACGACGGGACGGTGTTTACGATGGACAACCTGAGTGTCAGCTACACACCCGTCCCCGAACCGTCGACGCTGGCGCTGGCTGTTTTGGCGAGCTTGGCCGCGGGGCTGCTCGTCGCGCGGCGTGGCTCACGGCCCGGGTGTCATGATGCGAAGCACACCTAATACCACGGCGAACAACAAGATGAACAGCAGCAGTAGCCCCAGGCTGAACTGTTGCTTGGGGATTGTGTTGGGATCGTACCGCAGGTTCGACATCGTCACGGCAATGCGACGCGACCCGAAGATCAGCATGAAACCAGCTAGAGAATATACGGCGCACAGCACCGTGTCGCCCGCCGAAGATTGGGTAAACGACCCGGACTGAACCCCGATGAGCAGTTGAATGGCCGGACGCGCTGCACTAACGAGAAAATACGCTCCCAACACGAAACTGGCCGTGTGATACAGGTCGCCTGGTCCGATCGCCCAGGATGGCTCATTGTCAGCAGCGCTTGCCGGGTAGAACCAGGCCGCAATCGCAGGGGCGAAATAAGTGAGGAGCGCCCCGAGAATTGGGCCCGGCACGCCGGTCGCAACGTAGGTTCCCCAGGAAAATCCGGCTTGAGCAGGCGTCGACGCAAAGTAGATGACCGTTGCCGTAAGCGTGTGGATCGCGGTGACGAAGTACCAGATCCCCATCACGCGTAACGCGACTTCGACAAACGTTCTTGCGGACATGGTTACTCGTGCTTGCTGCGGATGGGTCGAGTGAATGCGCCCGCATTATAACCCTGCGCGGCACACGCAGCCCCGAGCCCGCCGCCTCGCGAATGACCGCGAGGCGGCGCCGGTTCGCATCTCTGCCAGACAGCCGAGATTAGTACACGCGCGGCGCAGGTCCTTATCGCGCAGCGCACTTCCTACGCACGCGGTCTACTCGCGCGGCGTGCGGCGACGTCGATACCCGAGCCCCACAAGCGCCACCAGACCCAGCCCCGCCATCGCAATGCTGCTCGGCTCGGGCACGGTCAGCACGAACGACAAGTCCATCGACTGGCCCTCCAGCGGATGGCCGGCCGGGTAGATCAGCTCGCGCCAGAAGCCGATGTGCGCACCGCCGAAGCCGTTGGTGTCGACGAACACGGCGTCGTCGTTGAAATGTCCGCCGCCGAAATTGTTCGGGTTCGGGTCGCGCGTCTTCCAGCCGAAGGTCGCGTCGGTGCCGGGAATGCTCAGCACGTTGGCCTGGAGCTCCACCCAGTAGATCGTGCCGGCCGTTTGCACGAAGTTTGCTCCCGAGGCATCGACCAGGTTGGGGAAGTTGTACTGATAGACTTGCGTGTCGGTGCCGATGACCTGACCCAGATTCGGATCGAAGAACTGCTCGGGCGCCGTCAGCACGTTGGGGTTCACCGCGAACTGGCCGGGCTGGAACAAGCCGGTCCACAACAGTTGGTCGGGATGGCTGTACGGCGCGAGCGGGCCGCCGGCTGGCTGATCGCTCCAGAAGCTGACGCGGAATTCGATCGCGTTGGGATCTGGCAGCCCGGCGGAGTTTGTCGGCAGGACGTCGTTCAGCCACGAGCCCCAGATGTGCAAGTCGGTAATCGGCCCCGACTCGATGCAGAGGAAGTCGTCGGCCAGCGTTTTCCACTGCGAAGGAACCGGCGAGATCGGTTGCACGGTCGCCAGCACGTCCATGCCGGTTTGGGTCAAGTCGGGCATC
The DNA here is from genome assembly GCA_937952415.1 of uncultured Planctomycetaceae bacterium. Lineage (GTDB taxonomy): Bacteria > Planctomycetota > Planctomycetia > Pirellulales > PALSA-1355 > CALFYT01. Next base: position 38,048 of record CALFYT010000029.1, on the reverse strand, counting down.
TGGATCCACTTGGCTCGGGCCAGATCGGCCGGATTCGTGTGGTCCCAATCGGCGGCAGCCGGGGTGGCGACCAGCGAGGCGACGGCGGCGAAAAACAGAACGATCGCGATGTTCGAAATCTTGCGTGACATCTGTAGAGCTCCCAGTTGGAAACGCGTATCGAGCAATCGCCTCTTAGTTGCCGATACGCATGAATGATGCGTGCAGTGTTCCGGAATACCGTCGATGACAGGAAAAGGTGGAACAAACACACGACGACGTGGTCGAGCGTACGGCTGATGATCGCCGGCAGGGCAATCGCGCAACGCCTACGCGCACGTCGAATCATTCATTAGCGCGCTCCGCCAAGGGTCATGGTGCAGAAAACAAAGAAGAGGCGTGCGTGCCGCGGCAGCCGCATGGTCGCTGCCGCACAGACGCCGGTGCCGGCAAGCGGCGCGACGAATGGCGACGCTTTGCGACCGGTGGATCGTCGAGAATGGCGTAGCGGCGCGTTGCAGCGCGCAGTCGGCCGTTGCGGCCGGCGCATCCGGCGCGGAATCGAGCGCCGGGGCGGCGAAGAGACGCGCGGCGCGAAACGCTGCTGCGCTCGAAGCGCGCTGGTCCGTGCCGCAGGGAGAATCGCGCAGAAGGCCTCGGATCACGAGCCAATCCTCGAAGCATGACGAAACGAAAAAGGGTCGCAAGAATCTAATCCAATGCGTCACTACGCAGCGAATCAGCTCACTAGCGACCCCTTTCGCTCACTTCGAGTTGTCGAATTGACTCACAAGCCGTCCGAAACCAGAACAGAGATCAAGCGTGCGCCCGGAGTCTAGCGACTCGAAAATCCACAATCAAGCATTTTGTAGGTAGATTGTGTGTCTTTTTTTGCTGCTGAGAAGCCGGCTCCGCATCGCTCGCGACGTGGGTGTGAAAACGCTGCCGGGCTGCTCAAGGATTCCTTGTAGCGCGTGATTCGACCCGCATGTGCTCGGCGAGACACTCGCCGGTGGCAGTCTCTGACCCCTGCTGGCGCGGCGTCCAGGGGCGGGTAGCTGGCGCGGTTCGTCTCTTGCGGGCGCGACCTTGTGCGTCGGTGGCGGCAGTCCGGTACTCGGACCAACGTCACCCGCGCAGCGAGACTAAACGGCGCGAGATGCTCGATCCGACTGGCGTCATCGTGGTGCGACGCACTGGCATTACGCACACACACGCGTTTCAACGTGGACGTCCACCCTTCCCAATCAAGACGTGCCGGGCGAAAGGTTTGGACAACGGCGCCCCAGCCAATAGAATAGGCGGAACGTCACTTCATCATCGTCTTCGGTCGCCGTCATGCACGTCGGATTGGCTGACCAATTAGCCGCTCTTTGGGAGTCGAACGACTCGCCGCCCGACGTGTTCGTCTTTCTCAAGCGAAACCCGCACGCGCCGGTCGCGCAGCTTGTCGCAGCGTTGCTGAAGGATCAGCAGTATCGCTGGAAGACAAAGCAGCCGCTGTTGGTCGAAGACTATCTGGCCGGACTGCCCGACCTGGCCGCTGACGCGGATCTCAAGCTGGAGCTGGTTCTTGGCGAGTTTCATGCTCGCATGCAGGGCGACAAGCAGCCCGACGTCGATGAGTTTGCCGCTCGGTTTTCCGATTTGGCCGAGACGCTGAAGAGCAATCTGTCGAAGCTGGTTGCCAGTGGCAGTTCTGCGTACCTGGCCACGGAAATTCACGACTCGTCGTCCGACGTCGTGCCGGACGTCGCCGGTCGTACTCGCAGCTTCGTTTCGCAAGAGGCGGTCGAAGGTCAACAGCTCGGCAGATACCGGCTGGTGCGGCTATTGGGCGAAGGCAGCTTCGGCCGGGTCTGGCTAGGATACGACGAGGAGCTGCAACGCCAGGTAGCAATCAAGGTGCCCTCGCCCGAGCGTTTTCGGACTCAGCAAGACGCCGAGTTGTATCTGGCCGAAGCCCGCACGGTAGCCGGCCTCGATCATCCGAATATCGTGCCCGTCTACGACGTAGGTCGGACGGACGATGGCTCGGTGTACGTCGTGTCGAAGTTCATCGAGGGTTGTGACCTGGGCGATCGCATCGACGATCCACGGCCCTCCATCAGCGAAGCGGCCGATCTGATCGCCCACGTTGCCGAGGCGCTCGACCACGCCCACCGGAGGCGACTCGTTCACAGGGACATCAAGCCGGCCAACATCCTGATCGAAAACAATTCGCAGACGCCGTACGTCACCGATTTCGGCCTGGCGATCAGCGAAGAGGAGTATCTGCGGGATAGCCGCATCGTCGGTACGCCGGCTTACATGAGTCCGGAGCAAGCGCGCGGCGAAGGGCATCGGATCGACGGACGGAGCGATGTATTTTCGCTGGGCGTGGTGCTCTACGAGTTGTTGACCGGCAAGCGACCGTTTCTTGGATCGACGAAGAACGAGCTGTTTCACCAACTGATCTCGGTCGACCCGCTGCCGCTTCACGAGTGGGAGGCCTCGGTCCCGGCGGAGTTGGAAAGGATCTGCCTGAAGTCGCTTTCCAAACGTGCGTCCGACCGATACGCGACCGCCGCCGAACTGGCCGACGATCTGCGCCATTGGCAGCGCGGGTCGCATCAGCAGAGCGGGCAGCGGACGATCGTGCCGAGGGGGCTCCGCCCGTTCAATGCCGATGATGCGGACTTCTTTCTGGAGTTGCTGCCGGGGCCTCGCGATCGAGACGGACTGCCACGGAGCATTCAGTTTTGGAAGACGCGCATCGAGGAAACCGACCCGGACAAAACCTTCGCCGTGGGGCTGATCTACGGACCGTCGGGCTGTGGCAAGTCGTCGCTGGTCCGCGCGGGACTTCTGCCTCGACTTTCCCAGACGATCACTGCGGTCTACGTCGAGGCCACGCCCGACGAGACCGAATCCCGAATCCTGCGCGGGTTGCACAAACATTTTCCCGAGATACGCCAAGATCAAGGCTTGGCCGAAGCGCTGGCGACACTGCGACGCGGCGAGGGACGAAAAGTCGTCATCGTCATCGATCAGTTCGAGCAGTGGATGCACGGACATCGTGGCCAGCCTGAGACGGAGCTGGTCAACGCGTTGCGTCAGTGCGACGGCGCTCGGCTTCAGGCCGTCGTGATGGTGCGCGACGATTTCGGCATGGCGGCCGCGCGGTTCATGGACTCGTTGGATATTCCCATCGTTCAGGGCCAGAATTTCGAAACGGTCGACTTGTTCGACATCGAACACGCTCGCAACGTGCTGACCAAGTTTGGGCAGGCATTTGGAAGACTCCCGGCGCAACTGAGCCGGATTTCGGAGAGCGAGCAAGAGTTCGTGTCGTCGGTCGCCTCCGGACTCGCCCAGGACGGCAAAGTCGTGCCGGTCCACTTGGCACTGTTTGCGGAAATGGTCAAGGCCAAGCCGTGGCTACCCGCCACATTGCACGAGGTGGGCGGCACTCGGGGAATCGGCGTCAATTTCCTGGAAGAGACGTTCGCGTCGCGCAGCGCGAACCCAAAACACCGGCTGCACCAGGACGCGGCCCGTGCCGTCCTCAAAGCGCTGCTGCCGGAGGTGGGCACCGACATTAAGGGTCACATGCGATCGCACGCGGAACTCTTGGAGGCGTCGGGCTACCGCAATCGTCCCGCTGACTTTGGCGCGCTGCTGCGCATCCTCGATGGCGAGCTGCGTCTGATCACGCCGACCGATCCGCAAGGGTTTCAGACCGACTCGGATAGCGATCCAAGTTCCAAGTTCTTCCAATTAACGCACGACTATCTGGTGCCGTCGCTGCGCGACTGGCTTGTGCAGAAACAAAAAGAGACCCGGCGCGGGCGGGCCGAACTGCGGCTCGCCGAGCGGTCGGCCCGCTGGAACGCCAAGCCCGAGAAGCGTCAATTGCCGGCCGCGTGGGAATATCTGAACATCCGGCTGCTGACCAACCGGCGGCGGTGGAGCGACTCCCAGCAGCAGATGATGCGCCAGGCCGGCCGGCTACACGCGGTTCATGCGGGCGTCGCGGCGTTGGTGGTTGCCGCGCTGTTCCTGACGGGACGCGAGATCAACGGACGCTACCACGCGGCGTCGCTCGTGAACCAGCTTGTTTCCGCCAACATCAAGGCCGTGCCGGCCATCGTCGCGCAAATCGACGACTACCGCCATTGGGCGCACCCGCTGCTGGAGCAGCAGGACCGCGACGCGCAGCCGGGCACCAATGCACAGTTGCACACGGCGCTGGCGCTACTGCCGGTCGATGCGGCTCGGGCCGACTTCCTGCGAGAACGGTTGCTCGACGTGACAGCGACGCAGTTCCCTGTGGTTCGCGACTTCTTGGTTCCGCACCAGGACCAGATTGCCGAACCGCTGTGGAACGTCGCGCTCGATGCGGACCAGCCGCCGCAGCAGCGCTTCCACGCGGCGTGTGCCCTGGCAACGTACGATCCTGATTCCGAGCGCTGGGAGCAGATTGCGCCGCTGGTTGCCGGCCATCTGGTGACGCGGGACACGTCGGAGTTTCTGGCGTGGCGCGAGATGCTCCGCCCGGCACGAGGCCAGCTCATTGGTTCCCTGGCGTCGATCTATCGGGACGACGCCCAAAAAGAACGGCCCCGGCAATACGCGATCGAAACGCTGGCGGACTACGCTGTCGACCGGCCCGCGGATCTGTTCGATGTGCTGGCCGACGCCGACGAGACGCAGTTTCTGACGATCTTCCCGAAACTCAGCGCCCACAAGGACGAGGCGATCCGGCTGGCCGAACAAGAGCTGGAGAATACGATCGCCGAGCGATGGAGCGAGTTCAATAAAGATGCGGCAGCACGCCGCCAAGCTAACGCGGCCGTGCTGCTGTTTCGTCTGGGACGCGCCGTCAAGGTGTGGCCGCTCTTGAAGTTCACGCCCTCGCCCAGGGTGCGAACCTACATCATCCACCGGCTGAGCCCGCTGGGAGCCGATCCCCACTTGATCGTGGAGCGATTCGGCACGGAGACCGACGTCACCATTCGCCGGGCGCTCGTCTTCGCGCTGGGCGAGTTCACCGACAAGCTGTCCGACGCGGAGCGCGCCTCGTTGACCGACATGCTGTTGGACATCCACGAACATCACGCCGACGCCGGGCTGCACGGTGCGTCGGAGTGGCTGCTGCGAAAGTGGGGGCACGCCGAGCGAATCCAGGCCATCGTCGAGAAGCTGCGCGCCGAAGACGGAGACTCCGCGGCGCGGCACGGCAAGGACGGCCGCCAATGGTACGTCAATTCGCAGGGACAGACGTTCACGGTCATTGAAGCCGGCGAATTCGTCGCCGGCGCGCCGGCTTCGGAGCCCAGCCGCAACGCGACGATGTTGCAGTATCGCCGTGCCATCAACCGGCGATTCGCCATCGCGACCACGGAGGTCACCCGCGCGCAGTACACCCAGTTCAACCCGCTGGCCAACGCGATCGACCTGAAGAACTTGAAACGACCCAGCGACGCGGCCCAAGGCGCCATCACCTGGTTCGAGGCCGCGGCCTACTGCAATTGGCTGAGCGAGCAGGAGCGCATTCCCCAAAGCCAATGGTGCTATACGCCCAACGACCGGGGCGAATACGGTCAGGGGATGAAGCTCAAGCCGAACTACGTCGAGCTGCAGGGCTATCGGTTGGCGACCGAATGGGAATGGGAGTTCGCGTGCCGCGCGGGCACGACGACGGCCCGTTACTATGGAATGGCCGGCGAGCTGTTGCCGAAATATGCCTGGACGGCGGCGACCCGGCAGAGCTATTCAGCGCCGGTGGGCGGGCTCATGCCCAACGACTTTGGTCTGTTCGACATGATGGGCAACGCCAGCGAGTGGTGCAACGAACGCTTCGCCAACTTCGATCCAAACTCGCAGCAAGGCGAGGACGAAGTGGGCACGGCCCAGCAGGACAAGCGGGTGGCCCGGGGCGGGGCCTACTATTCCCAACCGGCTCAGGTCCGCTCGGCCTACCGGGGCAGCTACTTCCCGGCGCAACGCTCCGACAGCTTGGGCATCCGGCTGGTGCGGACGTGCCCGTGAGGCACAAAGCGGGCAAGGGGTTTTCGATGTGCGACGCGGCGGGCAGGAGATGCCGTGGTCCAGTTGCGCAACAGACCGCGGTGGGATGAGCGCTAGCGTTTCCGTCGCCGCCAGCCCCAGGCAGCAAGTCCCACGAACCCGAGCAGACCCAATGCCATTGAAGACGGTTCGGGCACGACTCCATCGCCAAACGCCGCATCCGACCCGAATTCGAAGCGGACGCCATTCTTGGTGAGAAAGTCCAGATCGAGCAACGGCTGGTTGCCCAGAATCAAGGTCACGATTACCTCGTTCTGAATGGCTCCCAATCCGCCCAATGGGACGAGCTCAGGATTGGCGACCAGTCCGCCTTGCGGTCCGTCGATGTTGACGGGGCCATCCAAATTCGGTCCGCCAAAAGGTGTCGCCTGCGCGGCATTGGAACTGACGAAGTTGGTCAGTGCACCGGTGCCATCCATGTTGCCGTAGCCAAACTCGCCGCTAACGTCGGTATTCGGTCCAACGCTTTGAACACTGAAGTTGACCGACGAACTGGTCGGCCCGGTTTTCACACTGCCGCCGACAATCATCGTGTCGCCGTTGTAGCCGGGATGTCCGAAGTCCCAGGAGACGCCTGAGAGAATCTGATCGGAATTGCTGAATCCGTCTGGAACACCGGTAGAGGTGTTCTTGTATCGAATCTCAAGTTCGGTAGCGCTGATGAGCGTGAACTCGGCTTCCGCCGACAACCCGGAAGGACCATTAAAGTAGAAGATCGTTCCGCCGGCTGCTGGCGCGCATAGCGCCGCACAAGTACACAGGGTAAGGATCGAGATGGTTCGGTTCACTAGCTGACTCCCTCAATGAAGTGACCGCCCAACCATTCCCAATATCAGCACCTGTGGGGGTAGCCTTAGTATAGATCGGGGTAGCTGTTCGTCAACGATTTTCTAGAAAAAACGTCTGCTGAGTGGCCATTTGCCGAGGCGTCCTCCCTGGAAGCCCACCCAGGCTGCCGGCATGGCGATGCTAAGTTGCTTCACAGATTAAGGATATGCAACGAAGGGGGCTGGAATTCTCGGCTCCGTACGACGGTTCACGCGACTCCGGCAGGAGCTCGATTGCACATGCTGCACGCGGTTCCTCGACGGCATCCCATCAATACCCCGCGCGCGGATGCCGGGGTCATTTCGACGGGGACTCAACAGCGCTTCCGCCGTCGCGAGCCGTAGGCGGCAAGAGCGATGACACCGAATCCGGCTAGCGCGAGAGTGGAGGGTTCGGGTATTAACTCCGGCGGTGGCGGCGGTGTTGCACTGAACGAGACTTCGAAGTGGACATCGAGGATTGACTGTTGGCCAGTTTGGGCGGTTGCTGACGTACTCGATCTAAAAAATAGCGGATAGGTGATGCCAATTTGGGCCGTGAATTCCACACCCTCGGCTTCTGGCAACGCCCCAGGGTCGGAGGAGCCCGGAAGCTGGCTAATCAACGCGAGAGGTGCGCTGAGAAGGCCGACTCGACCCTGCATAAACCACTGTTCACCCGGCCAAGTCGCGCCGCTGCTTGCATACGTCGGCACGGCGTGCAGAAACATTGTGACATCGTCGCCAACTTGTTCTCCGGCCTCCGGGGCGACGCGAATCCACGTTTCGAAAGTACTGCTGGAGGCACCTGCAACTTGATTTCCGTTGTCATCGAGTATCTGAACACCGGCCCAAGCGCTGTACCGTAAATGATCCGAATCAGTGTTGAGTTTCCCAGCTGCCCATTCGTTCTTGAATGGGATAATGTTCATGACCTTCGCAGTCGCTCCATTTCCGAGGGTTCCCTCTTCAAGGCTATCAGGGAAACCGTTGCGGATTGCATAGTGGCCAGTGTTCGGAGGCCCTAACCCACCCTGGCCTAAGACCTCGAGCATAGCGGCGGCAGCCTTGCGCGATGGATTGACCAAGCAGAGGCACGTTACCACAAAGAAGATTAGGGCGCGGCAATGCAAGATATTAAGGATCGCCACGCAAACAACGAAGGTTTTTTGTGCCCGTCTCATTAGTCACACCCCCATTCAGTTTTTGAACGCAGGAAACCGAAACTCGGCGGCCAACTGCAAATCGCGTATGGGCGCTGCCGGTCGACGGCAAGTCAGCGCAACTTTTTGGGGCTGCCGAGTGAACAATTGGAGGGCGAGTTCGGAAAGAATTTCGCCGCCGGGCGATACTTCACCAAGCGTCGAATTACCGAATCGTCAGAGTCGATTCGTTAGCGGCTCGCTTTTTGAAAAAGCTACAGGCTTCCGCTCATTAGGCACTCCGAACGGGATTATCGACCTCGGCAAAAAGGCCGTCAAGCAAATCTTTGAAATACTTCCGATGGTTTGCTTCGCGCCGGCAGTGTTTAGTGTGATGGATGGGGCGGGTCCTTCCAAACGGATCGAGCAGCCGAGGCCTCCGGGAACTGTCGCGTTATGCGGCTTTCTGTCCTCGCCTTGCGGGGGCTGAACGTGCTTTCTTTCTTTCCCGGCCCGAGAACCCGACACACGGCCGCGCGGGCGGTTGCTGCTGCGATCGTGCCGGACGGACGGACGCGCGAGGGCGGCGCGCTCGGCATACCGGGGCAGCTACTTCGCGTACTTCCCGGCGCAACGCTCGGACAACTTGGGCATCCGGCTAGTGCGGACGTGTCCGTGAGGCGGAAAGGGCATTCGTCGCGTGGTAAATCGTGTTCACGGCGAGTCAAATACACCCGCAGAGGACTTTTTCGATACAATTCGGCATGCCTGAAACCCGCAAGGAGCCCCGACCGTGATGACGAACGAGCAGTGTGCGGCCAAACTCTACGACGTTCGGTTCACGGCGGGCTTCAACCAGCGCTACCATCAAATCTGCGAATGGCGCTACGGCATTGCCGACAAGAGCGTGCGCATCGCAGTAGGGGTGCTAGCGATAGCGAGTCTCGTCGCTACGGCCATGCGCGGCGGTTGGCTGGCCGACCACTCGTTAGGGGTCTCCGTGATCGCGCTGATCGCCGCGATCATCCTCAACGTGATCCCGCTGGGCGAACGCGAGAAATTTCACGGCGAACTGTTTCACCGCTGGACCGATCTTCGCAAGGACGCCGAGCTCCAACTGGTCCGAGTTGATGCAGCCAAGGAAATGGACGTCGCAGACGACCACATCTGCGAACGGTTGCGCGAACTGATCGCCAGGTGCAACGACATCGATGCCCAAGAGCCCGCACCCTTTAGGAAGCTGCTGCGCCGTTGCGAGGACGACGAGCGCGAATCGGAGTGGGGAGTTCGCACTACTAAGGAAGTCGAACGCGAGCGGAAGAAGCGCCTGGCATCTAAGGCTTCGGCGGTCGCGGGGAATTAGGCCGCGTCGGACGATGCGCGGGCGGCTCGGCCAACGGTGCATCCTTTCGGCTGGGCGGCGCCGGGGGAGGAGGTGGTGGCGGTGGAGGGGGCGGAGGAGGTGGTGGCGGTGGTTTGTCTGGCATGCTTAGTTCGTCTTTGTGCTGTGGAGTGCCCGACCAGAAATTAGGTCTTGCGCGAATCTGCTTGTTTCAGAATTGGTGCGTTCGACCGTCGGTCACGGTTTTTCCAGTAGTTTCGCTGCCGCGGCTCCGATCGCCTCGCCGACGTTTCCAAGCGCCAATTGGAGTTGTTGGCCTGCAAACTTGAAGAGTGCTTTGAATCCGTAGCCGTCCAGCGCCGCCTCCATCGCAACGTTCATCAGGGTACCGACGAACGTAAGGGTCCAATCGCGCCTACTCATTCGCTTCACGGCGCCGCGCAGGTAGTCGAACATCGGCTTGAATTCGACCCGCTTGGCCGCCACAACGTCTGACACTTCGACCAGATACTCCTCGACCTCGTCGACGCAGGCGGTGACACGCTTCTGCTCTTCTTCGGTGAACGGTTCATCGGCCGAGGCCGAATTGACGCCGGGAATTCGGTCCGAATCCGCAGCGCCAGCCCACAGGTCCGGTTGGTCGTTATTCTCCGCGACCAGCGTCAGCCAGCCAGCGCACTGTTCGATTTGCCCGTACCAATCGTCACCCTTCCACGTCACCTCAATGCCTCGATCGGAAGGGAAGTAAGTGGCCACGAACTGCTTGACAGTCCGAGTGCGCTGCGCCATTCCCTCGGAGACACGGGTCTGGGTCTCAGTCAGGTCAAAGATGAAGTAGCTCCCGGTGGGCTTGTGAACTAGACCGGGAACGTACCGCTGCCCATTCACCGTGACGACGACATACCCCCACTCAAAGTCTTCGCGCCGCAGCCCATTCTCTCGCGCCAGATTCGCAACATGGTTGCGTTGCGTCCGCGATAGCTCACGTGGACGCGTGTGCACGTGGGCATGGACAGTTCGTTCATCAATGAACCGAAGCGCCATCGATGTGTCGTTCTATTTCGTTGGATAAGGGGCGTCCCTGGTCGAGCCGCCCAGCTAATGTATATGTGCCAACCTGGGTAATTAGCCCGAGCGGGGCTTTGTTCATCCGCGCCGTGGCCCTCGCCTAAGCAGCGAAGAAACTCGAGGGACGAAGCGGCCCAACTTATTTCGCTGGTTTTCCTAGTTCGCCAGTCGCGGAGTGACAGTCCGCGACTCTGGTGTCCGTTTTCGCTCAGTCGCGGAGAATCGCTCCGCACCTTTCGGTGCAACATCGCGCCAGAGGCACGACGTTGCCGTCTAATAGCGGCGCAGGGACTCGAACCCCGGACACGCGGATTATGATTCCGCTGCTGGAGGGGCCATTCTGGGGCTGCTGGAGGCCTGGAAAGTTTGACCGCTCCGGGCGCGGCCAGTAGGTTGGGCCCATGCCATCGATGCCATGTTCCAACTGCGGCAAGTCGATCCCGGTCGAAGGGGCCGTCTGCCCGTTTTGCCAAGCGGACAAGTCGGCCGATCGCGCGAAGTATCTGGCCGAGGCTGCGTCCGAGGATCGGTTCTACCGAGGGTGCGGCCTGATCTTCGTCGGCGGCCTGGCCGGCGGCATGGTGGCCTACGGGATCGAGCACCTGCTGGGCGGCGACGGGACAAGCTACGGGCCAGTTGGCGTTGTCGTCGGGTGGCTCCTGACCGGCGCGCTGGTCGGTTGGTTGGCGTACCGTCGGGGCCAACACGGCTGAGCACCGGCGGCGGTGCATTTCGCGCGAAATGACGCGCCGCCGGCCGCCCGGAATTTTGTTGCCCGGCGCCAGCGGCGCTGGTACGCTTGCGCCCTAGCGCGACTCCTTTTAGATTAGACTCCTTTTTGGAGACCGCGCCAGGGCCGGCAGTCGATTGCCGGCCCGACTTATTGGTAGACGAAGCACGCCGGCCGAGAGCCAGGTTAAAAAACGGGTGCCAATTATTCCAAATAATATTCCCGGACGCGGCACCCGGCGTTTCTATCCGCCTACGCGGCCACGACTTCGATCGTCGCCGGCGGCTGCAATGACTCGAACTCGGCCACGCGGCCGGCGCCGTTGCCCCACAAATCGAACCGCGGCCGCACGAGCTCCACGCGGGTCTGCGGCGCGGCGTCTTCGGGAATGCCCACGCCCAAGACGGCCGCCATCTCCCGGTCGCCCTTGATGATAAACGCGCAGTCCACCGCGCGCACCCGCCCACCGCGGGCATAAATGCCGTAGGCGATTCGGTAGATGTCGCTTTTCGTTCCGGGTTGCCTGCCCGTGTCGTGCAGCGTGCTGTCGCACTCGATCGGGCAGCGGACGAGCTCCACAAACTGACCTCTGGCGCCCGAGCTGTTGCCGGCGCACACGGGGAACCGGGCCGCGCGGATCGTGCAGTCTTCGGCCAGGATGCTGTTGGCCTGCCCCGGCCAACTGTAGAGCGCGAACATGCCGCCGATGATGGTGCATCGGCGCAAGGTCAGCCGCGCACCGCTCGGTGCGTTCGGCGATCCGTAGCCGACCGCTTGCGACTGGGCGCCGCGGCGCCTTTCCTAGCGGATCGTCAGATCGTCAAGCACCACGTCGTCGCCGGCCGCCTCGACCATGCAGGCCGTCGCCGAATGGTTCTCGCCGCGGCCGACGATCTGGGTCAGCTCGCGCCCGGCACCGCGCAAAGTCGTTGTGCCGCGCACCAGCGCAAACGCGGTGCCCAGGTCCCAGCGCCCCGGGCCCAGACGGATCAGCCGCGGCCCGTCCGTGTGCGCCGCCACCAGCGCCCGCAGCATCCACCCGCGCTGTTCGGGTGTGGCGTCCGCCGCAACGTCAATCGTCGACATGTTCAATCCTCTCTCGAAGGAGCGCGATTTCTTGTGCTATTTCGCGCCATTTTTCGTATCACAAAAATTCCTCGCACCGCGCGCAGCAGTGGACGTGATTGACCTTGGGCGCCAGTTGGCACTTGCCGTGCACCGCGCAGGCGAACACTTTGTGCCGCGTCTTTTCGCCACCGCAGCAGGTGACGCTGACCAATTCGACGCACGGGCCGATGTGACGGCAGGTGAGGCTCTCACGCGGCCCGCGGGCCGGCGCCGCCGTGTGCGGATTCTGCTTGGCCAACTCCGGACAAGTGGCTCGCGGCCGGCTGGCAAACGTGCGCCGGCAGTGGCGGCACGTGTCGTGCTCGTCCCAATCGCACAAGAATGCCTGCGTCATGCGGCCTTCCTCACCAGATAGCCGCTGTTGGTGTTCAGCCGCCAGCAGCCCTGACAGGCGTCTTCACCCGACGGGCTGGACCAGGTTGGCTGGTGCGTCAGGTTCGCCTGATGCGCGTTGCACAGCGACGGCGCGATGTCGAGCACGTCGAATCCAAAGCTGTTGTACCAACAGATCGAGTGCGGCGTGCCGGGCGGATTGTAGTTGCCCTGGCGCAGCGCGATCCGGCAACCGGTCTCCGAGCCGATCGGCCAGCGATAGGCAATCGCCTGTAGCGCCACGTTCACGTCGAAGCCGTCCAGCGGTCCGCAGCACGGACTGGTTTGCGGCGGCGTGCACGGGGCCATCAGGTCGTTGAACGTGCAGAGGTATCCGTCATAGACCCAATAGCCCAGGATGTTGCCCACGCCGCCGAACGTGGGATCGAGGTGGAAGTTGTCGATCGGACCACAGCCGGTGGCGAGCCCACCCGGCACGGTGCTTTCCAGCAGCCACCAATCGTCGGTCAACGTGTGGCACCCGTCGCAGACCTTCTGGCCCGTGACCGTGTGCGTGGCGAACGGATAGACCGACGGATTGACGTTGTACGCCTTGGCCTCGAGGAAGTCGGCCAGCGGGTTGACCCAGCAGCAGTCGGGCAGATCGCAGCAGCAGTCCGGGTGGAAGGCGATCTTGCCCTCGACGAACAGGATCCGGTTGTTCTTGAACTGAATCTGACCCATGACGGTGCCCTTCGCACATCGACCACTACCGCGGTCCGCTCGGGCCACGCCCGTGGCCCGTGCTCCCTTGCTATTCCTCGAATTGTCCCGAGACGACAAACGTGTTGGCGTCGGCCGGGGTGACCGCGCGCACGCCCAGCCGCGTTCCGCCGGGCACGTACAGCTCGCGCATCGGCGGAAACACCAGATCGTAGGTCGAAAGGGGCGAGATCAGCTTGCTCCACAGGATCACGCCGCCGTCGCTCGGCTCGGACGTGATGTTTTCAAGCGCGCTGGCTTGCAGCGTCTCGGTGGCGTCTTCGTCCAGCTTGTTCAGCTCCGGCGCCGATCCGCCCGAGCCGGCGCTGGTCTGCCACAGCAGTTGAAACAACACCGGCGCGTCGGTCGCGTCGACGCTTTTGCCGGCGATCGAAATCCGCTCGACCCGCACGCGATGGTTGGCCGCGGCCAACAGTTGAAACAGGGTCTTGGTCACCGTCGAGACGCTGATCTCGGCGCCGGCGTACCCGAATCGAATACCTGCCATCGTTTAGGCTCCTTGTTGCTGGTTTGCCGTCAATTGGGATGTTTCAGTGATTGTTGGGTGACCGCCAATTGGGTCGGCAGAGTCTCTAAGAGTAGTAGTGGTCCACAATGATCGACGTCGCATCACCGCCCTCGGCGATCGCCCGCTCGGCGTCGGTGTTGCGCGCCGCGTCGTTCTCGCTGCCGCTGCCGGTGCACTCGGTTCCGTCGTGCACCGTGATCTGGATCGACGGCGTGGTGGCGATCACAAAGTCGAAGTGATAGGCCGCCAGAATCTGGTTGCCGCTGACCCAGATGTTGTCGATCACCTTCGAGGCCACGGTCGGCACGGTGTGCGTGCAGTTGCCGCTGCCTGCGTCGCCGATCGAGCCCAGGTACTTGATCTGCTGCGTGGTCCAGTTGACCGTCAGGCCGCTGCACGAAATGCTGTCGACGAACGTGTCGACGTTGGCCGTGAGAATGTCTTCGTCGAACTCCTGGGTCACGTCCTTGCCGATGAACTCGTGCTTGGTCTGGACCAGCTTGTCGGTGTCGGTGTCGTACTCCACGTCCTTGACCCGGGTGAGCTTCTCCCACTTGACGTGCATCAGCTCGTACTCGGCCGGCTCGGCCGCGGTGTTCTTGAGCACGAAGCACACGTCGCCGTTGTCGCCGACCCAGCCCAGCGAGTTGTTGGCGCTGACGGTGCCCGCCGGATCATCGACGCCCTCGGTCATGCTCACGAGGTTGGCGACGTTGACCGGCGTGCTGGCCGGGTCGGAAACGGTGCCCGAGAGCGTCCCCTTGAACCACTGCGTGCCGCCCGAGCCGCCGCCCGACTTGATCAGGTAGAACCGCCCGTCGGGGATGTCCTCGAAGCAGAGGCACTTGCCGCCGTTGTGCAAGTCCACGTAGGCGCTCCAGTTGATCGCCGCGGCGATCACCCGCCCGTCGGGCAGCACCACCGGTCCGGTCCCGCCGGCGGTGATCGTGCTGGCGGTGATCGTCACGTGCCAGCAGAAGTTGGCCGCCGGGCGCAGCTCCCAGCCGTTGTTCACGCGGTGCATCAAGCACCAGGTGTTTGCGCCCAGGGCGATCCGGCTAACCGCCTGCGGCCTGGTGATAAAGCCGGCGCTGGTCTCGGTGCCTTGCGTGCCGGCGTAGATCTGGTACGCGGTGGTCGGCGTGTTTGCCGCCACGGGCGACGTCGTCTTGACCAACAGTGTCCTAATCAAGGCTCACCAGCGCGATCTTGTTGCTCGTGTCGTACACGCCCAGGATCGTGCAGCCCGGAAAACCCTTGGCGATCGTCCACTGGTCCGGCTTCGGACCCCAGCCTTCGCCCACCACGGGCGTGCCGTCGCCGTCGTCGTACGTGACAAAGCCCACTTCGACGATCAGCCCCAGCTTCTTGCCCACCGCGATCGGCCGCCGCGTGGTCAGGCCGTAGCTGTTGCCGAACCACGAAGACGGCTTGGCGGCGCCCAGATGGTAGATGCCGTCGTGCACGGCCCCGATCACGATCCGGGCGATCGACAAGGGCGGGATCGTCTCGGCCGCGCTGTTGATCGCGCGGACCCAGTGCATGGCGCTGCCCGACGAGACGCGCGGCGGCAAGGTGAGCGGCCGCGGACGTTTGCGGTTCTCAACCTCGCGCACCGCGTCGACGACGCGGCGGGCGCCCTGTTCGTCAAAGCCGTACTGAACCATCGTCAGGCGTACGTTTCGGTGTAGGTCAGCGTCACTAGCAGGCCCAGCGCCTGGTTGCCGGCGCTGCCGGCCACGATCACGACCAGGCGCAGGATGTCTCCGGCTACCAGGCCGGCCGAGCTGATCACGGCCGACACCGCGGTGCGCAGCGTGCTGGCATCGGTGAACTGGATTGTGCTGGAGAGCACCGTGGCAAACGCGCCGCCCCCGGTGCTTCGTTGCAGGTCGACCGTCACGGTCCGATCGGCGCCGGTGGCGATCGTGCCGCAGATGGCCGCCTGCAGTCCGACCAGCGTGGCGGTGGCGCCGCGCACAATGTGAATGTCCTTGGTCACCGACACCACTTCGGTCGAGGGCCCGAACAGCTCGAAGTCGGCCGCCTGATGGCGCACCAGCTTGTGGGCGGACAGGCCCATGCTCTCGGCGCACATGCGATCGACGATCGACCGCTCCGGAAAATCGAAGAGAATCTGCGTCATCAGTCAAACACTCCCAGGTTGTTGAGGTCCTTGGGTTCGTGCAGGTCCTTCGCGCCGATGTAGACGATCGGCGCGCCCGCGGCCAACTGTTTCCCGGCGCCGTCCAGAAACACCTCGCCGTCCATCGGCTGGCCCAGGTCGTCGACCGGGCGCTCCAGGTCACCGGCGGCGTTCTTGACCGCGGTGCCGCGGTCGGCCGGATTGACCGGCCAGCCGTCCGGGTTGACTTTCACGCGGAACTGCACGCGGTGAAACTTCGTGCCGTTACGAAAGCTGGGCTTGGCCACCAGGATGTGCAGCCGCCCGGTCTTGGGGTCGATCTCGCCGGCCACCGTCGCCGAGTTGATCCTGTTCTGGTACTGCTTCCACAGCGAGCGGTTGATCGACAGGTAGTTCCGCTCCCAGACCCACGTTTCGACCGCGTCTTCGCGCTCCAGGCCGTCGAGCAACTGGTCGGCCGAATTCGTGATGTCCACACCGTTCCAGGTCTTGGTGACCTTGCGGGTCTCGAAGCTGGTCTCGATCCAAAACAGCACCGGCTCGTCTTCGGGGTTGGGCTGCTGCTGCTGCCCCTCGGCCCAGTCGGTCGAGAACGTGCCGGTGATCCGCAGCGTCCGCCATTCGCCCTCGGGCCCTTCGACGTCGGGGCGCATCTCGGTCAGTAGCGCGAGCGGGTCGCTGGCGTTCTCATAACCGACGTACGGCGTGTACAGCACCACGCCCTGGGCCGCCAACGCCGCCATCACCGTGGCCGGTCCGTCGCGCGGGTCCGTGACGATTGCCCGCCACACGACCGTGTAGCGCCGCGTCAGGTCGTGCTTCGCGCTGGCGTTGCGGCCGGCCGAGATTTGTGAGAGCTTTTGAATGGCCACGGCGGGGTGCCCCTTAGAACTGGACGATGATGTCCCGCAGCGCCGCCTGGCGATTGATTTCCTGTAGCGCGATCCGCGCGTCGGTCGCCTCCTTGAGCTGCTTGCGCTGGATGTCGGTCAGCCGCTCGATCGGATTCTTGATCCGGTTCTCGGCCAGCGCCGCCTCGGCCGTGCCTTTCAATAGCGCCTGCGGGCTGGTCTGCTCGCCCAGCCCCTGGCCGGCGAACGATTCACGCAGCGCCTTTTCCGCCTCGGCCGCGGCCCGGTTGGCCGTCTTGTCGTCGATCGCGCCCACTTTGCGCAGCCGCTCGATGTCGGCCATCTTCTTCTCGAACTGCTCCATCGGCGTCAGCACGCTTTCGCGCAGCCGCTCGGCCTGGTCCCTGATCCGCTGTCGCTGCTGCTCGCGGCTCTTGGCCAGCTTGTCCTGGTCGCTGGCCTGGTCGATCCGGGCCTGCGCCGCGCGGATGCGGGCGATCTCCGCCTCGGTCGCGCCCAACTGGCGGGCCAGCTCGAGCCGTTTCTCCATCGCCGATAGTCCGGCCACCGAGGCCTCGCGTTCCACGTCCGCAATCGAGCGGATCAGTTGCTCGCGGTCGCGCATCCGATCGGTGGCCTGGTCGATGGCTTGCAGTTGCCCGGCGGCCGCGGCCAACTGCTCGGCGGTGGCCCCCAGCTCGGCCAGCTCGTCGAGCCGCTTCTGGTTGGCCGACTGGGCTGCGGTGGCCGCCTCCTCAGAGATTGCCTTGAGCTTGTTTTCCAGATCGACCTGCCGCTGCTTCGACGCCTCGCGCTGCTGCTCGGCCTGCAAGCGGGTCTGGAACTCGGCCGTCTCGGCCGGACCGATCGGCATCGTCTCGCCGGCGGCCGACTGCGAAAACAACAAGTCTTTCAGCTCCTGCTGTTCGATTTGCTGCTTGGTCAGCCCGACGTGGTCGGCACGCGTCCGGGCGCGCTGGAGCAACGCGTCGATCTCTTCGAGCTTCTCCTTCGTCGTCTTGAGTCGCTCGTCGGCGTCGGCCACGTCAATCCGCACCGGCGCGCCGGTGAAGTACTTCCAGATCTGATACAGCCCATACGCGGCCGCGGCGATCGCCGAGAGCCCCAGCACCAAGCCGCCGGAAACCAGCAGGAACGCGGTCGTCACGGGAATGCCGGCGGTGACCGCGGCGTTGTACGCCCAGATGGCCGCGGCGTAGGCGACCATCGCCACGGTCTTGGCCTTGGTCACCCCCAGCCAGATCAACTGCAATAGCGTCACTCGGCGGCCCAGGCTCGCCCACGTCACAAAGCCGATCAGCAACCGGCCGATGATGACCCGCACCAATAGCAGCAGCACGGCCTTGAGCGCGCCGGCCGCGATCGCGACCATCAGCACGACCGGCGGATAGTTGGCCAGCACGTTCCAGGTGAAACCCAGCGCCGAGCCGAACACGAAGATCACCGGCTCCAGACGCTGGACGATGCTGGTCAGCATTTCCAAGGTGCGCATCAGGTTGCCCGATTCGGCAAACGCGCGGCCAAACGTGGTGTAGGCCTCGTCGACCGTTTCGCGCAGCTCGGCCCAGGCGTCGGCGATGATCAGCACGTCGGCGTGGTTGCCGGCGGCGCGGGCGACCTGGCGCTCGCGTAGTTGGGCTTCGGAGAAGGCCTTGATCGACTTGACCAAGGTCAGCGTACCGCCGCCGATCCCGGCCAGCGTGCGCAGGTAGCCGCGGGCCGAGGCGGTGGCCCGGTCGAACTTGCCGGTGACCAAGTCCGAGGCGTTGGCCAGCCGCCGCAGTCCGTGGTCGGTGTCTTCGATCGTGGCGTGCAGCCGATTGATCCCGCCGGCGGTCCGCACCGTGTTGGTGGCGAACGCCGTGGTATCAAGGATCAGTTTGACCGCCAGGGTGCTGATGGTGGGCATGGATCACTTGCGGGCATGGATCACTTGGCAGCCGGCCGCGGCAAACGCGTGGGCCACTTCCTCGTCGGTCTGCTCATACTCGTCGTCGTCCCGGAACTCCTCGGGCACGGCCAGCGCCGGGAAGACGTCCTCCTCGGTGATCGGACGGCCCTCGACCCGCTGTGCGTTGTAGATGGCCGCGCAGATCATCGCGGCCTGGCGCCACTCGTCGCCGAACGGCTCGATCTTGGCAAACGCTTCGTATTCCCGAATCTCGCGGGCGCTGGTCTCGCGCAGCATCCTGGCCAGCGGCACGCCCCGCTTGAGCGCCAGCCTCAGTCGGAAGGCTCGGCCGGGATTCGTTCTAAGTTTTTTTCCATCTCCTCCAGGTCCGCGTCGGTCATGCCGCTGAGCTCTTGCGCTTTGCCGTAGATGCGATTCAACGGTGCGGCGCTCTTCTTGGT
This sequence comes from uncultured Planctomycetaceae bacterium, assembly GCA_937952415.1. Taxonomy (GTDB): domain Bacteria; phylum Planctomycetota; class Planctomycetia; order Pirellulales; family PALSA-1355; genus CALFYT01. The sequence goes on along the minus strand of CALFYT010000029.1, from coordinate 18,808 downwards.
CAGCCATTCGACGTCGCTCTCGTGGAACAGCGGGTCGCCCGCCTCGTCGATGCACGACAGGGCCACCAGCCGGGCCCGCATGTCCTTGAGCTTCACGTCCACGCCCTTGCGCTTCCGCTCGATCATGTCGTTCTCGAACTGGTCGAGCTCCTCGCCGGCCAGGCTGCGCACGATCACGTAGCACTCGTGCGGCGGCTTGTCGGGCGGCGCCCACTCGGGCGTGGGCACCTTGGCTGTGCGGATATCCGAGATGTTCTTGATTTCTTCGCGGCTGAGCATGACACGTCTCGCGTGGTGATCGGTTGCGTGGGTCGGGGCCGTTCTAGACGGTGTGCGTCACGGCGCCGGTGATCTTGATCTTGATCGTGAACCTCACCGTCCCGTCGATCGCCTGCTCGCCCAACTGGAACGACATGATCCAGCCCGAGTAGGCGTATTCCGATGCGGCGGAGTTGGCCAGGATGTGCTTCCAGGCCTCGATCGCGCCCGAAGCGTACGAGGCTTCCAGGTAGGCGTGCGTCGCGTCCTCCGGGTCCAAGTACCCTTCGAGCTCCACCTCGCCGGCGCGGCGAATGCCGGCCACCGACGTGGCGTCGTCGTCGTCCAGGTCGGTCGTTTCGATCTCGTTGCGGGTCCGCTCGTTGGGGACGATCCGAATCCGCTGGGCCACGGTCGTAAACGTGCTGCTGATCGAAACCTGCAGCAGCGTGCCTTTCGTCTTGATCTTGGACATCGTGTGCTGGGCCTAGAGGGGTCGCGGGGAAGGGTTCAAACGGTCACGGTCAACTGAAAACAGGAATGGCCACGTCGTGCTGGATCGTGAACTCGAGCACCGTGCGGTGGAAGCCGACCAGGTCGTCGCCGATTTTGGTCTCGATGTAGTCGTCGAACTCGTCGTCGATGGTTACGCAGTCGACGGCGGTGTCGCCCATCGTGCCGCAAAAGCCGTCCAGCGCCAGGCGCAACTGGTTGCCGATCGCCTCGACGTCGTCCGGATCGGTGCCGAACACGTGGAACTCGAACAACGGCGACGCCTTGCCGGCCGATCCGTCCAGCTCGTGCTCGTAGCCGCCGCTGGCGCGCCGGTAGACGACGCACGGGTAGTTGGCTAGCGCCGGCGCCTGCGGAATGTTCGACAGGTACAGCCGCGGGTCGCTCGCGCCGCCGACGAGGTCGGTCAGACCCGAGCGGCTTTTCAGTTATGTCCGCAAGTCGCTGCGAATCATCCGCGCACCTCACGCTCGATGCCGTCGGCCAGCGTCTTGGCCATCACCCGCTGCACGCGGCCGCGGTAGGTGTGCCAGGTGGGCTCGACGAACGGTGTCTTCTCGATCCGGCCCCGGTACTGCCCGCGGCGGGTGTAGCGATCCTTGGTTCCCTTTTCGCGCCACATGCCGTGCGCGCCCAACGGCCAGGTCGGACCGGTCAGCGACACGGCGATGCCGCCGCGGCGGTAGGTGCGCACCACCGTGGCGATCGAACGCGCCAGCGTCTCGTCGGGCGCCGCGGCCCGCATCGGACCGACCAGCACGCGGCCGCCGGCGGCCACCACGTCCACCGCGATCCGCAGCCGCACGCCCAGCGACAGCTCGGCCAGGCTGCGGCGCAGTTGCGTGCGGCCCTCGAGCGTGGCACTGGCCACCACGTGCGTTGTCAGTCCGGTTGGAAAGGCCATCTCACTTTTGTTCCTTGCACATCAGGTGCATCCACCGTTTGCGGCCGTCCGGGTTGGTCGGCGGCGCCAGGATCGCCAGCGGCCGATCGGTCGACCCGTCGTGCCACACCAGCCGCATCGTGCTGGCGACACCCTCGCGCCACCGCAATCGCACTTCGATCGTGATGTCCGCCTGCACCTGCTGGGCGTTGTACAGCTCGCGGCCGGCCAGCTCGGTTACCCGGATGGGAATCCGCGACGCGACGTCGGTCCAACTGCTCAGCTTCCGCTGCCCCATGCCGCCGGCCACCGTGACCGGGGCTTGGATCGTTCCGCGGTGGCGAAGTTTGGGCGTCGGCACGGCTGGCTACAGTTCGGTTGGCGGGTCGACCTCGACGTCGGTGGCCGCTTCGGCAACGCGCGGTCGATCGGGCGCGGCAAACGGGTCGTCCTCGTCCGCCGGCTCGTCGTCTGTTTCGTTTTGCTGGTCTCCGCTGTCCTCGGCCGGCGGCGGCGACTCTTCCACCCACTCGGCAATGCCCAGCTTCACCAGGTAGTGCGCGTCGGGATGGTCGATCTCGTGCCCCGGTTCCTTCGGCCCGTCGAGCGTGTTGGCGGGCTTCGTCAACCGCACCTTGGTCCGTTGTTCCATGCTTGGGTGCTCCTAGGCGTAGCCGGCCGGGATCAAGCTATCGAGCAGGTGCTCGACGGTCGGCGGTAAGTCGGCGCCGGCGGCGCCGCGGTTCTCGTAGAGGAAGTCCACCAGGTGGTAGATCGCTTCCTTGGCCGTCTCGGGGACCAGGGCCCGCGACGCGTAGCCGGCCCCGAAACGGATGGTGATCGGGTACGCGCGGCGCTTCAGCGCCGGCGCTTGGAAGTCGGAGATCAGCTCGAGCGACCCGCGCTGTCCCTGGGGCGTGTGGACCACGTAGTTCGACGCGGCCAGCGTCTGCTCGGTGCCGGTCTGGTCGAAATACTTGACCGAGTCGATCGTCCGCAGCGGCGCCCACGGAATTCGCAGCGGCATCCGCCACCAACCGATCACGCCCACGTCGTAGGTGGCCGGCATCAGGGCCCAGCCGCGGCTGTGCCCGACGTAGCTGACCGCGGCGGCGATCTTGCCGCCCAGCAGCAGATCGTCGTCGTCCAGGTCGACGTCGCAATGATCCTTCACCTCGTCGAGGGTGACCGGCTGCTCGGTCGGCGCGGTGACCAGGCTCACCGGCCCCAGCATGCTGGGCACGAACGGCGGTTGTTGGATCGCGTGGCTCATCAATCAAATCCGCGTGCGACGGCGCGACGCACGTTTGGCCGGCCGCTGCTCGTCGCGGTTCCACTCGGCGATGCCGCGTTGCACCAGGATCTCGGCCACGCCGCGGCCCAGTTGGTCGCTGACCGTGCCCGGCGCGTAGCCCCGCCAGGCGCTGTTGAAACGCACGACGGTGGCCGGCTTGGCGGGCATAAGGCCTCGCGGGTGAAACGATCAATCGGGACGCTGGGGCGACTAAAGGACCATCCGCTGGGCCGAGCCGCCTTCAAGCGCCGTCCGCGGGCCGTCGGCGCCGCGCCACCGCGTGGCCCAGGCGCAGATATAGGTACCGGCCGTTCCGTCGCCGGCGGTGGCGACCAGGTCGAGGAAGCGCTTCCGCCCGCGCAGGTCGATCAAGAACGTGAAGATCTTGTTGTCGTCGGTCGCGCTGGGCAGACTCGAGGTGGAGCCCGTGTCGTTGGCGTCCGTGCCGAATCGCGTGCCGACGATGTCGGCAAAGCCGGTGCCGGTCGTGTCCGACTCCTGCATCTTGAGCGCTGCCATCGCGATGTCGGTGGCGCCGAGCATCACGCTGACTTCCAAGTACTCCCAGCCGGCACCGTCGATCTCGTCGGTGACCGCGCTGGCGTTGTCCAGGATGGCGGCCGGCTTGATCACCGGCAGCCGTTTGCATTGCATGGGTGCGAGCATCGCGTCAGTTCCTGCGAGTTGGTTGTGAGGGTGGTTTGTCGCGCGGTCCGCGGACCGGGGTTGTTACTACGAGGCGGCCGTCTGCAGACCGACAATCGCGCCGGCGTCGGTCGCATTGCCCACGCTGTGGACGTTGATGTCGAACCGCTCGATGCCGCGCACGGCGACCTCGTTGCGCTCGAACACGTTCTGGCCGGCGACCGTGGCGTCTTCGCTAAACGCCAGCGACTCCTGCTGGCGGTCGCCGAAGCTGGCGCCCAAATCGAAGTCGCCCAACAGGGCGCAGACCTGGCTGTTGGCCTCGGTCTTCGGCATCACCTGCGAGAACTCGACCGGGTAGCCCTTGAACACGGGCCGCGGCCGGCGGTTGCCCTCGCGCACCTCGTAGGCCGGCACGCCGCCGGAGGCCTGGACCAGCTTCTCGACGGTGCCGAAGTAGAACGTGCGGTGCATGACCCAGGCGGTCATCGGCGTGTCGCCAAACTCAGGCAGCTTGCCGACCACCGCGTCGAAGTTCGCCAGCGTCAGCTCGCTGTAGGCGTTGCCGCTGCCGGTCACCAGGCCGAAGCTGTCGGTGCCGGCGCCGTCGAACGACTGCAGCCGGGTGGTCACGCCGAGGATGCCGCCGTACGTGCTGGTGGCGTCGCCCAACAGCCCGCACAGGTCCTCCTTGTGCGCCATCGCGTAGCTGATCTCGCCGAACAGCCGGTCGCCCCAGCTCATCGGCGAATCGGCGTCGACATTGTTGTTGATGGTCGTCAGCACCATCAGGTCCTTGGCGGTCAGCCGCACCTGGTCGTGCTTGAGGTTGCTGACCGTACCGGCCTGCCCCTCGGTGAAGAAGTACGCGGTCAGCCCCTGCTCGTGGCGCGGGTCGGTCCGCGTGTCGCTGGTCATCGGCACCCGGCGGAACAATCGCCGCACGAGGCCGAACCGCTCGCGCAGGTCGATCAGGTCGGTGCCGAACTCCTCGGGAATCCACACGCTGGTTCCGTTGGCATCGTTCGACTGATGCGCCGCGCCCCACTCCTTCTCGTAAAATTCGACCGCTTCGCGGGACCGGTAGCGGGCCGGCATCTGGATCGACAACTGGGCCAACGCGAACATCCCGAACCGGTAGGCCCGCTCGTCGGCGTCGACGCCGCCGACCGTGCCGGCAAAGAACTTCAGCGAGCCGCGGCGGCGAAAGCGGTGCGGGATGCGGTTCTGGCTCGTCCGCTCGCCCGGCACGTCGTCGGCGTGCGGCTCGTCGGCCTCGGTCTTGCGCCCGGTGCCCTGCTTGAGATCCTTTTCCCGCTGCTCGACTTCGCCGGCCAGCTTCTCGCGCTCGGCCTGGCGGTCCAGCCGGGCCCGCTCGGTGGTGATCTTGCCGGCCAGCGTCTCGCGCTGGGCGACGAGCTGGTCGTGTTCGGTTTGCTGGTCCTCGGTCAGCTCGTCGTGCCCAAGCAGCGCGTCGAGTTTCTTGTCCAGGGCCTCAAGTGCCGCCAACAGTTCTTTGAGCTTGTCCACAGCCGTCTCCTCGCGTTCTCGGTCGGCCGGGGCGCGCGAGCGTCATCCAAGATGCGCCCCGAGCGTCTACCGGCCGGTGTCTTTCGGGGGAAAGCACCGCGCCCGTAGGACCTCGCGGCGCGACGGCGTCGCCAGATGCTACGTCGCGCGAGATGGGTCAGCGACCGAGCAACGGCTGCGGCCGCATGCGACGCTCGCGCGTGCGTGCGTGTTGTCTCTGTAGGCTACGTGGTGGGCGGCGGAATGAAAAAGAAGCAGCGCCGGCGGCGCTCATTTCGCGCGAAATGACGAGCGGGCCTTGCGGTGGGCCTGCCGCATCCGCAGGACCTGGGCCGAGGCCTGCTCGCCGGCGGTGCGGCTGCCGGTCAGCCGGCCCAGCACGTCCCGCAGCGACAGCTCGCGGTCGACCATCCCGGCCGCCACGGCCGCCTTGGCCCCCAGCACGCGCCCCTGGCCGTAGTTGGCCCGCACGTCCTTGGTGGTCGTGCCCCGGTACCGGGCGATCGCCTTGACGAACTGCGTGTAGGTCTCGTCGACCTCGGCCTGCCAGTGGGCCTTGGCCTCGTCGCCCAGCGGCTCGTACGGGTTCCCCTCGACCTTGAACCGCCCCGCGTAGATGAACTGCACGTCGACCCCCTCGGCCTCGAGCGCCTTCGAGTAGTCCACGTGCATCCGGTAGACGCCCACGCTGCCCACGTCGCCCGACGGCGTGATGTAGCACTGTTCGCAGGCCGCCTGCAGCCAGTAGCCGGCGCTGGCCGAGAGGCTGTTGGCCACGCCGATGATCGGCTTGGTGCCGCGAAGTTGGTAGATCAGCTCGGCGCACTCGGGAATGCCGTAGATCACCCCGCCCGGCGTGTCGAAGTCCAGCACGATCGTCTCGACCTCCTTGGTGCCGGCGAGCGTCTCGATCACCTGCGCCAGCAGTTCGACCGACGTGCCGCCGTACCAATAGCTCCACGCGCTGGGCCGCTGCTCGAGCAACCCGTACACCGGCACCACCGCCACGCGGCCGTTGACGCGCTTGAGGGTGCGCGCCTGGTGGCGGGCCACCGCGGCCAGGTCGCGCGCGGTCGGCCAGGCCAGCGCCTGGGCGTGGCTGTTGCGCAAGGTCGCCAGTGCGTCGCGGTCGACGCCCCACAGGCAGGTCGTGTTGGATAGCATCAGCAGTCTCCCAGGTAGTGAGTGAGCGTCTCGGCCGTACGGTGCTCGGCCCAACCGTCCAGCCGTGCGGCCATCGCCTCGGGCGTGTCGGTGTCGTACGCGGCCAACAGTTGCCGGCGGCTTTCGGCGCACGAGTACTTGGCGATCTCGCACGCATCGACCAGCTCGGGGTACGCCCCGCAAACCGGCGCGATGGCCCGCTCGACGGTGGCGGAGTGTTTCGCGCCGAAGCGAGCGAGCCACGCCCCGAAGTCGAGCTCCACGTTCTTGATCGCCCGGCGCACGGCGTTGGCCTCCTTGCGGAACATCCGCGCCAGCACGTCGCCCAACAGGGCCCGGGCCTGCGCGGCCTGCCGCGTGTCCGGACCGCGCAGCAGGGCTGCCAGGTCGCCGGCGGCCACGGAGGTGGCGTTCACCTTGCGCGGGTTTTCCTCCTGGGCCATCCGCTCGGCGGTCGTCATGTTGAGCTGCACAAAGTGCTGGTCGCCGGCCGGGCCGATCCCGTTTAAGTTTTCCAGGCGGCGGACCTCGTTGATGCTCATGATCCCGTTCTGGATCGCCTGCATGTAGGCGTCCATCCGCGTCTTCACGTCGCCCCGCAGCAGCCCGGACAGGTTCAGCTCGATGTAGAACTCGCGCCGCTCTTCGGGCGACAGCAGCTTGAGGTTGCACTGGCTCTCGATCAGCCGCACCCACGGGATGAGCGAATAGGTCACAAAGTCGATCGAGAGGTGCTCGACGTTGTTCAAGGTCGCTTTGTCCAGCAGGCCGACCATCGTCGGCGGCGTGCGGTACCACTGGCAGACGACGATCCCGTTGTGCTTGCGCGTCTCGAGGTACTGGCTGTCCTCGTTGGAGATCGTGATCGGTGTGAACTTGCTCTCCAGCGGCATGATCACGATCTCGTTCGAGTCGGGGCTGCCGTGCACCTCCTTAAATTCTTTGCGAAACTCCCGGCGCTTCTCTCGATCCTTCATCCCCGCGGCGGTCACCAGACCCTTCGGCTGGGCGCCCGAGCCGAAGTACGCCGCGCCGTGTCGTTCGGTCGCCAGGCCGAAGCCGACGCTCTCGCGCGCGTACTGGATCACGCCCTTGCCCCACCGGCCGTCCTCGCTCATCGTGCCCGGGATGTGCAGCATCTCGCGGTCGGCCAGGTCGACCGCTTCGTTGCGGTTGTTGAGCACACGGTAGGCGATGCGCCGCTGCGTGTCCTCGGGCCGCGGCGGCAGGACGCGCGTCACGTGGATCGGGTGCAGGTTGACCACCTGGCCCAGGCGGTTGCGTTCGATCTCGGCAAAGCCGTTGCCCCAGTTGATCTGGTGCAGGGCACGCCCCTGCCAGAACGGCATGTCGCCCGTCTGGTCGTTGGGCCGGGCGTGCAGCACGTCGTACAGCGGGTGATCCACCGCCAGCGTGCGATCGTTGCCGTTACGCTGATAGAGGTGCCGCGGCAGACCGGCCAAGGCCTCGGTCAGCAGGCGCGAGCAGCTCCACACCGCGGCGTAGGTCAACGACAGGTCCTCGTCGACCACCGGTCCGGCCAGCGTCTTCATCCGGCCGATCCGCCCCATACCGCCCAGCGTCGTCCAGTTCCCCTCGCCGTGCTGGGCGAGCGAACCGGGTTTTCCAAACAGGAGGTTAAGCATTACTACCTCGCAGGTGCGTTACGGCCAACGCCACGAACACCACCAGGCCCGGGAAGATCAGCGCGAAGCTGGGGCGTTCCATGTACAGCCCCGCGGTGATGGCCGCGAAGGCGGCCGTGGCGGTTGCCGGTCGGGCCAGCCGGCCGAGTTGTGCTTTCGCGATGAGTCGTTTCATGGCGTCAGTCCTTCAGCATGCCGGGTTCGTACCACTCGTCGTTGGCGGGTTGCTCGGCCGCGTCGAGCCCCATGATCGCCGCGACCGGTCCGTCGATCCGGGCCAGCGGGTTATGCTCCGGCTTGGCCGGCACCCACAAGCCGCCGCGGTCCTTCCACGTCAGATTGCCGACCTGCCAGTCCATCACCTGGTTGCCCAGGTGCCGCACGCGGCCGTCGAGGATCAGCTTCTCGAACGAACGGCAGGGGGCGTTGAAGCTGGGCGCACTTTGCGAGAACGATCGCACGGCGATGCCGTGCTCGTCCTGCAGCTCCTGGGCCAGCACCTGGGCGAACCGTTCGTCGTAGTTGAGCTGCTCGATCTGGTACCGCCCGGCACAGGCGACGATCTCCCGTTTGATCAGCGGGAAGTCGGCCGTGTTGCCGCTGGTGATCGCGAGGTCGCCGCGGCGCTGCCAGGCGTGCCATTTGATCTTCTTGGCCTCCCGGTTGGCCGCGTACTCCGGCAGCCAGAACTTCGTGAGCAGCCGATAGGTCGGCTCGGCAGGATCGTCGTCGTCAGCCCACGGGAACCACAGCGCCAGGCAACTGGTGTCCCACTTGAAACCCAAGTCCAACGCCGCGTAACACGGCTGGCCGACCAGCTCGTCGACGTCGAAGTCGTCGCCGCACGCGTCCCAGTCCTCCTGGCGGATCGCCGGGTTGGAAGCGCTTTGCCAGATGTTCAGCCGGTACATCTTGAAGTCGGCCAGCGTCGAGAGCGACGCGCGCGAGCGTTGGTAGTCGCCCAAAAACTCCTCTTCGCCCACCGTGTGGCCCCACGAGGGATTGGCCAGCTTGCCGTACTTGATCGGGCTGCGCGCGAGCTCGGCGTCTTTGAGGTCCTGCGGCGCTTCGTGGCAATCGAAGAAGTACTGCTCGTCTTCGTGCTCGCCGCTTTCGACCCGCTTGCCGTAGTCGTACTGTTCGCGGCCGTAGCTCATCGGATCGTTGCCGGCGGTCGAGACTTCGATGTGCAACGGCTCGCTGCGGCTAATGCCGGCCCGCTCCACCCGGTTCATGAATGCCCGCGTGAGAATGTGCGTCTCGTCGCCCAGCACCGATCCGTTCAAACCCTCCTTGGCCTTTTGCCGCTCGGAGTCGGCCGACGTCAGCGGCATCAGCAGCGACCGGCTCGGCCGGTGGAACAACCGCATCTGACGCTGATCGATGTCGCACTCCTCGGCCAGCTCCGGCGACGAGAGCACCATCTCCACCGCATGGCGGCAGACATTCTCTTTGACCTGCGTGGCGTCCTTAGCCAGACAGAACACCTTCTGTCCGAGCTCGCCGTCCCCGGCGAACAAATAGAGCCCCCAGGCGGCCAGCGTCGGCGACTTCTTGTTTTTCTTGGGCTTCCAGATGCCGGCCCGGCGGAACCGCCGCACCTCGCGCCTCCACCGCTTGGACATCCGCGCCCAACCGAACATCCGCATCGTGCAGTCGAACTGCCAATCGCGGCACTCAAACGGTTCGCCCGCCTGCTCGCCTTCGTAGAGTTTCAGGTACCGCTCGAGCCATTCGACGACGAACGTGCCGCGCGCCTCGTCGAAGCGGCAGCCGTTGCGCGCGGCCATCTCGTCCGACGCATTGCGAATCCAGCGCTTGGTCAGCTTGTCGACTCTCATCCGCGTTTCCGTTTTTGGACGCCGGACGCCGCCGCCGGCTTGGCCGCGGCGACCCGTGTGCGGCTCGAGGGCGTCATCCCGAATTCGGTCAGGAACTGGTGCATCTGCTTTAGCGCTCGATCGGCGATTGCCAGGTGTGGGTTGGCGACCGCTTCGCCGGCGTTGCTCCTGATCAGTTCCCCCAATTCCGCGACGGCTTGTTCCGCGCGGACCCAGCGACCCCACGCGACGCAGTAGGCGGCCAACGCGGCACGGTCGAGCGCGCTCAACAGGCCAAGTTGGCACAGTTCCGCGGCGATGCGATTCCACTCTTCCAGGGCTTCGTCGGTCACGTGCTTCGGCGGCGCGGGGATCTCGATCGGGGGTTGCGGTTCATCACGCATCCGGCTCTTGCGAGCGGTTCCCTTGGCGAGCTTTATCGCCGTCGGCGTCGGTTTGCGGCCTCTCACTCTTTGGGCGACTCCAGCAGTTCACGAATCCACGCGGCGTGCCATCGAAACAAACGGGCATCATTGAAAATCACGCACTGCTCGATCGAGCGGCAGCTCCTTAGATTCCCGCTCGATTCACAGACGAGGTGCGTGTCGCGTCCGAAGCGGGCGAGGATCAGCTTCGCGTGGGAACGCACGGCTCTCACCTGCCCCCCATGCTTCTCGATTACTTGGACCGCGTGGGCGTACTCAGCGCCATCAACCTTGGAAAAGTAATGTGACAACAGCAGCGAACAGCGTTTGATCTTGCGAGCGGCGATCAGTCGATCGAGGGCCTCCACGTGTCGCGAATTGATTCCGAGGCTGGCCAGCAGCACCTCGGTTGCTGGTTTGCCAGCCATCTCAATGAACGCGGGCAACAGATCGAACGGCGCAAAGTGGTAGGCCTTCAGGACCAGGTGCACACTTTCGTGGCGGTCCGGCAGTTTGGCGATTTGATCGGCTGCTCGTTGCGTGTTTCGGAGCGTAACGTGCGTTCGTTTTTCTTCCTTGGTTAGCAGGCGGCGGTTGCGGGACGACGCGCGCGGTGTGGTCTCGACGTTGGTACCAGGCAACGCGGTCTGTAGGTCAGCGACGGCGATCGTTTTCAGTGGATTTGTGTGCAACAGAAATCACCCGTCGCGAATTTTGGCAAAAAATGTGTCGGCCTCCGCGAGGGGTTCGCAGTTCGCGCGTTTAGCTTTTTGACCCGCCCCCGGGTTGCATGTGCTTGTACTTCGCTTCGTCCTCGCGCGCCTTCTCGGCGTTGCACGCATAGCAAAGGCTCTGCCAGTTGCTCGGTTCCATCGTCAACTCCGGGAAGTAGCGGACCGGCTTGACGTGGTCCACGACGTCCACTGGCGTCAGCTTGCCCTTGGCTTTGCAGCGCACGCACCACGGGTTGTCGCGCCGGTACGCGCGTGCCTCCTTGTCCCAGGCCGGGCTGTAGCCCCGCTCGCGTGAGCTTGGTCGCTTCGACGTCTTGGGTCGCTTGGCCCGCTCGGTGTGGTTGTGTGGCAGCGGTTTGTTGGGCAGGTGCGTCCTCCTGGTCCAAGCGCCGGCGGCCGGTGCGCCTCTTTGCGATGATGTGTGAAGTGAATCGTCTGAAAGGATGCTTGGCCCGCGCCGCTTCTGCGTGCGCGCACGAGCCGACGTGTTACTCGACCAACGGCCCCAGGCCCGCGGGCCGCATGCTGACCAGGCCCAGGTCCCGATGGCGAAAGCGAAACAGATACGCGTCCTCGTCGCTTTCGTCGTACGTACCGTGCAGGACCTCCACGCAGCGAAAGCCGCAGGCGCGCAGCAGCAACTGCCCGGCCAGGTTCCGCTCGCGCACTGGTGCCGTGATCCGGGTGCGCCGCTGCTGCGACAGTTGGCTTTTGAGCTTGTCGAGCAGGGCGGTGGCAATCCCCTGCCGCCGCAGCGGCGCGGCCACGGCCAGGTTCACTAGCTCCAGCCGGGCCCGGGCCAGCTTGTAGATCATGTAACCGGCCACCGCATCGTCGAGCTCGGCCACCCGGCACACGTTGTTTGGATGCTCTTGGGCGGCGACGAAGTCCTGGTAGCTCCAGTGATGCTCAAACGCCGTGTACTCGATCGCCACCACTTCGACAAAGTCCCGCCGGTCCATGGTGCGGATCACGGGTCGCACCGGCGTCGGCGTTTCGCTCCGCTTGCGTTTCATGGCTGGGCTCTAGATGGTTGGGCTCTAACTGGCTGGGTTGTTGGGCCAGACGCGCAGCGGGATCACGTGGCTGTGATAGACCAGCCCGCCGGCAAACGCGACGCGGCCTTGGAGCCGCCAGCGTCCGTCGGTGTCCAGGTCGCCGGCGGCCAACGTGTAGCGGGCCACGCCGTCGCTGCCGTCGCCGACCGGAATAAGCGTGCGTTCGATCACCGATCCGTCGGGCTTTTCCAGCGACAGCACTCGCGCCGTGGCAGTCGAGATATCCAGCGCCGCCTCGTCCTGGTCACGGAACGTGACGGTGATCTGGGTCCCGACGTCGGCGGTGTGCAGGTTGGCTTGGGTGGCGGCGGTCATCGTGGCTCACACATACAAGGTCAGTGCCCAGGCGGTGCGCACATAGAGGGTCACCTCGAACCGATCGGCCGGCGCGGCGCCTGCCGCTTGGGCATAGACGGCGTCGTCGTCGACGATCGCGGCTATCAGCTTTGCCTTCATGTCCCCAGTCCCTAACCCCTATCCCCTATCCCCTGACCCCTCGTCACGCGTCTCGCGCCACGACCTTGTAGATCGTCCGCACCGCGGCGTCGACGGTGGCCCGCACGACGACGATGGCCGATTCGCCCAGCGTCAATCGCTCGGCACCGCTGGCGTTGTAGGTGTACATCCCGGTCGAGCCGATTTGCGTTAGCGCCGTCTGGGCGACCAGGTCGGCGCCGTCGGCCCGCTTGATCACCTGAATCGTGGGGCTGGTCACTCCGGAGGTGAGCAGCACCAGGTCCCGCTGAAAGCCGACGGTGTACTCGTCGCGCGTGTTGGCCGCGTCGCGCGTCAAGTCGATCAGGGCGTGATAGACTTGTTCGCTGGCGGCCAGCGTCATCGCGTCGCCGACCGCGGCCACGTTCAGGTCCACGAGCGTCACCGGCCGATCACCGATTGCCGGCGCGGCGGTGTAGATCTTCCAGTGCTGAATGCCCGCGCCCGTGTACGGAGAATCCTCGGCGTAGCGTCCCACGCCCGCCGCGTCGGAGGTGACCAACTCCGGCAGCGTCACGATCCCGGTGGTCGGCCAGTTGGCCGCGCTGATCGTCGACGGGTCGACCAGGCTTGCGCCACTGATGCGTTGGTCCTCGACCCAGCCTTCGGCGTAGAGGTTCCCAAAACCGGCGTCGTGGTCGGCGCAAATCTTCATGGTCGGCTGGTCCTAAAGCGGCGACTAGGCGACGGCGGCGAACGCCGACCCGTTCCAGTACTTGAGCATGTTGTTGGTCGAATCGTAGACCTCGAGCAATCCGTGCCCGGCCGGCAGATCGCCGATCTCGGTCGCGGTCAACGAGAACAGGGGCAACCGACCGGTGTGCGTGATCGTGCCGCTGGTCTTGGTCGGATCGTAGGAAAGGCCATCAACCGATAGCGTCCCGCTGGTGCGTTTCAGGTTGGCCGCCGAGCTACCGCTGACCTTACCGCCGGTCACGGTCACCGCCATCGCGTTAGCCGCGCTCTGCCAGCCGGTCGATGCACTGGCCACGGTCGCCAGGCAGTTGATGGCGCCCAGCGTGTAGGTGCCCGTGAATCCGCCGCCGGCGCTTAGCGCGCCAGTTCCAGCCGACAGCGCGAGCGAACAGGAAAGCAAGTCGAGCGCGATCGTGCCGCTGGTGCCAAACAGAATCAAGTTGGCGTTGCCGGTGCCGGCGTTGGTCAGCCGGCTGGCGGCGATAAACACGTCCGCCCCGTTTTGCAGATTGAGCGTTTGCAGCGCGCTTTTGGCTTCGGAAATGTCGCAGCTAAAGATGTCCAGCGCGCCATAGCTGGTCACCTTGCCGGCCAACTTGCATCCGATGCACCGGGCCGCTGCGGTGGAATCGTTGATCCAGAGCGCTCCTTTGTCGACCGCTGCCCCGCTGGCGTCCAGCTCGACATTGATTAAGGTGGCGTCGCCCGTGCCGCGAACCAGAAACGGCTCGGCCACATCGGTGTCGCTGGCGGCAATGGTCAGATCGCGTAGCGTGGCCGTGCCGCGATAGGTAAAAATCTCGATTGAGTCGGTGGCGTAGAAGCGTGTTACGCCGCGCCCCATCCCGGCCCAATGCACGCCGGTCGAGTCAATGCCGACGCTGGCTGACTCGTGTGCCGGGATCAGGAAATCGCCCGGTCCGGCCACGACCAGATCGCCCGCCAGAGCCGCATCCTTCGCGGCGGCCACACGGTTGCCCCGTGCTGCGTCGGTCTTGCCGGTCCAGGATCGCACGACCGCCCCTTCCCGGATCAGGGTCACGTCGCCGCGCGGCAGGTAATCGAAGGGGCTTTGCATCAGGGGTTCGCTCGGCGGTCCAGGTCGTTCAGCTCATTGACGATCCGGTCGGTGTTGCGATCGTTGGCTTCTTTGAGGCCCTCGATCGACAGGACGAACTTCGCGCGGCTGGCCTCGAACTCGTCGCGAATTTTCTGGCGGTCCTTGGCGTTCTCTTGGGCCATCCGCTCGTAGCCCTTTTGAATCTGGTCGATCGCGGCCGGCACCCCGTGGCGCACACCGTAGGTCAGCGCCGCCAAGATCAAAAACAACAGCACGGTCGAGACGGCCTGCTGCTCGAGCCAGCGAAACAACCGGTCCTTCCACCCGCCGCCGTTGCCATGGGCTTGTGCACCATTGCCGCTGGCCATCATCGGCGCGCCTCCCACTCGGCCTCGGTGGCGTCGTCCAGCAGCGCGTCGAACAGCTCAAGCTGCGCAGCCGTCTCCAGGGCGTCGACGCTGGTGCGGCAATCGTCCGGATCGCTCGGCGCGTCGGCCCGGTTGGGCACGATCCAGGCCCGCAGATGATCGGGCCGGCCATGGTCCAGCCGCAGGGCCGCCTTGCCGATCGCGGCGGGGATCCCGATCGCCTGCCTGTCGGTTGACAGGTACTCTAGCGGCGCTTCGTACACCGGCACGGTCACGACCACGACGTCGTGGGTCCTGTCGACGTCGGCCCGGATGTGCGCCTCGATTGCCGCTAGTGCGCGGCGGTTGGCGGCCGGATGCTGGGGCACGATGTTCGAGGTCACAAACGTGGCGTCCCGCTCGGCTTGGCCGTGGTAGTTGGCCGCCGCGGCCAGGTGCCCCCGGTCAAACGGCGTGTGGCGATAGGCCTCGGCGCTACGGCGCAGCGCCGCGGGCAACTGCCGATCCACATGCCAGCGATCGCGTCGTTGGGCGCGGCCGTCGAGCTGCTCGGCGGTGAGCACTTCGACCGTGTAGGCCGCGCCGCCGGCGGCCGGGTTCATCGCGAGCGCAAAGGCACCGCGCGGGTGCAGCCTTGCCGTCACGACGTCGGCCAGGTCCGGCTCGCTCGGCCGCGGACCGGCCAGCGCGGCCACCAGGGTCCCGCCGGCGCAGACGGCGACCAGCGCCAGCGTGCAGCGGGCGAAGCGGCGCGGATCGTGCGCGTCGAGCAGGCGTTTCATCGTTCGTGCGATCAGGCGGTGGTTCAGGCGTTGGCGTCCGGCTTCATTTCGCGCGAAATGACCGGCTCGTCGTCCGCCGGCGGCGGCACGACGAGGATGTGCGAGACGTCCTCGCCGAACAGCGGCAGGTAGCCCTGTTGGAGCGTTTTTCTGCGGCGGTTCAACGTGAGCGCCTCGTTCAGCTTGGCTTTGCGCAGCGCGGCCACCTGGCCCGGGGCCAGGCGGGCCCGCTTGCGGCGCTTGAGCGGGTGGTGCTCCACGGTTTTCTCCTGGGTTGGTGTGCTTCGCGCGCGTGGCTACGTTGTGGCTACGTCGTCTCGTCCGGCTCGGCGGGCGAGTCGTCCTCTGGCGCCGGCGGCTTGGCCGAGGCGATCAGCGCTTCGGCCGTGGCCTTGAATTGGACGAACGCCTGCTGCATCGCCTGGTCGGCCTCCTCGAGCAGCTTGAAGCGCTCGTCGCGCTGTTGTTCGGCCGCGGCCACCGCGCCGACCGCGCTTTGAAATTCCCTGGTCGCTTCGACGCGGTTATCGAGCGCGGCGGCAAAGCCGGCCCACGCCGCGTCGAGATCCTGGCGAGTTGTGCTCATCGTTTGGTTCCTGGGTTGCTGGGTCGGCGCACCGCTCGCGCTGCCGCGCGAGCGCGGCCTTAGATGCTGGGTCGGCCGATCTGCCCGCCGCCAGTCTGGTTGCCGCCGCCGGTCACGCCGGGCCCGATTGCCGGTCCGCCGCCTCCGCCGACCCCGCCGGTCCCTTCGGTGGCGGTTTGCTCGTCGATCGTGTCCTCGCCGGCCAGGCCCGTGGCGCCCGGAATCGGCCCGATCGGGTACTGCACCAGGTGCGGCAGGATCATGTTGGCCGGGTAACCGTCCAACAGCGGCCGCAGGTCCACCTCGGTCGGCAGGCTGAACATGTTGCCCGGCCCGTCGAGCGCTTCGATGTTGATCGTCACTTCGTCCGGACGGTAATTGTCGTAGTGCTCGGTGGTGAACTCGAAGCTGTCCTGCTCCAGGTCCGCCCGCGGAATCCGCAGCAGCTCGTGGCCGATCATCACCTTGATCCGGCGGAAGTACTGGTAGATGTCCTGGGCGAACTTCTTGGTCGTGGTCAGCGGCAGGTTGTTGTCCGAGTGCTGATAGAAGTTGGTCAGGGCGGTCATGACCATCGAGTTGTATTCCATCAGCCAGTGGTTGCGGACATAGGGTCCGTCGAAGTAGGGGACCGGGTGGATCGTCCAGATCTTGACCGCCGGCCGCTGGTGGCCCGCCTCGAGCCGCTGCTCGGGATAGTCGCTCATCCGGCCGGACAGCACCGAGTTGACCCGGTTGAGCATCTTGCCGATTCGCTCGACCGTGTTGCGCGACGGCGGCTGCGTGCGGGCCGCGTCCTCGTGGGTCATGATGAACAGTTGCAGCTTGCCGATCTCGTCGGCCAACGAGTGCAGAGACCCGTTGAGCGTTCCGATCGTGTCGATGAAGCCGTCGCCTTGGCTGCTTTTCACACCGAAGTTGGGCACGCCGAAGCCCATCCGCTTCCAGGGGTCGACGTTGTACAACAGCACGCGATCGTTGCCGAACAGGGGACTCATGATTTGGGTTCCTGGGGTTGGTCGCGCCAGCCCATCGTGGTACCGGGCTGCGGGCTGGTGCGAAGTTTCGCGAAGTACGGAGCGCCGCCCTTCTTCTGATCGAATAGCGATCGAATGCGTTCAACGACCGGGGCGGCCGACGGGTTGTACGAGACCTCGGTGGCCATCGCATCGACCAGCAGGTTGAACTCGTGGTCGGTCGTGGGCACGTGGACGTATTCGACCTGCTTCCGCTCGACGACGTTGGGCGCCAGTTGCGGCTGCGGTTGCACCGGCGGCGGCGCAGCCGGTTGCACCGGAGGCGGCGATGGATCCGGTCGCGCGTTGGCTTTGATCAGCGCGTCCCGTTCGGCACGTAGCGTGCGCAGCTTGCGGCGCACCAGCGGCACCGCGACCGCCAGGCCGACCGTGGCGATCCCGGCCGGCACGCCGGCGGCCACCAGCAGTCGGATCGCCCCGTTGCGCGCCGCGCGGCGCACGGGCGATTCGCTCGGCGCCTCCTCGGACAGGCCGCGGATCTTTTCGTCCAGCGCAGCGATCCGCTCCCGCAGGCTCTCGATCGTGCGGCCGGCCGAGCCGCGGGCCTCGGCCAGTTCGTCTCTCAGGCCGCGCAGGCGGTCTTCAAGCCGCGCCTTGGTCCGGGCCAGCTCGGCCAACCGATCGCGCAGGCCCGGATCGTCTTGGCCCGGCGGCGGACCGATTGAGTCAGGTGATTGATCTTGTCCGGACGATGGCGGTTGTTGTTGCACCGGCGGTGGGCGGCGCCTGCGGCGCACCCGCTCGAGGAACCGGCGCAGCACGCGGCACGTCGCGCCGTTGACGACTTGTCCGTCGGTGGCCTGGACCACCCCGCACAGCCGCCAATCGGCGTCGAGCATCGGTCCGCCGCTGTCGCCCTTGCGGGCCGCTCCGTCGACTTGCAGCACCGGCTCGAGCGTGCGGCCGTCGTAGACGTAGGCTTGGGCGTGGCTGCGGGCGACTTCCAGTTGCGTTCCGCCGTCGAATCCGCCCCACACGATCGGATCACCTCGCTGGGGATTGTCGGCGGCCAGCGCGATCGGGCTGGCGCCATACGGTGCGATCCGCACCGCGGCCAGGTCGACCGAAGCGTCGATCGCGGCGAGCGTTCCGGGCAGTTGCCGGCCGTCGGCCGTCCAGACGGTGATCCGCCCCACGCCGATGCCAAACGCATGGGCCACCGTCAACACCAGGTCGCCCTCGACGAGCACCCCGGTGCCTTGCAGGGCTTGGCCGTTGACGCTGTTGCGCAGCCGCACGATCGCCTGGTGCACGTGGCCGGGCAGTCGGTCGACGTGCGGGCTTGCGCCCGCCGGCGGCCGCGGCGGCGCCGGCGACTGGCCGGCCCACGGCTGGGGCCCGGGCAGCAATTGGCTCGGCGGGCAGCTCGGGCAGTCCGGTCGGTAGCCGTCCCACTCGGCATGGGCCAACTCGCCGAGCCCCGGCGCGTAGCAGTTGGCCGCCAGGGCGACCGCCAGCATCAGGTATCGCACGGTGCGCGCGGGCATCAGGGGCCTAAATTGATTTGGGGAACCGGCAAGTTGACGTCGGGACAGTTTTCGGTCGGACAGCGCCCATCCGGGCACTTGCCGTCGGGGCAGCTTCCATCGGGACACGCGCCGTCGGGACAACAATCCGGACAACATGCGGGACAATCGGCGTGGTCGGCGCAGTGGCACTTCTGGCCGCAGGGGCAATCCGGCTCGGCGCTGCTCAGGTACCACACGGCGCCGCCGATCAGCAGTCCCCAGACGAGGCCGGCGCCCAGTCCGGCAATCAGTTCGGGTTTGGTCATCTCGGTTCCTTTCCACGCGGATGCCTCACCGCGTCAATCA
>CALFYT010000028.1 GCA_937952415.1 uncultured Planctomycetaceae bacterium | reverse complement strand
CAAAACCCACCATTTTGAACTCCACTCGTCTCGCACCTACCCCAATTTAACAATCAGCCGTGACAATGCCGGGCCAGGGTAGTCGCTACTACCGGTTCATGCCGTAGCACGCCCGCGTGGAGCAATAGAATGGGTCGCGCGGCGCGAAAGATAAGCAGTCTGGCGAAGGATTTGAAAGTGTTTGACAAGTTGCGGGGGCCCGCTTATCGTGAAGTTTCGAGCCCCGATAGGCGGTTTTCTAATCGATCGTGGCTCATTTTTCTTGTCCGTCACTTGCGGGACAATTCAGGAAAATTGTCTGTCAGCGGCAGCGGTCGGGACAACCGCGACTCGCCGCTCATTCGGCGTTCCCGATCGGGGCATTGGTCGACGTCGATCAGGAGCGTCAACTCACAGGAGCAGCGACCCAACGCGTTTGCAGTTCATTTCGACCGGCTGACACACATCTGTTTCACCTCTCGCGTCGGATGCGAACGGACTCGCTGACAGCTCATTGACGTCGGCGGTGAAGGGTCGGTTTGTCGACAGTCGGTCGATTGGCCGGTGCATTCGTTGTGAATCGCGACCAGCATCGGCACAAGAATCGACGCACATTGAAACGCTCCGCAACACCTAGACTCGCTTGAATCGGGAGAAACTTCCAAGATGGCCGACCAGAAGAGTTCACATGCAGGCTTGCAGTCCTTCGTGAATACGGAATCGGACCAGGTCGTGCCGCTGTCGATCCTGATCGGGATGCTGCTGCTGCTGGTAGGCGTTTACTGGAACTCGCTCGACTATCGCGGCGCGATGTGGTTCTGGGACAATCCCAAGTACTCGCACGGCTGGCTGATTCCGATCTTCACCGTGATTCTGTTGTGGATGCGGTTCGAACCATTCGGTTCGGTGACATTGGCAGCCCGGATGACCGGACTGGCGGTTCTCGCGGCCAGTCTCGGCATGCGGCTGTTCATGACGTACTACACGTATCGCGTTCCAGAGATGTACTCGTTCGTCCCAGCGGTGGCCGGAGTGTTTCTGCTGGTGGGCGGTTGGAATACGGTTCGCTGGGCGTGGCCGGCTGTCGGCTTTTTGATCTTCATGTTTCCACTGCCTGGCTTTTTGGATCGTGAGTTGCTCGCACCATTGCAAGAAATCGCCACGCGTGCCAGCACGTACGCGCTGCAAACGCTTGGCATTCCGACCTACAACGACGGCAACCGGATCGTAATCGGCGAGATCCAACTGGGCGTCGTCGAGGCGTGTAGCGGATTGCGGATGTTGACGATTTTCGTCGGGCTAGCGGTTGCCATCACCCTGGTGACGGATCGCCCATGGTGGGAACGGATCGTGATCGTGCTTAGCGCCGTGCCGATCGCGTTGGCGGTCAACATCGTGCGGATCACGGTCACCGGAATCTTGCATCTGACCGTGGGGCCGGAACTGGCCGACCTGGTTTTCCATAAGCTGGCCGGCTGGATCATGATGCCGATGGCATTGGGCATGTTGTACGTCGAGTTTCAGATTCTCTCGCATTTGGTCATAGACGACGAAGACTCCGGCCCGTTGCAGATCGGCTCGGGCCGAAGCGGCGCCGCGGCGGCCGGCTTGTAGCGGCGCGCAGTTTGGCACCGAACAATCACATAAACCGAGGCGGTCGTTGGTCGCGGCCGCATCTTGTAGTCCCCGGTCAAAGAAGACGCCCCATCAACAAGGTTCACGATCATGGCTGAACTCGATCCTGTCGGCGATTCGCAAGAGCTCCACGGCAACGGCGCCGAAACCAACACAGGCACGTTGGCGAAGATTGAAAGCCATCTTCCGGCGATGCCGACGGCCGCCTGGCAATACGGTCCGCCGCAACGCCCGGAGATCCTTTCGGCCAAACCGAACCCGGTTGAGTTGATGCACGCGGTGCGCAGACGATTGCCGCTGGCCTTGGGGCTGGGCATCGCGGTCAGCATTACGGCGGCGCTACTGATCTGGTTCTTGGTGCCGGTCAAGTATGAGGCGTTCGCGCTGGTGCGCGTATCTGAGAAGCGCGGCGGCGTGCTCGACAAGACGAGCGAGGCGGCCCAGGCTTTCACGATCTTCAAGCGCACCCAGGTGCAGTTGATGTCAAGCGGTCCGGTGTTGCGCAATACGGTCCGCGAACCGACGATCGCCCGCCTGCCGATGATCCAGGAGCACGATGATGACCCGGCGGCCTGGTTGCGCGACCAGATGATCATCAACTATCCGGACGACGCGGAGCTGATGCGCGTGGCGGTGCGTGGCGAGCGCCCCGCGGATGTGATCAAAGTGGTGAACACGATTGTCGACACGTATCTCGTCGAGGTCGTCGAGAAAGAGCGACTGCGCAGTCTGGACCAGGAGGCGGCTCTACAAAAGACATACGATGCGTATGCTGAACGATTTAGGCAAGAAACAGAGCAGCTTTACGCGCTGGAACAAACCAGACAGGCCGCCACGACCCAGGCCGCGCAGGCCGCAGTACGCATGGCGGAGCAGCGGCTCTCGAACGCGCTGGTGCAGCGCAACAACATCTTGCGCGACATCCACCAGACCGAAATCGACAAGACGCTACTGGAGGCACGGATCGCGGAACCAGATCACTCGAAGATCCCCGAGGCTCTGGTGGAATTGGAGCTACGGCGCGATCCGGTGATCTCGGCGCTAACGAACCAAAAGGCGAACATCCACGCAACCTTGGCGCGCCACATGACCGTGACGCGCAATCCGGCCGAGTCGTCGCACGTTCAACAGCTCAACGCAATGATCCATCGGATCGAGCAGCAGATTGACGAGTACTCGGCCAGCATGCGGCCGCACATCATGGAAATGCTCGCGGCCGAAGACATGAACGACAACAACCCGGTCGCGGATGGCGCAATGACCGTCGCGATGTTGGACAGCAAGAAGGATCACCTCGAAGACGCGTTGATCAAGGCCGAAGCACTGATCGACGACGAAGTCAAGCGATTCGAAGCGCTCAGGCAACAGTCGGGCGACGTGACCGCCAAGCGCGAGGAGTTGAAATCGCTCAACCAAATCATGCAGAAAATCAAGGCAGAAATCGACCAGACCGGAGTCGAACGACTGGCCGCGTCGCGGATCACGAAGTACGACGAAGCACAACTGGATTCGCCTCGTGGCGACGCCATCCGCAAGTATGTCGCCGTGGCCTTCGCAGCGATCCTGGGCTTTGGCGTGGTCGTGGTGGGCATCGCCTTCTACGAGTTCCAAGCGCGGAAGCTGAACGACACCCAGCAGGTCAAGGAAGGTCTGGGGATCAAGGTGGTCGGCGAGTTGCCCAGCGTGACCGGTCGAACCTGGCGCCGAATTCGTGGCGGCCGTGGACCGGCCGTGCTCAAGGCGCTGATGGCCGAGCGGATTGACGGCACGCGGACCGCGCTGATCCACGCCTCGGCGGCCGAGCCGCCGCGCGTCGTGATGGTAACCAGCGCCGACCCACACGAGGGAAAGACCACAACGTCCAGCCAGTTGGCCGCCAGTTTGGCGCGGGCCGGGCGGCGGACGCTGTTGATCGACGCCGACATTCGCAATCCGGGCGTTCATCGCGTGTTCGACATGCCGCTTGAGCCGGGATTGTCCGAACTGCTGCGCGGCGAGGCTGAGCGCGATTCTGTCGTGCATCCGACGCGTACGGCCAATCTGTGGCTGCTGCCGGCCGGCCGCTGCGATCTACGCAGCGTGCAGGCCCTGTCAACGTCGTATCTGGGAACGGCCATCGCCGGGCTGTGCGTGCAGTTCGACTACGTCGTGATCGATTCGGGCCCGATTTTGAAGGTGGCCGACTCGCTGCTCATTGGCCAGCACGTCGACGCGGCCATCCTGTCGGTGCTCAAGGACCGCAGCAAAGTGGCAAACGTCTACGAAGCCAGCGAGCGACTGAGTTCGGTGGGCATCACCGTGCTCGGCGCCGTGGTCAACGGCGTGAACGACGACGCGGCACGTCACGGCATCGAGTTGCTGATGAGCGAGTCGGAAGCAAACGAGGCGACTGAACAAACCACCTAGTTCGAGTCAACGATTCACCGCGGCCGCCGGACAACATTCGCTTGCCGGCACCGTTTTCACCAGGAGTGACGAACAAATGACCAAGAGCTGGACGTTGTACTTGCCGATCGCGGCCGCCGTGGTCCTGATGCTAGGCGCCGGCTACGTGCAGGGTGTCTGGTCGGAGCGCTGGGGCACGTTTCCTGAATTGCAGGTTTTCGCCGAGCAGTTGGAGGCCATCCCGAGTCAAATTGGTGAGTGGAAAGGCATCGACGCGGAAGGAAGCGACGAGAAGATCCTCGAAATCGCCGGTGCCGCCGGGGAGTTGGTCCGCACTTATCGCAACGGCAACGGCGAAGAAGTGCGCGTTTCGATCATTTGCGGTCGATTGCAGGACATCACCTATCACACGCCCGACCGCTGCTATCCGGCCGCCGGGTTCGACATGCATGGACAGCCGCAGCACGCAGTGATCACGCTGCCCAACGGCGAAGAAGCCAGCTTCTTCACAGTGAACTTCACGAAGTCGGAAGCAACCGGTACGCACTCCGAGCAAGGCTATTGGAGTTGGACGGGTGACGGCGATTGGATCGCACCGGACAACACGAAGTTCGCGTTTGCCGCTCAACAGCAGGCGTTGTACAAGCTGTACGTCTTTGCCAATGCCCCGGAGAAAGCACGACAGCCGGGCGAGCGTGATTTCTGCCGCGACTTCATGAAGGTATTCATCCCGGTGCTCAACGACGCGCTGCGGCCGGCTTTCGAGCGCGTGGGCAGAACGGACGAGGCGGTCTCGGCGGCCAGCCAGGACGAGACGCCCGACGAAACACAACCCGCGGCGTAACAGCGTGCTTGGACGCTTGACCGGCGAAGAGGCACCGAATCGCCGGCCGGGATCGATCCGGCAGTTGCAACCTAACGCGAAACGGCCGGTCTGGCAGATTTGCCGGGCCGGCCGCTTTTTATTGATTGGTCGCCTCGTCTGATCCAGCGTGGCGGCTGAGGGCCCGATATGTTCGCGCTCGATGTGCCCGTAACACGTTTACGGTTTACTCCGTGAGGTCGGCTTCGGTGACGGGTTTGAGCATTGTCCCCGCATACCAGGTCGAAGGATACAGGGCCGTTTTTTTGGCGTTGCCCAGCCACGGATCAGCCGCCTCTTCGCTATGGGGCGACATCACCAGGCAATAGACGCGATACTCGACGTCCTCGTTCACGAACACCGAGTGGCCGTCGACCATCGTCATGATGAACCCGCCCGGATGGCTGCTCGAGGGTTTGGCTGTGGGCGGCAGGTTGGTCTGCCGGTCCTGACGCTGCGACATCGGCAGATCCGTGTTGCGGTTGAGAATATTCTTTGGATTCCAATTCGGATCCATCGGGTTGGTGAACCAAATCATGCCCTGCCACCAAGTAGAGCCCTGGTTGGACAGCATATTGACCTGGTCGTTGGGCGTGTAATACACCGTGCTACCATACGTTCGGTACTTGCCGACCCAATCGAGCGCGTCGATGTTCTCGGAAACCAGCGCGGTATGGGCCGTTCCGTCGTTCCGCGTGATGTAGGCCAGGTCCGTTTTCATGCGGGCGATTGCGGCCTCTTGCGAAGTCCAAGTCCCGTCGGCTTGCAATACGTCCGGCAGATAATGATCGAAGAAAACGCCGCTCGCCTGGAAGTCCAACGGCTCGCTGCTGGCGGTAGGATTGCTGAATCCATCGCGGGCCCCGGCATTGACAACGTAGCTCAACGGCGCCGGCGTGTCGGTGGGACTCCGGCTCGGGCAAACGAGCACGCCGGTCTCCGGACGCAAATTCGCCCCTGTCGCATTCAGGTTGTTGATTAGCCTGTCATCCGCCATAAGCTGGTCGTACAACGGCTTTTGCTCTAAATAGGGCAGCAGCGGGATCACCCAGCCCAGACACGCCGGATTCGCTAAGGATCCGCTGGGGTTCGGGTGGACGCTGAATCCGTACGGGAGCCGGTCTTTGGCTGTTGCGAACTGCATGACGGCGCTGCCGATCTGTTTTTGGTTGTTCAGGCACGTTGCACGGCGAGCGGCCTCGCGGGCGTATTGCACGGCAGGAACTAACAGCGCGGTGAGCATCGCGATGATCGCGATGACGACCAACAATTCGACCAACGTAAAGCCGCGCGGAGCGGCAGACAGCCGTCCCGAGCGCCTAATTTCCGGACGGGTGCGCCGGTTCATGGGAGAGTTCCTCGCGAATGTCAGAAGTGATGCCCCTTTTCGCCCGTAGCGAGTCCTAAACTTCATTGTGTCAGGATTTGCCGCGGATTCCAGTCCGTTTCTTCCCGGGCATGCGGAAAATGGGTGTGTCGGATTGCGCCAGGTCCAAAGCCATCCGGCCAAATGCGGCGCCGCGTCGATCAGAATCCATCGGGGGGCTGCTCGGCAGGTCGACCACTGGCGAAACAACAGGCCGGCGTGGTTGTCGATTCGCGTGGGCCTTGGACCGGCCGGCCGCCCCGAGCCGCACCATGACAACCCGGCAGCGCGACAGGGAGCAAGATGCCCCAGTCTGCCACCTGGCGAAATATCTGGTGTTTTTCCGAAGCGGGGGCCTATAATGCGGGTGGGGTTAGGGCATCCTAGGGCCGTGTACCAGGGAGAATCGCCGTGGAACAGCTCCGCAAGCAAGTTGGTCGCGTTCATCGCCGACTCATCGTACAGGCGTTCGTTTCGCGTTTAGTGTGGTGCTGGTTCGTTGCATTGGCCGCCAGCGTCGTTGCGATCGGCGTCGGCAAGATCTGGCCATTTGCCGATCAGATGGCGTGGGCCTCCGGCTGCTTTGGCGTCGCTCTGGTCGGCGGGTTGTTGGCTGCGGGAGTCTGGACCTGGTGGCGTCGTGACGACGCGTTCGACGCGGCCGTTGAGATCGATCGCCGCTTTGGCCTGAAGGAGCGCGTCTCCAGCACGTTGGCCCTCTCGCAGGCGGACTTGGATTCGGACGTGGGGCAGGCGCTGGCTCAAGACGCGGCGCGGCGGCTCGAACATGTCGACGTGGCCGACCGATTTCGCGTGCGGTTGGACCGCCGCGCCTTGCTGCCACTGGTTCCGGCGGCAATTGCTTTCGTATTGGCTCTGGGGATCGATGGGCGCGCGCCGCAATCGACGGCTGCGACGACCGGGCCCGATCAGACGCAGGTCAAGAAGTCGACCGAAGTACTGGCCAAGAAGCTCGAAGAGAAGCGGAAGCAGGCCGCTGAGGCTGGCTTGGAAGAGGCCGACGCGTTGCTGAAAGAACTGCAAGAGCGAACGTCGGAGCTGGCCGGCAAGGAGGAGGCCGACCGCAAGAAGACGTTGGTCGCGCTGAACGAGCTGGTGAAGGACGCCGAGAAACGGCGCGAAGAGGTCGCCGGCTCGGCCGAATTGAAGCAACAACTGGCGCAACTGAAGAACCTGCAACAAGGGCCCGCACAGAAGTTGGGCCACGCCCTGAAGACGGGCGACCTGAACAAAGCGATGGACGAGTTGAAAAAACTCAAGGACAAGCTGACTAGCAAGGAGCTCGACGAAAAACAGCGCGAGCAACTTGCCAAACAGCTTGAACAGATCGAACAGACGATGCAGAAAACCGTCGAGGCGCATCGCAAGGCCCAGGACGAACTCAAGAAGCAAATCGAACAGGCGCGCCGCTCCGGCGATCTGGCGAAGGCCGACAAACTGCAGCAAAAGCTAGACAAGCTCGCTCAAAAGAGCCCCCAGATGAACCGCATGAGCGAGCTGGCGCAGCAGCTAAAGTCGGCTGCCCAATCGGCCAAAGAGGGCGACGCCCAGCAAGCGGCCGACGCCCTAGATCGGTTGAGCAATGAACTGGCCGGCATGCAGCAGGAGTCGGACGAACTCGAGATGTTGGACGACGCACTGGCCGAGTTCTCCGACGCCAAGAGCTCGATGAACTGCGACGAGTGCCAGGGCGAGGGATGCGACTCGTGCCTGGGCGGCGGCTTCCAGATGAACGATCGATATTCGCGGTCCGACATGGCGCGTGGTGTCGGACGTGGCGCGGGCGATCGGGACGAGCAGCGCAACAAGACAAGCTTCTTCGATTCGAAGGTAAAGCAAAACGTGCGCAAGGGCGCCGTCGTGGTTACCGGCACGGCCGATGGCCCGAATCGCAAGGGCCAGACTCGCGAAGCCATCAAATCGGAATTCGCCGATACCGAGCAGCAAACGGCCGAAGCTCTCAGCGGGCAGCGGCTGCCGCACGACTACCGTGACCACGCGAAGAAGTACTTCGACACGCTCCGCGAGGGCAAGTGATCGGCCGCCAGTTCGGAATGTCCTGAACGTGGCGATTGCGCCGATCGGCCGTGCATTGCTGGCCGGACGCCGCGTCGGGTGGCCCCCATTTTGCCGGCTTGGGGCGATCGTGTAGAATTGAAGGTAAGTCGCGGCACGGGCAGAGTACGCGGACCATCGCCAGGGCATTCGACCGATCGCGATGGCAGCGTTGGACGGCCAGTCCACGCGTCGGCCGGCCCAAATCAAGTCCGCTTGTTTCAGGCGTCTCCACCGTCAGGTCTTCCATGCTATGGCAATCGGTTCTGTTGACCGCGGTGATCACGGCCGCTCCCACGAAGGAAGTGCTCGAAAAGCGCTATCCGGACGGGACGGTGCGACTCCGCGCTGAAGTCATGGTCACCGAGGATGGCAACGTCATTCAGCACGGCAAGGAGATGAAGTTCCATCCCAACAGCAAGGTCTCCTCGGAAGTCCACTACGAGAACGGCATCAAGGAAGGTCCGTGGATGACATGGTTTTCCGACGGAACCAAGTCGGCCGAAGGGAACTATCACTACGGCCTACAACACGGCCAGCAGGTTCGCTATCTACGGAACGGAGAGAAGTTCCTCGAAACCGGTTACTACAAAGGGCTGCGCCACGGCAAGCAGGTCAATTGGTACTCTGGCAATCGCAAGTCGCGCGAGGCCGAATACGATCAGGGCCGGCTCAGCGGCGTGCTGAGCGAATGGTATCCCAACGGGCAGCAGAAACTACAGGAGCACTACAAGGACGGGCGTCGCAACGGAAAATCCGTTCGCTGGTACGACAACGGCCAGAAACGCATCGAGGTCGAGTACGTCAACGACGAGCGCAACGGCCCGGTGACCGAGTGGTATCGGGATGGGCAGCAACGGCTACTCGTCGAGTTCCAAGACGGCTTGATGCACGGCAAGATGCTCAGTTGGCACCCCAACGGCGCAACTCGTAGCGACGGCGACCTGGTCATGGGCGAAAAGCACGGAACGTGGTTTGAGTGGAACGACGACCAGACCAAGAGCAACGAAACGAACTACCTCAACGGCAAGACCCACGGCCCCCAGAAATTCTGGCACCCCAATGGGCAGCTTCGTCTCCAAGCGATCTGCCGCGACGGAATGCGGGAAGGATCGTGGACCGAGTGGTACGAAAACGGTCAACAGCGCGGCACCGGGGTCTATCTGCACGACTTGCCTGAAGGCGAAGTCAAATTCTGGTACGAGGACGGGCGCCCCTGGGCCGTGCAGCACTATCTCAACGGACGGCGACACGGCGAATGGAAAGAGTGGGCACAGGACGACTCGCCGCCGGTCGTGTCGCACTACGATAATGGAACGCGCCTCGACTAAGGCGACGTTTGCCGACAGCGATCCCGCGGGCTGTTTGTGTGGAGCAAGAGGCTAGCACACTAGTCACTTCGCCGCGCGATCGCTAGCCGCGCAGCTTGGCCGGAATCGTAAACGAGTAGAGCATCACGACCGCTCCGCCGGAGAGCAGGCTCCACGGCGCCCATTCCGGCGGTTTGACTTGTCGCACTGCAGGCGCGACCTCTTGTGCAGCCGCCGAAGCGGCCGACTCACCGCGCGGCAGCAGCACAGCTTTCTCGAGCACCAGGCACTCCAACCCCAACAGAAACGCCGTCAGGCCGATGGCCAGAAAAAAGGCTCGTAGCATTTCCAAGGTCTCCGCAAGCGGGGCAGTCGAAAGGCGACTTTGATCGTGGCGCAAAGTATCATCGACGCCGCAAGCCCAGTAACTATAGCGCCAGACACGCTATGCGGCACGGCGCCCCCAACGACTGGTCATCCTATGCGGCTGGCAACGAAAAGGCCGCGGGTCGTGCGGTCATGAGCAGTTTTGAGGCCGGGCGCTCGTGATCGGATTGCGCGGACGCCTCCTGACCCGAGGGCATCCGCTCACACAATCCAAACGTGAAGCGCAAGTTGGCCCGGCTACATCATGTACGTCGCGCCGACATGTACGTGCGCTCCGCCGCGCCCCGTGGTGCGTGATACGCGTCCGCACCGGCCATAGGTGCGGGGTCGGGGCGGTCGCTCGCGGCAAGAGTGTCCTTGCCGACAGGGGTGTACAGTTGGGGCAACCATCATATCTTGAAACGGCCCTGACGGACTGAACCGTCTCGCGGACTTTTCCGATCAAACGAGATAACGAGGCGAGGTTGTCCACGCGGTTGTTCATCGTTTGGGGCAGCCCTATAATACTCTCGGAATTCGTATCGCTTGGAGTATCTGGTTTTGGCGTCAAAACCCAAGCTGCTGTTCGTCGGCGATGCAGACTCGCGTGAACGGGAGTTGCTTGACCAATTACGACAGTCGTACGACGTGACCCAGTCGGCTAATTCGCTGCGAGCGCTGAGCCGGCTGGCACGTGACTCGTACTCAGGTTTGTTCGTTACTTCCGAGCACTTAGGCGACGCCTTTCAAATCGGCAAGCTGCTCGAGAACGAGCGAATCCTGGAGGGGATGCCGGACGGGATCGTCGTTCTCGATGCGGAGAACACGATCATCTGGGGCAACGGTCGGCTGCGCGCATGGGTCGAACGTGACTCGGTCGTGGGGTCGAATTTCTACACCGTGCTGGGCAGCCCCGAAATCTTGGGCCCCGACTTTTGCCCATTTCACACGGCGCTGGCAACCGGCCGGCCCAGCACCTCAACGCTGCGGGCCAGCGACAATCGCTATTTTCAGGTACACGCCGCGCCGCTGTTCGAAGGCAAGCCCCCGTTGCAGCCGCAGCACTTGATCGTCACGGTTCGCGAAGTGACGTCGGAAATGCTCCAGCAACAGAAGCTGGCCGCGATTCACCAAGCCGGTATCGAGCTGGCCGACCTGATGCCCGACGAGTTGGCCGTTATGTCGGTCGAAGAGCGAATCGAGTTGCTCAAGAAGAACATTCTGCACTTCACGAAAGATCTGTTGAATTTCGACGTGGTCGAGATCCGACTGCTCGACGGGCGCACCGGCAAGTTGGAATCGTTGCTGGCCGTCGGCCTGGTACCCGAAGCAGCCGGACGCGACCTGTTCGCGCGCCCGCAAAACAATGGCGTGACCGGCTTTGTTGCCTCGACCGGCAAGAGCTATCTCTGCGAAGACACGGCGGCCGATCCACTCTACTTGGAGGGATGTCGCGGAGCCAAGAGCTCTCTAACCGTCCCGCTGGTGCTCCACGACGAGGTGATCGGCACGTTCAATGTTGAAAGCCCGGAACCGCGAGGTTTCACCGAGAGCGACCTGCAGTTCCTCGAGATCTTCACGCGCGACGTCGCCGTGGCGCTCAATACGCTCGAGTTGCTCCGGGCCGAGAAAGCCACAACGGCCGCCGAGAGCGTCGAAGCGATTCACAGCGCCGTCGCTCTGCCGGTCGACGATATTCTCAACGAAGCCGTCAACGTGATGGAGCGGTACATCGGCCACGAGCCCGAGGTCGTCGAGCGGCTGCAAGCCATCCTGCGCAATGCCCGCGATATCAAGCAGTTGATCCAACGAGTCGGCCAAAAGATGGCGCCCACCACGGCTCAACCCTACACCGATGAAGAGCAGGGCCGGCCGGCGCTGCGCGGCAAGCGGATTCTCGTGGCCGACGCCGACGAAAGCGTGCGTAGCGCTGCCCACAACCTCCTCGAGCGGTATGGCTGCATTGTCGAAACGGCCCACGACGGACGCGAGGCGGTCTCGATGGCCCGCAATTTGGCACTGGAAGGCAACTACGACGTTATTCTGGTCGACATCCGCCTGCCCGACACAACCGGATACGAACTGCTGCTGAAGCTGCAGGAGTTCATGGATCCGCTGCCGTTGGTGCTGATGACTGGATTCGGCTACGATCCGGGACATTCGATCGTCAAGGCCCGACAGGCGCGTCTGCCGCTCTACGGCGAGTTGTGCAAGCCGTTTCGTTTGGATCAACTGCTCGACACGGTAGAGCACATTGTGCAAGCAGCCGTGGAACTGAAGGCCGGCGCGACGGGCAAGTAGCGTCGTCTATCGTGCCATTCGGCCGGTTCCGCGCGCGGCGTCGTCGCAACGAGCCCGCGGCATCCGCGCTGCACGCCGAATCACCTACGCATGACCGCCGTCACACTATTGCTCCTCGTTCTGGCGGCGTTCGGGCACACGGCGTTTTGGGTCGCGGTCGTCAATCGCTGGCACGCGACCGGCTTTCGCAGGGTGCTGGTCAAGAGCGTCACGCTGCTGTTCTATGCCGCTCTATGCTTCCCAGTGGTTTGGATCGCCGCACAACCACGGCCGTGGTTTGAGACCGGACTGGACTTTCGTGACTGGCAGCTTGGTCCGGCGACAATCTACGTCGCGCTCTGCGCCGCTTATGGCGCGGCGCATCTCGTCGTTTGGACGATCGACCGCCTCCGGAATTGGGATTACCCGCAGGGCGTGGAGCCGGGGTCGCAGCAAGTGGTCGACATGGCCGATCGGCTCGGTCGCCCGCCCGCCGGCAGCTTGCGGACCGTGTTGTTCGGGCTGGTGCCCGGTAATCAACTTTGGAAACTCCATGTGACCGAAGCGACGCTGTCCATCCCCGATCTGCCGGCCGAATTGGAGGGGCTTTCGATTTGGCACTGGTCGGACCTGCACCTTTCCGGCCGTATCCGTCGCGACTACTTTCACGAAGTCGCCCGTATCACGATGGAGCAGCCTAGCGATCTATTAATGCTAACCGGCGACGTCTGTGACTCGGCTCATTGCATCGATTGGATTCCGGAGTTGTTTGGCGGCGTGCAGGCGCGATTGGGAAAGTACTTTGTGCTGGGCAACCACGATCTGCGCACGCGAGACGTACCGGGCGTTCGCGCGGCGCTTGGGCAAGCAGGATTCACCGACCTCGGAGCAATGGCCCAATCGATCGACCAGGGCCGCATCGTCGTTGCCGGAGACGAGCGCCCCTGGTTTCCTGGCGAACCCCAACTGCCGGATCCGACCGGTCATCAGCCGCGACCGCTGAAGATACTGTTGGCCCATACGCCCGACCGCTTTGCCTGGGCCCAAACGCAAGGCTTTGACCTAGTGCTGGCCGGACACACGCATGGGGGCCAAATCCGGTTTCCGCTGATAGGCGCGGTGATCTCGCCCAGCTTATACGGCACGCGCTACACGGGCGGTTACTTTGCGAAGCCACCGACGCTGATGCACGTCAGTCGTGGCACGGCCAGCCTCTTTCCGCTTCGGCTGCGCTGCCCGCCAGAGATGACGCGGTTTGTGTTGCGCAGGGCGCGCTAGAGCGCGGGTGGGCTACTGTTTCTGGATCTCGACGCAGATGCCGCCGGCCCGCAGCAGCTTGTGCATTCGCGTAAACCAGATTTCCTTCTTCCATGCCAACCCGAGCTGTTCGCACGTGTCGCGCAGTTGCTGGCGATTGTACGTGCGGCAGTACCAAACGCGGCTGGTCCATGCGCCGGAGAAGTTGTCTTCCGTGGTCAGCAGAAGCATGCGACCACCGGGGCGCATCACTCGGGCCATTTCGGAGAGCCCGGGGCGTGCCTCCGGCAAGTGTTCGAGCACGTAACCGCACGTCAGACAATCGAAGCTGCCATCGGCAAACGGCAATCGTGATAGGTCGGCAGCGACATGTTCCGGCACACTGCTCTTCAAGCGGCCGCGCGCTCGCCGTAGCATTTCGGGCGAGAGATCGCAGCAAGTGATTTGCGCGTCGGAATCGGCATAACGGAGCAAATGCTTGGCAATTTGTCCGGCGCCGCTGCCCACGTCCAGGATGCACTTCGCGCCGCTTAGATCGAAGCGCCGCTCGCGAAGGATCCGGTCACCAAACGAAACGTGCAGCGACAACAGGCTTGCGGTCGCCAACAGGGCTCCCTGTCGCCCGCCGTAGACGTCGCGGACCTTCTCGCGATATTCCTCGTAGCTAACCCGGTTGATCAGGTTGTTTTCAAGGATGCGGTTGAGCGGTTTTCGACGGCCATCGTCCTGTGGTTTCTTACTCTTTCGTCGGGGCAAGAGAACGTTACGAGCCATCTACATCCTCGGCAGTTTCTGTTGTTCCGTCGGGATCGCCGTCGGGTTGCAACAACCCGGCGTTGCGATTTTCGACGCTCTGGGATTCGCCGGTGTTGGCCGTCCTAGGCCTGGATAACGTCGGTGTTACAGGTACACACGGCGATTGTAGATATACCACTCGACACACAGCACGACTAGTGCCCCCATCAGAAGGACTTTCCAAAGCTCCTGCCGAGCGCCTTCCCAACTTGCCTCGCCGGCAACCTCGACGTAGCCAATTTGCACGTCGTCGGTCTTCGCGATGTCGCTCTCCGGTGGATCAAAGAGATTGACGGCGAATCGCCGGACTGGCTGATCCGGCTCTTCGATGAGATACACGCCTAGCTCGTCAGTGCCGCTGAAGCTGAACGTTTCGGATGTCTCACGGCCCAAAGAGACTTGTTTGCCGCTCGGCGTCCGCACGGCAAGTGAGTCGGCCGACGTCGCGCTACGCAGATGCACGGTCTCGCCCGGCTGTACCGTGTTGCCGGCGGTGGCAGTGCCAACGTCGCCGAAGTAGCGGATCGCGTTGAGCACAAACACGGGAAAGCTCAGCCGCAGCGGCCAGTCGGTGTTTGCGAAGCGTTCGCCGTCCGCGTCGACGCCGTAAATTTCAGCAGCCAGGACAGCGTCTTCGTATGGCCCGCGCGGCGCGATGGCGAACATCGGCCCAACGTGACTATCGATCAGCGACGTTCCTCCCGAGGGAACTTCCAATACTCTCGTTTCGGCAAACTTGACGTCGCCCAAGTCGATCAACTGCATCAATGGGTGAGCTGTTTCGACGTCGATGATCTGTGGTGCCTCGACCGGTTCGCCCGCGGTCCAAGTCTGTCCGGGCGGCAACGTACCGATGAACAGCGTGTTGGCCGGCGGCAGCTCTTTGGGCTGGCACTGATCGTAGACGACCAGCGCGTAATAGCCCTCGGCAGTCCTTGCGCGGTATTCGTCGGTTTCGAGGTAGCCTGGTTCGACGATGTCGACCTCGGCCATTTCCTCTGCGCTTTCGGTCGTGAATGCCAGCTCCAACGCATCGTTGCCGGGCGTCACGAACAGGATCTTTGCCTGCGTAGGCGGGTCGATGACGGTCCACGCCTCGTCGTCCACAGCCAGCGCGCCGCCCGATGAAGTGCGCAGCTTTAAGACGCCGGTTTGAACCTCTCCCAAATCGAAGACGACGCCGCCCGCATCGCCCGCGTCGAGTTCCACCTGATCGGCGTCGAGCAGCTCCTCGTCGCGATAGAGCTCCACCTGGGCGGCGACCGGTTCAACGCCAGTGTTGGTTAGTCGCGCGAACGCTTGCAACTGATCCGCCTGATCCTCGCGGCGTCGGGTGCTGAACGCGGTAATCGCCACGTTGGGTGCGACGTCGTCTCCGATGGGGACAAACTTCGGCTCAAGATTGCCCAGCGAAAACCCCTCGACCGACGGAAACCTTCCGTCGCTGAAAATGTATACGGTTGCCGGCAGCGGCTCGGCGACTTGCGTGTCGCTGATTTCGAAGGCGGATTGGCCCGGATTGGCCAGACCGGCCGCAACGCGCAACGCTTCGCCCAGCAACGTCTTGCGGTTGGTTGGCCGAATCGCCTCTAGCCCTCGCAGCAGTTCCCGGCGGTTGTCGGTGAACAATTGGTCGACGCGGGCCGCATCGGAAAAACTAACAATCATCGCCACGTCGCCGGTCGCCATCTGGTTGATGAGCTCACTGACGCGCCGCTTTGCTTCGTCAAGGCGCGTGGGCTCGACGTCGGTGGCGCTCATGCTGGCCGAGTTGTCGATCAGAAAAATGAATCGGTCGCCGGTCAACTCCGTGCCGCGCCAGCCAGGCCGAAGAAACGCAAACGCGAGTATGCCGATGAACAGCAACTGCAGGAACAACAGGATGTTTCGTCGCAGCCGCTGCCAGATGCTGTTAACGTGCAAATCTTCTATCGATTTGTGCCAGAGATACGTGCTGGGTACTTCCAAGGGCTGGCGCTTGAGCTTAAGAAAGTACAACAGCACGATCACGGCCGGAATCACGGCCAGCAGCGCCCATTGCCACGGTGCGAGCATGTTGATCGTGGTCATCAGCGCACCAACCCTCGCCGGCGCAGATAACCCGAGATGAGCTGCTCGACGGGTACCTGATTGTTCGCCAGCAGGTAGTTCATGCCGCGGCGTGCGCAAAACTCGCGCGCGCCCTCGACGAATGCCGCCAGTGTTTTCTGATAGCGTTTCAGCAACGGCGCGCTGGCTGTGATTTCGGCAACGTCGTCATCCTCGCAATCGACCAGGCGCAGGTCGCCCTTGATTTCCGGGTCGAGCTCCTCGGCCGACAGCACATGGATGACGTAGATGTCCATCTGCCGCGACAACAAGTACTTGAAGGCCGATTCGTAGCCTTCCTTGTCCATCAAGTCGCTGATGACCACGACGATGCCTTTGCCGGGATTGCGAATGCAGAAGTTTTTGACGCCCGTTGTCAGCGACGTCGTCTGATCGGGCTCGATCGCCAACAACTGCTCCTGCATTCGCCAAACATTCTGTCGTCCGCGGTAAGCAGGGCTGCGGGTTTGGCGCTGTCCCAACGTCTCGATCCGCACGCGATCGCCGCGAATCAGGCCGATGAAACCCAGCGCCGCAGCCAGTTGTTGTGCATAACGCAGCTTACTCGGCGTGCCAAAACTCATCGACGCGCTGGCGTCGATCAGCGAGTAGAAACGGAGGTCTTCCTCCTCGAAGAAGATCTTCAGAAACAGCCGATCGAGTCGGGCGTAGGTATTCCAATCGATAAAACGCAGATCGTCGCCCGGCACGTAGTTGCGAAAGTCGGCAAATTCGACGCTGTGGCCTTTGCGCGGACTGCGCCGCTCGCCCTTCATGCGACCGCGAAAGATCTTGCGGCTGACTAGCTCCATGCGCTCCAACTGAGCGAGAAACTCAGGGCTTAGCAGCGCGTCGCTCTGGGTTGCGTTCGACATGGTGTCTCGGTGCGCCTGGCAATCAAGATAGGGTCGCGCGTGCCGCTGGGCGAAATGGCGTAATACCGCGAGGCAGTCCTCGGAAGTCGCGGCACTTGCTGCGGCTGTCTATTCGGACGATTTTTCGGGAAGCTTTTCGAGAATCTCGAGCAACACCTGATCGGTTTCCATCTCCTCGGCTTGCGCCTCGAAGTTCAGAATCACACGGTGGCGGAGCGAGGGCAGATAAACGCGCCGCACGTCTTCGAAGCTGACGTTGTATCGCCCTTCGAGCAGCGCGCGCACTTTCGAAGCTAAGGCCAACGCCTGTGCGCCGCGCGGACTGGCCCCCCACCGCAAGTACTTGTTCGTCGCCTCCATGGCCAACTGGCCGCCGGGATGCGTCGCCAGAATCAGTCGCACAATGTAGTCCTGCACGTGCGGCGCCAGGATCACTTCGCGCACGAAGTGCTGCCATTCGATGATCTCGGCCCCGTCCATCACCTTGCGGGCTTCGATCGTCTCGCCGCGCGTGGTTCGCTCGACGATCGTGCCCAACTCGTCCCGCCCTGAGTACCCGACGACCAGCTTGAACAGAAACCGATCCAACTGCGCTTCGGGCAGCGGATAGGTTCCCTCTTGTTCGATCGGGTTTTGCGTTGCCATCACGAAGAACGGCCGTTTTAACTCATAGACGTGGCCACCGACACTGACCGATCCTTCTTGCATTGTTTCCAACATGGCCGATTGCGTCTTGGGCGTAGCGCGATTGATTTCGTCGGCCAGACAGATCTGCGTAAAGATCGGGCCCTGCTGAAACTCGAAGAACCGCTTTCCGTCGGGCGACTCCATGACCATGTTCGTGCCCAAGATGTCGGCCGGCATCAAGTCGGGCGTGAACTGGATGCGCGAAAAGTCCAGGTCGAGCGTCTTGGCCAGCGTGCGGACCAAAAGTGTTTTGCCCAAACCGGGCACGCCCTCCAACAGGCAATGTCCCCCGACAAACAGGCAAGTCAAAATGCCATGCACGATGTCGTGATGTCCGACGATCACGCGGCCGATTTCTTCGCGCACCGCGCCATAGCGAGAGACAAATTGTTCCGCCTTCTTCTCAAGTGTTTCAGCCAGGCTCATCGGTTGCCTTTCTGCGGGACATCTCGAAACAGTTAAACCATGGTGTTGCGGTCGCGATCGATAGCACACCGCAGAAAAAGCGCCCGGGGCATGCGATTATTGGTCGTTCTCCCGAGGCGCGTTTCTGCGTCCGCCGCGCGCTGACTTCTTGGCCTTGAGCAGTCGCTCGGTGTAACTTTCTTGTTCGCGCTCGGCTTCCAGTGACGCAGCGGCCTTCTTCTCGTCGGGCCCTGCCGGCGCTGCCGTGGCCTGTTCGGTCAGCGACTTGAGATCGCCCGGTGCGTCGGGCGTCGGCTCGAAGCGAAGCGAGGCCCTTTTTTGTTCGAGTTGGCCCGCGACCGAAGCCTTGCGCGAAATGAGCCGCTCCATCGTTTCAGTTACGTCTGGCCGGGCCTGTCGATTGAGGATCCGGTCCATTGCGCGCCGAGCCAGCGGCGCAACCCATTCCAGGCCGACGGCCACCCGCCGCACGAACACGTCGCCAACGAACAGGCAAGCGCCAACGAATAGCAGCAACGGCCACACACCCTGGCTGCTGGTGGCTTTGGCCAGGTTGTGGCGAAAGGTATTGGTCTTGAGAAGTTTCGCCACGCGCTCATCAGCGGGCAGCTCGCTCGGAGCATCGATCACTTCGCCCGCCGTACCTTCCTGCGGCGTCACCCGGGCCATTGTTTCCAGCAGGGCCACGTTGCTCTGGCGATCACGGTATTCGGCCGAATACGGAATCGACACGCCCGTACGAATCGGGGCTCGTCCCGCGCCGGGGCTCACCAGAACCAGGTAGCTGCCGCTATCGTCGGCGTCGAACGATCCTACGTAACGGCCCGGCGCCGTTTGTTCGATATTCAAGTCGACCGGTTTGAGATCCGGGCCGACGACCATCGATTCGAGATTCAAGAAGTTGAGAAACTCGTCATTCTGGTCAAGTGCGGTAACGACGACTTGGACCTTGCCGTCCACCACGTCGGTGCTCACGGTGAACTGCCCACTCTCGTCGGTCGGCCGCATCGACCAGCGGACGATTTGGCTCATTAGCCGGTCGTAGTTTGACCAGCTCTTCCAGGCAGAGGCCCAACGATTGCCGGCATCGGTCGTAAAGGCCACCGCCTTGCCCAGTCCATATGTCCAACTGGCCAGAATGGGGTTCATCTCCGTTCCGGTCGGCAGCGGCGAAACGATCGATACTTCCACCAAGGGATTTGGCTTGGGCGTCGTAAGCACAAAGCCGGTAATCGGCGGCAAAGGATTGTCGATGCCTTGCACCATCTCGTGTTGCAACCGCAGTTGCGGGCTGAACCCACTCTCGCGTTCGAACACCAATGGCCGGGCGACACGGCGGGCCTCTTTCTGATAAATTCGCGGCAAGGTGCTGGCATTCTGAACGACGTAGTACTTGCCGCCGGTCCGCGTCGCGATGTTCTGTAGCGGCGTGCTGCCGGCCGGTCCATGCGTGCCGATGGCCACGGTGCTGATCTTCACGCCCAGGCTGATCATGGCCGGAATGGCTCCCCCCGCGCCATAGTTCGGCGGCGAGGGATCGCCGTCGCTGATGATGATCATGTGCTTGACGGCGGTATTGCGCAGGCGGCGGAACTCGACCAACGCGAGTTGCAACGACGGCTCGAAATCGGGCATGTCGCCGGGCGTCATCCGGTCGAGCCGCGAGAGCATGCTACGACGGTTGGGCCCGACCCTCAGCATGCGACGCCAAAGCCACGACTCGCCCGTAATGTTCCAGTGAATGATTCCGGCATAGTCCTGATCGCCCAGTGCTTTGAGTGCCTCGCGGGCGACGACTTTCTGCCAGTAGTTTCCGTCGGGTAATTCCGAGGCGTGCATCACCATGGCCAGCGCGCCGACCGGAGCGACCTTCGCATTCTTGATCTGAAAGTCGACGGGCATCGCTTCTTCCAGCGGCGTGTTCGTCCAGCCGCCGGCTCCGAAGCTGTCCGGCCCACCGAGCATCACCAAACCCGCGCCCAAGTTGCGCGTGTTGCGCACGAGCATCTCGATCTGATCGTCCTCGAAATCCTCGCGCGGCACATTGGCCAGCACGACTGTGTCGAACGGCTGGAGCTCGGACAAGTCACCGAACAACTCTCCCTGGAGACTTTGACGAAGCGTTACTTCCAGGTTCATGCTGCGCAAGCGGTCGACCAGGAAGTCGAAATCGCCTTCGCCCTCCGCTTCGGCATGCCTTTCAGCATTCTCGATCACGAGCACTTGTCCACGACCGCGGACATGGGTAAAGGCCGACGCGTTGTTGTTCTGTGGCAGCGTATCAGCGTCATGATCGCGCGGCACGAATCGGGCTTCGTACGTGTAAAACTCCGGCTGTTCGATCTCCTCACGGATCGAAAACACCCGCTTGCCCGGTTCCAGCGTGATGTCCTGTTCGGTGATCAGCTGCTCGCGACCGCCGGCCTTGCGCACGACTTGCAGGCGGCCGTCGACGGGCCTAGGCTCTTCGCCCTCGCCTGGCGCGTTGTTGAGCACGACGCGCAGGTCGAACGGCTGCCCGCGGCGAACGTCGGAGGGAAGCATCACCTTTTCGACCGAAACTTCGCCGAAGGCCCGCGAGCGAATCGGCACCACGTCAATCCCGACGCCCGACTCCGCGAGCGCTTGGGCCTGGAGCAGCGCGTTGCCGATATTCTGATTGCCGTCGGAGATGATCACGACGCGTTTGGCCGCATCGTGTGGGAACGAGGCCTGGGCCAGCTTCATCGCGCCGGCCAGGTTCGTGTGCTCGCGATCGACGAGCGTTTCCACCTTGGGGATGCTTTGATCGTCGTCCATCGGCGGCACTTCGATCGCCGCCTCCCGACCAAACACAATCACTCCGGCCCGATCCTCGCGCGCCGCGTCGCGCTGCTGGGCGATCGACTTGTTGATGTAATCGACCATGGCATCGGACTGCTCTTCGGCGACGCTCTCCGAATGGTCGAGCAAGTAGAGCACGGTCAGCCGCTGGCTGGTGCGCACCCATTGGGCCTCGGCCAGTGCCAGGACCAGCAGCGTGAAAACCACAGTCCGCAGGCCGATGGCCGTAAAACGCCGAAACCTTCCAAACGACGACAGCGTGCGCAGACTGGACCACCATAGAACCGGAAGGCCGGCCAGCAGCACCAGGTACCAGGGACTGTCGAACGCGACTTGCATACGATCAAGCGCTTCGGCGAAGCGCCCTATCTTTGATCGGTTTGTTCCAAGTTGATGCCGGACTCGCTGTGCGATTCGCGCAGCGGCACGATTCGCTACATGAAGATTCGTTGTACGCGGTGATTATTGGTGTCCAGAACGTGTATCCGCCCAAGCTTGTCGCGAACCAGCGACCACGGGTTGCGCAATTCACCCGGCGCGCGTCCGGGACGCCCCCAACAGCCAAGCGACTGGCCGTCGAGCGTGAACTTTTGGACGCGGTGGTTGCCGAATTCACAAACGTAGGCGTGCCCACGCCCATCCAAAAGCAGGCCATACGGATAGGCCAACTGGCCAGGCTGGCTGCCGTGCGAGCCCCACATCTTCACCAGCCGCCCCTGGCCGTCGAAGATCTGGAGGCGATGATTGCAGGCATCGGCGACCCAAACATTGCCGTCGCTATCCAGGGCCATGCTCTGTGGTCGCGAGAACTGAGCTGGGGCCGGCCCGTGCCCGCCCCATTCCAAAAGGAACTCACGCTGGGGCGAGAACTTTTGAATGCGATCATACTCGCCATATTCCGAGACGTACCAGTTGCCCTCGTCATCCACTTGGACATCGGTGGGCCAACCGAACCGGCCAGGCGCCGTCCCGAACTGGCCGCCGAGCGTTTCCAACAGTTCACCCGTCGGTGAGTAAACCAAAACGCGGTAGTAATGCGTGTCGGGCACCAGCACGTTGCCGTGCCGATCGATGCTGATTCCGGTCGGGCGTCCGTTGACGTGCTCCGGCGTCTGCCAACCGCGAAGAAATTCGCCGTCCGTGGTGAAGACCTGAATCCGCGCCGTCATGTCGACGATATAGATTTGATCGTCGGCATCGATCGTCATCGCTCGCGGCTTCTGCAGCCGGCCATCGGAGATGCCGCGCCGTCCCCAGACCCGATCCAGGCTGCCGATCGTCGATGATGATTTGCATCCAGCCAATACGGCCATCGCCGGCATGCTAGCCAGCAGGCTCACGAAAGCGCGGCGATGCATGCGTGGTTCGTTCACGAGATTCCCTGCCCCGAGGATCCGGCTCACACCGTGTCACGGCGACATGCCGAATCGTGGCTTGCCGAGCGACCTCAATCGGACCCGCTGCTACTCTCTATCGTAGTCGATTCGGGGGACCGCGAGCAGCCTTTCAACGCACCTGATTTGGCCGAAGTGGACTCCACCGGGTTGCGGCATGTCGGGGCGTCTACGGGAACTGTAATGGCCATCGACCAGCCAGGAATTGTATCGCACCCGATTGAGTCCGTGCCGCATCGCGTGGCCGGCCGAAGCCGTGGCAGGACTGGCGGTGGATTACTTGCTAATGCTCGTAACAAGCTCTATAGTAATGTATTACGTTCGGTCCTCAGGCGGCCGGATTGACCCGGCTTCGGCCGCGCAGGGAATCGATTTCGCGTCGGCCGGCGCTTGTCTCGCTGCGTTTCATGGACGTTGCCGCGCCGCAAGCGTGGCACTGGTAAGAGCATCTCCTCATGCCCCCGGCAGTGATCGACATTCGCAGCGCTGATGATTCGCGCGATGTGGTACATCGGGCCGTCGAGGCGTTGGTCGAAGGCAAGCTTGTCGCCGTGCCGACCGAAACGGTCTACGGACTAGCGGCCAGCGCGCTCAACGAATCGGCCATCAAGCGTCTGGTGGAGACGAAACAGCGCCCGGCCGGAAAACCGCTCACCTTGGCAATCCGCAGCGCGGACGACGTACTCGACTACGTTCCGGAGCTGAGTCCCTTGGGGCGCAGGCTAGCCCGGCGGTGTTGGCCCGGCCCGGTGACGATCGTCGCCGACGACAACCACCCAGAAAGCCTGCTGCACCAGCTTGCGCCATGCGTACAGCAGGCGATTGCTCCGCAAAAGACCATCGGGCTGCGTGTTCCGGCCCATCCGGTCGTCTTGGAGATCATGCGGATGCTTGTCGGGCCGATTGCCCTGACCAGTGCGAATCCGACCGGAGATCGAGATCCGTTAACGGCCGACGAAGTGGTTGCCGCCCTGGGGGACCAGGTCCAGCTCGTGTTGGACGACGGCCAAAGTCGGCTCGGCCAGCCGTCGACGGTGGTCAAGGTCGGCCGCCGGCAGCTCGAAGTCCTGCGGCCGGGCGTGGTTTCTGAGCAAACGCTCAAACGGCTGTCCAGCCTGATCGTGCTGCTCGTATGCACCGGCAACACGTGTCGCAGTCCGATGGCCGAAGTGATGAGCCGCAAGCTGATCGCCGACCGGCTCGGTTGCTCGGAAAACGAGTTGGGCGAGCACGGCGTAATTACGATGTCGGCCGGGTTGTCGGCAATGATGGGCGCGCGCCCCAGCCCAGAGGCGGTCGACGTGATGGCCGGCATGGGGCTGCGATTGGCCGATCATGGCTCGCAGCCGTTGACGACCCAATTGGTTCGGCACGCCGACATCATCTGGACCATGACCCGATCGCACCGCGAGGCGATTGTCGCCCAATGGCCCGAAGCCGCCTCGCGCACAACGGTATTGGCGTCGGACGGAACGGACGTGGCGGATCCAATCGGGGGCCCAATAGAGTACTATCAACAGTGCGCCGAACAGATTAAGAAGTTCCTGGCCGAGCGCATTGAGCAACTCGATCTTTAGCGTCGCCGCACACGACTTATCCACTCCTGGGAGCAACAAGCCATGCGCATCGCCGTGGGGAGCGATCATCGGGGCTTCGGCGTTAAAGGCAAAGTCGTCGAGCTGCTCAAACAATTGCAGCACGACGTGACCGATGCCGGAACGTTTACCGGCGACAGTTGCGACTATCCGGACGTCGCTTCCCACGTGGGCCGAAAGGTCGGCAACGGCGAAGTCGATCGCGGCATACTGATTTGTGGGACCGGCATTGGAATGTGCATTGCCGCCAACAAGATTCCCGGCGTCCGCGCGGCCCCGTGCCACGACGATCTGACTGCCGAGATGAGCCGCCGGCACAACGATCTGAACGTCTTGTGCCTATCGGCCGACATGCTCGGCGAAAAGCTGATCGATCGCATGATAGAAATCTGGCTCAAGACGCAATTCGAGGGCGGACGCCACGCCCGCCGCGTCGAGAAAATCGGCGAGATCGAACATCACCACGCCGAAACCGGCGAAGGTTAGGTCGCGTCAAGCCGATTACTGG
This sequence comes from uncultured Planctomycetaceae bacterium, assembly GCA_937952415.1. Taxonomy (GTDB): domain Bacteria; phylum Planctomycetota; class Planctomycetia; order Pirellulales; family PALSA-1355; genus CALFYT01. The sequence goes on along the minus strand of CALFYT010000028.1, from coordinate 147,615 downwards.
ATCAGACATTCGGCCAGCCACTCAACCGGATGCTTGGCAACGCGACCCGTGCCATGAGCAATTTGGTGGCGGCACGAGAATCCTGGCGCGATGATCTGGGCGTTTTCGGCATTGCACACCGCCGGGAACAGCACGCGTTCACCGATGGCCATGCTCAGGTCGTAGTGCTCGTAGCCGAACGAGCCCGCCATTCCGCAGCAGCCCGAATCGACTAACTCAACCGACGAGCCTGGCACACGTGATAAAGCGGCTACGGTATCTTGCGCACCGACCAGTGCTTTTTGATGGCAGTGGCCGTGGACGACAACGCGCGTGTCCCGTGATGTCAGCGGCAATTCGATACCCGCCTGCACCAGATGCGAGTCGACCAGTGCCGCCTGCGACGCCACCAGTTCGGCATCATTGCCTGGCACAAGTTCCGGATACTCGTCGACCAGCATCAGCAGGCAGCTCGGCTCGCACCCGACGATCGGTACGCCTTGTCGGGCCCAATCCGCTAGTTGGCGCACGTTTTGTTCTGCGATTCTCTTCGCAGCGGCCAGAAACCCCTTAGACACGTACGTTCGCCCGCAGCAGCCGAGCGACGCTAGTTGAACGTCATACCCGGCGGCTTCCAACACGCATACCGCTGCCTGATTGACGCTCGGCTCGCAGTAGCTTGTCAGGCAATCGTCGAGCAACACGATCGGTCCGCGCGAAGCGTGCTGGCCATTCGCCGCTCTGTGCTTCATTCGCCGACGATGGCGCCGAAACCACTTGCGAAAGTGGCGACGTTGGAATTGTGGCAACGGCCGGCGCGGGTCGACGCCCAGCATACGCGCCGCCAAGCGACCCGCCCCCGGCAAGCGACCGAGCCAATTCGAAACGGGCGCCAGTGCTGAACCAATCCGGTTGACCATGGCGGCGCGCGCCATGACCCTTGCACCAAGAGACGCGCCGTGGTGGCGTTGATAGTTGTCAAGAAACTCCGCCTTGAGTTTGGCCACGTCGACGTTCGAAGGGCACTCCGCCTTACAACCCTTGCACTCAAGACACAGCTCGTAGGTTTCGAAGAGCCGACGCCCCGTCAGCTCCTCCGGCGGGAGCGCGCCAGACAAGACCATCCGCAAGGCATTGGCCCTGCCCCGCGTGCTGTGCTCCTCATCGCGGGTCACCATGAACGAGGGACACATCGTGCCGCCTTGCAATTTGCGGCAAACGCCGGCACCGTTGCACAGTTCGACCGAGGCGGCAAAACCGCCCTGGCGAGAGAAATCAAACGTGGGCGTGAACTCCATCGTGCCATACTGCTCGCCGTATCGTAGATCGTCGGTCGGGCTGGGGCCGTCGACCACCTTGCCCGGGTTCATTCGATTGTGGGGATCGAACGCGGCTTTGATCTCCTTAAAGGCTTGATAGAGGCGCGACCCGAAAAGCTGTTCGTTCAGATAGCTCCGGGCCAGGCCGTCCCCGTGTTCGCCGCTCATCGCGCCGCCAAACTCGAGGACCAGGGCACAAACGTCGTGCGAAATCCTTCGCAGTCGTTCGATATCGACTGGATCGCGCAAATTCAGCATCGGCCGAATGTGCAAACAGCCGACCGACGCATGCCCATAAAACGCACCTTCGGTTTCGTGACGGTCCATGATTTGGCGAAAACGCGCGACGAACTGCGGCAAATGCTCGGGCGAAACGGCACCGTCTTCGACAAACGCAACCGGCTTTCGCAGACCGGGGACACCGAGCAGCAGCGGCAACGACGCTTTGCGGCATGCCCAAACGTGATCGCACAGGTCTTTTTCGAGGGCCGGCAGGACGTGGTACAGTCCCGGCTGGCCTTCGAGCTTTTCGGTCAACGCCTCCGCCTTGGCTTGCACTTCATCGCGCGATTCGCCGTTGAATTCGACGAGCACCAGCGACTGCGGTTTCCCGACGACAAAATCCAGATAGTTGCGATACTCCAGACTCTGTTCGGCCAACTCGAGCACGAGCCCATCGAGCAGTTCCGCGGCCGATGGATTGCAAGCCAAAATGCGTCCGACGCTGGCCACGGCATGTTCCATCGAGTCGAAGTGGAGCACGACGATCGCGCGAACCTTGGGCAACGGCAGCATGTGTACGAGCGCTTCGGTCACGACGCCGAGCCCGCCCTCGCCGCCCACCACGAGCTTGGCCAAGTTGAAATCCGCACCAGGATACATCTTGGCTTCGTTTTCCCGGGCTGGACCGAGAAGACACGGCTGCGGATAACGCGACCGGCATTCGGGCACGAATTCGTCAAGGTTATAGCCGCTCACACGGCGCAGAATCGCAGGAAACTTTGTCATGATCTCGTCGCGATTCGCGACCACGATGCGTTCCACCTCGCGGTACATTTGCCCGACAAGATCGTCCTGGACTTGCCGTTGTCGAAGCTCGTGGGGCGTGACCGGCGCCAGGGTCGTGGTCGTCGCGTCGGACAATACCATGTCCAACGCAATGACGCTGTCGACCGCTTTCCCTTGCCAGGTCGAACGTGCGCCGGCCGAGTTGTTGCCGATCATTCCGCCGACGTTCGCGCGGCTGCTAGTGGCCACATCGGGCCCGAATTGCAGGCCGTGCGGCGCGGCCGCCGCGTTGAGTTGATCGAGTACGACACCAGGCTGCACGCGCGCGGTTCGCGATGTCGGGTCGATCACCGCTCGGTTCATATACTTGCTGAAATCCAGCACGATTCCCGGGCCGATCGACTGACCCGACAGACTGGTCCCGCCACCGCGCGGAACGATCGAAAGCCCGAAGGCGATGGCCGCCTCGACCGCGGCGACGACGTCTTCCTGCGTGCGTGGAACGACGACGCCGGCCGGCATGATTTGGTAGATGCTGGCATCGGTGCTATAGAGCGCGCGCTCGTGTTCGCCGCAAAACACGTCGCCCGAGACGCGCTTTTTGAGAAACTTTTCCAATTCTGACGATTGTGCGGCCTTGAGATTCATGATGGTATCGATCGTGTCCGCGGGGCGAGGACGTCGGCCCAAGCTGGTGGCGTGATTATACTTGATCGCCTTGCGATTGTTGGTAGAGTCAAAGATTGATGTTGGTTCCAACGTTCAGATTGTCGCCAGAACCGCACCCAGGCACACTTCCTCCGATGGCTACCAATCACAAGCCCATTCCAGATGATGTCGACCACTTGCTGCGCAACGCGGAGTTGCGCGACGAGTTGGAGCCGTTTTTCGACGAGTCGATTCGCAGCGTAAACGTCGACGAACTGCCGACTCCGGTTGAGAACGAATTCCTGGAATCGATGCTCGCCTGGGAGCGGGCGCCCGTCTTGTCGATCAGCAAATGGTTCGATCCCGAATTGCAATTGCCACATCCCGATACGCTCGGCGAACAGCAGTTGCACGATTTGTTGTGGGAGACGATTGGGCGGTTGTTCGAGCGGCGCATCGTGCTCGACTTCACCGATCATCTGTCCGATCGTGAATTGTACTGCACGATCTACCGCGACATTCTTCCCTGCCGCGAGAAGAAGATCGACTCGCTCGACAACTACCTGCACTGGGACTGTGCCGACGTCGGCGGCGACGCGACCACTTGGCTGCGCTACTACGCCACCGAAGAAGAGCGATTGGCGTGGATCGAGGATACCGATTCGGACGAATCGCTGCCGACGCGCCAAACGCCGCCCTACCCGCGACAATTGCCTCGCCGTCCGCTGTAGGTCACGGTGCGCGCACCATCCCCTCGGCCAACCGGCTAAGCACCTTGCACCACACCGGTTTGCGCCGAAGTCGTGGCCTTGACCCGTTTTGGGCGCCGGCGCTATACTTCATCCAGTCTTCTGCTGGCAGTCGCGCGGATGCGCCCCGCACCGGTTGCCGAGTCGGGCCAGAATCGCCGGCGCGTGTCGCACGGACCATCGCATGAAAACCAGTCGACGTCACGAGCTACAGACCAACGAGTTGGCCGATTCGCTCGCCCGGTGGATCGATCGCATCAAGCCGTACAGTCGAGCTCTGACTGCCCTGGTCTTAGCGATCGTGGTCGCAATTCTTGCCTGGGGCTGGCTCTCGGCACAGCGCAGCTCGGCGAGCGCCGATGGTTGGAACGCGGTATTCAGCGCGCTCAACTCGCGCAATTCGTCCGAAGAGCTGGCCAACGTCTCATCGCTTTATGCCGGCACGCCGGCCAGCGTATGGTCTAGGGTCGTGCTGGCCGATCAGCAACTCAACGCCGGTACGAATCAGCTCTTTGCTAACAAGGGTGGGGCTCGCGAGGAACTGCGCAAAGCGATCGAACAATACCGAGCGATTCAGCTCGATACCCGCGAGCCGATCTTGTTGCAGCGCGCAACGTTTGGACTTGCCCGAGCCCACGAGGCGCTCGGCACGCCGAATGATTTGGAGAGCGCCCGCAAGGAATATCGCTCGATCGCCGAACAGTGGCCCGACAGTCCGTATGCCAAGGATGCCAGCCAGCGAGCCGACGACCTGGATCGCGAAGCGACCAAAAGCTTTTACGATTGGCTGGCCCGCTACGAGCCGCCCGCCCCGCTCTCGAACGAACCAGGTATCCCCGGCGCGCGACCCGATTTTCTCACCGATCCGCTCGGGGGAAGCGGACTGAACACGCCATCGTCGATCGACGACGACTCGCCCTTACCGTCGTTTGGCGACACGCCGAGCACCGGTCCTCTGCTGGGCGACGAACCAGACACCAAGGCGGAACCCGCCGGCAATGACGCGCCGCAAGACGAGCCCGCCGAAGAACCCGCGAGCGAATCGACCGGCGAGGCATCGGAAAAGCAACCCGCCGAGGCTGCGTCTGCCGAGCCGTCGTCCGACGAATCACCGGACCAGCCGGCCGAGTCTCCGCCGGCCGACGAGAACCCGTAAGCGACCCGCGTGCGGGACAGTTGGGTTGGCGACGCCGGACATGGCCCGTCCGATCCCGGCTGCACTTCTCGGCGGTCAAATTGCCAACCGCCCAGGGGCCCTGGCATGTCCGGTGATGAACTCTCTGCGACCGAACCGGTCGAACTGCTGGTGAGCCCCGATCAGGCGGGCGCCCGACTCGACGCCTTCCTGGCCGCACAGTTTCCGACCTACAGCCGCGTGCTCTTGCGCAAGGTCATCAACGCCGCCGGTGTCAAGGTCGACGGAGCTCGGGTAAAGGCCGCGCATCGGTTGCGCGCCGGCCAGCGTGTGTCGATCGTGCTGCCCGAGATGGCGCGTGAAGGTCCGCAGCCGGAAGATATTCCACTCGACATTCTCTACGAAGACGACGCGATCGTCGCCGTGAACAAGCCGCCAGGCATGGTCGTTCACCCAGCGAAGGGCCACTGGGCCGGCACGCTTACGGCGGCGCTCCAGTTCCACTTCAATCAACTGAGCACGGTCGGCGGCGCACAGCGGCCGGGCATCGTACACCGGCTGGATCGTGATACCAGCGGCGTGATCGTCGTTGCCAAGACCGACCAGGCCCATCTGCGTTTGGCCGACCAATTCGAACATCGTCGCGTGGAGAAAGAATATTTCGCGATCTGTGCCGGTGTGCCCGAGCTTGATCGCGACGTCATCGACCTGCCGATTGGCGCGCATCCGCACCACCGTGAGATGATGGCCATTCGTCGCAGCCATGCGACCAGTCGCGAGGCGCAGACATTTTACGAAGTGGTCGAACGGTTCGAGCGATTCGCTACGCTGCGCGTATTGCCGAAGACCGGCCGTACGCATCAGATCCGGCTGCACTTGGCCAACATCGGGTGTCCCGTGCTGTGCGACCGTTTATACGGTGGACGTGCGACCATCACTCGGGGTGAGCTTTGCCGTGATGCTTCCGACGAGACGCTGCTCTTGGAGCGCCAGGCGTTGCACGCACGTCGCTTGACCTTGGAGCATCCCGTGACCGGAAAGTCGATTCAGTTTGAGGCGCCGTTGCCCGCCGACATCGCTTCGGTCCAAGCAGCGTTGCGCGCGTCGCGCGGAGCTTAGCCGCAGAGGTCATACCCAACCGGCAGCGACTCAACGTTCTGACATCCGACGAACGCCGCTCAGCGGATGGGTGGCTTGCGCGGTTCGTCGGCCGGAGCCATTCCGAACAAGAAATGCATCAAGTCGCGGGTTCCCAAGGTACGGGTCGCGGCGAAAAGCTCGCCCGCCTCGTACCCCGCAGCCATTCCGTCGTGGATCGCCGCGGCACGCACCTTGTCGTAGATGAACTCTTTGTGCTTGGGAAACTGGGTCGCGTAACAGCGAATTGCTTCGAGCTTCGTCTCGAGTGTGTCGGCGATGTCCACAACGAGATGGCCGGCCGCCGCTGGTAGCGCCAACGACGAAAACCCGAGCGTGTAGTAGAGCTGCGCCGAGACCGTATGCACCGGCAATCCGTCGAAGTGGGAATCCCACTTTGTCAATCGCGAATAGAAAACGCCGGCGTCGGTGATCTGCATCGCCTGCCAGTGATCGGGCGATGCCATGGGCGTCTTCTCACCAAAGCCCAGCACCAGCCGCGGGCGATACTTTCGAAACTCCTTGCCCAATGCCACACGGGCCTCAAAGGAATCGAACAATCGGCGATTCGGAAAGTCGAGTTGGACGCGCACCTGCACGCCCAAAGTTTCCGCTGCCCGTTTGGCCTCGGCCAGACGGACCTCGGGTCCCGGAGAATTTGGCGTCGGCTCGCCGTCGGTCAGGTCGATGATCCCCACCTGATAGCCCTGCCGCACAAGTCGCGCAAGCGTTCCGCCGCATGCGATCTCGACGTCGTCGGGATGCGCTCCGACGGCAATCACGTCCAGTTGCGGATGCTCGCTCGTACTCACGTGGCACCCTTGTCACGACTGCGGGCACGGTTAGCGCCGCCGTTTCCACCCGGCTTAACCACGCTGAGCAGAAAGGTGGGATTGAGTGCTTCGAATCGCACGCGCTCCAACTGGTAGGTTCCGCGCGATAGATTGATCATCATGATGTTCACGTCCTTGTTCAGCCGTGACAGCGTTTCGTGTACTGCCGAAAGTCCTTCGATGCTGACCACGTTCGAGACGAGTCTTCCGCCGGGCCGGAGCCGTTGGTAGGCCATTTCGACAATCCGGCTGATCTCGCGCCCGCTTCCGCCGACGAATACGCTATCGGGATCCGGCAAGTCGGCCCACGCGTCGGGGGCGTGGCCTAATATCGCCACGAGATTCGATACGCCAAATCTTTCGGCATTCTCCGTGATCAGGCCGTGGTCCTCGGCATCCATTTCAATCGCATAAACGGTGCCGCCGGCGGCAATTTGCGCGGATTCGACGGCGACCGAACCACTTCCCGCGCCAATGTCCCAAACCGTGCTGGTGGGGCCCAGGTCCATCTCAGCCAGAGCGATCGCGCGAACTTCCGCCGGCGTGAGCAGTCCGTGCTTCGGCTTCGACTGCAAGAACGCCTCGTCGCGGTTTCCGAACAACCGCTGGCCGATCGCTTCGCGCGGTCGGTCCGGCGCGTCGGGCCGACGGACGAGGATCGTCACGTTCAACGGCGAAAATTCCTGCCGCGCGATCTCGGACAATTCGCCTTGCGTCACCCGTTCGTCCGGCGAACCGAGGTTCTCGCACACATACGCCGAGAAATAGTCGATACGCCGATCGAGCAGCGCTTTGGCCACAGCCTTCGGCGGCGACAGTTCGGTCGTGAATAGCCCCACCTTGGTCGCGATGCGGATCCGGTCGATCACGTCGTCGAGCCGGTTATTAGCCAGGTCGGTCAGGTAGGCTTCTTCCCAACTTTCTTTGACGCGGGCGAAGGCCAGTTGCATGCTGCTGACGTGCGGCACGACTTCGAATCGATCCTTGCCCAACTTGTCGCACAGGTAGCGAGCCACGCCGTAGAACAGAGGATCGCCGGTTGCCAAGATGACAATCCGCTTGTCGCCGGCCTTCGCGATCTGGTCGATCGCTTCTTCCAGGTCGCTACCGACGACCAGCCGCTGTCCCTTGCCCTGCGGAATCTTGGCCAGCGTACTTTCCGCCCCCAGCAGCAGGTCGGCCTGTTCGATGATTTGGCGCGCTGTCGAGGTGACGCCCTCCAGTCCTTCGTCGCCCATCCCGAGGATATGAATTTTGTTGCTGCTCACCGGTTCGATCCGCCGCCAGGCCCGATTGCTGATGTCGGCCGCAACGAACATCGCGGCTCAAACACCGGATTCTAGAACATACACGACGTTTGGGAAAGCGCCCGCGCGGCCGCCTGCATGTCAGTCGCGATAGAACGCGGCACTGGCAAAGCTAACACAGCCGGTACCGTCCAACTCGACAGCCTGATCGTAGCGCAGCACTTCGCCTTGCGTGGGCTGCGCGGCTTCGAGCATCACATACGTTGGCGAAAGGCCGCAGACACGGTCTCGGTCGCCGGACGCGGCGATCCGCCGGAAGAACTGCTCGGCGTCGGCGTCGCGGGCGGCGTTCAACAACTCGCGATCATGTCGCGACTGCTCGGCAAGCCGATCCGCGTCGAGAAACTCCCGATCGCCGAACCGCTGGCCGACATGGGCCAAGTCGCCGGAGGCGAGGTAGCACACACGCCCTTCGTGTTCGGCCACGGTCGCGCGCAGCGCCGCGATCAAAGTCGCAACGCGCGGGTCGTCTTTTGGTGAAGTCTGGTCCGTAACGAATTCGTGAAATGATCCGACCAGAATCGGAACGATCTGAAACGATCGCTTGCCGCCCAGCAGGGATTGCAGCAGCACTATCGGAAACTCGATTGAGTGCTCCTGCCGATGCGCCAGTTCGTCCGCCATCAGGTTCAAATCGTCGCCGCGTTGCCCGGCCGACATTCGGGCCGCCAACCGCGCGACGAACTTTCGATCGGTATGGACGTTGCCCAGCGGCGTGGCGAAATCCTTCTTGGTTGCCGCAAACAACTGCCGCATCGGATTGTGGGCCGTACCAAGAACGACGAACAGGTCGGCGTCGGTCTCGTCGAGCAATTTTTGGCAGGCCCAAGCGATCGACACCCCGCCTCGCCGCAAGTCGACGTGTGGGCTCAGCACGCCGCACAGCGTGCCGCGCGCGCCTGCTTCGGCGGGTGCGCCCGCAACCGCTGTGCAATCGGCCTTTGTTTCTTCTCGTGGAGCAGTGCCCTGGTTTTGATCGTTTGCCAGCAGCTCGGCAATTTGTTTGCGTAGCGCGGCGGCGTCGGCCGGATAGGCCCGTCCAGCATGAGCGGCCGGCCGCACACGTGCGTTGAGATACAATTCGATCGCGCGCTTCCAACGATTTCGAAACCGCTCAGTGTCCAGGTAGTCTCGCTCATCCAAGTCGCGGACCACCTTTTCAACGTCGGCCAACGAAACTGTATGGCCGAGTCGGCCCTCGAAGTCCGCGCGAATCTCGCCGATCGTGCGGCTACCGTCCAACAGCGAGGCCACCACGGCAGCCTGGTAGGGCAGGGCGACGGTCTCGGAAAAACCCTCCGGATCGCGCAGCGCGAAGAGAGTCTGGCCATCCGCCTGGCTGACCGGAAAGCTCTCGACGCGGCGCAGTCGAGGTCGATCGGGCAGACTGCCGGTTCGTTGTTGGTCTTTCTCGCTGGACATTCGCGTCCCTCGGCGCGCCTTCCCGACTGGTTGGATCGTCAGGGCGCGTGTGTGCGTGTTCCAGCCGCGTCTGGCTCGTTGTTCATGACGAGCCGCTTGCCACGATTCTGGAATAAGACTGCCGGCCCGTAAAGCGCACCCGATTGGCTCAGCGCTTAGGATGCACCATTTGGCACGACGGCCGGCCGCATGGGGCGCGCGACTCACCAGGGCGTTGCGCAACTCGGAATGGGTGCTTTCGGCCGGCCTATTTGTTAAGAACGGCCAATTCGTCGACGACTTGGCTGACGCCCGTCGTATCCTGCGCAAGTTGCACTGCCTTGTTCTTAGCGCTTTCGCTGTCGACGCTGCCCTTGAGGACCACGATGTGGTCGTCGCGAACCTGAATGTCGATCGTTGCGTCAGCCAGGGCCTTGTCCCAGTGCAGCCGGCCATAAACGCGACCTTGCACGCCTAACTTGTCGACGGATTTGCGGACCTCGATCCACCCTTGGCGGAGTTCCTCGCCGATTCGATTGACACCCCGATTGAGCTTTTGGCTGAACGATTCCTCCCCTGGTTCTTGCGCACGGGAGGGAAGCACGGTGGCAACTAGGAGACCACCACCGGCCAAAACCATCGTGATCCACGATCGCATCATCATTGCCCCTTTTCAGTTGTAGGTGTCGGTGGTCGTCGGCTAAAGGCGCAGGGGTCGCCCGGAAGTTATTCGTTTCCGGTCAGCGCAGATTGGCAACTGCGGCCGAATCGTCCGTACGATTTTAACATTCTCGCATCGGATTAGTTGAGTGGGCCTGACAGTAGCGTATGCCCTTGGCTGCGGCGATTGCATCGCGAAAAGCCATTTCCGAACGCGGCCCATGGCGTCCATCTCGTCCGAATCGTGCCGCAGCGTGGACTTTACCTCGCGCCGGCGGTAGGCTGGGCGGCAGACATCGAAACCGCCCGCCACGCCGCCCCGCCCCGCTCCGGTTTGGATCTGATAGGTTGCTGCCATGCTTGCCCGCCTGGCCATGCTTGTTTCGCTTGCCGCGATGACCGCACTGGGGTGGGTTCCCGCGGCGAGCGGCGGCCAGCAGGATGCTCGATCGGTCGAGCAGTTCGAGAATCGTGTCCGGCCGCTTCTGGCCGACAAGTGTTGGGGGTGCCACGCATCGGACAAGCAAGAGGCCAGCTTGCGGCTCGATTCACGCGCCGCGATGCTTACCGGCGGCGACTCCGGGCCGGCGATTGTGCCCGGCGACCCGGAACACAGTCCGATGATCATTGCGGTGCGGTATCACGACGAACCCAAGATGCCGCCCGACGGTCGGCTGAATGGCGATCAAATCGCCACGCTGACCGCCTGGATTCGCGAGGGCGCGGTCCGGCCCGACTACCCCGATGCCAAACCCGAAGTTGATACGCGCTCAGGGACCGATGCCCTACTCGATCGGCCGTTAAATCCGAGCGAGCGGGACACGCTTTGGGCCTTTCGTCCCGTTGCGGATTCGCAACCCCCTGAGACCGACGCGGCTGAAGCGGAATCGACGTCTCCGATCGATCGGTTTATCCATGCAAGACTTCGCCAACGTGGCTTGTCCAAAGCACCGCGTGCCGACAAGCGCACGTTGATCCGCCGCGCCTATTTCGATCTCGTCGGGTTGCCGCCCCCGTATGAAGAAGTCGAGGCGTTCGTCGCAGATACTTCCGAAGGCGCGTTTGCCACGCTGGTCGACAAACTGCTCGACTCGCCGCACTACGGTGAGCGATGGGGCCGACATTGGCTCGACGTGGCCCGTTACGCTGACAGCGGCGGCTACGAAACCGACATCTACTACCGCAACGCTTGGCGCTACCGTGATTACGTCGTCAAGAGCTTCAACGACGACAAGCCGTATGACCGCTTCGTGCAGGAACAGATCGCCGCCGACGAGATCTGGCCCGACGATCTGGCGCTGGACGGCAGCTACGAAATGCCGAAAGAGAAGTTGGCCCATCTCGAAGCTCGGATCGGCACCGGGTTGTACACGTTGGGTCCGCAGATCCACGAATCGAACATGGACGTGCGCAAGCTCGACTACGAGCGGCTAACCGACTGGGCGGACACAACCGGCAGTGTGTTCTTGGGGCTCACGTTCGGCTGCGCGCGTTGCCACGACCACAAGTTCGACCCGATCTCACAGCGAGATTATTACAGTTTGCAGGCCGTATTCGCCGGCTCGCGCGAAGTCGAGATACCGCTCGTCAACGGAATGGAGATCGCCGACTTCAAGCAGCATTATCCGCGGATCGTGGCCGTCGACGAAGCGCGCCGGGCGTACCGCCTGTTCGAACAGCGCATAGCGGGGCGCGAACTCACTGACGAAGAAAAGACCGAACGGTCCGAACTGCGCGATAGGATCGTCGAGGCCGTGCTCAACGTTCCTCCGGCAGCAACATCGGCGCCCAACGATCCGTTCGACGGACTGATGGAGATCCCTACCGCGTCTGTTCTGGGGCACGTCGATCGGCCGTTGATCAAGCCGGTGCACGTGCTGGGCCGTGGCGACCTCGACCGTGCTAAACGGCCCGTTGAGCCGGACCTGCCGGCGATACTTCGCGCCGGTACCGACTACCACGAGCCGCTGGCCGGTCCGTACACATCGCGCAAGCAGTTGGCGTTGTGGCTGACGTCGCCCGACCATCCGTTGACGGCCCGCGTAATGGTCAATCGCATTTGGCAGTGGCATTTCGGCGACGGACTGGTGGCCACGCCCAACGATTTTGGTGCGATGGGCACACCGCCCAGCCACCCATTGCTGCTCGATTGGCTCGCACGGCGGTTCGTGGAGCACGGCTACAGCATTAAGCAGATGCACCGCCTGATCATGTCGAGTGAAACGTACCAACGATCGAGCGTTTATGGCAATCCCCAGAACCTTGCTGTCGACGCCGACAATCGCCTGCTTTGGCGCGCACCACGGCGCCGGCTCGAGGCAGAAGTGCTATGGGACACGATTCACGCGACAGCCGGCACTCTCAACACGAAGATGGGCGGCCGACCGGTCGTTCCGCCATTGGCCGAGGAGGTGTTGTCGGCGCTGCGCGATCGCTGGAAATGGACGGTCTCGGCCGATCCGGCCCAACACACGCGACGCGGACTGTACATCCTTGTCCGCCGCAACTTTCGCTTTCCGATGTTCGACGTGTTTGACAGCCCCGTCAATTCAGTCAGCAGCCCGCGCCGCAACGTGACTGTCGTGGCGCCACAGACGCTGTGGTCGCTAAATAATCAACGCGCGTGGCGGCAGGCTCAACACTTTGCGGCCAGGTTGGCGCGCGAAGCGGGTGGAAACAATTCCCAGGCCTATATCGATCGGGCCTGGAAAATTGCTCTGGCGCGGGAGCCAACCTCACAAGAAACGTCCGACGCCGTGCGTCTGCTCGACTCGTTGGCGGCCGCCTTCGACGTTGATCCTGGTGCGCGCGACAGTTCAGCGTTGGTCGATGCTCCCGAACCACTGCAAACTCTCAAGCCGGCGCGGGCTGCGGCGTTGGCACAGTTTTGCTTGACCCTATTCAACCTGAACGAGTTTTTGTTCGTCGACTGACGACTCGATCTGTGTGGAGTCGCCTCGTGAAATCGACCCATTGCCAACAGCACCAGATGCCCCTGACCCGTCGCGAGGCGTTGTTGCGCTCCGGCAGCGGGTTGGCCGGGTTGGCCCTCGGCACACTGTTTGCGCGCGACGGGGCGGTGGGAAGCGAGGGCGACCCTGCGACGCGCAGCCGCGCGCCGAGCAACAACCCGCTGGCGCCAGTCGTGCCACACTTTCCGGCCCGGGCCAAGTGCGTCATTTCGTTGTTCATGCAGGGTGGGCCGGCACAGATGGACTCGTTCGACCCTAAGCCGGAGCTGTCGCGGCTCGACGGCCAGCCGCTGCCTGCGAGCTTTAAGTCGGACGATCTGAAGCTGCAGTTCATGGCGGCAACCGGGGCGACTCTGATGGGATCGCCGTTCGCGTTCAAAAAGCGAGGTGCATCCGGATTGGAGATTTCGGAACTCTTTCCGCATTTGGCACAACAGGCGGACGATTTGGCTGTGATTCGATCGTGTTACCACGAATCGTTCATCCACGGCCCAGCGCTAAGCTTGATGCACTCGGGCAGTATCTTGTTGGGCCATCCCAGCGCGGGCAGTTGGGTCGTGTGGGGATTGGGATCCGAGAGCGACAATTTGCCGGCGTTCATGGTTATGGCCGACGGCGCAATTCGCGGCTCGAGTAGTGCGTACAGCTCCGGCTTTCTGCCGGCCGTCTATCAGGGAACGCTCATTCGCGGCGAAGGCGCACCGATTCAGAACCTTTCGCCGCCGCGGCAGATCAACCCCCGCCAACAGCGCGCGATGCTCGACCAGATTGCGATTTGGAATCGGCGGCACCACGAGGCACGCAGCGACGACTCGAACCTGGCGGCGCGAATCGCCAACTACGAATTGGCGTTCCGCATGCAATCGGCGGCGCCGGAATTGGTCGACCTGGCCAACGAACCGCAATCCGTTCGGTCGATGTATGGAATCGACGCGGAGCCCACTGCCCGCTTTGCACGCATGTGCCTTTTGGCTCGCAGGATGGTCGAGCGGGGCGTTCGTTTCGTCGAACTCTACGCAAGCGACTGGGACGGTCATGGGGACTGTCCCGGCAACCATCGCACCAACGCGGCCAAGACCGATCGGCCAATAGCCGCTTTGTTGGCCGATCTGAAGCAGCGCGGTCTGCTCGAAAGCACGCTCGTGTTATGGACAGGCGAGTTCGGTCGCACGCCCGTCATGCAGGGCGACAAAGGCCGCGACCATAATCCCTATGGCTTCACCGCCTGGATGGCGGGTGGTGGGATTTGCGGCGGGAAAACCGTGGGCGCGACCGACGAGTTGGGATTTCGCGCCGTCGAGGATCGTGTCCACGTTCACGATCTGCATGCCACCATGCTGGCACTGCTCGGGCTCGATCATGAGAAGCTGACGTATCTCTTCGAAGGTCGCAGACGCCGCCTGACCGACGTGGGTGGTCAGTTCAATTTGGCCGAACGGCTCACCCGAGCGTAGCGGGCGCCCGGCAGCGCGGTTTGGCCGAACGAAGATGACCTAGCGTCGCATGGGCAATGGCTTATACATTGCTTCCGCGGACAATGGTTCGCGAAGTAAGCGCCGCGACTCCGGCAATCGTCGCCCGCTCGACACGATACACGTGCCGTTGACGGCGGCCTTAAAACGCGTCGTAACGACTCGCGCCGTGCCGGACGGATTCTACTTTTTGCAGGACGCGAACATGAATACTCTCTTTGCAATCCTCATTCACTGTGCGGCGTTGTTGCTGGGGTCGCCGGCCCAGCAGCCGTACTTTCTGGCGGGCGATACGCTCTTGGCCCAACTTCCACCGTCTTTGGTCGCTGGGGCGACGTCCCAATCTAACTCTGACGGAGAAGAGTCTGCCGACGGCAAGGACAAGCCGGCCAAGGACGACGAAGCCCGTCAGGCCTCGAAAGAAGAGGAAGCCGCGCAACAGGACAAGACCAAGGCTGCCCAAGTCGAATCCCTACGCAAGGCCATCTCCCAAGTGGAGAAGCAGTTAAACGTGGCTCAAAAGGCCGCCGACGAGGCTCACACCGAACGGGAGACGCTGAGCAACAAACTGCAACAGACCCTTGCCAGCAATCCGACCAAGACGGTCGAAACCTGGGAGCAGGTGTCGGCTGCCGAAAAGAAATACAATGCAGCGCGGGAGACGGTTCGGACGATTCAACAACGCTTGAGCGAGCTCCAAAGCGAATTGGCCGGCCTGCAGGATCAACGTGTCGCGGCGTTCAAGACGTCGCGCAATGCGGACGCCGCCGGCGAGGAAGGCGCCGATTCGCGGGACGGGTTTGAACATCCGTTTACGCTAGCCAGCCTTGTCGGCTGGCTGTCGGCGCATGGTCCGAAGCTGCTGGCAATCCTGATCGGCACGTTTCTCCTCAGCTTCGTCATCCGGATCGCCGGTCGCCATTTGGCCGAAGCGGTCGCCCGCGGCACCAGCCGGGGCACTGCCCAAGATCGTAAGAACCGCGCCGTTACGCTTGTCGGAGTTTTTCGCAACACGGCCTCGATCGCCCTGTTTACTGGCGGAGGCCTCATGATGCTGGACGCCGTTGACATCCCCATCGCGCCGCTGATGGGCGGAGCCGCCGTGTTCGGCTTAGCCATCGCCTTCGGAGCGCAGAACCTGATTCGGGACTACTTCTCCGGGTTCATGGTCCTGCTCGAAGATCAATACGGCGTGGGCGACGTGGTCAAGATCGGCGACATCGCCGGATCGGTGGAGCGGATCACGTTGCGAATGACCGTGCTCCGCGATTTGGAAGGCGCGGTTCATTTCGTGCCGCACGGCAGCATTACCGTGGTAACGAACATGACGCACGGCTGGTCGCGGGCATTGATCGACGTGGGTATCGCCTACAAGGAAGATGCCGATCGCGTGATGGCCGTGTTGATGGACATTGGCAAGGAATTGCGCGACGATCCCACGTATGGACCGCTCATTCTGGATGGTCCGGAGATGCTGGGGCTGGACAGCCTCGACGATTCGGCCGTGGTGCTGAAATTCTATCTCAAAACTCAACCGACGCAGCGATGGTATGTAAAACGCGAGTTGCTCCGGCGGATCAAACAACGTTTTGACGCGCTCGGCATCGAGATTCCCTTCCCGCAGCGAACGGTCCACTACGCGAAAGTAACAACCGACGACGACTCACCACCTGCCGAATAATCTTCCGACGATCAGCAAGACGCTGCGTGACGTCGCAATGTTGCGTGGCGACGTAGAGCAGCGCGGTTCTATCTACAACACGCTGACGTCCCAGAATTCGTCGTCTTCACTGGCCAGAGTTGGGTCGAGCATGGCGGCGTCGATCGCGTGTCGGCGCATAGCGACCGTGTCCGAGGCCGTCGCTTCCTGCTGAATCTGCGGCGCCAGTGCGCTTGATCGCGCAAGTTGCGGTTTTGGTTCCGACGTGCGCGGTGTGTCGGTTGGCGTCCCTACGATATTTGACGTGTCAAATGACAACGCTTCCTCGTTCGTCACAACGGCCGCCGCGATTGCGTCATGGAATGCGGTATCGCCCGCCTCGCCATCGTCCACAGATCCGCCCGACGGGTCGTCGTTCGAGTCGGACAAGGCGTTGCCGACGAAGAAGGTGACCGTGTCGCCGATCGTGTTAGGTGCCGAATCGAACGGTGTTCCGATCCAAGCCGTAAGCGTGTGCAGGCCGGGCGCAACGTTGTAGAGTCCACCATTGGAATAGTGGGCAAAAGGCATTCCGTCGTCCAGTTGCATCCAGACGTCGTAGAGCGGCGAACGAATCGCGGGAAACTGCCCCTGCACGTTGAAGCGCACCCGTAACGGAGGGTTGCCGGAAACAAACGCTCCGGCCCATGGCGTAACCAGCACGACGCGCTGCGTCGTCGCGGCCGGATCCACCAGTGGTCCGACGCGTCCGTCGATTCCGGCGCGTGTTGTTGTGTTGCTTGCAGTGATCATCGATCCTGCAATCGCGATGCCGTGGTTGAACCAGTTCTGTGCATTGGTTCGTCCCTGTTCTGGCGAGCCGATGGTTCCACTGCCCGATCCAGACAAGAGCGACGGTGCGGTCCGGGGCATGATGTACGTGGCGAGCTGTTCGTGGTAGTAGACCTGAAAGTCGTCGCCGGGGACTTGGTTGTAGTCATAGACGCGCACCGTGCTCGGCTGTGTCAGGTCGGCGTCATCGGCCTCAAAGTTCATGCGAATGTTGGCCGGTGGATCGATCGTCGCTGAATCGGCCGGTCCGTCGGGGATTTCGGTCATCAGGTCGAACTTCACGTTGCGAACTTCCAGGGCCGTGCCGTTGCCGGTTCCGTAGTCCCAAGTAGGCGAAACAAGAATGTTGACGTAGTTCGCGAGAGACGTGTCCTGAATCACCGTGGGCCTCGGCCTGCCTGCCTGACTCGCGTCGCTGCGCGGCGTCGCAATGCCGACGCGCATGCCCTCAATCCGTGAGTTGCGTATTTGAAGGCCACGATTCTCGTACGTGGTCAGATGCATTCCGTATGTGCCGACGTCGTTGCGGTCTTGTGCCGACGGATCTCCGTAAATCGTCAGGCCATTGAATGTCATGTTGGCTGTGTGGTACGCCCGCACGCCGACCAGAAACACGTTCCATATTCGAAGATCGACCAGTACCGACGTGGGATGGTTGTCGGCCAAATTGTCACCCGAGGCAAACGCCGCCCACAGGCCGTAGGTGCTCAACCCGTACGCTTCGTTGTTGACGAACCAATTGGGCGGGTTGAGTTCGGCCGTGTATCCTTGGCCGGGCATGTGCCGAGCCGCTCCGCGAAACAGCGGCAACCGGACGGGCTCTGTGACGTAATAACCGTCGAACACGAACCCGCTGAACGAGCTATCGGCCGCCACGTTGCCGACGATCTGATTGCCACTGCGGCGAAACCAAAACCCGGAGCCGCCGCGGGCATAATCGCCTTCCTGAGTACCGGCTTTTCCGTCTTGCATCGTCCCCACGATGCGAATGGCAATGTTGTTTCGAAAGGCGTTGCCGATCTCCGAACCATCTTCCGTAACGAACCCGGCGCCGTCAGCGTCGTACACCACGTTGCGTTCGAGCAACCCGAAACTGGTTCCGTGTACCGCGACACCCCACTTCAACGACCGATCCACCGTGTTTCCGACGAATTTGAACTGGTAGCCAGAATTGCTTGGGTTCTCAGGCCCGATCAGATGGTGAAAGTGCATCGCGTAACGCGCGATCTGATTCGTGCCAATATGAGTTACCGTGCCGTCCGGGGCGAACGTGGTGTTATCCAAATCGCGAAACGCGTCCGTTCGGCCAAGATCCGAGAAACGGGCGTACGAAATCGCGACGTCGGCCCGACCGCCCAGCAACACGTGGCCTCTGGTTCCTTGCGGATTTTCAGACCGAACAATGACGTTGCGCGTCAACGTAGCAACGTGCGGCAGCAGGACCAATTCACCGTCCGCGTTGCGTGCGCCCAGGTGGTCGAATTGCAGCGGTTCTTGCAGAACGATCGTTCCGCCAAAGATGCGATCGATCGTTACTTCTTCCCATTGCGGCGGCAATTGTCCGCCCGTGAACTGTGATTCCTGGCTCCAGGCAACTTGCCGCGAATCGGGTATCACCAACGTGTCACCCGGGCGCCAGTAGGGGTCGACCTGCGCAACCCGTAGAAACTGATTGCCGGCCCGGGGCTCAGCGACGAGTCGCGTCCAGGTAGTGGCCAGCTCCGATCCGTGCATTGTGACTTTTCCAAAGCCGATCAGTCCCGCGGCGAACTGGCTTGGATCGTTCTGAAGGTCCAGCGGCCGGTCGGCGATGATTAGTTCTGCGGTGACATTGCTCCTTACGGGAACCAGCGGCGTACCAATCTCCAGAGTTCCGACCGGCATGACGGTTATTGTTCCCACGACCATCCGCGTGTTGACAAACGGCGAAAACACCAGCCGTCCGCCCACCTCGATCGCGTCGATGCTGTGATCGCTGACCGACGCATACGTCACGGTCGTTCCCGCGGCGATGAGAACCAAATCGTCTTCGGCCGGCACGCTGCCGGTAGACCAGGTGTTGGGATTTGCCCAACCGCCGCTTTGCACCGAGATAACCGTCGGCTCGGCGACGAACCGCGGAATGACGTCGGTCATTGTGCGAATTTCGGACGGCGTGACTGTAATGCCGCCTGGATACGTCGTCGAGTCCGACGACGCGTCGTCCGCGCCAGCAAGCTGGTTCAGCTCCGCCACCTGCGCGGGGCTTTCCCCCAGCTCGGTATTGGTGCTCGCGCTGAGCAGGACGCGCGGCTCAAGCGGTTCTGACGCGCAAAAACGAAGTCGTCGTCTCATCCCTGCGACCTTTTTCGAAACTCAAACGTCGGCGCCCCTCGCCGCAACCGGGAAACACGGTGCGACTCAGCGTCCGCAATCCAGCGGGCGGTACACAGCTTGACTGTCTTCGGCGAAGTCGGAAGCTCAGACGATTGTTCTCCCGTGCCGCACGACTTCGTTGCTTGCCGTCACCACGCTGCCTGTAGCCGCGGCGACGACGACTCTTGGGTGTCAATCATTCTCGTCGATCGGTGGAAACACGTCCGGCGCGATTTGATATCCGTCGGCCAGCGAATTCGTCATGTTGAACAGCCCGACGATTCCCAGAACTTCGCCCAGCGTTTCAGTCGTTGTGCCCAACTTGCGCAACGCCGCGGTGTGCGAATTGACGCAATACGCGCAGCCATTCGTCGCCGAGACCGCCAGCGCGATGATCTCGCGCGTCGTCGGGTCAAGCGCCGCGGTGCGCCCTGTCGCTTCGGGGTGCATCAACTTCTTCAGCGCCGACCACACCAGCTCCAACTCGACCGGATTCGTCGCCAGCGTACGCCAGAATACCGGCACGAATTCGATCTGCTTAGTGTGCCGAATATCGGCAAAGATTTCCGCGACCTTGCCCGTGGCGGAGTTTTCTTCCACGGGTCGCACGGTCGCGGCGCGGGCCTCTTCCATGCCTGTTCCCTCTGGTCATACACCGGCACCTCTTGCGCCGGCATCGGTCATGCGCGATCGATAAAGCAGCTTCGAGATCGCCGGGCAACGGTGGGGTGATTGCGCCGAACGAACCAGTGCCTCGACCGACCGCGTTAGGAATTGTGCGCCTCGAACCACTTCTGCGGCATCGTCCACGCGCCGCGCTAGGCACCGACGCCCCGGTCGGGCTAGCGCTATACTACAGTTTTAGGAGAAAACCAGTCAACAAAGATTTGACCGCCACCGGGCGGTGTCGCGACCACCTCAGCGTGTGAGTTTTAACCCAGTGGAGGCTCCCCGTGTCGCAATCGGGTCGCCACCGCGCCGGCAATCCGCCGAAACACGCTATCCCAGTCGCCCGGCACCTCCTGCCGAAATAGCCGCATCGTCGGGTACCACGCGGTTCGCTCGCCGTCGAGCGTCCACCGCCAATCCGGAACGTCAGGCAGCGCAACCCAAACCTCAGCGCCAAGCCCCCCCGCTAGGTGAGCTGGCGACGAGTCGCACGTGACGACCAGATCCAGATTGCGCATCACGGCCGCGGTTTCGTGAAAGTCGCTCAGACCCTCGCCTAAGTCGGTGATTGGACATGCTGGCGCCAGCGTGGACAACTCGTCGCGCGCGGGGCCCACTTGCAGACTATAGAGGCACACTCCCGGCAAACGGGCCAACTGCTCAAACTGTGCCAGTGGAATCGACCGCCGACGATCGATCACGTTGGCCGCATTGCCGCGCCACACGATTCCGATCTTGAACACACCGTCACCGGCCAGTTCGGCGTGCCAACGGGCAACCTCGGTGGCGTCGGGAGACAAGTAGGGAGTCCTGGAGGGTATGGTCTCAGGCGTCGTATTGCACAGCATCGGCAGGCTCATTAGCGGTGCATGCACATCGTAGCGCGGAACCGGCGCGCCGCGGGGCGCCACTTGGTGAACGCCCCGGCAACGAGAAAAAAGTCGTACTAGCGGCGCCTCGCACTCGACGACGACAGTGGCACCTTGCTCGGCGACGATCTCAGCATAGCGAACGCATTGCAACGAATCGCCAAGGCCCCGTTCAGTCCACAACAAGATCGTGAGTCCCGCTAACGGCTCGCCCGACCAACGTGGCTGCTCGCACGAACGCGGTTCCTCTCCGGCACGCTGCCAACGCCATTCATACTCGTGCCATCCCTGTTCGAACCGGCCAGCCATCAACAGCATCAGACCGTAGTCAAGATGCGCCTCCGCATGTGTCGGGTTCAGTTCGACGGCCCGTCGAGCCTGCGCCAACACCTCGTCCAATTTGCGTTGCGACAGCAGGGCGAAGCACTTGTTGTGAATCGCGGAAGGGCTGGCCGGATCGAGCTGTAGGGCCCGGTCGCATTGTGCCAGCGCTTCAACCGGCTGGTGTCGCATGAGGTGGACGGTCGCGCGGTTGACGTACGGATCGACATAGTTCGGATCGATACCCGTTGCCTGGTCGTAACACGCCAGCGCATCGTCCGGTCGATCCGAGTTCATCAGCGCGACGCCCAAGCTGTTCAGAAGCTCGGCGCTTTCGGGCGAGATCGCCACAGCTCGACGCAAACATGCAGCGGATTCTTCGTATTGCTCGAGATCGCGCAGCACGTTGCCCAGGTTCGCCAGCGCCGCGACGTGATTCGGCGAGGATTCCAGAATCTGATGGTATTGGACAGCGGCTTCGTTGAGCCTGACCTGCTTGACCATCGCATTGGCCAGTTGGAAGCGGGCGTCTAGGCGTCCGCCGTCAATGGACAAGCTGCGCTCGAAACTCTCCACGGCCTCTGCAATCCGGCCCTGCTGGAGAAAGACAAAGCCCAAGTTGTAGTGCGCGTCAGAATCGCCTGGGAGTTGCTCGGAAACGGTTTGGAACAGGCCTGTTGCCTCGGGCAAGTGTCCCTGCCGGGCTAGCTCCGCGGCCCGCTCGCTCTGGTTCGCCGCGTGGACGCGTCGCAGCAGTTCTTCGGTTTCCGCCGATTTTGGACGCAGGGCGCGAGCCGTTTGTAGACTCTCAATTGCTTCGTCGAGGGCGCCCTCGTGTGCCAACAACGCACCGAGGCGGTGGTACGCGTCGGCATTGTCGTTCCGAAGAATGATAGCCCGACGCAGACTCGCAATCGCATCGCGATGGGCGCCCAGTGCCTGGCAGCACGCCGCATGACGGCAGTAGATTTCGGCGGTCGCATTGTCTGACGAGAGCAGACTGCGAAACAACGGCTCGGCCTCGGAAAAGCGACCAGCGGATTGCAGTGCTTGGGCTTTCGCGAAGATCTGGTCCGCGTTCGGCACGAGTATTTCCTTAGCAAGGTCCAGCGGAGCATCCACCGGCCATGTCATTGTGCCAAAGCCTGGCAACCGAACAACCATGGGGTTGGGCGACCGGAGTTCAACCAGCACACCCTTGCAGTCGTACGGAGGCCCAGATGAAACCAGCACGGCACTTGCCGCGGGCAGCTAAGATTCGCTGGGCGATCGTGCGTCGACCGCATCGGCGAACGCCCAACCAACGCACTGCTTCTTCTCATCAAGGAAGAATCGCACGAGCCGGCCCGTGCAACTGTTGTTCAAGCCGTCGACGGCCCGTCGCAGTCGCTTTGCGGCCCCATCGGAAGGTAGCCCCAGCGGACTCTCGATCGATTCGGGCCAGCGTGCTTCCTCGAAGGCGGCCAGGATACGCACTTGGTCGGCAGCCTCCAGCAGAAACCGGCGGGCGAGCGCCGATCCAACGCGGAGTTCACAGCGATCGCGATCCCACCGCGGTCGCAGCGGCGGCGACGCAACCGACCTGTGCGAACCCGCGGCGCGCGAGGCCGACGCGGGCCGGACCGACTCGGCCGTGGAGAGGTCCAATTGTTGTACGAATTTCGCACCGACGGCCGTCAATCGAAATACCGCGCCGCTCTGGAACCGGGCACGGTTCGGACGCCGAACGACGTGCGACGTTGCCTGCGAACCGGGCGCGTCGACTGCGTGTTCAACCAATCCCCTCCCGATCAGCCAGCGCAAGTCGCTCGAGTTCACGCCGGCCTGTTCGAGGGCCGACATGGAAAGGGCCTGGTCCCAAGACTCGCTGCCCGCCGCCTCATTGTTGTGGTACGCGCCCAAAAGCAGCGACAGGGCCCCGTGAACGCGGGGCGCCAATGGAAACGCCGATGAGCGCGAAAGGCTCGTAGACACGTCGCGATGCCCGCCGGGATCGGCCGAAGTCTGGGCGGGCGTCGGCATGTCCAATCTCTCTTAACGTGTCGGTGGCGACCAAAAAGTCGGCCTAGTCGGCGTGCGCGCCGCGTCTGTAAACGCCGCGATGCGACATGATTCAAAAGCCACGCTTTGAACCAGTTTGGTTAGATAGAATGCCTAGGAAGGCTAACGGAAATTCGTCCAACGTTCCGCCACTTTCCTACGCGATTCAACCTGATACGCGAGCTGTGACCGTGAATATACAACTTCCAAGTCCGTCACGTCAACTTCCCAGCTTTCTTAAACAGCGAAGTCATGCGGAGTAAACCCAGTTCTAGCGCACTTTTGTTGCGCCAGACGACACCTGGCTAGTACTCAAGAGAAACGTGCGTTGGTGAATCAGCATTCACTAACGCAACGAGTAGGACACAGATTGTCCTTGAAAGGCACGGCAAGCCTGCGATGCCAAGGCAATCGCCCGTGCGGCGCGTTCTTGAAGTGCCTGCCGCGTACAGCAGCAGCTCGAGGCGCTGCGACCGGATGTGCGACTACGGAATGAACGGAATCGGCGACAGATCGCGGAATGCCGTGTAGCTGACGTTGCCGTTGAACGGAATCACGCCGTAGATACCGCGCGTGAAGACCAACTCGATGAAGTTCGTCGCACGCAGCAGCCTGCTCTTGGGCACGATGATCAGGTCGGCGTCGCCCACCCAGATCTCGCTGGCCGGACAGGGGGTTCGCCCGAGCAGCGCGGCTCGCAAGTCGAGCATGGTGGCTACCAGGCGCCAATCGTCCACACGACGAAACACCACGACATGCGTGATGTGGGCGCCGATGGTCCAACTGCCAGCCATCGAGATGGCCTGCATCACGGTTGTTGGCTGTTCAAGCGTGTACCGGCCAGGCGCATTGACTTCGCCCAACACGTAGACGTAGCGAGGCGCGCGTTGCGACAACACCGGGACTACCTCGATGCCTTCGATTTCCTCGGCAAATCGCGCTTTCAGTTCGGCCTGAAACTCGTCAATCGTCAGGCCTTGTGCCGGCACAGAACCGACAGCCGGAAGCTGAATCGTGCCTTCCGGAGTAACACGCCCCGGTAGGACCTGGCCACCGAAACCGGACCGACCGCTGACGGTGTATCGCAAGTCTTCGAGTTTCGTGTCGACCTTGGTCGGCGTTACCGTAATGCCCGGCAGGTTGTAGTATTTTTCGAAGTCTTTTTCGAGCTCTCCGCGTAGTTGTGCCACGGTCATGCCGGCGGCGCGCACCTGGCCGACCAACGGCAGCGTGATCGTGCCATCCGGCAAGATCACCAAGCTGCGTTGCAGTTCGCGGTCGTTTGTGGACTCGACCGTGATCTCGTCGCCAACGTTGAGTTTATACGGACTATTGATCTCGTCGCGCGTCACGCGAAACACGAATTCCAATTCATCATCGACCCGCAGCCGATAGGTCGGAACGTGGGGCAGGCGGGCACGTCCAACGTACTCGCCTTGGGCCCATTCCTGAAAGTCGGCAACCGGCCCCAGGGCGTTCCAAGTGGCCTCGTAGCCGGGCGGACAGTTGTGGACGCAGTCAACGCCCGGAATGGGGTTTGGGTCGGCCGGCGTAAGCACCTGACAAAGTTGAATCGAGTTGTTCGGGGCGGACGACACGTTGTCGGAGGTTGCCGGCTGACCGGCCACGGCAACGCACGGCGCGTTGCCGCAATGATCCGCCGCCATGATTCGGTCTGCCGCGGTAAGTTGTGCGTCTTTGCGCGACCGGTGAATCTGGTCGCCAGCCGAGGGTGTGCCGCCCTTGCTTTGCCATGCAACTAGACTCAGCAGCAGAATCACCAGGGTGAATAGCCCCAACCCGGCCGCCTTTCGGCCGCGTACCGTAGCTACTCGGTGCGAGCGGTCGGCTCCGGCGCCCGGCTGTTGATCGTTAAGTTGTCGTCTCATGCTACTGTGATTCCTCATCAACGCCTAAGAGGCTTGAGCCAGTCTTTGATGGATTTTTTGGCCACGTCGACCGGGGTATTCTTTTCATCCGGCTGCGGTTTGTTCACTGTGGGAGCCTGTTTGGGAAACGTGCCCGCTACAGGCAGCGCGTCGGACGCTGACGTGGTCGAAGCGAACGTCGTCGGATCGACCCACTCCACAGCCGGCGCCTGCGTCGGCCGGGCGTTACCCGACTGCAGTGCCAACGCACGACGCTTCGCCCGATCGGCAAGTTGCCCCTCGCCAATCCGCGCGTGAATGGCTGCCAGGTTGTTCCAGGTGGTAACCTGGGGCGACTCCGAAACGCTGCGAATCAGCAGATCGCGGGCAAGTTCGAACTGACCGTTCTCGGCGAGCAACACGCCCAGTTCGTTTGCCGCGCGGAAGTTCTTGGGGTTGGCGATCAGTGCCGCGCGATACAAGGTCATCGCTTGACCGAGGTTGCTGCCTACCTTTCGCTTCTGCTTGGCGTCCACCATGGCCACCTTGCCCATTGCGTAAAGCGCCATCGATCCGCACAGCTCTTGCGCGACAGACGCGGAAAGTTGTTCCTGGGCGTAGTTGTAGTAGCATCGCGCCGCGGCATCCGGCGTCAGGTCGGACGTGTCAATCTCTTTCAGAACTGGGGTCGTGTGCGGAATGATGATGTTGGAAATATCGACCGTGCGCAACGACTGGGCATGACGAGCGAAGTCTTCGGCTTCTTCCAACGCCGTAAGACCCGCCGCGGCCGCTTTCGAGTGTCGCCGCGTTCCGTCCTGCGTGTCGTGAGCCAAGGCGATGATTTTGACCGCACCAATGAATTCCGATCGGCCTGCAAAAAGCGCACCGCGCGAGGCCAACTCGTATCCTCGCAGCACACGCGCGTTCGCACGCTTCATCGCCGCAACTAGTTCCGGGCTGCGACGAGTCGGCTGGTGCCACGGCAGCGTCGTATACGGCTGATCGTCTCCGCTCTGGCCGTGCGGTTTGGCAGCTACTGGAATCTTGGCCGGAGGTGCAACAATCGCCTTATCGACCGGCACTGGTTGGAGGCCGCCCTCGCGCGGCGCCGCAGATTCGGAATCCGTGTTGGTGCCGGCAATCTGCGGCGCGCGGTCCGCCGAATCCTCACTCCGAGCCACCGGCTGCTTGGCGATCTTCGAATTGGTTTCGTTCGTTTTTGCCACCTTGGGCGCCGGTGCCAATTTGACCGGCGCGGGTGCCAACGTGTCGGTGGTCGACCGGGCAACGTCTCGCTGACCGTCCGCTTGGGGCTGGACCGAGGCAACCGACTTCTTGTCGGCAGGCGCCTTGCTGGTCGCAGCAATCTTGGGACTGGGCTTTGCGGCAACAATGTCGGTCGGCTTGCGATGGTCCTCGGCGATGTTTTCGGTTTGGGCCTTGGGTGCCGGTTGCGTCGCAGGCTTGGGCGAGATCGTCTTCGGTGTTAGCTTGCTCGAGGCGATCTTCCGCTTTGCTCCGGGCGTCGGCCGGAGTTTGTTAGCCGCACGACGTTCTGCCAGTCCATGTGCCGGCTTTGCAGCCGCCTTCTCCGCCGGTTCGTTCACGACCGACTTCGCCACGGACTTGGCCGATGAGTCGGCAGCCTCCGGGACGCTTGGAGTTACAACCAAAGGAATGGTCGGCGGTACGTGCGGCTCGGTTGCGGCCTTGATCGGCGGCGTAACAAAGTCTGTCTTTTGCCGGGTGACCAGATTGCCCGACGTTGCACCCGTCGCCAGCGAACGCGGTAGCGACGAAGTGATACCGCGGATTACGAACGTGGTCCCGGCTGGTTGCTCGTCGCGCGGGCTGTCGGGTTTGGCGCCTGTTTCCGCACGCAGCACGTTTTGGGTCGGGCGAGTCGTCGCCGGTCCAGACGGCGCGGCCTCAATTGTCGTTGGCCTGGGCAACGCCGTTGTCGATCGCGCAGCCCCAGCCAAAGGCTTCGTTGCTTGTGCGCCCGGCGAGAGCTTCAGAACCGGGGCGGGTTTTCGCGGGGCTTCTTGCTTCTCGACTAGGACCTTTTTCTTGCCAGGCGTCGGTGGAATGGCCGGCTCGATCAGTCCGGCGGGACGGACCACGGGGTCGGCCGACGGGCGCAGAGGCAAACGCTTGCCGATGTTCGGCAAGGGCCGCGGCTCGTCTGTCGATGCGCGGTTTCGTGCGGCGTACACTGCGCAGAGCGCAAGCGAGACCAGCACTACGATACCGGCGCAAAGTGGAAGGCGTGGGCGCTCCATCGTCGTCGCGTTTCATCCGTGAAAGAATTGCCACCTAGTGGGCGAGTGCTCTCCACACTCACTAATAGCAATCGTCCACGCGCACGAACCGTGCGAAGTAAATCCCCTACAATCCGATACGCAGCGCCGCCTACAGCCGGATTAATCGGTAAGGTTTGAGTGCCTTCGCACCGCCAGGTTTTCGCCACCGGCAAAGTTTGCCAGACTTCGCCAACACACGAACGTTGGGCCGTTCGGGCCGGTACTGTCCATCTGCCAGCGAGTCACCGCTAGCACGTTGGACAACGCGCTGCGAACTGGGGGCACTTTGAAGCCCAATACTTGCGGATTCCTGCCGAGCAGCGCGGTGCACATCACCCGCGTTACTGGTGTTCGTTGCTACGACATGAAGTCGGGTGCTTCATCACCACTGGGGCCGTAGCTAGATGGAACCTTGCAGCCCATCAGGCGCAAGTACACGCCGAATTGACCACGATGATGGTACCAGTGGTTAAGCATGATTGACCGCAGCAGGGCTGCCCGCGGAATCGTGAGCATCGGCTTGCCCTCGATAATGAACGACCAGCTTTCCGCCATTCGGGCATCGTCGAAGCCGGGCAGGATCTTTTTCGCGGTTTCGACGCTCTTATCATGCGCCTCAAGCACTTCTTGCACGGACTTGGGCTCGGGGCTTCCGCTCGTGGGAGGGCTCCAACTGTCCTCCAGCGCGGCCTGGGCAATCATTCCAGGAATCGAGGCGATGTGCAGCGCCAGGTTTCCGGCGGTCTTGGACTTTTCGTGCGGCTTGAAAGCGAGCTTGTCGTCGGGAAGTCGCTCCAGAAACTTCCGCGTGGTCTGAGCTTCCGTTTCGAACTCCGTAAGCAGTGCTTGTGCAATGGTCATGAGGGTTCTCTCCTGGTGGGTGACTAACGTTTCTTTCGACCCCGCGACGTACTTGCCGCGCGGTCCAGTTGTGATGCGATGTATGAGCGAACGTGCTTCAAGCTGGCCGGAATCACCGCCTCGTCGCGCGATGCCTTACAAAGCACGAGCGATCCTTGCAGCGTAGCGACCCACAGCGTGGCTAGCCCATCGGTGTCGCGCTTGATGCGCCGGCTGCGGCAGGCATCTTCCAAAAGTGTGCGAACCTGGTCTTTGGCCGATACAAAGCAGCGATTGGACGCGCTGCGCAACTGGGGGTGCGACTCGGAAACCTCCTGCACGGTAGTTCCGGCTAGGCACGACTTGAGCAGGTTCGGATCGGAAAACGCATCGATCATGAAATCCAAATACGCCAGAGTCTTTGCCACGGGATCGTCCAGTGAATCAAGCGGCACTCCGTCGCCCATCGACGCGACTTGACGGTCCCAACGCTCAAGACACGCCAGCGCGATGGCCTCCTTCGTCTTGAAGTGGTGGAAAAAGGCACCTTTGGTCGCGCAAGCCTGGGCGCAAATTTCATCCACGGTCGTCGCCGCGTACCCATTGCGGCGAAACAACTCCGTCGCCGTCTCAAGCAACGTATCGCGAAAATTCGAGGGCCGACGCTGCTGGCCCGGTTGTACCTTGGGCATGCCCGTAACATACCAACTGGTTGGTATGATTGCAAGTCGCCGTGAGCACCCGGCTCGAGCACGGTGGCTGGCAGCCGCCAGACAACGACCTAACGTCAGCGGTCGTTCCACCGCGAACGCGACGGAGAAGAACAAACGCTAATGCGTGCGAGACCGCGCAATCAGATTGCCGGGCCATCGACGCTGGGTAGCGAACCACCCTGTTTGCCGCGCGCTGCCACCTTTTCGGCGTGGTATCCCAAGTGGAACAGCGTGAAGTACAGCATTTCGCGGAGGGTCAATTTGCCCAACAGGGGATGGGGCAAGCGGAATCGATCGAGTGCATCTTCGTCCCAACCGCGGACGGCTTCGATCAGTCGCGGAATCAGCGCACGCCAGGTGTCGAGCAGCTTCCGGCGCGCCGGTGCATCGGTATCGGCCGTTGCATCGCCGCGCGGCCCGAATCGACCGGCCTGGCCTCCTTCGTCGAGCGTTTTGCGGTAGGCCGCTCGCACTTCGGTGAAGGATCGCGACGGGACATGGGCTACGCCGAACAGCAAGCGGAGTAGCAGCCGCGGCATGCCCAAGGCGCGCGTCACCGGCGCGGTCGATTTGATCAAGTGTTCGACGTTTTGCGCCGGCGACCAGCCACCGTCGTCCGGCGCGGCGAAGAACGCGGCATCGGAAAATGACTCCCATAGGGCGGTCGACTGCGCATTGACTGATTCCAGGGCCGCGACGATTTGGCTGCGCGTTTCGGGCACGCCGTAGTGAATCGTGTCAGCCATGCCGCACTTCCCGCCAGAATCAATCCGTTCGCCGACGCTTGGGATGCCGAGACGCCTGACGCATGCGCCAATTTAGTTCGAGGCAGCCGCGACCGGATTGGTCAAGGTGCCTACCCCCTCGATTTCTACTTCCACCGTGTCGCCCGGCTTGATTTCGCTTGTCCGGCCCGACGTGCCAGTAAAGATCAAGTCACCCGGGTACAGCATGACGTGTTGGCTGATCGCGCTGACCATCTTCGGCACATTGTGGATGAACTGGTTGGTGTTTTCTTCCTGCTTGACGTCGCCGTTGAGCCTTAACTGCACGAGCAAGTTGTCGTAGTCAAGTCCCGAGGCGATGTACGGCCCGCAGGGACCGAACGTGTCGCTTCCCTTGGCGCGCCACCATTGGACGTCGTTCTTCTGCCAGTCTCGCGCGCTGACGTCGTTGCCGCACGTCACGCCGAGAATGCAGTCTCGCGCCTCTTCCTCGCTGACATGCTGAGCCTTGCGACCGATGACGATCACCAACTCGGCCTCGTAATGGACGACTTCGGTTCCGCGCGGAATCACGATGCTCTGGCCGTCCCCGATCAGGCACGACGGCGTCTTGAAGAACACCTGCGGAATTTGAAACTTTTCGGGAATCTGCCCGGGCTCAACCGTCTCGACAGTCGTATCGCTGTTCGAGGAGGTCTCGCCGCTGTTGACGTCGGTGGTAATCTTCGTGACCGTGGTGACGGTCGTCACCCGATTGGCGCCACCCAAGTGACTCTTGTAACTGCCGGCAAGCGCGAGCACCTGCGACGGGTTGGCCACCGGCACGAGCAGCTTGACGCTTGACAGCGGAAACGTCCGCTTGCCTGGTTTCCACTCGCCGAACAAGTCGCCTTCGATCTGCCGGACCTGGTCTCCCTCGACGATCCCGTAGTAGGCCGTGCCTCCGACTTCGAATCGCGCAAAACGGCGCACCTTGCTTCCAGATTCCTCGCCGGCTTCGGCCGGTTGTCCACTGGTCATGCCGACGACCCCACACAGCACGAATAGAGTTAACGACAACGCAAATGGTGACTGGAGCATGAGTGCCTCCCTCATTGGCATGATGGAAACCGTACTGCCGCGCGGCGCCCGGGCGGATGCGTTTTCGGGATGCCATTCTACGAGGTCGCCCGCGCGATTGCCACGCGCGGCAACGGAAATCCGACCGGCTTTACCCTGTCCGCGGAGTCGAATCGATACCTGCGCCGCGGGATCCCGCTGTTCCAATCGACGATTTGAATTGCGCCAGTCGCGACAACGACCCAACGGCAAACGCGCCGCATGCTAAAGCATGCCACTGGCGGCGAGCAGCGCTTCCTGCACTGCCAGATCGTGCGCGACGTCGAAGTCCGGCTTGACACCTCCACGTACGACGTCAGCGAATTGCCGAAGATCTCGAATCTGCAACGTCGCGGCCGGCAATTCGTGCGTGGTCCATTGTTTGTCGCCAGCCTTGCACACCTGGATTGGTTGAACCGCCTTGTTCGCCAGATGGCCACTTCCCAGGTGCGGGATGATGCACGCGCCCTCGGTTCCGTAGACTTCGAATCGCCGCGAACTGGGGGCCACCTCCATCGCGGGCACCTCGATGATGCCCCAAGCGTGGTCGAACTCGAACATGGCCACGCCGTTGTCGATGTACTTGCCCGGCACAACGTGATGGTGGGCCAGAAACGGTGTCACGCGATTCGGCTTGCCCAAGACCTGGACCATCATGTCAATCGCGTGGCCGCCCATTTCGAAGAATATTCCGCCGGAATAGGGTCGTAGCTCGTCGACGAAATGGTCGTACGTTTCGAGGTCCTTCGGCAACCGCCCGCGAAACATGTAGACTTCGCCCAGCGCGCCCTCGCGCGCCAGCCGAAACATTTCCTGCACCGCCGACATGTAACGAAATAGATAGATCATCTGCACGTGCAGGTGTTTCCGCTGGGCCAGATCAATGAGCCGGCGGAATTCTTCGATCTTGGTGCCGGCCGGTTTCTCGAGCATCACTGGCCGACCGCTCTCGAGGGCTAATGTGGCCAGCGATAGGTTTTCGAACGCGCGGCCCTCGACGACAACCCCGTCGAGCGACTCGGCCAGCAGCCCTTCGGGCCGATCAAACACGCGCATGTCCTTGACCGCCGGTTGCCACTGCTTGCGGCGCTGCGCGACAACTTTCGGGTCGGGATCGTAGAACCCCACCAGCGCGAACTCGTTGGGATGCTCAGCGACTTGGCGTACGATGCCATCGGCATGCGTGTGCCACATGCCGAGCATGCCCAATCGCATGGGACCGTGCTTTGTTTGCACGACGTTGCCCTCGTCAGTTTTTCGTGTTGCTGTGCGCCGCGAGAATCAATCCGACCAGTTTGCCCAGTTCGCGGGCGTCTACGCGCCGGTTCGGGAAATAGGTGTTCACGCGATGCACGACCACCAGATCGAGCTGCGGCACAACGAGTATGCAATGGCCGCCGGCACCGCGCGCCGCGTACGAACCCTCAGGAAGCGTAACGCCCGGGAGATGTTTTCCGTCAACGGCCACCCACCACATGTAGCCGTAACCGCCACGATCGCCCGCGTCGGAATACGACGTCGTGCTCTCGTCGATCCAATCCGCCGGAATAACCGCCCTGCCACGCCAATCCCCGCGGCGCAAACAGAGCAGCCCAAATCGTGCCATGTCGCGGGCAGTCAGGTGGAACGGATACGCCGGGTAGACCGAATCGGGTCCGGTGACGTAGCCGGCATGCTCAATGCGAAAGTCTTCCATGCCAATTGGGTCACCGATGCGCGCTTTGAACTCGGCGAACAGATTCGTTTTGGTTTCCCGCTCGAAGATGGTGCCCAGTACGTTAAAGTCCCAGTTGTTGTAGTACCAAAACGTGTCGGGCGGATGGCTGCCGCGCTTCGGTCGAGCGGCCTTCATGCTGGGAGTTTCGTACAGGGCAGGGTGGTAGACTCCGGAGCGTGCCTTCAGCAGATCTATCACGGTCGCCGTTTGCTCCACCGCTGTGAGGGACGGCTCGTTGTCGTCGATTCCGAGCTTTGCCAGCGTCTTGTTCAATCGGATGGTGCCATTGCGCACGTGGATGCCGTAAAGCGCGCTGAGCAGGCTCTTGCGAATGGAGTGCACGTTGAACCGTTTGTCGATCGGGCCCCAAGCGTCCAGGATCTGGCCGTCGACGACAATCATCACTGCCTCGGTGTCAATCGTCTCCGCATAATCGCGGGCCGGCTGCAGCCTTTCGCGCGACCACCCCAATGACTCGGGCGATGCGAGTCGCGACCAAGATTCGCCCGGAAACGTGGCGCCGTGGACCTTGGCTCCCGTCGCGAACAACACCATCGTGGCAGCCACCGTCGCTGGTAGCCACGTCCAACCTTTTTTCGGCTTCATCACGAACCTCGCGTTGTGGCTGTAGGTCGGGCTCGGCCCAGCATGCGATCCAACGAATCCGACGTTTGATACACGAGTGCTTCGGGATAGTGGAGCCACGGATGAAAGTACTCGAACGTCAAGTAGCCACGATAACCGGCATCGTCGAGCGCCTGCATCACGGTGGGCCAATTCGTCGTGCCATCCAACAACGGCCGAAACGACTCGAGCGACGAGTCGGTTCCCTTCTTCGAGAACTCTTTGAAATGAACGTTTTGAATCCGCCGGCCGAGGATCCGGATCCAATGCTCCGGAAACTGAAACAACATGATGTTGCCGGTGTCGAAATGTACGTGCAACCGTGGGCTGTCGAAGGCGTCGACAAAATCGATCATCTCTTGCGGGCTCAGAAGAAACCCGTTGAAGAAGATGTTCTCGATATTGAGGTTCACGCCCAACTTTTCCGCCTGCGGAAGTAGTTGGGCGATGGCTTTTTTCGCGCGACGTTCGCAGACGTCGTTGGCGACCGGCTCATAGTCGTCGCGCCAGGGAATGTGTACCGCGCCGGGCACGACGAGCAAGTTGTCGGTGCCTAGATCGTGGGCCGCTTGCGTCATCTTTCCGGCCAATTCCAACGAGCGACTTCGCTTCGACGCGTCGTTGGCGGTCATCGGATAAGGCCAGAACAAGAACGAACAGACGCCGCTGATGGCAATGCCGATCTGGTCGGCCATGCGACGAATCTTGTGGTAGTCGGCCGTGCCCGACTTGGGCGAAAGGTCGTTCTCGAGGTCGTAGTTCAGTTCGATTCCGTCAAAGCCCGCGTCTTTGGCCAGTTGCAAGCAGTCGCGCAACGACATCTGGTCCGGATAGGGAAACGCCCACAAGTTGATCGACTTCTTCATGTCGTACTTGGGCTTTGCTGACCGAGTTGCTGCGGCCGCGCGAGGCTCTCCTGAGGACAGGGCACCGCCGGCGGCCAGTGCCGCTGCGCCCATCGCTGCGCGGCGTGTCAAACGTTGTGCGGCCCAAGTGCGTTCGTCTGGAATCATGATGGCGGCTCCACGGCCCGGGCTGCGCGCTGGTTCGCTAGCGCGTAGCACCATTCTGGTCGGGCAGTCCGCCGCGCTCAACTATTGGACGCTCAGCCGCCGCATCCACCACAACCGCCGCACCCGCCTCCGCAGCCACCGCCACAACCGGCTCCGCAGCCCCCTCCGCACGCAGCGCCGCCGGTTTGTTGAGGCGTGACATGTGTCATTGCGGCGTTGAGCATCTCGATTTGAGGATGGGAAACCGCGGCCAGCCCAAAGAAACCGGCCGCCAGGGCGACGTCGGTCGCCGAAGCGTTTTGCGCGTCGTGCCGTGCCAACCCGCGCAGGGCGTCGTTTTCGCTCTCGAGCCGGGCCAGCAGCGCGTCGCCTGACCTCGTGCGAAGCGGTTGTTTCCAAAACGTTAGCGCCACGGCTGCCAGGGCGACCAGTCCGATCACGAGGAAGCCGACGGGGCGCCCCGCGTGCATCCCGATGGCGAGTTTCGTGGCTCCCACGAGCCCAATGGCACCGAGGATCAACAGTGGGCACCATCGGGCCGCGCGAAAACTCTCCGACGATTCAAGCAGGCCTCGCTCCTGCAAGTTTTCGCGAATCGTTTCACCTGCCGGTCGGGCCGACAGGACCAACGTAGTGGGTTCTGCGCCGGACGATCCCGCCGCCGCACGCACCAGCGCCGCTTCGAGCGCGTCTTCCGGCGGAGATGCGTCGGTCGCCTGAAACCGATAGTGTGGCCGGCCCAGGGAGATTAGTCCGAAGGTGCGCGGCTCTTGCTTGACGATCTCGAGCCTCCCCTCGGCGATCAGCGCGGCCAATGCGGCGTCGACCGCTCCACGCACGCCGCGTGCTAGGCACGCTTGCTCGTACGTGGTGAGGTGCGTGGTGTCCACGCGAATGTCCTCCTGCCGCATCATCCACCGTGCGATCAACGCGGCCGCGATGCCGACGGCGCACAGCACGCCGAAGAAGACCAAGAACTGCGGCCCCGGCAGGCGCAACGGGTTGGCAACGCCCAATACCAGCGGCACAGCCCCGGCGGCCATCATCAGTGCGCCGCGCGCCGGGCGCAACACGGCCCAAGGCTTCCGCACAACCCACGCATCGCGCGGATAGACCCATGAGCGGTGCAGGGTTGGGTCGAATCGCACAGCGGTCGGTGGCCAGATGTCGCTCGGCGGCGATTCGTTGAACCACTGCTCGTAGCTGTCCAACGTCTTTTCGTACAGGCTGCGGTAGTGGGCCGACTCGGCCGCGCCGCCGGTTGTCGGCTCGTGGTGTACGGGGCGGCCCAACACGCCATCGCAGAAGTCCGCCCAATAGGACCGCGTGTAAACCAGGTGAAGATGCCAGGCCTGGTCAACTTCCTCCGACGGTGTAACCATGTGATCCGCCGCGACCGCCAAAAACATGAACCTTTTGTACTCCTCGATCACGCGGCGCGCGAAGGACCGATTCCAACCGTTCTCCCGCGCCAACCGTGCCGAAAACGGAAACTGGCTATCCGCTCGGTCGGGCGAGTAAGCTAGGATTTTCTGGTACAATCGTGTCTGTTCGGTGTTCATGCGTCGACCTCCCACGAAGGAGATTTGGCCCCGTCCTATCCACAGAAGCGCCAAATGCGCGCCGCCGGCGCGCCACGGGCGCTTAATTCAGTAGGGCGGTTGCCAGTGTGGGGACGTCGCGATTCGACGGACCTCTTGCAATCGCCGCAACGAATGACAGACACAGCAAACGCGCGCGAGTTGGTGGACCGTGCGGTGGGCGGCGATCGAGCCGCGCTCGAGCGGCTGATGCTGGACCACTATGGAACCCTTCTCCGCCAGGTTGATCAGCGTCTGCCGAAATCGCTGCAAAGCGTCGTCGACGCCGAAGACATTGTGCAACTGACCTATGCCCAAGTGTTTGCACGCATTGATCAGTACGAAGATCGCCCCGACGGCTCGTTCCTGTCGTGGATGCAGGCCATCGCCGAAAACCGGCTGCGCGACGCGATCCGCGCCCAGCGGCGCAAGAAACGGGGCGGCGACCGTGTGCGCGTCTCGGCCGCTCCGGTCGACAAGCAAAGTGCTGCGGCGAACCTATTCGACTTGCTTGCCGCTTCCGGCAACACGCCCAGCCGCTCGGTCGCCCGACGCGAGGGGATTCGCGCCATTCAGATCGTGGTGGCTGGGCTGCCCGACGAACACCGCCAAGCGGTTGAGCTCCGCTACTTCGAAGGCTACTCGCTCGAAGAAACGGCACAGCGCATGGGGCGCTCCACCGGCGCCGTGCGAGGACTATTGGACCGTGCCAAGAAAAAGATGCGCGAGGCACTCGAACGGGCATCACGGTTTTTGAGCGACAAGTAAATCACCAAAGCGGTCCGCAACAGCGGCCTGGATTTGCGAACGAATGTGACCACTAGCTCTCGGCAAGACGCCGTTCAAACGGCCATGAGCGACACCACATCACCCCATCGCACAGAACCCGAAAGCGAGCCGCAAGGCCAACGCATGCGCGACGTGCTGGATGCGTTCCTAAAACGACGCGCTGCGGGCGAAATGGTATCGGCCGCCGATTTGCTCGAGCAGAATCAGGACCTGCACGAGGAACTGGCCGAAGAACTGCGCAAACTTGCGGTGATCGATCGGGCCCGCCTGCTGATCGATACCCAGGCCTCGACCCATCCCGGTGCCACCGGCGACAAGACGCTCGAAACTGTGCTCTTGGTGCGCTGTCCACGATGCCAAAAACGCGTGGACGTTGAAGGCGACGTGACCGACCACGAGATCTCGTGCACCGCGTGCGGACAGCGGTTTCACATCGTCGAAGCGCACGGATCGGGCCGCCATCCTGATCGGGTCGGCCGATTTCAACTGGTCGAGCGGCTGGGCGTCGGGTCGTTTGGCGCGGTGTGGCGCGCTCTCGACTCGAAGCTCGACCGGGAGGTCGCCGTCAAGCTGCCGCGGCAGCAGAAGCTCGACCCGATGGAAATCGAAGAGGTGATGCGCGAGGCGCGCGTCGCCGCGCAACTCCGGCATCGGCACATCGTCAGCGTCCACGAAGTGGGACGTGAAGGCGACGCGGTTTACATCGTGAGTGACTTAATTCGGGGCGCGACACTCGACGCGTGGGCCGAGGCCGATCGGCCTACCTTCGAAGCCGCCGCCCTGCTTGTGCGAACCGTGGCCGAGGCGCTCGAGCACGCGCACTGTGTCGGCGTGGTCCATCGAGACCTCAAGCCGGCCAACATTCTGATCGACGACGAAGGGCAGCCCCACCTGACCGACTTCGGCCTGGCAAAACGAGCCGATGAAGATATCGCGATCACGATGGACGGACACATTCTCGGCACGCCGGCTTACATGTCTCCGGAGCAGGCGCGCGGCGAATCACACACGTGCGACGGGCGCAGCGACGTCTATTCGTTGGGTGTGATCCTGTTCGAGCTAATGACCAACGAATTGCCGTTTCGCGGCAACATGAGCGTGCTGCCGCATAAGGTGATCCACGAAGAACCACCAAGTCCCCGACGATTCAATCCTTATGTTCCGCGCGACTTGGAAACGATCTGCCTGAAGTGCTTGGAGAAACAACCAGCCAAGCGCTACCAGTCGGCGATCGAGTTGGCCGACGAACTGGGGCGGTTCCTCAACGACGAGCCAATTCATGCCCGGCCCGTCAGCCCGATCACCCGATTGTGGCGCTGGTCGAAGCGCAAGCCGGCGGTTGCCAGCTTGCTGGGCAGCACGCTCGCGCTGTTGATCACGATTGCCGCGCTGACTACCTGGGGGTTCTTGCGCGAGCGCGGACTGCGGCAAGAAATCGAAGGCATTCTGCACAGCCGGCACAACCTGTTGCTGGCGATCCGCAATAGCGATAGCGTGCGCGACAACTTTTCAATTGTGGAAACAGCGGCGAAAGATCCGGAATTGATCTCGGCGTTGAAGGCCGCGTTAGATGATTCGGAACTCACGACCATCCGCCGCCGACTCTCCGCGCCAGGTTTCGTGGATCGCTGGCCAAACCTCCGCGATCGGCTTCTCGAACATCCGGCGCGATCCGACCTGCAGGCATGGATCGATGCGAAGTACGACGAGAGTGCGGCGACGCATCACATTTTCGCCTGGTTCGTGCAAGATCGAAACGGGCTGCAAATCGCGCGCGGGCCTATGGGGACGGACAACGTCGGGAACAACTACGCTTGGCGCACCTACTTTCACGGCGGCGACGACGACGACTTCGACCTGAAAGACTACTTGCGCAAACAGCAAATCATGCCTTTTCGGCGCCTCAAGGGAATTCACCTGTCGGCGGATTTCCGCACCCGCACGACGAACCAATGGGTCATCGCCGTCTCCGCGCCGGTGACCGACGCGGACGAATTCCTGGGCGTGGTGGGCGTATTCTTGTACATTACGCCTCCGGAGGACGACGTGCCTGACGCGACGCAGTAGCCGAGCCGCGGCCCGCCGTTGCCACGGGTCTTCTCAGCGACCCCGTCCGAGACCGCTCGCCTCCGGCCGCCGCGTCGAACGCGGAGCTACGAAAAAACTGGCCCCAGTGACCACCGCTGCGCTGCCGCACGGCAATCCGACCTATGAAGCGCAAGACGCTGCTGAGCATCATTGGTCCGGGCATCCTCGTGGCAGCCACCGGCGTCGGAGCCGGCGATCTGGCCACCGCCTCATTCAGCGGCAGCGCGCTGGGGTTGGCCATCCTCTGGGCGGCCGTGTTGGGCGCATTCTTGAAATTCGTGCTCAACGAAGGGCTCACGCGCTGGCAACTCGTGACCGGCACGACGTTGGTCGAGGGTTGCGTGGAGCATTTCGGCCGGCCGGCGTCGTGGTTGTTTCTGGCCTACTTGCTGTTTTGGAGTTTTATGGTCGCCGCGGCACTGATGAGCGGGATCGGCGTCACAAGCCACGCGATCTTTCCGCTAACCGGCGACGGCGTCGATGCGGCCAGCAACGACAAGATTATCTATGGGATCTTGCACAGTGGTCTGGCGGTGTTGATGGTGCGGCTCGGCGGCTTCCGGCTCTTCGAGCGTGTGATGGGCGTCTGCATCGTGCTGATGTTCGTGGTGGTCGTAGCCACGGCGATTGCGTTGCGGCCCGATTTGGGCGAAGTCGCCCAGGGACTCGTCTGGCCGCGGATTCCGCTGGCCACCGAAGGCGGCACGACATGGACGGTCGCTCTGATTGGCGGCGTCGGCGGAACCGTTACCGTGCTGTGCTACGGCTACTGGATTCGCGAAGAAGGACGCGAGGGCACCGAAGATCTCGCCACGTGCCGGATCGACCTGGCCAGCGGCTACCTGATGACGGCGATTTTCGGCGTTGCGATGGTCGTCATCGGCAACACATTGGGCGAGCTGCCGGGCGGCGGCGCGAAACTAATCGTCGAGATGGCCGACAAGCTCGAAACCACCTTCGGCCGCGCCGGGTCGATCGTTCGATGGACGTTTCTACTCGGTGCCTGGGGTGCCGTGTTCAGCAGCCTATTGGGCGTGTGGCAAAGCGTTCCGTATTTGTTCGCCGATGTGTGGCAACTGATGCGTGGCGGCCGGCCGACCGGCCAGCGCATCGACACCAACTCGCGCCCCTACCGCGGCTATCTGTACGCGATCGCCGTCATTCCCATGCTCGGCATGGTGGTCGACTTTCGAGCAATGCAGATGGTCTATGCCGTCGTCGGGGCCATGTTCGTGCCGATGCTCGCCGCCACGCTGCTGTTGCTCAACGGGCGAACGGATTGGATCGGTGCGCGGTACAAAAACCACTGGTCAACCGTCCTCGTGCTTGTCGGCACGCTGGCCTTCTTCCTCTACACGACGGCAATGGAAGTCGTCTCCCGCACCGGCGGCGGATAGTTGCCAGGGGCAACAACAGAGCGCTGCGATGCTGGGAGCAAACGAACGCAATTCCCGCGCGTGCCCGGCACAACGCATCGAATGTCGGCGCCGGATTGCCGTTCTGCACGTTACGGCGAGGTATCGAAGATTGTCGCGATGTAGGCAGCGAACAGCAGCAGATGCACGGCCCCCTGCACGACGTTGGTCCGCGTGCTGCTGAAGGAAACGACGGTGACGGCCAGCGAGAGCAAGAGCAAGATCAGGTCGACGTCGCCCAGTCCCAGCTCGACGACTCTCCCGGTCACCAGCCCGATCGTGAGCACCGCCGGAATGGTCAAACAGATCGTCGACAGGGCGGACCCCAGACAGATGTTCGTCGATCTTTGTAGCTTGTTCGCTAAGGCGGCTCGCACAGCGCCCAGGCCTTCGGGCGCCAGGACCAAGAACGCGACGATAAAGCCGCTCAGCGCCAACGGAGCACCCATCGACTCGATGCCCTGATCGATCACCTTGGCCATGCTTTTGGATAGCACGACGATGGGCGTAATGCAGGCAATCAAGAGTACGGCGTGAACCTTCACGGAACGAATCACCAGCTCCGACGTTTCGTGCCCAGCCGGCGGCTCGTTGGGCTGCATGAAGAACGTGCGATGTCGTGTCGTTTGGATCACGAGGAAGAACGTGTACAGCGCGACCGACACGATGATCAGAAACGCCGCCAGAAAGCTCGACGGCGACGCGTCGGGCGTTGATTCGGTGAACCTCGGCAGGACGAGCACGAGCACCGAGATTGGAATGATCGCCGAGAGAAACGTGTTGGCACCCTGCAGGTTGTAGGCCTGTTCGTGGTGGCGTAACCCGCCGAGCAACAGTGTCAGTCCGACCATGCCGTTGAGCACGATCATCAGTACGGCAAACATCGTATCTCGGGCCAGAGTCGGCTTGTCGCCGGTGAGCATCACGGCCGAAATCATCACGGCCTCGATCCCCACGACCGAAAGCGTCAGGATCAGCGTCCCGTACGGTTCGCCCAACCGGACCGCCAGGCAGTCGGAATGCCGCACTACCGCAAACGACAGCCAGAGCATCGACGCGAACAACCAGGCAAACACTGCCAGTTGCCATGCCACGCTCGACGGCCGGGCCAGCCAGTCCGCGCCGAACACCAGAAACAGGACCATCGTCCCGGCGCCGAACCATAACGCCAGCTCCGACCGCACAAAACTTGCGATATTTGCGCGCTTTTTCCGATCCATCAAAATGATCCAAAACAGGCGAGCGTCGTGTGCGTCCGGCCCGGCGAGGGCCGCATCGTAGGACACCGCAGTTCACGACGCCAAGACGGAATCCCGGACGTTGTCCGTAGATTCAAACTTAGCACTATTTTCGGCGCGGCTTCTGATCTGCTGGAGCCTGGCTATAGTCGCCAAATGGTCCATCGCGGCCGGCAATCGCCGCACGCACTCCGTCTTGCTGGGCGGTGCGCACGAACTGCCGCCCCTCGGGCGTGTTCCGCATGATGCCGTCCAAAATCGTGCCGAGGTACTGCGTGCTTTGAATGCCCATATTGTCGTACGCCTGATTGACGATCAGCTTCATTGCGGCCAATTGCGTCACCGGAATGACCGCCAATCGATTGGCCCAATAATCGGTCTTCTCGTCGAGTTGCTCCAGCGGGTAGGCAAAGTTCACCAGCCCCAACTCGGCCGCCTCCGCGCCGTTGACCGACTCGCCAGTCAATGCGTAGAACTTGGCTTTCGTCAAACCGAGTCGATAGATCCACATGCCGGTCAAGTGGCATCCCCATACCCGGGCGTACGGCGTGCCGAATCGCGCGTCCTCCGACGCGATAACCAAATCGGCACACAAGGCCATCTCCGACCCGCCGCCCACGCACCACCCCTGCACCTTGGCGATCACCGGCTTCGAGCTGCGCCAAATCCGCATGAAGGCCGGAATGGGCGCTGTGAACGGATTCGTGACCTGCATCATGTCGTGTCCCGGATCGTAGCCCTCTTCGGCCAGGCCTTCGTAGTGTTGCAGTCCGTCGGAGAAATCGAACCCGGCGCAGAACGAATCACCGGCGCCGGCCAGCACGATCACGCGGACGTTCGCGGCACGCTGCGCCTCGGCAAGCGCCGCATCCAGTTCCTCCCAGACGGCCGGTTGCAGCGTGTTTTGCTTCTCCGGGCGGTTGAGCGTGATCGTCGCCACGCGATCGTTGGTCGCGTAGCGGATCGTGCGAAAGTCCATGCAGGGCCTCCGTGGTTTGGCGGCAATTGTGCTAGCGGCACACTGGCCTACGCGTTCGACTACTGCCGGCCAAACTTGACGCCGAACATCTCGTTGATGATGCCGTCCGGGTCGGCCACGAACATGATCTCGACCGGCATGCTGCCCACGGCCGTGGGCGGCAAGTCAATCGTCGCGCCGCGCGACTTGACGAATTCCAAAGCTGCATCGATGTCGCGCATGTGATACTGAATGTACCGGTTGCCGTAGGCGTCCAGGTGCCGACCCGCGCGATTCGGCAAGTCTTTGCCAAACGACCAGAACTTGATCAACGTCGGGCCGCATTGAAAAAGATAAACCTTGCGTCCAGGGTCGAGTGGTAGCGGTATCGACGGCAACTCCGGCAACCCCAGCACGTCGCCATAGAATCGCCGCGACGCCTCCACGTCAGAGACCGTCAGCGCCAGGTGCAGGCTCTCCTGCCAGCCTGCCGGACCGTCACCGTCGTAGTAGAAAAACTCCACCTGGTTGCCGTCCGGGTCGGTAAGCAGTCCGAATCGATACGCCGAGTCCGGTAGTTCGTTAATCTGCGGC
This sequence comes from uncultured Planctomycetaceae bacterium, assembly GCA_937952415.1. Taxonomy (GTDB): domain Bacteria; phylum Planctomycetota; class Planctomycetia; order Pirellulales; family PALSA-1355; genus CALFYT01. The sequence continues at coordinate 104,684 of CALFYT010000028.1, read as the reverse complement.
ATCGGATAGCCGTGCTCAGCGAGGCGGGCACGAAATGCCTCCATATCGGCGATCGGAAAGTTGACCATTCGCAGACCGATGCCATTTTGGATTCCGCCGGGGTGCTTCTTGGTGGACGCAACGCCAGGAATCAGCTTGATCTCGTGCGATCCGACGCCGAATCGCTCCATCGTCACCGCGCGGGGGAAGAACACCGGTTTGGTCTTTTCGCCAAACGGAACGGGCGGCAACGGCTTCAGGCCCAAGACCTCGCCGTAGAACTTCTTGGCCGCATCCATGTCCGAGACCGTAATCACGACATTGAGCGATGGCTTGGCCAAATAATCCGTGATCGCGTCGGCTGCGCGAGCCGGAGTGGTCGATGCCAGGGCGCAGAAAAGCAAACTCACAACGTGCGGCAATGGCCCGATTCGGCGCCGAATCGGCGAACAACCGTGGATCATGGTTCAGCCTCCCAGGTGGATCGGATCGGTGGCACCCAACGCCGCGGCACGCCCCTGCGCGTTAGTATCCCCGAGAGGGCTCGAACCTCTAACCTTCGGCTTCGGAGGCCGACGCTCTATCCAATTGAGCTACGGGGACGCTTGCGAACCAGCCAGCCGTATCGCCAGGCGGGTAGTTGCACCGCATTTGCAGCGCTCGGCTGCGGCGCTTGGGCACCCAACTCGGCTTGCCGGGGACGATTCTACCAACTTCTCGAGCACGGCGTTAGAGTGCGACCTGGACCGAATGGGGCACCCAGCCGTCCGACAAGGCGCAAGCCAGGCGGCCATTGACGCTCGACGCGCAGTCGATCCCGACCCCTATCGAACATAGACCGAAACGTGGCCATGGCTGGCTGCATCGAAAGGATGCCGCTTCCAGTCCGACCATCGTTCGCGGAGTTTTAGACCAGCGATCCGCGCCATCAAATCAAGTTCCGAAGGCCAGGCATACCGCTGCACGACCGGGTTGAACCGTGTGCCCTGCTCGGTCAACGATACATGACTCTGCTCCACGATTTGGCTCGCCGGATCATGGCGAATAACACTGATCCGGACCTCGTCGACTGACAGGTCTTCGACTTTAACAGCTTGTTGACCGTCAAGACGATGCAGGTAGGTCGGCGCATAGGCTTCGACGACATAGCATCCGTCGGGGGCAAGGTGGCGCGCCACGTTTCGGAAGCAGGCAATCTGATCCTCCTGCGTGAGCAGGTTGAACAGACTGTTCCACGCGACATATACCATCGCGTACGACTCTCTCGGATAATCGGCCGACGCGAAATCTCCCAGCACGACGCGGATTGTGTCGACGCCCGCCTTCTGACGCAGCAGCGCGATCATCTCTGGCGCGAAGTCGACGCCGTCTACCTCGAGGCCCCGCTGCGCGAGCGGAATGGCCAGTCGACCGGCGCCGATGCCAAGCTCAAGGACCGGTCCGCCGCCAGCGGCTAGGGCCAGATATTCCACGGCCTCGGTTTCGTCGCCACGGTATTGATGGCGGCGGGCCGCCGCGACGTGGCAAAAACTCATCCGCGGCTGGTAGTCTTTCATGATTCCATCCCAACTCGATTGGCTAACCCTCGCTAACGGATCCCTGCAGCGCAGCATGCGCAAATGCATGATGCCACCTGAATTGAGCGTTTCCGTTGGCCCGTGCTTCAAAAAGTGACATGGCCGACCGCAAATCGGTTCGCCGGCTTGACGCGGTGGCCTGCAGTCCGTATATTCGTGTAAGCGAATATGAAAACCAAGGCCCCCAAACGTGTCGACACGCTGTTTCGCGCGTTCTCCGATCGCACGCGGCTGCGCATCTTGCACCTGCTGCGCGACGGGGAGCTCTGCGTGTGCGACATCGTTGGCGTGCTGGCCGTGCCGCAGCCAACGGCGTCGCGGCATCTGGCCTACTTGCGGCGTGCCGGACTGGTCGAATCGCGCAAGGACGCACAGTGGAGCTACTACCGGCTCGCGCCCGCCACGAACAGCGTGCACGAGAAGCTGCTCGATTGCTTGTCGTGTTGTTTCACCGACGTTCCAGAATTGGCCCGCGATGCGAACACTTTGGAGAAACGCTTGGAAGCACGCCGCAAATGCTGCCGCTAAAATTTTTTTGGCCAGTATATTCGCTTAGACGAATGCACAGCGCGCCCAATCGCATCAAAACAATACCAAAGCATCCCAACCCAATGATCTGATTTCAAACAGATTGGAAAGGAGCCAGCCATGTCCACGGAAACCAAAGGTCAGGAAATCGAGAAGGTCGTCCAGTCGCGGTACGGCGCAGTCGCCACGCGTGGACTCTCGAGCGACAACGAGCGGGTCCGCTCGGTGGCCGAGGCATTCGGCTACTCGGCCGAGGAGCTGGGGTCGATTCCGGCCGAAGCCAACATGGGCCTTTCGTGCGGCAACCCGACGGCGTTCGCCAGCCTGCGCGAGGGCGAGACGGTCGTCGACTTGGGTTCCGGCGGCGGCCTCGACGTTTTCTTGGCCGCCAAGAAGGTTGGTCCGACGGGCAAGGCGATCGGCATCGACATGACGACCGAGATGATCGAACTGGCCGAAGCCAACAGAGCCACGTCGCGCGCGACCACCGTCGAGTTCCACCTGGCCACGAGCGACAAACTGCCGCTGCCCGACCCCTCGGTCGATTGCGTGATCAGCAACTGCGTGATCAACCTGGCTCCCGACAAGCCCGCGGTTTTGCGCGAGATCGCTCGCGTGCTCAAGCCGGGCGGCCGACTGGCGGTGAGCGACATCGCTTTGAAGAAGGCGCTGCCACCGGAAATCGGCAACGACCTGATGGCCTACGTCGGCTGCATCGCCGGCGCGATTCCCGTCGAATCTTACCGCGCGGAGTTGGCCGCGGCGGGCTTCTCACAGGTCGAGATGATTGACACCAAGAGCGACCTGAACACCTACGCCAGGGCCGAAAAGAAAGAGGCCGAGTCAGGCTGCTGCGGCACCGCGTCTCAACCGGCACCTGAGCAAGAAACTGCTTCGGGATGTTGTGGGGGTGGCACGGCAGCCGAGGCGCCGAAACAAGCGGCTCAGCCAGCCGAGGAGACAAGCTGCTGTGGATCGTCGCCCGAGGTTGTCTCGATCGGCGAGTCGCGCGCCCGATTGCTTGAGTTAATGAGCAAGTACGACGTCAACGAGTACGCGGCCAGCATGCGAATCTACGCGGTCAAGCCGTAGACGGTTTGCCGCGAACCCCGTGCCGCGCTGCGCGCCCTGGCCGGACTAGATGTCGGCCGGCGCCGGCACGGCCTGCGGCATTTGTTCGCGAAGCCGCCGATACACGCGCAACGAATCGGCCAGGTAGATCGCCACTGCGATCCAGATCAGCGACATCGCGGCCCAGCGGAGCGGCGTCATTGGTTCGCCGAATGCAAACACAGCCAGCAGGAACTGGATTGTGGGTGCTAGATACTGCAAGAAGCCCAACGTGGCAAACTGTAACCGCCGGGCCGCCGCGCCAAACAGCAACAGCGGTATCGCGGTCACGATGCTACTGGCGGCCAACAAGGCGCACATGCCTGGATCGCTCAGCACAAATGCCGACTCGCCACGGGCCATCAGGTAAACAAGAAACGCCACGCCGAACGGAACGAGTATCACCGTTTCCACAAACAGGGCCAACAGCCCGTCGACGGCCATCGTCTTGCGCAACAGTCCATAGAAGGCAAACGTGACCGCCAGCGTCACGGCGATTGGCGGAGCGCCAAGGATCGCCACACCGATTAGCGCAATCGCCACGCTGGCCATCTGCCATTTGCGGAGCCGCTCGTGCAGTAGGATCACGCCTAATAGCACGTTGACCAATGGATTGAGAAAGTAGCCCAAGCTGGCTTCTACGACGCGGTTGGTCGACACAGCGTAGATGTACGTGAGCCAGTTGACGGCCAGCAGTGCGGCGGTCGCGGCCAACGCCCAGCGCGTCTTGGGTCGGCGGAGTGCTCGCCGCAGGGCTCCCCACCGGCGCACCAGCGTCAGCAAAATGCCGAGCAGCAGGCACGTCCAGAAAACTCGCTGGGCGACGACTTCGACCGGCGCAACGCGCTCGACGGCTTTGAAGTAGAGCGGCACCAGGCCCCAAGTGCCGTACGACAGCACGCCGTAGATTACCCCCTGACGCGAGCGGCGATGCGCTGCGTGGACGGCTGGGCTCGAAGCGACGCGTGTGCCGTGTTCCGCGTTCGACTCGGTGATGCTGGCGGCCATCTCGTTGCGCTCTTGTTGCTGTTCCGCCTGCGGCCAACCGTTCCCGTTCGGCTGCTCCCCCGTGCGGACACCGATCTGACACGCCTGGTCGATCGCGGGTTCGTCGATTGCGGCCTGCTGCAGCAGTCGTGCGCCACCGCGCAACCAACCGGCAAGTGCATCCTACGTCGCCGTCGCGTAGACTAGAAACGGTCGCCGGCCGTGCCCGCCGGCCGTGCGCTGCCCAAAGATCAACGTGTCTGCTAGGTTACTAACTGGCCCCACACCGGGTAAGCCCTGGCTGTTGAGTTGGAGCCAATTGCCCGGCGGACTGCGGCCAAATTTGTCACGGAACCACACCAACCGCTGAGAATCAAGGTAAGCAGCCGACAGGAAAACTGGAATGAGCAAGCGGAACGCATCGGCACCGTGGACCTGGTTACTTGCGTTGGGAATTGCTTTGGCGGCGCTGTTCGGCGCGACTTTGCCCGCGCTGGCCGCTCCAAACCCGGCCGAACAGGGCCCGGCCGGCAGACTTCCCAAAGGAGCCGATGGCAAGGAACTCAACGTCGATTTCGAATCCGGAACGCTTGCTGGTTGGACAGCCCGTGGCGAGGCTTTCGCCGGCCAACCGGTTAAAGGCGATTCTCCCACCGCGCGTGGACGCGGCATGCCGAGCCATCATCATGGCGAATACTGGATCGGCGGATTTGAGATCTCCAATAGCGACGAGCCGAAGGGCACACTGACCAGCGCTCCCTTCAAAGTGACGACAGTATTCGCCAGCTTCCGGATCGCCGGCGGATCTTCGGAACAGACGCGCGTCGAGCTGGTACGCCGCGACACGAACCGCGTCATCTTCTCGCGCTCCGGCGACAACACGGAAACGCTCAAACCCGTCACCGTCGAGTTGCTGCCACACATGGGCAAGGAGGTTTTCATCCGCCTGGTGGACAACAGCAGCGGTCCGTGGGGACACATCAACTTCGACAACTTCCGCCTGCACATGGGGCGGCCCAATTTCCCAGACGCTCCAACGCTCTCTGAGCCGGATGACTACCTGTTTGCCGGACTGGCACCGACCGAGGCCGCGGACAAGATGGTCGTGCCCGAGGGCTTTGACGTGCGACTTGTGGCTGGCGAGCCGGACGTGATGCAGCCGATTGCTCAAGCGATCGACGATCGCGGGCGGTTGTGGGTCGCCGAGGCCTATACCTATCCACAACGCATGCCGGACGGCGAGGGCAAGGACCGGATATTGATCTTTGAGGACGCCGACGCGAACGGCACGTACGAAACGCGCAAGGTCTTCCTCGAAGGCATCAACCTTATCAGCGGGCTGGAAGTCGGCTTTGGCGGCGTCTGGATCGGCGCGGCGCCTTACTTGCTGTTTGTGCCCGATCGCGATGGCGACGACAAGCCGGACGGCGAACCGGTCGTGCTGCTTGACGGATGGCACTACGAAGATACGCACGAAACGCTCAACTCGTTCATCTGGGGCCCGGACGGCTGGCTATACGGCTGCCATGGCGTGTTCACGCATTCCAACGTCGGAAAGCCGGGTGCGAAAGACGACGAGCGAACGCGCATCAATGCCGGGATCTGGCGCTATCACCCAACGCGGCACGAGTTCGAGGTCTTCGCCCATGGAACGAGCAACCCCTGGGGCGTCGACTTTAACGACTACGGGCAGTGCTTTTGCACCGCGTGCGTGATTCCGCACTTGTATCACGTCATCCAGGGTGCGCGCTACCAACGGCAGGCCGGACAGCATTTCAATCGCGACACGTATGACGACATCAAGACCATCGCGGTGCACCGACACTGGATCGGCGACACACCCCATTCCGGCAACAACCGCTCCGACGCTGCCGGCGGCGGACATGCCCATGCCGGTGCGATGGTCTACCTGGGTGGAAGCTGGCCCGAAAAGTATCGAAATCAAATATTCATGAACAACATCCACGGCCAGCGAATCAATCAAGACCTGCTTACTTCGAAGGGCTCGGGCTACGAAGGAAATCGGGCTCCGGATTTCTGCCTGTCGCGCGATCGCTGGTCGCAAATCATCAACCTCCAATACGGCCCGGACGGCCAGGTCTTCATGATCGACTGGTACGACAAGAACGCCTGTCACCATCGCGATCCGAACAGCCACGACCGCTCAAACGGTCGTATCTTCAAGGTCGTCTACAACGACGCCAAGCCAGCAAAGGTCGATCTGCGAAAGCTGACCGACGATCAGTTGGTCGACTTGCAGCTTGACGACAACGATTGGTATGCCCGCCACGCCCGCACGATCCTGCAATCGCGCGAGCCAAACCCCGGTTTGCGCGAGAAGCTAGTCGAGATGGCATACCACCATCCTGACGAGACACGGCGACTCCGCGGACTTTGGACACTGCACGCCACTGGCAACCTCGACGACAACCTGCTGCTGCGCGGACTAGAAAATGACCACCCGCACGTTCGTGCGTGGACGATCCAACTATTGACTGACGACCCGCGCCGCGAGGTGCCCTCGGCCGTATTGGGGAAACTGGCCGAGTTGGCCCAAGACGATCCGTCGCCGATCGTGCGGCTGTATCTCAGTTCGGCGTTGGGCCGGCTGCCCCGCGACGCAAGCTGGTCGATCCTGCCCGGGCTGCTGGCACATGCCGAAGACGCCGGTGACCACAACCTGCCGCTGATGGTTTGGTACGCCGCGGAGCCCTTGGCCGAAGTTGATCCGGCGCGGGCGCTCCAACTAACCGCCGACGGCAAGATTCCAATCGTCTTCGCGTATATGGTGCGAAGGATTGCCAGAATCGGCACACCTGAAGCGCTGGCCGGACTGGTGGCGCATTTGACCACTCGATCGGACACCGCGACACAGCGATCCATGCTGAGCGCGATTGCACAGGGACTGACCGGACGTCGCGAAGTCCCAATGCCGGACGGCTGGTCCAAAATCTCGGCCCAATTGATGAATAGCGACGATCCGGCGGTCAATTCTCAGGCCACGGCACTGGCACTGACGTTCGGCGATCCCCAGGCGCTGGACAAGATGCACCGCCGGCTGATCGACACGAAGGCGGATCGTGCCCAACGCGAAAAGGCACTTGCTTCGCTGCTGGCCAAGAAGGACTCGAGCCTGGCTCCCACGTTGCAGGAGCTGATCGGCGACGACACGATGCGCGGTGCCGCATTGCGCGGACTGGCCGCCTACGACGATGACCAAACGCCGGCCGCCGTTCTGTCCGGTTACGCTCGGTTCAGCCTGGCCGAGAAGCGGGACGCGCTGGCAACGCTGGCGGCCCGCGCCAAGTATGCCGCGCCGCTGTTGATGGCGGTCGCCGAGAAGCAAGTGCCCGCCACGGATCTAACGGCCGATCTGGTGCGCCAACTGCGCAACCTCGACGATCCGAAAATCAACAAGCACATCGAAGAACTCTGGGGCGTGGCCCGGATGACGTCGGAGGAAAAGAAGGCTGAAATCGCCAAGATCGCGTCGCTCGTGTCCCGACGCGCCGGAGACCGCGACGCATGGCTGGGCCGGGCAGTCTTCGCCAAAACATGTGCCCAGTGTCACACGCTGTTCGGAGCGGGTGGAAAGATTGGGCCCGAGCTGACTGGTTCGAATCGCGCGAATCTTGATTACTTGCTCTCCAACATACTCGACCCCAGTTCGGTCATGGCCAAGGAGTATCAACCCAGTGTGATCGTGACGGCCGACGGCCGCGTGATTACGGGCCTCGTCACCTCCAAGAATGACGCCGCGTTGACCGTCCAAACGGCCAACGAGCAAGTGGTCGTACCGCACGACGAAATTGAGCAAATGAAGAAAAGTGATCAATCGATGATGCCCGACGATCTTCTCAAGCCGCTTTCGCCGCAAGAGATTCGCGGATTGGTAGCGTACGTGTCGGGTCCGTCGCAAGTGCCCGTCCTGGCCACACAGGACAGCGCGAAGACGTTCTTCAACGGTACTGACCTGACCGGCTGGCAGGGCAATACGTCGTTGTGGAGCGTCGAAGACGGCCAGCTCGTCGGGCGTTCGCCGTTGCTAACGCGAAACGAGTTCCTGATCAGCGACCTGGCCGCCGGCGACTTTCACCTCAAATTCGAGGTCCATCTTGTCGAGAACCGGGGCAACAGCGGAGTTCAATTCCGTAGCGAGGCGCTCGCCGACGGTACGGTCAAGGGCTATCAGGCGGACATCGGCCGCGGCTGGTGGGGCAAACTCTACGAAGAACACGGTCGGGCCTTGCTGTGGGACAAATCGGGCGAAGCACACGTTCGCGACGGTTGGAATACGTACGAAATCGAAGCCAAGGGAAGTAAGATTCGTACGTGGATTAACGGCCAATTGTGCGTCGATCTAGAAGACACCGGCGGCGCGCGGCGGGGCATCTTCGCGTTGCAACTCCACGCGGGCGGGCCGACCGAAGTGCGGTTCAGGAACTTCGAGCTCACGCTGGATCCCTAGGTTCCCCGCTTGCAATCGAGAGGAGGCGTTATGTGCCGCTGGTTAGCCCTGCTATTGATGGGCATGCTGTGCTTCGGTTGCGCCAGGCAGGAATCTGGCGCGCCGTCAGCGACGGCACCAACTCAATCGACCACAAAGCAGCCGGACGAATCGGCAAACGACGTCTCCGATGACGGGGTCGATACGACGTCACCCACGTCGGCCGATTCGAACACCGCACGCTCCGATCCGGCATATGGTACATCGTCGGACCGGTCAACAGACAACTCGCCGTCCGAAGCGACCGATGGCAACACGCTGCCGACGAATGAGCCCTCCACCGCGGCAACGCCTGAGTCCATGACTGCCGAGCAAATCGAAGAATTGGTGCGCACGGTCGTCGCCCAACAGCTTGACGAGTTGAACAGGCAGCAGGCCAACTCCGGATCGGCCGAGGCCCAACGGATCGCCCGAGAGGCGAAACAGGCCGCGATTGCCGCGCAGCAGGCGGCCGAACAATCAGCGCGACAACGTGCCGACGAGGCACGCCAAAGCAAACGGCAAGACGAGGAAGCGCTGGCTCGATTCTTGCTGCTGCCTGACGAACTGAAACGCGTCGATCGGATTCGCGAGAAACTCAAGTCCGAGAGCATCTGGGGCCTGACGCGGCAGGACCTTAGCTTCGCGTCCACCGGATTCGCGGCTCCCTTGCTGCACGACGCGCTGCACAAGGCGGCCGATCGCTTCGATCCGAATATCGAAATGGACGTGTTGTCGCGCGAGGCCAATCTCTCGCCAGACGAGAAAATCCAACTGGCGACTCTCCAGCCGATCGAGCGCGAGCGTTTGTTGCAGTTCGCCGGTCAGTTTGACGAGGGCACACCCTCGCCTGAGGCCGATCGCTTCATTCGCGAGTACGTGAATCGTTATCCGGTGATCGGCAAGATCGTGCTTGAACATGTGAAAAAGGCCAAGGTGTCGCAGTAGTTCGCGGCGCGTCGACCTTCCCAGGTTCGGCATCTGCTCCCCGTGGAGGAATATCGTGCGACTGTTTCATTCGGCGATCGTCATCCTACTCGTGTCGGCGTGCCCAACCGCGGCGGGGGCTGAAGATGCAAGCAACGTCAACGCCGAGCTGCGCGTGCTGCCCGATGCAGACGACCCCCGACTGCACTCGTACTTGCTTGACGCCGTGACACAGCAGTACGACGCGCGGCGCGATGCGGTCGCTGACGCGCTGCGATCCGCCGACGCCGTGCGGCAGCGCCGAAAGCTGCTGCGCGAGCAATACCGCCAAATGCTCGGACCGCTGCCCGAGCGCACGCCGCTAAACGCTCGCACCGTGGGTACCATCGCGTGCGATGGCTACCGGATCGAAAGAGTCATCTACGAGAGCCGGCCGCATCACCACGTCACGGCGAATCTTTACTTGCCCGACCCGCTGGACGCTCGGGTGCCGGGCGTGCTGGTTCCGTGCGGCCACAGTGCCAATGGCAAAGCCAGCGAAGCGTACCAGAGCGCGTGCATTCTGCTTGCGCGGAACGGCTGTGCCGCGCTGATCTACGATCCGATCGGGCAGGGCGAACGCAATCAGCTCCTCGATCTCCAGCGCCACGGCACAACCGAACACACGCTGGTCGGCGCATGCGCGTTGCCAGTCGGTTGGACGACCGCCACGTTCCGCGTGTGGGACGGATTGCGAAGCATGGACTATCTTGCCAGTCGGACGGAAGTCGACCCGCAGCGGCTTGGCTGCACGGGCAATTCAGGCGGCGGAACCATGACCACTTGGCTGATGGCCATCGACGATCGAATCCTCGCCGCGGCGCCGTCCTGCTTCGTGACCACGGTAGAGCGCGTCTTCAAAACCATCGGTCCTCAGGATTGCGAGCAACACTTTCCCGGCCAGGGGGCTTTCGGAATCGAGCACACCGACTTCGTGACCATGCGTGCCCCGCAGCCGACCATTATCCTGCCTGCCGAACGGGACTTCTTCGATATCGGCGGCACGCGGATCGCGTACGCCGAAGCGCAGGACATCTATCGCGTGCTTGGTAAGCCGGACCACGTTGGACTCTTCACGTACGATGACGAACACGGCTTCAGCCGCCCCCGCCGCGAGGCGGCTGTCGCCTGGATGCGGCGGTGGCTGGCGGACGATCCGCGTACCGTCACCGAACCCGAGCCGAGGCTTCAATCCGACGCCGCGCTGCAAGTCACCACGAGCGGCCAGGTGCTGCAAGAATTTGACGAAGAGCGGAGCGTCGTTGATTTCGCCCGTGAACGGGCCGCAGATTTGGCACTGACGAGTCATGCCGTTTGGAACGCAACGAGCACGCCGGCCCGCTTGTCAACGATCCAACAGTTGCTGGGGCTGCCTGCGGGATTGGACCTTCGTAGCCAGACCACCAGCCATGGGGTCATCGAGCGCGACGGCTACACGATCGAGAAGCTGGCGATCCAGCGACCGGGGCAAGTACCGCAGCCGGCCCTCTTGTTCGTACCGGACGGAGCAGACGCGGCCGGCGAACGACTGCCGGCCGTCTTGTATGTCGATGGTCGCGGCAAGGCGACCGATGCGCAACCCGGCGGTGCCGTCGAGCAATTGGTTCGGGACGGCCAGGTGGTGCTGTCGGTCGATCTGCGCGGTTATGGCGAAACGACCGACCGCGACAAGGATCGCTACCTCAACGATGAGTTTCGCACGGCGATGCTCGCATTTCACATCGGTCGCCCGCTGGTTGGCCAGCGCGTCGAGGACCTGTTGGCTGCACTTGCTGTCTTGAGCGCGCACCGACTCGTCGATCCCGAATCGGTGCGATTGGTCGGCGTCGGCCGCGCCGGACCGGTTGCGCTGCACGCCGCGGTAATCGAGCCCCGGCTGCGCTCGGTCACGCTGCGACAATCGATTCGCTCGTGGGCCGACGACTTGGTCGGACGCCCGCTGGTGCCGAACCACCTGGGTCTGGTCGTTCCAGGCGCGCTGGCCCACTACGATCTGCCGGAGTTAGCATCGATGCTGGGCGACCGACTGACTGTCGAACCTGCGCCGTGAGTCTCGGCGAGGACCACCAAGCCGAAAAAGGGCGCGGATATGCCCCTGCGACGGGTCGAGGCGCCGCCGTGCCTGCATTTTCGTCCTGCATTCCGCCTGCCAGCGCGGTCATTCTCCCCGCACGTGTCATACTTTATGATGAAAGATCGTGCCCGGTTACCCATTCCCCCACCCCGTACCATCCCGATGAACGTCTCGTTTGTATGTCCACGATGCGATCAAGCGGCCCGCACGGAAGTCTCCGCGTCGGACACTTCGTTGGTGTGCCCGAGTTGTGATCAGTCGGTCGCCATCCCGGAAAACGCATTCGACGAGGACCGATTGCGGCGCTGCATCGTGTGCCCAAGTACTGACTTGTTCGTGCGCAAGGATTTCCCACAGCGTCTCGGTGTGGCCATCGTGGCGCTGGGTATCGTGGGCAGTTCGATTGCCTGGGCGTATACGTACACGATTGCGACGTTTGCAATCCTGTTTGCCACGGCGTTGATTGACGTCGTGCTCTATTTGTTCGTGCCGAACGCGCTAATGTGCTATCGATGCGGAGCCATGTATCGAATGGTGGCGGGAATGGACCAGCACGGGACATTCGACCTGGAAACTCACGAGCGGTATCGGCAACAGGCTGCCCGCATGGCAGGCCACTCGCAGTAGGTGATTCTCTGACACGATTCGCAAGCATTCGTAGCCGTCTCGGACACAACCGGCCATCCTGTTGGACACTGCCGCACGGCAAACGGATTGCACGCCGCATTGCAATAGTCGTCCGCCGGCAGGACGCTGTGCCGCACGGTTCGGTGACCAACGCGGCGGAGCCTTGCGGGCCGTCTTGACACAACATATCAACCAGCAACGGCGCGTGTAGGGCGCCGTCAGCACGATCGCGATGGATCCTGAACGGGAGCGAATCGAAGCCGACTTGCGTGGCGTCCTGAAAGGCGACGTTCGCTGCGACGACGTTTTCTTGCAGCTCTACGCAACCGACGCGAGCATCTACGAGATCCGGCCGCTGGCAGTCATTCGTCCGCGGTCGCTGCCCGACGTCGTGGCGGTCGTGCAGTATGCGGCCGAATACCACCTGCCCATTCACGCCCGCGGAGCTGGGACCGGACTGGCCGGCGAGTCGCTTGGGCGGGGACTGGTGCTGGACTTTTCGCGCTACATGCGTCGCGTGCTCCAGGTACACGACGATACGATTCGCATCCAACCGGGCATCGTGCATGCCCAACTCAACAAATTCTTGCGCCCGTTGGGCCGCCAGTTTGGCCCCGACCCGGCGATGAGCAACGTCACCACAATGGGCAGCGTGATCGCGATCGACGCATCGGGCAGCCATTGGCTGAAGCACGGTTCGGCGCGGCGGCACGTCAAGTCATTGCAGGTTGTGCTGGACGACGGCGAGGTGATGGAAGTTGGCCGCGAGTCGCTGGTCGACAACCTGGCCGACCCCCACTCGCGTAAGCGGCGGATCGTGCGCGCGCTGGCCGAATTGCTTACGCGCCATGCCGACACAATCGAAAACAACCAGCCGCAAAGCCTGGTGAATCGCTGCGGCTATGGGCTGACCGACGTGCTGGACGATCAGCACTTGGACCTGGTCAAGCTGTTGGTTGGCTCCGAGGGCACGCTCGCGTTGATCACTGAGGCGACCGTCCTGACCGAACCGTTGACCAAGCATCGTGGCATGGCTCTCTTGCTGTTCGATCGACTCGACAACGCCGCCAAGGCGGTGATGGATATCCTGCCGCTAAACCCAAGCGCGTGCGACTTGATGGACCGGCGACACTTGAGCCTCGCCCGCGAGAGCACCGTGCAGTACGACTTGCTGATTCCCAGCGAAACGGAAGCGGCCCTGCTGGTCGAGCAAGAGGGTGAAACGCTCGTTGGCGTGCGCGATCAGTTGTCGCAAATCGTCGATCGGGTTCGGCGCAAGAAGCGGCTCGCCTTTCATGCGACCCAGGCCCAGGACCGGGAAGAGATGGAACTGTACGCCCGTCTCGCCCAGCGCGTCGTCCCCACACTGTATCGAATGAAGGGTTCGACCCGGCCTTTGCCGTGCATCGAGGACCTGGCCGTTCCGCCCACGGTGTTGCCTGACTTCCTCATTCGCATGCAAAACGTGCTAAAGCAACACCAAGTCACGGCATCGCTGTTTGCGCACGCCGGACACGGACAACTGCACCTACGTCCGTTCCTGGATCTCTCCAACCCAGACGACATCCGGCGGATGAACCGCCTGGCGTCCGACTTGTACGACGAAGTGATCGCGATGGGTGGCACGATCAGCGGCGAACACGCGGACGGCCTCAGCCGAACGCCGTACATTCGGCGCCAATACGGACCGTTGGCTGACGTGTTTCGCGATGTGAAGCGCATCTTCGACCCGCGCAACCTCTTCAACCCCGGCAAGATCGTCAGCGATGCCCCCGCCCCATTGACGCACGACCTGCGGCCTCCCTGCGCCACCGACGACTCACCGGCCGACTCGATTCCCGCAGCCGGCGAGGAAGCCGCAGCGCCCGATTCGCCTCACGTCTGGAAGCTCAACTGGTCCGACAGGGAGATCACGCAGGCGACCCACGATTGCAACGGCTGCGGCGCGTGCCGTTCGCAATTGTCCGAGGTGCGGATGTGTCCGATCTTCCGTTTCGCGCCGGCCGAAGAACGATCGCCGCGTGCCAAGGCCAACCTGCTGCGCGGCGTACTGTCCGGAGCGTTGCCGCCCGCGACGGTCACCAGCGACACGTTCAAAGAGGTCGTCGACCTGTGCGTAAACTGCCACCAGTGCCGGCTCGAATGCCCGGCCAGCGTCGACATTCCGAAGCTGATGATGGAGGGCAGGGGAAGCTACGTGCTGACCAACGGACTGAACACGACCGATTGGTTCATGACCCGAGTCGATCGGCTCAGCCGGTTCGGCAGTCGGCTGGCGCCGTTGGCAAATTGGGCCATCGCCAATGCGCCGGCACGGTGGATGATCGAGAAAGTGCTTGGCGTGGCGCGGGGCCGCAAGCTGCCTCGGTTTTCCGCCCGCAGCTTCATGCGGATCGCGTCGCGCCGGCGGCTTACCCGCCCCACGCGGCGCGAAATTTCGAAGGTGCTCTATTTCGTCGATACCTACGCCAACTACCACGATCCGCAACTGGCCGAAGCATTCGTGGCCGTCCTCGAGCACAACGCGGTTGCCGTCTTCGTGCATCCGGCGCAGCAGTCGTCGGGCATGCCGATGATTTCGCTCGGCTCGCTCAACCAGGCGCGGAAGCTGGCCGAACACAACATCGGGCTGCTGGCCGAAGCGATTCGCCAAGGCTATCACATCGTGGCCACCGAACCGTCGGCCGCGCTCGCGTTGACGCATGAATACCCGGCGCTTGTGGATGACGACGACGCCCGGCTCGTGGCAGAGAATTGTAGCGAGGCGTGCAGCTACTTGTGGAAGCTGCACCAAACCGGCAAGCTGCAACTCGACCTGCGGCCGGTCAACTCCGTTCTCGGCTATCACATGCCGTGCCACGTCCGGGCACTCAGCTCCGTCGCGGCGGGCGAGAATCTGCTGCGCCTTATCCCGGGCCTCGTCGTCGAGCGTACCGAAAATAGCTGTTCGGGCATGGCCGGCACCTTCGGCCTGACGCGCACGAACTTTCGATCCAGCCTGCGCGCCGGACGCGCGCTGATCGGCAGCCTGCGAAATCCGCGTCTGCAGGCCGGCACCACGGAGTGTAGTGCATGCAAAATGCAGATGGAGCAGGGGACCGGCAAACCAACGCTCCATCCCATCAAGCTTCTGGCTCTGTCCTACGGGCTGATGCCCGAGGTCTCGGAACTGTTGAGTGCCCAAGTACCCCAACGTGTGGTGACGTGAGCGTGCAAGTTCGACTTTTTGCCGTGGCGCGCGAACTGGCCGGTGCCGACGTCGTGTCCCTTGAATTGCCCGCTTTGGGCACCGTCCGCGACCTTCGTGCCGCATTGGCCGCCGAAGTGCCGGCCCTGGCCGAGATTCTTCCCCACGTGCTTTTCGCGATCGATTCGCAGTATGTCGCCGAAGAATCGGTCGTGCCCGACGGAATCGAAGTGGCTTGTATACCTCCGGTCAGCGGAGGGTAGAATAAGGGGCTGTCCGCTAGTTGGCCGCTGCCGGCGGACCGCGCCGTTTGCTCACCGCACGAATTCGATCCATGGTCGGCATTACTACCCAACCGCTCGAGACCAGCGCCCTGCTTCGCGAGGTTGGCTCCGACAACGCGGGCGCGGTCGTGCTGTTTCTTGGCACCACGCGCTCGCTGACCAATGGGCGCCGGACCGCGTCGCTCGACTACGAATGCCATGCGGACATGGCGCGCGACAAACTGGCCGAACTCGAAGCCGAAGCTCGGCGACGCTGGTCACTGGAGGGCTGTGCCATTGTGCATCGCGTGGGTCACGTGCCGATCGGCGAAGCCAGTGTCGCGGTGGCCGTGAGCACACCCCATCGCCAAGCCGCCTTCGAAGCCGGACAATGGCTCATCGACACGCTCAAGCAAGTCGTCCCAATCTGGAAGAAGGAGAATTGGGCTGACGGCGAGAGCCAATGGGTCCACCCAGGACTAAACGCGCCGAGCGAACCGTCCAAATAACAATACTGGTCGCATCACCCGATCGCATGATTCCCGAGCCACCACTGATCGATTCGTTCGGCCGCGTGCACACAAACTTGCGGATCAGCGTCACCGACCGCTGCAACATCCGCTGTTTCTATTGCATGCCGGCCGACAACGTGCACTTCAAGCCGCGGCATGAATTGCTTACGTTCGAAGAGATTGAGCGATTCGTGCAGGTCGCAGTGCACCTGGGCGTCGACAAGGTCCGGATCACCGGCGGTGAGCCGCTGGTGCGCCAGGATCTAGACCGATTGGTGCGCAAGCTGGCCAGCATCGAAGGCATTCGCGACATCGCGCTGACGACCAATGGCATGCTCCTGACCGAACAGGCTCAAGCGCTCAAGGACGCCGGACTGCAACGGGTCAACATCAGCCTCGACTGTCTTGACCGCGACACGTTCGTCAAGATCGCGCGTCGCGACGGCTTGCAACAAACGCTCGACGGAATCGCTGCCGCCCAACGGGTCGGCTTCGAGAAGATACGGCTCAACGCCGTGGCCATTCGCGGGTTGTCCGAGCCACAAATCGTGCCGCTGGGCCAGTTCGCGCGGCAGCACGGGTTGGAGATGCGGTTTATCGAGTTCATGCCGTTGGACGCCGATGGCAATTGGGATGACGAACAGGTGCTTACCGGCGCGCGGATTCGCGAGATGCTGGAGGAGCACATCGGGCCCCTTGTTGCCCAGGACGTCGACGATCCGGCCCAACCGGCAACCGATTTCGCGTTTGCCGACGGCGTAGGACGGATCGGATTCATCAACCCGGTCACGCAACCGTTTTGCCACCGCTGCAATCGATTGCGGCTGACGGCCGAGGGCCAGGTGCGCAACTGCCTCTTTTCGACCGAAGAATGGGACGCCCGGGCCGTGCTTCGCGATGGCGGAACCGACGAAGGTTTGGCCGACTTGATTCGAGAAAGCGTCGGGGAGAAACGGGCCGGTCACGGAATCAATAGTGACCAGTTCATCAAGCCGCTTCGGCCCATGTACCAAATCGGCGGCTGAATCGGTCCGCTGAAAACGCCGGCCAGATCTTTCATGAGCCACGATGCCCCTTCGCCGCGACGCATCTACTTGGACAACGCAGCGACAAGCTGGCCCAAGCCGGAGGAGGTCTACCGTGCGGTCGAACGATACCACCGCGAGTTGGGCGCGCCGGCCGGACGCAGCAGCTATCGCGAGGCGGCGATCGTCACGCAGGAAATCGACCAAACGCGGCTAACACTGGCCCGGCTGCTCAATGTCGGCGAGCCGTCCCGCGTCATCTTCACAAGCAACGGGACCGACTCGCTCAATCTGGCGATTCATGGGCTCCTTGCTGACGGTGGGCACGTCGTCACGACGGTCATCGAGCACAACTCGGTCCTTCGGCCCTTGACCGATTTGGAGCAAGTTGGCCGCATTGCAGTGACGCGAGTCGGTTGCGACGGCTATGGATACGTCGATCCGAACGACGTGCGTGCCGCACTACTACCCAATACACGTCTTGTCGCGATCAGCCACGCTTCGAATGTCACCGGCGCTTTGCAACCGGTCACCGAGATCAGTGGTATTGCGCGCGAGGCTGGAGCGCTGACTCTGTGCGACGCCGCACAAAGCGTCGGCCACGTACCGGTGGACATGCAATCCCTGGGCGTGGACCTGCTGGCGACTTCCGGACACAAGGGATTGCTCGGCCCATTGGGTACCGGCATCTTGGCCTTGGCCGATGGTATCGCCGAATCGTTGCACAGCGTGCGCCAGGGCGGCACCGGCACCCGCAGCCAACAGCCTGTGCAGCCCGACGAGCTACCGAGCAAGTACGAATCCGGCAATTTGAACGTGCCGGGGATCCTTGGCCTTGGCGCCGGCGTGGCCTGGCTGAACGAGCAAGGTCTCGACTCAATCGAGTCGCACGGTGCTTTGTTGATCGAACGCTTGCTGGCCGGATTCGAAGAAATCGCCGGCCTTCGAGTTCACGGACCCAAGGGAAGCGAGGGCCGCGTCCCCCTGGTCAGTGTCACGCTCGACGGCTATGATCCGCAAGAGTTGGCCCTGGGCCTCGATGCCGCATACCGGATTCAAGTGCGATCGGGCGTTCATTGTGCGCCGCTGATGCACGAAGCCCTGGGCACCCTGGCAATCGGCGGAACGCTTCGATTCAGCTTGGGCGCCTTCAACACCCAACAAGACGTCGACGAGGCGATTCGCGCGATGGCGGAAATCGCCACCTCGGAAGTCTCGATCTGATTCGCTCCGACAAGCAACCATGTAACTTGGATTCACCTCGGATGGCTGACGAGCCCTGGTTCAAAAACGGATTGCGATTCGAGTGTACGCAGTGCGGCGATTGCTGCACGGGCGCGCCAGGGTATGTTTGGGTCAACCGAGACGAGATCGCGGCGATTGCCTCCGAACTCAAACTGACGGTCGACGAGTTCGAGAAGCGGTTCGTCCGCAAGGTGGGCATTCGCAAGAGCCTGATCGAATACGCTAACGGCGATTGCGTATTCTTCGACGGGCACGCGCGAAAGTGTACGGTCTACAATGCCCGCCCCAGGCAATGCCGCACCTGGCCGTTCTGGCAGTCGAATACACGCACGCCGGAGGCATGGCAGCAGACATGTGAAGTCTGTCCGGGCAGTGGGAAGGGCAAGCTCCATTCGGCCGAGCAGATCGTGCACCAGATCAGCATCGTCAAAGTCTGAGCCGCTTGGGCCGGCGGTGCGCTGCTATCAACGACGGCTTGCCCAACTCTGCTTTGCACCGCCCGACGTGACGCTGTCAGCCGGTAGGGTCGGATTCTGCGGATTGCTTAAACTTTGCCGATAGGGCGGTCGATGATAACGCCACACGGCACCCAAAGCCGGCGCCGGCGCGCGCTAGGTTCGCCGCCGGTCGAACGACACAAACACTTTGAAGGACAAATGTTACGAAGATTCGATCGAGCCGGGTGGCCGTCGATTTCTGTAACGTATTGGTAACAAATCACTTGCCGAACAAATTGGCGGCGCGACTCTTCGGCCGAGTGGGCCGAATTGAGGCCGCAAGCAGGCCCGGCGAGGATGAATGATCTTGACTGTAGTTCTTATGCCATCTACACTTGGGAACATGACTGCGGAGGTCGAGGGGCCCTTTTTCGTCCCGCGAGCCTATCTCTCACAGGAGAATCCGGTCGTGACCAAGAAAGAGATCGTCAAAACCATTTCCGACGAGATTGGTCTGACGCAGCTCAAGACGAAGGAAATCGTTCAAAAGACGTTCGATGCCATCGTCGAGACGCTCGTCGAGGAGCGCCGGATCGAGCTGCGAAATTTCGGCGTTTTCGAGGTCAAAAAGCGGGCGGCCCGCAAGGCCCGAAACCCGCGGACCGGCGACAAAGTCTATGTGCCCGAGAAGTTTGTGGTTACGTTCAAGCCGGGCAAAGAGATGGAAGAACGTGTCCGCGAGCTCGAGCGCCAGGCTGCCGCGGCGGCCGAGCGTGCGGGTGCTGGCGGCGATAGTCATCATGGGGAGAGTACGCACCCAGCCGAAAGCCGTCCGGTGACGGAAACACTTGGCGGGTCAGGATATAACGCACAAGGCAATCCCGGCTGAGGTCGGCCTTCCGACCCACGCGGTCGGCAAACGGCCACCAGCGTCGAGTGACGCAGGAAGCTTGGGACTACGAAACTCGATAAGAGTCGTCAAACAAGGAAGTTTGGTTCGTCATCGAAGCGATAGCACATCTGCTTCGAAGCGTGTTTCTAACGCAATTCGTCAATTCCTGAAATTCGCTCGCAACGGGCGACGTCCAGACGCTGTCGCGTCGTGACGGTCGCTGGCGACATGGATGAGTCCGCAGCGCTGAGCCGACATGCAAGGCGCTAAACGTTCACGAAGGAGTCGTGTGATGCGCAGGCTACTTTTGGCCGCGATCTTGGGTCTTTGGATTGCAGCCGGCAGCGGTTGCATATTGCCGATTTACTCCGGCGATCAAACGACACGGACCCAGGAACTCATCTTTACGTCGGAGAACCTGCGACAACTGCTCACTGACTGGCAGCGCATCTGGTTCCTCGATCAGCCGAGCCACCTGTCGCCGTACCGAACCCATGGCGGAATCATTTAGCGTTGCGACCGGCAACCGACCAAAAAAAGGGCCGCTCGAAATCGCTCGAGCGGCTCTTTTCTTGCGCGCATGAGACATCCTCTTCCGCGTGGGCCCGACGGATCGGCCGCTTTCCGCCTCGCGTTGCTCCCAGCAGACCCGCCCGATACATTACACGCAGGCACCTGCCGTCTTCCCCAAGGCCTTTCTGTTCTTCCGAAGCACGTCGGTCTGATTGCGTGAAATCCAGCGACATCGACCTCTCCGTCCGCCTCGGACGATTGCTGCTACCCAACCCGATCATGGTCGCGTCGGGAACCTTCGGCTATGCGCGCGAGATGGAACACTTGGTCGATCTGAGTCGGCTAGGCGGCATCATTCCGAAAACAGTTACTCCTCAGCCGCGCGCCGGAAACGCTCCCTGGCGAACCATCGAAACACCAGCCGGCATGCTCAATTCGATCGGGCTGGACAACGACGGCATGGAAGCGTTTATCGAGCATCACATGCCCTACCTGGCGACTCTGGGCGTGCCGATCGTGGTGAGCATTGCTGGACACGACTTGGACGAATTCGTCGCGATGTCCGCGCGGTTCGATGGGTTAGACGGCGTTGCCGGATTGGAGTTGAACATTTCCTGCCCGGATGTATCTGGAGGAGTCGACTTTGGGTACGGCGCGTCGATGTGCCACCGTGTTGTGTCGGGGGCGCGGGCCGCGTGCCAGTTACCGATCATCGCCAAGCTGACCCCCAACGTTGCGGATATCGGTGCGATCGCCCGGGCCGCGGCCGATGGGGGCGCGGATGCCATTTCCGCCGTCAATACCTGCCTGGGCATGGCGATCGATTGGCGGCGGCGGAAGCCCCTATTGGGCAACGGGATGGGTGGATTGAGCGGGCCGGCGATCAAGCCGATCGCCATACGGGCCGTCTATCAGGTGGCCCAGTCAGTCGACATACCCGTGATTGGCATCGGTGGGATTGGCACAATCGACGATGTCATGGAGTTTATGGCTGCTGGCGCGAGTGCCGTGCAAATCGGAACCGCCAACTTCTACAATCCCTCGGCGACCATGGCGGTTCTCGACCAACTCCCAGCCGCGCTGGGTGAACTGGGAGTCGCCCGCGCCGCCGACGCCGTCGGAACACTGAACCTCTAATCAAACCAACCTCGAGCAAGACCGAACCCGATGCGCGTGCTTTCTGGCATCCAACCGACCGGGCGCCCTCACTGGGGCAACTACTTCGGTGCGATTCGACAATACGTCGACTTGCAACACGAAGACCAGGCCTACTACTTCATCGCCAATTTGCACGCGCTCACCACCGTCCGCGACGCGAAATTGCTAGCCCGATACTCGTTCGACGCGGCGCTCGATTTGTTGGCGCTCGGCCTCGATCCATCCAAGGCCACGTTGTTTGTGCAGTCTGACGTGCCGGAGGTCTCCGAGCTTTGTTGGGTGCTGCTGACCGGAACGCCGATGGGTCTGCTCGAGCGGTGCCACGCCTACAAAGACAAGAAAGCCAAGGGCCTGGCGGCCGACGCTGGACTGTTCACGTACCCTGTGCTGATGGCTGCTGACATCCTGGCCTACGATTCCGACACGGTCCCGGTGGGCGAGGACCAGGTGCAACACATCGAGGTGTGCCGCGACCTAGCCGCCAGTTTCAATCATCACTTTGGCGAAGTCTTTACCATGCCGAAGGCAAAGCTGCTCGATACGTCGGCCAAAGTGCCCGGCACCGACGGCGAGAAGATGTCGAAGAGCTACGACAATACGCTGGAAATCTTCGACGCGCCCAAGCCGCAGCGCAAGCGCATCATGCGGATCACTACCGACTCGCGTCCGATGGACCAGCCCAAGGACCCGGCAACCGATCACTTGTTTCAATTGTGTTCGCTGGTCGCCGATTCATCCGAGGTCGCGGAGATGGACGCGCTATATCGTCGTGGCGGATTCGGCTATGGCGAAGTGAAAAAGGCATTGGCCGACGCCGCGGAGAAACATTTTGGCCCGGCAAGGGCACGCCGTGAAGAGCTCGCTGCCGAACCGGACAAGGTGCGCGACATCCTGGCCGACGGTGCCGAACGTGCCCGCAAGAAGGCCGGCGAAGTGCTCGCTCGCGCGAAACGCGCCTGCGGACTGCTTTAGAATCGGATAGGCTCGATCGGCATTCGCGGTGGCCACCCGTCACCATGGCAAACTGCGACGCGCCGTCCGCTAATCGAATCGCTCAAAACGCGCTATTCACGAAACGAACCGACGATGAATCGCTTCGACCGTTACTTGATCTGGCTTGTGGCCGGAACTGCGGCCACCGTCGCCCTGGCGTGGATCGCATTTAGCCTGCAACAAGAGCAAATCGCGCCGGCAATTCTGTCGCCGCTGATAACAGGCGGTGTACTGGGTGCAGCGCTCGTGGCGATTCGCCGATGGACCGCGGTTCCGACCATGCAGGTCGCCGTCGTCGCGGCCGCGATTTGGGGCTTGCTGGCGGTCGTTGGGCAGGACTACATTGGCCATCGTCGCAGGGTGCGGGCATTCGAAAGCGAAATGGCCTCGCAAGGACCCGTGGGCCAGATCGCGCTGGACGAGGCCGACGACTTACGACCCCGGTTTGGCGATCACCTGACTGGTCTCGTGCGCCGGCAGCCGGTTTGGTGGACCGTCGATGTGCTGCTTACGGCCGGCGCGGCGGCGTTGGCCACGGCGTGGGGCAGTCGACGGTTTCCGGCGGCGACACCATAACGATCCGCGAGTTGCGTATGGCACATATCATCGGCATCGGCACCGACATCATCGAAGTCTTGCGCATCGCCCAGATGATCGAGCGTCACGGCGAACTGTTTATCAATCGGGTCTACACGCCCGATGAGATTCGCTATTGCCAGAGTCGCAAGATGGCCACGCAGCACTTTGCCGGACGCTGGGCCGCCAAAGAGGCCATTCTCAAGGCGATCGGCACTGGGTGGCGCCGCGGCATCAGTTGGCGCGACGTCGAGGTACTTAGCGCAAAGGCCGGACAGCCCGCTGTCTCGCTGCACGGAGGTGCGCTCGAGGTAGCTCAGGGACTAGGCATCGAAGAGGTGCTCATCAGCATTTCGCACTGCCGAAGCCACGCGACTGCCTACGCCGTGGCACAAGGCGACGACACGCTGTAACGCGGTTTGTCGTCCACCGCCGAGCAAGTGCTGCGCGTTTATTTCGTTGCAAATATGCACGTCATGCGTCGGCCGGCAGTTCGCTCAACGGAGCGCACGTCGTGAAACCCGACTTCGGCCAGTCGCGATCGAACCACGTCGAGTTGTTCGTCGGTCAGGCCCGGTGCTGATAGCTTCCTCGGTTGGGCAAGCGCCATTCGCAACCCCAGCAACAGCGTACCGCCCGGACGAATCACGCGCCGGACTTCGAGCAAGCCAGTTTCGGCCGAGCCCCAATGGTGGAACGTGTTGACGGCCAGTACCTTGTCAAACGTTGCATCGTCGAAGGGGAGTTGGGCGGCGGTTCCATTCTGCAAAACGACCCGACCGACCTCGATTGCCCGACGATTCCGCTTCGTGGCTTGCCGCAGCATCACGTCCGAAGGGTCGATGCCGGCCACGAGCCCATCGTTCGCCCGCTGGGCAAGCTCCTGGATGGCGACTCCGGGACCGAAGCCGATCTCCAGTACGCGGTCGGTTGCCCGAACGTCGAGCAGCTCGACCGCGACTCGATTCATGCCGGCATTCTTGCTTGCCATCAACCGGCCGACCAGCGCTCCCAGCACCCCGCTCGGCTTTCCGAACTGCCGGCGGAAGCGTGAACGTCGATGACCGCCGTTTTCGGTTCCGCGGGCCTGGCTCGCGTTGGAATCCGTCGTCGGCATCTGTCTAGGTCCTGCTGTCGGCGCGTGCCGCCATGCGGCGCTTGATCCTGGAGGGGAGAACGTTCCGGTGCGGACTGTTGGCTCGCGTGGAGGGGGCGGGGCCCTGCAAGGCAGAATCAATGCGTCGCGACCCGCACTAACTCTTTTTGGCCGCCGACTTTCGTTTCGACGATTTGGCCCTCTTCTTGGCTTTCGGTGCCGCCTTGTCCGGCTGGCCATTGGCCGAATCGTCCGATGCTGACTTCTTCTTTTTCGCCTTCGTGGCACGAGGCGCCGTGGCCGCCTTTTTCTTGCGCCCGGCGCGCTTCTTCGGCGGACCTTGGGCGGCGCGGGCGGCCAGCAATTCCAACGCTTGCGCGTGGGTCACATCCTCGATCGCGGTGCCTTTCGGCAGCGAGGCGTTCGTGGTTCCATCGGTCAGGTAGGGTCCATAGCGACCGTCGAACAACTGGACCTTTTCGCCGGTGACGGGCGAATCCTCAAATACCTTGATCGGCTCGCGTCGGGCACCAAACCCGCGCCGCGCAGCTTTCGGCTGAGCCAGTAGTTCCAATGCCTTTTCCAGCGTCACGTCGATCGGCGAAACGTCCGCCGGCAGGCTACGGGTCTCGTCGCCGCACTTGACGTACGGACCGAACCGACCGTTGTGCGCAACGACCGGCGTGCCGCTTTCGGGATGGTTCCCAAGTTCGCGCGGCAGCGACAACAGCGCCAGGGCCACTTCAAGCGTCACGTCATCAGGCTCCATGCCCTTGAGCAGCGACGCATTCTTCGGCTTCTCATCATCGTCCGATGTGCCGCGTTGCACGTAAGGACCGAATCGCCCGATCTTCAGGAACACTGGCTTGCCCGTATCCGGACAGTGTCCCAGCGGCTCGTCGGCCTGCGCGGCCTGGCTTAGCAGTTCTTCTGCGACTTCCAGCGTCACTTCATCGGGCGGCGTTTCGTCGCGCAGGCTAGCACGCCGCTCGCCTTGTTCCAAAAACGGACCGTATCGCCCAACTCGGGCGTAAATCGGCTCTCCGTCTTCCGGCGTTGCGATCAAGATCCGCCCAATATCGCGGGCATCGATCTCTTCCGACTTGTCGGCCAAGAGCTGCTTCAAGCCGGGACTGCCATCGCCGAAGTAGAAGGCGCGCAGGTAGTCCAGATGAGCCGATTCGCCACGACTGATCGCGTCCAGATCGTCTTCCATCTGTGCCGTGAACTTATAGTCGACCAGGTTCGGCAGGTGGGCCGAGAGCAATTGCGAAACGGCAAACGCGACCCAGGTCGGCACCAGCGCGTTGCCTTTCTTGAATGCGTACTCGCGGTCTTGAATCGTGTCGATGATCGACGCATACGTGCTCGGACGACCGATTCCCATTTCTTCCAGTGTTCGCGTCAGCGACGCTTCGCTGTAGCGCGCCGGAGGCTGGGTGGCGTGGCTCTTGGGATCCAGCTCGCTGCATGACAGCGCCTCGCCCTCGTCGACGGGCGGCAGCACGCTGTCCTGCTCGGCCAAGTCGGCCTCGGGATCGTCGCTTCCCTCGACATACGCCCGCAGGAATCCCGGGAAGTCGATCGTCTTGCCGCTGACGTCGAACACCGCCCCGCCTCCCTCGACGCTGATGGTCATTCGCCGGCCGCGTGCATCGGCCATCTGGCTGGCTACCGTTCTTTTCCAAATCAGGTCGTACAGCCGAAACTCGTCACTCGACAATTCGCCGCGCAACGATTCGGGCAGGGCGAAGGGATGGCCAGCCGGCCGAATCGCTTCGTGGGCCTCTTGCGCATTCTTGACTTTCGTCTGATAGACCCGGGCGTCATCCGGCAGATACTCCTTGCCGTACTGCGAGTCGACCAAGTCACGGGCCGCATCCAGGGCCACCTTGGAAAGTGTCGTCGAGTCAGTACGCATGTAAGTAATGTGCCCCGTCTCGTACAAGCTTTGAGCAGCTTGCATCGTGCGCCTGGCCGTGAAACCAAGCTTGCGATTGGCTTCTTGCTGCAGCGTGCTAGTCGTGAAGGGGGGCGACGGTTTCGAAGTAAATGGCTTGTCATCGACCGACGTGACCGAAAAGTCGGCCTGTGCCAAGCGCGCCTGCAATTGCCCGGCCGCTTCTTCGTCGAGCAACAACAGGCCCGAGTCCTTGAGCTTTCCGGTGGCCGAATCGAAGTCTTTGCCGACGGGCACACGGCGCCCGTCGACCGAAGCCAGCGCGGCGGTGAACTGTCGGCCGTCGCTCTTGGCAAATGTGCCAACCAAGTCCCAATACGTCGCCGAGACGAAGGCCATTCGCTGCTGCTCGCGCTCGACGATCAGTCGCACGGCAACGCTTTGTACCCGACCGGCCGACAGCCTGGGGCGCACCTTGCGCCACAATAGCGGCGAAACCTCGTAGCCGAACAGCCGGTCCACGATGCGCCGCGTTTCTTGCGCACGGACGAGATCCTCGTCCACGCTGCGCGGATTCTCGAGGGCCTCGTTGATCGCCTCCTCAGTGATCTCGTGAAAGACCAGTCGGTGCACAGGCACTTTCGGATTGAGCAACTCCTGCAAGTGCCAACTGATCGCTTCTCCTTCGCGATCTTCGTCCGTTGCCAGGTACAGGTCCTTGGACTCTTTGAGCAGGCTCTTGAGCTTTTTCACCTGGGCCGACTTGCCCGGCGGAATGATGTAGACCGGGTCGAAGTCCTTGCCCACGTTGACGCCCAGATAGGCCCAGTCCTCACCTTTGTACTTGGCTGGGATTTGCTTGGCACCTTTGGGCAAATCGCGCACGTGCCCGATCGACGCCTCAACCGTAAAGTTGCGCCCCAGATACTTGGCAATCGTTCGCGCCTTCGCAGGCGACTCGACGATCACCAAGGACTTTCCGTCGCTTTTTGCCTTTCGCTTTGCCATATTCCGCGATGCTACGATGTTCGTGGGCCGCGACAACTGTTCCAGGTTCTTGGGATCAGCCAGCCACTACCGCCTTGGTGCCCTGCACGGCGCGTCCGGGGACTCAAGGTCCGCTTGGCTTGGCAATCGAGACCATGCAATGACTCGGGCGAACTGACTGCCTGTTCCGGGCTGGCCGTTGGACTGGCTTCGATGTTCTACGTTGCCAAACGGTCATCTGGGGCCCCAACGATTGGAAACCCGTCGATCTACTCCGAAAATACTGGTCTTACGCGCACCTAAACCCCCCAATCGAGCCATCTCGAGCGCCGAATTGGGCGCAATTCATTAATACGGGCCCCCTTATGCTGTCAAGGTATGTTTACGGCCAGTCAGTCGGCCGACGGCGCCGTTCGCACGGTACTCGGGGCGTGCCGGTGCGTCCCACGACCGGCGTCCCGACGTGCCATCGGATCGCCGTCGGACGAGGGCGGCGACCGTGCCGTGCGTCAGGTGAACCGTCTTTCGAACGGCTGCCGCACCCGGCAAGAAATTGATTCCTGGATTGGTACTTTGGAGCGGCGACCGGGTAGTCCACTCCCTGAATCACGTTGCGGTCGCAACTCGCGTTTCGGACAGCATCGCTTCGCGCTCCGGCATTCGCCCCGCTGCGTGTGAGGGTCGCCACGCGAACGAGTTTGGATTCGCGCCGGACGGGGTAAGGCTAGTCGCTGGACGCGATCGTCGGCTCGACCGAATCAGTGCCATCGGGCGTCGCGCCGTCGCAATAACCCTCTGGTGTGTTTGGGATTGCAATTGGTCAATAGGCTCCTACAATTCCTCAAAAGTCCCGCGCCAAGCCGCGACTTTGACCGCTTTGGTCGCTTGGCCGTTGAATGCATCTTTGCCACGGTCGTCACGCTCGACGGCGCTCGATAAGGAACCTTTCCAGTGGCCAGTCCCTTTTCCGTATTTCGGCGAAACCAAAAGATCATGCTGGCTGTCGTGGGCATCGGGGCGATGATCGCCTTCGTGTTCCTCCAGCCGATGATGAGCTACATGGACAACTCGCGGGCACCGCAAGACCCGGTGGTCGTCGAGACCAAGTACGGCGACTACAAGGAAAGCCGACTGGCCGGAGTGCGGCAATCGCGCGAGCTCGTGCAGCGTTTCTTCGAGGGTGTCGTTGCCGCAACCGTCGACGCGCAAATCAAGCAGGGATTCGTCGACCCGAGGATGCGCGACTCGATGTTTCAACGACTCTTCGGCCAGGTGCACGCGGCACTGCTGCAGCGCTCGAATCCCGGACCGGAAAGTTCCGCGCTCGAAACGCTGATCTTGGCCAAACGGGCCGAAGAACTCGGCATGGTCGTCAGCGATCGGGCGATCAACGACTTGCTCATCGAGGTAACGAATGACTTGCTTTCGAGCGCTGACCTGCAAGCCATCATCAACAACCTGCAGCAGGGAAGGCGCGTCAGTACCGCGCGGCTGTTCGACGCCATTCGCACGGAGATGCTCGCCGCGAACCTGTTGCAACTTTTCCAGTGGAGTCTGATCGACATTCCGCCGGCGCAGAAGTTCGAATACTACTCTCGTGTGAATCGCCGGGCCGACGCGCAAATCATGCCACTGGCCGTGGCGGACTTCACGAGCCAAATCGAGGCCCCGGATGAAACGGTCCTGAAGGCATTCTTCGAGAAGTACAAGAATGATTTGCCCGATCCGGCCTCGCCCGAACCGGGATTCAAAGTGCCCCGCATGGCCGCCTTCCAGTACTTCAAGGCCGACTTCGCCAAGTTCACCGACGAGGCCAAGGAAGAAGTCACCGACGAAGAGATCGCCGAGTATTACGAGAAGAACAAGGCTCAGTTCGTTCAACTCGATTTGCCGGACGATCCGGAAGACGAACCGAAGGACGACGCTTCCAAGGACGACATGCCGGACGATACGCCCGCGCCCGATGAGTCGGACCCGTCCGACGACAAACCGACCTCAAACGAAGAATCCACTCAGCCGGAGGAAGCGCCGGACAAGCCAACCGAAGGGCAACCGGACAGCGCCGACAAGCCCGAGCCGTCGGACGAGGCGCCTAAGGCCAACGGTGAGGACGCGAAGACCGACGATGGACCGCAAGAGGCTAGCGACGACGATTCGGCGGACGGACCCACAGTAAACACGGACGAACCCGGCGACCAGGAGGCGAAGAAAGACTCGGCGGCTCGGCAGCCGGCAAGCCGGGGATTCCATCTGACCAGCAATGCCACGCTCATCCAGGATGAGGCGGCAACCCAAGAGGCACCGGCAGACGAAGACGCCGACACCACGCAGCCGGAACCGGCCGACGAACCCGCGCCAGAATCCGCCGAGAAGGGCGCAGCCTCGACCGAGGCCGATGCTCCGGCGGACGAGAGCCCGAAAGACGAGCCGACTACCGAACCTGATAAGACCCCTAACTCCGACGAACCAGCGAAAAGCGCGTCGGACTCGGCCGACGACAAGTCTCCCGAGCCGGACACCGAAGCATCGGCCGGCGAGGCGGCTGAAACTTCACCCCAACCCGAGCAGCGGTACGAGCCACTGGAGAAGGTCCAGGATCAGATTCGCGACACGCTTGCCAGCCAGAAGGCGGCGGCGCGCATCACCGAAATCTTCGACGAGTTGCAGGGCGAGATGCGACGCTATGCCGACGAGCGGGAAATCTACGAAACGCGTCGAGGTACGGAAGCCAATCTCCAGCCGCCCAAGCCATTTCCATTCGCCGAGCTGGCAAAGAAACACGACATCGTGGCCAAAGAATTGCCGCTAGTATCGGCGGCCGACGCCGCCGCGGAAGACATCGGCAAGGTCTCGCGCATTACACAGGACCGTCGATCGCAATTCGGCTTCCGGCAAGAACCGTTTGTCGAGTTCGCGTTCAGGCCGAGCCTGCCCGACTATCGCCCCGACGTCGTCAGCGACAACGAAGGGAACAGCTACCTGTTCTGGAAGACCCAGCAAAAGGAGTCGTACGTTCCCACGTTCGATCAGGTCCGCGAGAAGGTGCTGGCCGCCTGGAAAATGATCGAAGCGCGTCCGCTGGCCCGAAAACGTGCCGAAGAGTTGGCCGCCCAGGCCCGAGCGGCGGTCAAGCCCTTGGCCGATGTGTTCGAAGGGGACGAGGGGCTCCAGGTCCTGAACGCGAAGAGTTTTAGCTGGATGACGACCGGTGCCGTGCCGTTCAACCCACAAGGCGGTCCTGTGCGAATCAGCGAAATCGAAGGCGTTTCCTACCCGGGCGACGAGTTCATGAAAACCATCTTCGATCTTCCGGTTGGCGGCGTTGGCGTTACCACGAACGAGCCCCAGGATACGATGTACGTCGTGCAGCTTGAAGACTACGAGCAAACGCTCGAGCAACTGCGCGACAGTTTCGCCACCGAACCGCCTGCCCGTTACCTAGCGGTCGCACAGCCCGAACGCAGCGAAATGTTTGCCGCTTGGATCGACGGGCTGGAGAAAGATGCCGACGTGCGTTGGGTGCGCTCGCCAGACGTCGCGCGGAACCAGTCGTCCGGCAGTTCTGAACTGTAGGTTTGACTGCTCCGCGCGTCCGCACCGGCAATCAGCCGCGTATGGCGGCATGCCGATCGCATCGCACGTTTGAGACACTCATTCGCGCGCGCCGGCGATCTCCATCGCAGCGGCGACGGCCCGACTACCGGCGTGGCTTCATCACCACGCAAGCCAGCGGCGGCAGTGCAATCGGGATGGAATAGGGACGGCCGTCCCAGGGCACCTCTTCTGCCTGGCAACCCAACGCGTTGCCCAGGTTGCTTCCGCCGTAGTAGACCGAATCGCTGTTGAGAATCTCCTCGTACCAACAGAGCTCCGGCACGCCCAATCGGTGGTCGAGCCGCGGCACGGGCGTAAAGTTGCAGGCGATCAGCACGAAGTCGTTCGGATCCTTCGCCCGACGCAGCCAACCGAGCGTGCTCTGCTCGTAGTTGTGGCAATCGATCCACTCGAACCCGGACGGATCGAAGTCGACCTGGTGCAGCGCCGGCTCGCGGCGATACAGATGGTTGATGTCGGTGACGTACTTCAGCAAGGTCTGATGGCTCGACCACTGCATCAGGTCCCATTGCAGCGACGTGTCGTGGTCCCATTCATGCCACTGGCCGAATTCGTTACCCATAAACAGCAGCTTCTTGCCGGGATGGGCATACATGTAGCCGTAGAGCAATCGCAGGTTGGCAAACTTCTGCCAGAGGTCGCCGGGCACCTGATCCAACAAGGAGCCCTTGCCGTGAACCACTTCGTCATGCGAGAAGGGCAGCACGAAGTTCTCAGTAAAGGCGTAAATCAAGCTGAACGTCAACTCGTCGTGGTGGTACTTACGGTGTACCGGATCGTGGTGGATGTAGCGCAGCGTGTCGTTCATCCATCCCATGTTCCACTTCAGGCTAAAGCCCAGTCCGCCCAAATACGTCGGCCGCGAAACGCCCGTCCAGGCCGTTGACTCCTCGGCTACGGTCAGGACGCCTGGATACTGCAGGTGAACTTGTTCGTTGAACTCCTTGATGAAGGAGATCGCCTTGAGGTTTTCGCGTCCGCCGAATTCATTGGGAATCCATTCGTTAGGACCGCGGCTGTAGTCGAGATAGATCATCGACGCGACGGCATCAACCCGCAGCCCGTCGACGTGATACTTGTCAAGCCAGAACAACGCATTGGAAACGAGGAAGTTGCGAACTTCGTCTCGCCCGTAGTTGAAGATCAGCGTGCCCCAGTCGGGATGCTCGCCCTGACGCGGATCGGCATGCTCGTAAAGGTGCGTGCCGTCGAACAACCGCAGCCCGTGGCCGTCGCGTGGAAAATGCGCGGGAACCCAGTCGATCAACACGCCGATATTGTTCTGGTGGCAATAATCGACGAAGTACATGAAGTCTTCGGGCGTTCCATAGCGACTGGTCGCGGCAAAGTAGCCGACAGCCTGATAGCCCCAACTGCCCGAGTACGGATGCTCGCTGATTGGCAGCAACTCGATGTGCGTGTAGCCCACCTCGCGGCAATAGTCCACCAGTTGATGTGCCAGCTCGCGATAATTCAGCCATCCACCCGGGTTGTCGCCCGGCCGCTTCCAGCTTCCCAGGTGAACTTCATAGACGGCCATCGGGGCGTCGAGTGCGTTGTGCTCGATGCGGTTGGCCATCCATTCGGCATCGCCCCAAACATGGCGATCCAGGTCCGACACCACTGACGCGGTGCGCGGCGGCAATTCGGCAGCGAAACCGTACGGATCGGCCTTCTCGAACGACTCGTCCAAATGGCGAATCTCGAACTTGTACAGATTGCCGGCACCGATTCCAGGCACGAACAGCTCCCAGATACCGCTGGGAATGTGTTTGCGCATCGGGTGGCGGCGAGCATCCCACTCATTGAAGTCGCCGATCAGGCTAACGCCGGTCGCGTTCGGAGCCCACACCGCGAAGTTCACGCCGTCGATCCCGTCGACGGTGCGCAATTGCGCGCCGAGTTTCTGGTAGCTCGACCAGTGCTTGCCTTCACCAAGTAAGTACAGGTCGAATTCCGTCAGCAACGGCGGAAACGCATAGGGATCGTGCATGGTAGTCTCATCGCCGCGGTCGTCCGCGACGCGCAACTGATATTGGCCGGCTGCGTTTTTCATGGATGGACAGATTGCCTCGTACAAGCCCGCCGGGTGGATACGGCGCATCGGTTGTGGTTGGTTTCCGGGATCGACAACCCAGGCCTGTGCCGAACCGGGCAAGAAGGCCCGCACTGCCAGGGCACGGCGGCCTGCGGTCAAAACCTCGTGCGGCCCCAGTAGTTCGAACGGGTTCTCATGGCGCCCGTCCAGCAGCAGACCGACCTTTTCGAGCGCCACAGTTGTCCGCGTCGTCATGGCCTACCTTTATGATTGTGGGATCTAGGTGAAATGTAGTCCAGGCGCAAGATCGGCAAAACGAGGATTTAGCGGCCCAGAATCGTGGTTTTGCGCCTCGTGAAGTGTTTGGTGCGCTATTCCAACCACGGCGGCGGCAGCAAGCCGGTGCCGCACTGAGCACTCCACAGCCCGAGCGAGCGACGGTGGTGGTCCCACCACCGCTCGCAGGCCTTTAGCCGTCGCTTCCAGCGACCGCGCAACGACGCGGCACCACGTGTGACGGAGCGCGCGACCGCGGGGCGAGCCAACGATTGGTCCGACTCATTCGTGGGCAGATGTGCCGGATCAAACCGCCAGGTACGGCAATCAAGCTGATGGTACCGCAGCGCACCGTCGACCCGTTGCCACAGGTCGCGGTTCTTTACTGGCACCATTTCGCCGTAGTGTTCCCAGCGCCAACCGTTGGCGCGCCATTCAGACAGCCCATAGTTCAATCCACGGTTGACGTACCGGCTAGGCGTAACCAGTGTCACCCGGGATGGTTGGGCCAGCGCCTCCAGCCCACGAACGACCGCCAACAGCTCGAGTCGTTCACCTCGAGCATCGGGCTCGGCATCCGCCGCTTCGAACTGGTCCGTGCCATCAACCGACTGCAGGACGAACCTCCATTGTCCCTGCGAACTTTTCCGGCACGACTCGGAAAAGAGCAAGTAGTGAGGCTTGGCTACTCTCATAGGGGAGGACTCAGGATTGTCTACGATGTGCCAAACGAATCGCCACGCCCGCGCTGCGCAATGTCGCCAGACCAAATCTTCGGTCGATGCGCACGGATCGACCGCCGGATTCTGATTGCGCGGCGGGCACGTTCGACTCGCCAATACGTCCAACCACAGTCGGGCACACGGGAGCATTCGCCCGAACGTTTTCACATATCGACACGTCTTGTCTAGATTCTCTAGACCTCCCGAAGGAAATACGAAAATGCTGGGCGAACAGGTTATGCGCCCTTCACGCGGATCGCGAAGCGCGATGTGCGTCGGATTGTGCCGCCGAAACGCGCGATGCGCAAAGCGCCTCAATTACATCGCGCTGCGCAAGGATACGGCTGCCGGCCGGCGCGCCGCCAAGTCGCGCAGCAGCCGTTGCCAATTCACGACGGAACCGGGAGTGACGCGGCCCAATACGCGTGGCGTGTGCGCGCCGGTGGCACGGCAGAGATTGCCCGGAACCTGGTCCAAGTGAAACAAGCCCAAGACTGCGACCGTTGCGGACCGCAACGCACCGCTGGCGATGCCGAGTTCCTCCGGGGCCACAACCCGAACATCCCTCAGCATCCGGTTGACTGCGTCAATCAATCCGCCAGGCTCGCGCGGTCCGCACCAAACCAGTTGTCCGGCCATGGGGTGCGGCGCGAAGAACTCGCCAGCGATGCGGACGACCGTTTCGGCCGCTGGCTGCGGATCGGCCCCATTTGGGTCCACGGCAATTCGCACATAGTGCGTCCGCGCGGCGCCGCCCACGTCGCGCGAAGGTGCCAGGCAGGTCAGGCTGACGCGGCGGCGTCCGACGTGTACGACGGCGCGCGGCCGGCGCAGATCTCGCAACAGCAGCCACATCGGCAGCGGCAACAGCGGAGCACCCCGTCCATCCTGAGCGATGTCGCGGCACGCGAACCCGTCAATCACGTTCATTCCCGTCAGGTCCGCCAACCGGGCCGCGTCGCACAAGCCGGCATAGCCGATCAGCCCGGCGGACCGGCGCCACAGTCCGGGACCATGCACGGCGACGGCTGACACGCGATTCCAAACCGGCGCGACTTCCGCGGCAAAGTCGTCCAAGAGCGCCGCCTGGCTTTCGGCCAGCCGTGCCGCGAACAGCGCCGCATCCGGCGCCCGACTGCCACGACCGATGCGCAACCGGCCAAAAGACCGAGTAATGTCATCCGACAGTCGCACTCCACGATGCGCGACCAGTTCCGCGCGACTCGACAGTCCGCTCCCCTCGACGGCCAGCAGCCCGGCGGTCAGCCGGCCATAGCGTGCCGAGTGCGCCAGTCCAACGAGCCAACGCCGGTGTTCGGCCAACGCCCGCAACCGGTTCAGAACGTGGAATTCGACCATCGACCGCGAGAGATCTCGGGTGAGCGCGGCATCGGGGCGCGGGCCCCGATGCCGTGAAACGATCGGACGAGCCGCGACGTCGCGTTACGCCACGAGCTTCATTTCCAGAACCTCGCCGGTGATGCCCGCGATGAACTCCTCGAAAATGCGCAGGTCCAGCGCTGAGGCCGACTCCGCTTCGGGATGGAACTGGGTTCCAAACGCGAGCCAGTCGGTGGTACTCTCGATCGCCTCGACGACGCCGTCAGGGCAGCGCGCCGTTACGCGAAAACCGGGAGCCACGTCGTCGACTGCCATGTGGTGCAGGCTGTTGACGCGGATTTCGCCGTCGCCATAGACGCGCTCCATGAGCGAGCCGGCAACGACTTCCAAACCATGACGGTGGCTGACGTCCAGCGAGTCTTTGTGCGGCAAGGCCTTCGGAAGGTCCTCGGGAATGTGCAGCAGCAACGTGCCGCCTTCGGCAACGTTGATCAACTGCATGCCGACACCGATTCCGAAAACCGGCATTCGCCGCTTGGCGATCATGCCCATCAGCCGGCGATCGAAGTGCTCGCGACGCGCATCCAACGCGCGCACACTGGGGTGCAACATGAAACCGTCGTTGCGCGGATCCAAGTCGGCACCGCCCACCAAGACCACGCCGTCGAGTAAGTCGAGCAACTGCGTCAGATCGTCGTCGTCGGCCACCGGCGGAAGCACGATCGGCACCGCACCGGCCTCTCGGACACTGTCGTAGTAGCCGGCACACACGTACGAGAACGCGGGCGAATCTTTCTTGGCGGCGCGGTAATCGGCATTGATTCCAATCAACGGTTTCTTGCGCATGGCGAAACTCCTTTTCGCGACACTTCTTGTGTCACTTGGTTAAGTGATGGCCCCAAAGTGCGGTGGGCGTGCTCCGCGTGAATGGCAACCAGAAGGAGGGCCCAGCGAAAAGAAGCCGCCGTGCACCTCAAAAAGGTGGTGCACGACGGAGCTGTGTGCGGGCCGCAGAGGAACGAAGTATCAATCGGGCATCGTCCCTGATGCGCTCGCTTGTCACCGCCGCGCTCCAACCTCCCATCCTGGGTCGTTCGCTGGAGCTGTTTCCGCCTCGTTGGCGGCCTCGATTCTCCCCTACGGCCAAGCCGCGTTTTCCCGTTCGGGTAGCAAGTTGACGGCAAGTTTATTTTTCACGACCGGCTTTGCAATCCTCTTGCTGTATTTTGATCTCGGCGTTTTACGCTAGCACCAGATGATGATTAGCCCGCGACACGTGCGCAACACCCCGCCGGCCGCTTTACGGCAGTTGCCGGCGCCCGTAAGCTGGTCGTAAGACCCTCGCGCAACAAGGTCCTCACTCGCGATCGCATGAAGTACGAAAACGTTTGTATCGAGTCGCTCGGCTATACGTTGCCCGACGAAATCGTCACTTCGGACCAGATCGAAGCGCGGCTCGAGCCGCTCTATCGACGGCTGGGGCTGCCCGAGGGCCGGTTGGAGTTGATGACCGGTATTCGGCAGCGCAGGATGTGGCCGGCAGACACCTTGCCCGGAGACGTCAGCGTCCGCAGCGGGCAACGTGCTATCGCGGCTGCCGATTTCGCGCGTGACCGAATCGGCGCGCTGGTCCACGGCTCGGTCTGTCGTGACCATCTGGAACCGGCCACGGCCAGCCGCGTCCATCACGAGCTCGGTTTGTCCGAAGCCTGCCTGGTCTACGACGTCTCGAACGCCTGCCTCGGAATCCTCAACGGAATCGTCCAGGTGGCTAACATGATCGAGCTCGGACAGATCGAATCCGGGCTCGTCGTCGGCACCGAGAACGCGCGCCCCTTGCTTGAAACCACCATCGACGCTCTGAATGCGGACACCACGCTCACGCGCGACACGATCAAGTCGGCCGTCGCCTCGTTGACGATCGGATCAGGCAGCGCGGCCGTACTGCTGGCAAACCGTGCTATCAGCCGTACCGGCAATCGCCTGCTGGCAGCCACGGCGTCGGCCCATACGGCGGCTCACCGATTGTGCCACAGCGACCACGATCAGGCCGCGGCAGGCGGGATGGCGCCATTGATGGCCACCGACTCCGAGCAACTGATGCGCGAAGGCATCGCTGCCGGAGCCGCCACGTTCGCAAGGTTTCTCGACGAGACGGGCTGGACCCACACATCGGTCCACAAGACCTTCTGCCACCAGGTTGGCGCCGCCCACCGTAAGCTAATGCTCGAATCTCTGGCACTTAAGCCGGCCAACGACTTTGCCACGTTTGCCACGCTGGGCAACACCGGTTCGGTCGCCTTGCCGCTGACGATGGCGTTGGGTGTCAAGTCAGGCCACCTGATGCCCGGCGACCATGCGGCCCTGCTGGGAATCGGTTCCGGGATCAATGTGCTGATGCTGGCCGTCGACTGGCAACGCTCGCCGGTCAGTGCTCCGGACGTGCAATCCTTCGCCAACGGGGAAGGGGCCGCAGATGGCGACGTCGCGTCGCCCGCCACGGCCGCGCGATCGATTCGCTAAGTCGTGCCATGCGGGATCGGCCACCGGGCTGTCGGTCGCCCATTCCGATTGATCGCGCAGCCTTGCTAATCTTCCCGCAGCGCGCGGCGAATCAGGTCCGCGTCAAAGTAATTGACCGACATTCCGGCGTCGACGACGATCGTTTGAGCGTTGATTCCGCTGGATCTCGGGCTGAGTAGAAACGCGGCGGCGGCGGCGGCTTCTTCGGTTTGCACGGCTTTCTTGCGAAGCGTCACCTGCTCGGCGTACAGGTACGAATCGACGTAACCTGGGATACCTGCCGATGCCGACGTTTTCAGCAATCCGGGCGCCACGGCGTTGAAGCGAACACGCGTCGTGCCGGCAAACGACTTAGCCAGGAACACCAGCGACGATTCCAGCGCGGCTTTGACCGGCGCCATCAGCCCATAATTCTCGCTGGCCATCCGCGTCGTCGAGATGGAAATCGTCACCACCGACGCATCGGGTTCAAACTGCTCCTTGAGCGCGCCGCACAGCGCCACTAGCGAGAAACATGAAACGTCGACGGCGCGCAGAAACACGTCTTTGGTCGTCTCGTGAAACGGCTTGAGCCCGTCGCTGTAGTCGGCAAAGGCGATCGAATGGACCAGCCCGGCGAAACGAACGTCGCGCCCGCCAAGCTCAGCGGCCAGCGCGTCGATCTGTTCCTGGTGCTCGACATCACAAACGTGGATCTCAGCACCTGGCTGGACGAGGTTCGCGACCGACTCGCGCCGTGTTTCGGACCGCACGACGTAGACGACGTTTGCTCCAGCCTCTTCCAGCAGCCGCGCAATGTGGTACGCGACGCTTTTGCGGTTGGCCACGCCGAACATGAGCACTGACTTGCCGGCAAGTTGCAGGAAATCCATGGCGATATTGCCGTCGCGCGGCGTCGGCCGAGGGTCAGCTTTCCAAGGGCGGGGCGATCGTGCAAGTAAACTCCAGCCGGGCGGCAAGCTTGTCTTCGCACCGAACACGCGCCTTCAAGTACCAGGCTTTGCTCGTGCTGTTGGTCATCTCGACCTCGATGTCGATCGTCTCTCCCGGTCGCACGATTCGCTTGAAACGCACGTCGTTCATGCGGGCAGCCACGGGCAGCCCTTGATCCAAGCTTGGCGTGAACCGTTTCAGCAGGATGGCGCCGGCCTGCATCGCGGCTTCGCACAGGATCACGCCGGGAGTGATCGGATGCCCTGGGTAGTGGCCGCCGAAGAACCACTCGTCGTCGCGAAACGTCTTGCGACACCGAATCCGTTCCTCGCCACACTCGATGATTTCGTCCACAAGCAAGAAGGGCGGACGGTGAGGAATCGCCGCATAGATCTCGTCAAGACTCATGACACTTCCGCGCAGGGTGCAACAGGTGCCGCCGCGCTCTTGAGCAACCAGTTGTCCACGTCGTTGGCCACGATAACCCCGTAGTTCATCGCACCCAACCAGCCGGACATTATGATGCCGACACTGCCCGCGTGAAACAACCCAGACACCTGCTCGGGTAGCGCGCGGCTGACGGCCAAACCCTCGAATTTGGTCCCGAAGCTCGCGCCGTCAAGGTGCTTCGTGTAGTGATGGAAGGTCAGCGGTGTCGATGCCTCGGCGTGGTCCACACGCTCTCGAATGTTGGGCACATACTTGCTCGCCGCGTCCAGGGTTGTTTCAACCAGGTCTTGCTTGCTGGCCTCGTAGTCGTCGCGCGACAGCCCGGCCCAGTCCTCATAACGCGCGTTCGTGCTCGAAACGATCATGCATCGATCGCTTCCGGGCCGCGTGCGCGGATAGTAGAATGAATAGGTGCGGCTCGTCACGTCGCGACTCAATAGCGCTTCAGTACGAAACAGGGGCGCCGTCGAACTGAACAGCAGATCGCCCAGGTTTTCGTCCAGCTCGTCGCCCGGCTTCAGCGCCATGTAAACCTGACAGCTTGAGTTGTTGAGCCGCACGGACCGAGCTTCGTCGCGGAACGACGGATCGAACCGCTCTTCGCCCACCAGCTTGAAGATCGTCGATTTCAAGTTGGCATTCGAGACCACTGAGCCGGCAGCAATCTCGCGCCCATTGACCCGCACACCCCACACCCGCCCGCCGCGAATGATGATTCTTTCCACATCGGCGCGAATCCGAACGTCAACGCCGCTCTTGAGCAGGTCCGCGTGCATCAGCTTGATCAGGTGATCCGTGCCGCCCTGGAAGGTGAACACGCCTTTCGACATGAAATTCGAAAACACGATTCCGTAGCTGATCGCCGGATCCTCCAGCGTTGACCCGTTGGCATACGTAATCGGCTCCATCAACAACCGGATGACGTCTTCGCGACCGGGAAACGATCGCTCGAACAGCTCGCCGGTGGTCATCCGCTGGTCGTCGTAGAAGTTCATGCCCCGGGCCGTGTCGAAAAACGACCGCACGGCATCGGCGGCGACCTGAAACCGCTCGACCAACAGCCGAGTAAAGTCCTCACGATTGAACGTGGTGGTGAGCGAGAACATCGGATTGTCGAACCGGATGTTCTTAAGCTGCACGATCGAGTCGGCGATTTCGCTGGTCCAATAGCGACGGCAGCTCTTCACCATGCCAACCGGAAATCCGTGGAGCGAAATATCGAAGATGTGGCCGCCCGGTCGGCGAAACCAGGTGGCCATGCCACCCAACTTGTAGTGCTGCTCCAACAGCAACACCGAGCGGCCGGCGCGAGCCAACGTATTGGCGGCGGTCAAC
Source organism: uncultured Planctomycetaceae bacterium (assembly GCA_937952415.1). Lineage (GTDB taxonomy): Bacteria > Planctomycetota > Planctomycetia > Pirellulales > PALSA-1355 > CALFYT01. Next base: position 64,333 of record CALFYT010000028.1, on the reverse strand, counting down.
CCGGCCAGCCCACTTCCGATCACGATCACGTCGTAGCGATCGTGGGCGCCTTGAAGAAAATCCTTGGGCATGAGATTCAGACGACCGGGCGACTCGGCTGTTGGCGATCGTGGTTAGAGGACGTCTTGCACGGCCAACTCGGCGGGCTGCGTCGAATCGCTCGTGCCGCTGAGCAGATGCCGGTTGGCCATCGCGATCCCGCTGAACATGGCGCCCACGATCCCGACAAACCCTTGGTCGGTTCCACAAAGGAACAGGTTCTTCAGGTGCGTGACGCCGTCGAACCGTTTCCGCGACGTTCCATAGACAGCGCCACCCGCGTGGCCTGTGTAGCGCTCGATCGTGGTGGGTGTGAACGTATCGGTGGCAACGACCCGATCGCGAAAATCGCCGACATGGCGGGTGGCGATCTCAACCATCCGCGCGTGACATTCCTGCTTTGCTTGGCGATACGCGTCGTCATCGAGCGCACGCCAGCGATCGTAGTTGGCCAGCGCGGTCGTCCGCACAAGGCCCTCGGCCAGAGGTTCGCTGTACGCGAAATTATTCGGAGAACAGATCACGCCGCTGCGCAAATCGACCAGGTCGTCCGGCTTGCGATAGTGAAACTGCGACTCATCATTGAAAAACACGATCGCCTGATCGCAGCCAACTTCGCGCGGTTCGCAGTCCAGCACGTTGATCGACTCGACAAACGACAGTTTGCCGGTCTTGGGAGGGCTGGGCGGCACCTGGCTTCCGCACAACCGCATCGTTTCGACCAGTCCCGCGGACGACAAAACGCGGTCGGCCTCGAGAGTGGTCCCATCGTCCAATACGACTTGCGTCGCACGATCGCCGTCGGTTTCGATGCGCTGCACGCCGGCGCGCAAGCGCAAGTCGCCGCCCAGCGCCTTGAACCGGCGAACCAGGTGTTTCAGGATCACACGCACTCCGGCCCAGGGCCGCGCGAATCCTTCCATGAAAATGCTGCGGAACATGATGGAGAACTGACCGAAATCCATGTCGTTCTCGCGCGAACCCCCGTAGAACATCAACGGGCAGAACAACATGTCGACCAGCAGCCGGTCCTTGATGACGTGCTCGACGATCGCTCGTGCCGAGATCGCGGCCGTCTCTTCGCTCAAGTCGTCGTAATCAACCACGGTTTCGGTCAGGCGCTGAAAGCCATCTTTCTCGCGCGGGAAGTGCCGCTCAACCTCCGAGCGAAAGTACTCGAAGTGGTTATTGAACTTAAGCGCCACACCGGGAAACGCGATCTTCGAGCCGAGTTGCGGCACCAGCGCAAAGTCGTCCCAGCGAATACGAAGCTGGCGCAGCAGGCGGGCCAACGGCCCCGTGCGCGTGCCCTTGGGCGTGAAGTTCGTCACGGCGTGCAGCCCGACGTCGTAGTTCCGCCCGTCCAGGCGATAGTATGAATTGAGCCCACCGATAGCCGTGTGTCGTTCGAGAATGCAGACACGTCGGTCGAAATGGGCCAACCGAATCCCCGCGGCCAACCCGGACATCCCGGCTCCGATGATGATCGTGTCGTACATGACGGTTTCCAGTCGGGCATCCGCGGCGGCCATCGCCGACGATCGTGTCGCTTCACTGCGTCGCGGCTTGGCTATACCGGCACACTCACAGCGGCCACGTCGCGTGGCCGCTACACCTTCTGCAAGTCTTTCATCAACGGCGCTAGGTAGTCGACGGTGCTCTGCATGGTAGCCAGTTCGACGTAGTCGTCCTCGGGGATCTGCACGCGGTAACGCTTGCGCAACTCCATCACGATGTCGAGAAAGTCCATGCTGTCCAACTCCAATTGCTCGCGCAACGGAACATCGTCGACGATGCCGCTAAGATCCTCGTCCGGGGCGATACCCTCGAGGATATCCAGGACGACTTCTTTGATTTCCCCAGATGTCATACCCATCTCTCTCCGCTGCGTTCAAACACGTTTTACGATCACGACGGAATTGATACCCAACATTCCGAAGGAGTTGTTCAAGATCACGTCAACCTGCGACGACTCATGAGGCTGGTTGATTACCAACCCGGCAAGTTCACACTCGGGGTCCAACTCGTCGACGTTGATCGTGGCATGGCACGCTCCATCGTAGAATGCGGGCAGATTCCCGGCCAACTCCAGAGCGCCGGCGGCGCCCATCGAGTGACCAATAAAGCTCTTGGCGTTGTTGACTCGAATGCGCGGCGACGCGCCGAATACTCGCCGCACAGCTTGACACTCCTGCACGTCGCCGCTGGCGGTGCCGGTGGCATGCGTGCTCACGATGTCGACATCGTCGGAGTTCATGCCCGCGCGCCGCAGCGCCAGGGCCATGCACTCGGCCTGGCGCTCGGGGTTGGGTAGCACGAAGTCGCTGGCGTCGCTGTTCATCGCATAGCCGGCGATCTCGCCATAGATGCGCGCGCCGCGGCGCCGCGCGTCGTCGTAGCGTTCTAGGACATAGATGCAACCGCCCTCGGCCACGACGATGCCGTTGCGCTGCGCGTCGAACGGGCGAGACGCACGCGTCGGATCTTCGTGGCTGGCTAGTGCGCCCTGACTTTTGAAGCTGGCGAAGATGCCAAATGTGTGAATGCTTTCGGAAACGCCGCCCGCCAAGGCGACGTCGCACTCGCCCAGTCGGAGCAACTGCGTACCTTGAATGATTCCCGCGTTGCCCGCGGCGCAAGCTGCGCCGATGGTGTAGTGTGGTCCGGTGATGCCCAGGTTGAGCGAAATCTCGCCAGCCGGATTGTTGGCCACAGTTCGTGGGTTGTGATGGTGCGACCAGAATTTTGTGTCGTAGTCGAACCCCTTGAGTTCATGGATTTCGTTTTCCGTCTCGACGTTTCCGTGTTCGGTAACGCCGACGAAAACGCCCACGCTGGCGCGGTCGACGTTCGGCCAGTCGAGTCCGGAGTCGGCGATGGCCTCGTTGGCGCAGTAGATTCCGACGCTGCCGGCGCGCGTGCCACGGCGGACGTCCTTCCGCTTCTGATAGCGCAGCTCGTCAAACTTGCAGACGCCTGCGACGGTCTTGCCGACGTAGCGAATCTCGTAAGGCGTGACGCCGCTACGACCCTCGAGCAGGCTCTCGCGATACGTGGGCAGGTCGTTTCCGTTGGGCGCGGTCAGCCCAATGCCGGTGATTACGATCCGCTCGCGCTGGTCCGCTCCTGCAATCATCATCCGCCTTCCCGGAAGGTCTCTTGATGCGTGTATCGATCCTCGACGGCGCACAGGCGCGCATCAAAGCGCCGCGTTCAGTCAGCCGCTACGTTGCACGGCAATCGCCAAAGGGCACGGGCCACTCAGTAAAACCTTTGAAGTTACCGGCTTGTGGCAGAAATGGCAAGCCGTTCGGGTGCCGACCGCGAGATCCGACCGCTTTGCTTTGCAAAGCAACCAGCGGCGCGCACAGCGCGCGTGCTGCCGTGTCGTCGCTGGCCCTTGAATCGGACGGCCATGATGCAATTCGCTCCAAACCGCGTCGTTTGGTTTGCGGCGGTAACTTTGCTGACGGCGCGGACGTTCGTGCCGCGATGTAGTGCGTCAGGGCCAGTTACGCCGCGGACGCCACGCTCTGTTGGGCAATCCACTGTCCCAAGCGCTGCATTCCTTCGGCCGTCGACACCTGGGCCTCGTAGCCAAAGTCGCGCTTGGCCCGTGCGATGTCGAAGTAATGCGACGTACCGAGTTGGGCCGCTAGAAACCGCGTCATGCGCGGTTCGCCCGGCACGTGCAGCGTGCGATAGACCATCTCGAGCGCCGCCCCGATGCGCCATGCCGCTTTCAGTGAGATCGAGCGGCCCACCGGACGGATATCGGCCAGCGCAAGAATCTCGTCAATCCAACGCCAACAGTTCACGGGCTCACCCTGCGAAATGAAATAGGCGTTGCCGCGAAGCGCCGAACCAGAATGCAATCGATCGGCCGCCTGCAAGTGGGCCTGCGCCGCATTGTCGATATAGACCATGTCGACCAGGTTATCGCCGTCGCCCACTCGGCGCAACTGCCCGCGCCTGGCGCGCGCAATCAGTCGAGGGATCAGGTGCCGATCGCCCGGCCCCCAAATCAAGTGGGGCCGCAGCGCACACGTGGCTAACGACGGTCCGTCGGCCGACAGCACTTCTCGTTCGGCAAGCGCTTTGGTGTGGGGATAGTGGGCCAACCAGTTTGTCGCGTATGGGGCCCGTTCGTCGACGCCCTCTTGCGCCGTGCCGTCGAACGTCACGCTGGGACTCGACGTGAACACCAATCGCCCGACGCCCGCAGCGCGGCACGCCTCGATTACGTTCGTCGTGCCGACCACGTTGGTCGCATGATACTCGCGCCACGGACCCCAAATACCGGCCAAGGCAGCCGTGTGAAACACGACATCGGCCCCCTGGCACGCCTCGCGCACCGTGCCGGCGTCGCGGACGTCGCCGCGAACACACTCCACGCCCGAGCGCGCAAGCGCCGGATACTCACCCCGAGCCAGGCTGCGAACTCGATCGCCCCGATCGATGAGCTGCCGCACAATCGCCTGACCCAGAAAGCCGCCTCCGCCGGTCACTACCGCGAACATTCGACTAGCCCTGCCCTACTTTCCCAGCAGCCCACTCGGCCAGCCGCTCGCGATGAATCTTCGCATTGTGGCGCACGTCGACCGGCATCGCTGGATGGACGAGAAAGTCGCCGATGCTGGCCGTCAACACGTTGGCCGCGGCGCGCTGTTGCAACTCGGCGATCAACCGCCGCCGCTGTGCATCGCCGCGCGGACGACGTTCTGGCCAACACTCGACGACAATCACCGGCCGCTTGTTGTCCGCCGGGCCCACGCCGACCAACGCCGATCGATACACGTGTGGATGCTGATTGAATACGGCTTCGCAGCGCACTGTGTACATCGGGCCGTCCGCGGTTGTCACTCGGTGGCCCTTGCGGCCGCAAAACCAAAAGCGATCCTCGGCGTCAAGGTAACCCACGTCCCCCATTCGATGCCAGAATTGCTTGCCGTCGGCGATTTTTGACAAGGCATTCCATTCGGTACGCGTCACGTACTGGCTGGTCACTACGGGTCCGCTCACGATCAATTCCCCGATTTCGCCGACGGGCAACTCGACCGCGTCTTGCAGGCTCGCGATCGGTTCGTCGCTTATCCGAATCACTTTCCAATCGATGCCCTCGAATCGGCTGCCCACGCACGTGCCGCCACCTTGCGCCCAAGCTTCGCACGTTTCGGTCAGGACTTCCGTCGCGGAAATCGTCGCTACGGGAAGCGACTCGGTGGCACCGTACGGCGTGTGCACTTCGCCATCGTCGGCGATGCAATCCTTCATCCTGGACAGCACGTGAGGCGGTACCGGCGCTCCAGCCGAGAGCACCCGCCGCAGCGTGGGCAGCTTAACGCCATTGCTCTGGCAATACTGTCCAACCCGATTCCAAATCGCCGGAGAACCAAACGACTGCGTCACATTCCAGTCTTTCACGGCTTCCACGATATTGCGCGGATCCACCTTCGCCGGCCGCGAAGCATCCATGTCTGGCACGACGGTTGTCACGCCCATCGCGCAATTGAACAGACCGAAGAGCGGGAACGCTGCCAAATCGACCTCGCCCGGCGCAATCGCGTAGCGGTCGCGGATCTCAGTTACCTGACGATCAAAATTGCCGTGACAGTAGAGCACGCCTTTGGGAGGACCCGTTCCGCCGGAAGTAAAAATGATGGCGGCTGGATCGTCCGCGCGCGTCTCGTGGCAAATCGGGTCGCGGCGTCCCATATGGCGCACCGCCCGTAGCGTTGTTCCGCCCCACCACCAGCGGCGTCCAACAGTAACGTTCAAGCGAGACTTTGGGAATCGGCTTCGAAAGGCGCTGCGAACCGCTTGCCCTAACGGAATTGCCACGAATCCGTCTGGCTCGACTTCGGCCAGGCACTGCACCAGATTGCGACGGCCCATGCCCGGATCGACCAGCACGATCACGGCGCCGGCCTTGAACAGCGCGAATACCAGCGAGATGAACTCCATTCCAGGGCGGACTAACAGCACGATTCGCATACCGGGCTCGACGCCGTAGGCGCGCAGGCCACTAGCCAGGCGATTTGTGTCGTCCTCGAGCTGTGCGAACGTGTACGTGTCGTATTGCCGCTGCCCCGCGTGGCGGTCGCGCGGAACGACTACTGCGGTGGCGTTTGGGTAGCGACCGGCCGTTTCGCTCAAGCGGCGGGCAACGTTTACCCGCGGACTGTCGACGCGAACCCGCTGTCTGGCGGAGACGTTACTCATAGTCGATCGGCTCCGGACCCCGAATTGTCGTGGCCGACGGCGACTCAACCTCCGACCGCACAAATCGCAGCACCTCGCGTGCGATATCCACGTCGAGCGCCCGTGCTAGCGCCTGCCAGCCGGGCACGGCGTTGACTTCCAGCGCGTACATGCGGCCGTCGCTAGCCGGCAACAAGTCGACTCCGGCAAACGGAGCACCGATGGCACCAGCCGCGCGGCGAGCCGTTTCGACGATCACTTCACTTAGTGCGATGGGATCGGCGACGGCGCCGCGGCTGATATTGGTGCGCCAATCCAGTTCGTTGCGGCGGCGTATGGCCCATGCCTTTCGGCCGACCAGCAGCACGCGCAGGTCGTACCCATCATGCGAAATGTACTCCTGCAGGTAAAGCACCGCGCCGAGCGGCACCAGCAAGCTGAAGGCGCGGCGAGCCATTGCTTCGTCGTTGAGCCGCGTGATTCCACGCCCTTCGGCCCCAAAGAGCGGTTTGAGGACAACGTCGCCCCCCAGCGCGGCGAATCCCAGCATCGCATCATCGACCGTTTGGCAGACGATCGTGCGTGGCGTTCGCAATCCAACGGCGGCCAGTTTCGCGCTGGCCAGAAACTTGTCCACGGCCGCTTCGATCGCCCGTGGCGGATTGATTACGACCTTGCCGGCGGCCTCCAGCCGCCCCAACACGTCCATGCGAAAGACGACCTGCTCCAAGGAACCCGGCGGCATCGTGCGAACGATCACGGCGTCTGTGCCGGCAAGATCCAGCTTGGGAGAGAACGGCTCACCGCCGTCGGCAGCGCCCAATTCGGCCGTCAATTGTCGAAAAGGCACGGCGATGATCTCGAACGCGTCGGCCGCGGCACGCTGCAAATCGCGAAGGTACCAACTGTCCGGCAGAGCAAGCACCGCCAATCGCATGATCGTTTGATCCGTGGAGTTTATTGAGCCCAGAAGAATCCGGGTGGCCGACCTTCCGCGGGACTTGCCGCGGTCTCTTAACGTGAATCCACTGCGAACGATTGCCGGACCACTTCGGCCGCCAATCGGCCGAATCGCAATGTCCGGCCCGTTTCGAGATTCGCCAGCGTCACGCGCGCGGGACTAAACAGATGCGGATCGATCGCGTAAAAGTCGTGATGGTACCGCTCGAAGATCGTGGCAAACGGCTGGCCGAAATCTTCCGAAGCACAGCTTGGCACTTGCGGACCGATCGCCTCCAGGCTGGCATCGTCGCCGCGTACCCAGAGCGTCACGTCGCCGCCGTACAGCACCGCATCGTTGGTGCGCCCGATGGCTGCCAGATCGTCGGCCGCGGGTGGCGGCAAGGGAGCGGTGCCGGCTCCGCTGACGACCCGTGTCAGGTCGAATCCCAATTCGAACAGTTTGTGCATGGCCGTCTCGACGCTACGGGCCACGACCTGCACCATCCCGGCCAGACTGGCCGTGGGCGCGGCCAACAGCGTCAGCTCGCGCGGAGCGACGCCACATTGGCTGGCCAGGTCGGCACACAGTGCGTCGGGCGGAAAGGCCCGAGCTTCGAGCACACCGATAACGTGCGACGCGCGTTCGACGAGTCCGATCTTTTCGAACAGCGGTTCCTTACCCGCTGCGGCCCGCATCGGACCCGAACCCATCGCGAAATAATCGTCGGCGCTGATTTGCCAACCGGCGTACTGCGCGGCCATGCACGCGGCAAGCGGATGGTCGGTCGAGACCGAGACGGCAAGGCTCGTTTCGAAGTCCGCCGCAGCCGGCACGAACTCGACGCGTCCTAGCCCGGCCATGCAAATACTGGCTAGTGCCCGGCCTGCTTCCAGGCCTCCGACCGCGTTGATCCCGCAGTCCACGAGCCGGCACCCGGATGGGCCGTTGTCGACCGCGATGCGCAGCGCCTCGCGCTGGTCGATCATCCGGTCGCACAAGTCAGCAGCACGTACATTTAGCTGCACTCCACCACCCCAAACATGCTGGGCCGAGTCGATGGGGGCACGGCTGGGGGCGCTTCGCTTGATGCGCGCCCAACGCCTGGGCCGATCCGTGCGCACATCATCGTCGGTTGCCAATCCGCGTGCAATGGTCGGGCCATTTTCAATGCCCCGGGGGACGAGCTGGGTTCGTTGCCTGCCGTCGGCCCGTGGCCGCAGGTGTCTGGCGAGACTACAATACGAGAATAACTGCTCGCGATCATGTGGCGTGGCGGCGCGATGCGGTCGCCGACGAAACCACCGCGGAGACATTTCCCGTGGCAAGCCTAACGGTCGAAAACTACGTCAAGGCTATTTACCAGATCGGCCTGTCCGCCGACGGGCAAGCCGCCACGGGCCAGCTCGCCCAGGCGTTGGGGGTTTCGCCTGGCACGGTCACCAGCATGCTCAAGACGCTCAGCGAGGGAAACCTCGTGGAGTATACGCCGTATGAAGGGGTTTGCCTGACATCGGCCGGAAGGGCGTTGGCCCTGCGCGTCATTCGTCGCCACCGGCTGATCGAGCTGTTTCTGGTCAAGACGCTCGATCTCACGTGGGACGAAGTGCACGAAGAGGCCGAGCACATGGAGCACGCGGTCAGCGATCACTTGATCGACAAGATCGATGCGTTTCTCGGAAACCCGCAGGTCGACCCGCACGGCGATCCCATCCCGCGCGCCGACGGCACGCTGGAAACTCCGACGAGCCACTCGCTGGCCGAATGTACGGTCGGCCAGCAATTCCGTCTGGCGCGTGTGATCGATCAGTCGCCCGAGTTCCTGCGGTATTTGAGCAACTCGGGGCTCTCGCTGGGCGTGTCCGGCAAAGTCTCGGAAAACAGCGCAGAGGCCGGCATCGTGACCGTGTTGATCGACGGGCACGAAACCACCCTAGGGCGCAACGCGGCCGAAAAGATCCTCGTCGCACCCGGCAAGGCCGGATAGGCATCGTCGTCGCGCCGTTTAGCGGGTGCTAAGCCGGTGTGCTTTCCGGTTGTTTCGCCGCCTGGGGCGGCGCGGATTTTCCCTCCGCCTCCGGCTCAATTGGCGCGGCGCCCTTCACGTCGGGCGTCGCGGCCGGCGGCGGTTCGGTCGCTGGCGGCTTCGGTGGATCGGCGACCGGCTTCTGCGTCTGGCGCGTCGCCGGCGGATCTGGCTGCGGCGGCGATGGAACGGTCGTTGCACCAGGTGCCGACGGTTTCGCGCCGGCTCCCGGCAATGGCCCCTGCCCCGGCTGCACGTCGCGCGGCGGATGTGGACGGGCTGGCAAACCGGCCGCGACGGCGAAGTCGTCGCGCAGTTTTTCCGAGCCCAAATCTTCCGGCGCCAGATCGAGCGCCTTGTCCAATTCGCGCACGGCCTGCTTCGGATAACCTAAATAGCCAAAGTGATATCCCAGCAGGAACCGCAGCGCCGGATCGTCTGGCTGTTCGTCGCGTGCCTTTTCCAGAGCCTTGATCTGATTGGTGTAGTCCTCGACGCTGCCGTACAACTCTGGGTAGTTCGCAACGACCTTCGACCATTCGTCCTCAGGCAGCGCTTGCATCGCCATCTGGACGGTGCCGGCCGCCGCCTCGTACTGGCCGAGTTGGAACAAGGACTGTGCCATTAACAAGAGCACGGCGCCGTTGGCCGGATCGTCGACCAAGGCATGCTGCCAGTCGCGCACTGCTGCTTCGTATTGGCCGGCGCGAAACGCCGCTTCTCCGGCTGCCACGAAGTCGCCGTCAGCCGCTGAGGCATCCAGCGCCGGCGGCGTAGCGCTCGCCGCCGCTACATCGGGTTGCGTGGCGTCGGCGTAGTAGGTCGCCTGGCCGTTGTCCGTGTAGTACGTCGTGCTGTAGCTGTTGCCGTAATACGGATAGCCGTAGCCGCCCCAGTTGCCATAGCCCCAGTTCCCGTAACCCCAACCCCAATACGGCCAACCGTAGCCCAGGCCCCATCCCCAACGATATCCGGGCACGTAGGCCCACCAGGGGAAAAAGTATCCGTAGCGTCCGTATCCGAACCCCCAACCGGCATTTCGGCGACCGTAGAAGCCATAGCGGCCGAAGTTTGCGTAACCGTGGCGGCCGTAGCCGAACCGTCCGTAGTTGTTCCAGCCCCTTCCGTAGCGTCCGCCGCCATACTTGCCATAACCGAAGCCGTCTCGGCCTCCGTAGCGGCTGTACCAGTTGCGGCCGTTATACCCGGAACCGCCACGACCTCGGCCGAACTCACCTCGCGATGCGCCGCTACCGCCTCGTCCTGCGCCGGAACGATCAAATTCACCGGGACCACGCCCACTGCGCGAGCCCCGCTCGAACGTGCCGGCCCGCAGCGCTTGTGGCGTGCGTCCGGAGCTGGTGAAGTTGCGCGTGACGAAGTTTGTCCGATTCACGTCGGACCCGTTACGACCGGAACCGGTACGTCCCGAGCCGGTGCGGCCGGCAATGTTGCTGCCTGCGCGCAGATTACGCGTCGAACTCGAAAAGGCCTGGCGCGACGTCGTTGAGCCGCCGGTCGAGCGGTTAGGACGACCGGTGCTTCCCACGCGCTGGCTCTCACTTCCGCCTGGCGAGCCGCCGCCGCGGAAATTGCGAGTCGCGAAATTCGAACCTTGACCGGAGCGCGATGGGGTACTGCCTGTACCACCGCTGCGCAAGGCGCGCATGCCGTTTTGCGGGTTCGTTCGGCTGCGACCGGCAACGGTGCCACCGCCGGAACGGGTTGTGCCGTTACCGGGCCGGTTGCCAGAGAAATTGCGTTGCACGAAGTTGGATCGATTCGACGAATTTGGTCCACCGGAACCGGCACTTCGCGGCGTGCCGGCACGCGGCGAACCGCCACTGAAACTTCGAGTGGGATTGCTGCCTAAGCTACGCGTCGACCGACCGGCCGACGAACTGCGATTGCTCCCGCTAAAACTGCGCACGCTCGGATTACCCGTGGTTGTGCGTCCACCGGCACTGAAACTGCGCGAAGGGCTGCGGCTTCCGCCACTGAAACTACGGGACGGGGAGCGACTGCTCCCACTGAAACTGCGTACGCTCGGGCTGCCCGTGTTAGTCCGTCCGCCGCCACTGAAACTGCGCGCAGGGCTGCGACTGCCGCCGCTAAAGCTACGGGATGGGGAGCGACTGCCGCCGCTGAAGCTACGGGACGGGGAGCGACTGCCGCCGCTGAAACTACGGGACGGACTTCGACTACCACCGCCGAAGCTACGACCTCCGCCTCCGCCGCCGCTAAAGCTGCGGCCGCCACCGCCGCCGCCACCTCGACCGCCTCCTCCGCCTCCGCGGCCACCTCCGCCGCCTGGTTTGGCCAGGACCGACAGGTCCGGCAACACCAGTAGTGCTACGACAACCAACGCCACCCAACGCCATGCTCTGTGTTTCATGGCATGTGCCTCCACGCTACGAGCAGTCATGTCGCTAACTTGTATTCTACGCAACGGGTGGCCGAAAGAGCCGAAACTTCTGGAAGAATCTTTTGGAATCTTGGCAAATTCGGCGCTGAATGTGTGAGCTACATCACTCAAGGAAACCTTGCTGGCGCGCAAACAGCCGAGCGCACTGCCGGTGGTTGATCGCCAGTCTTCCAAAGCATGGCCGATGAGCGACCAGGTTGCGTCGGCGCGCGCCAGCACAACGTGCTGCATGATGATGTCCTCGAATTGGTCATCAGCAGCTAAGCCAGCCTGCCGTGGACGCCGGCGCGTTGAACACAGGTGCGAATGGGTTGCTTGTACCCGGCCCCTACCTCTGGAGCCAGTACCTCAGGAGCGGCCACCGAATCATTGCTCCGCCGCCGCGGGCTGCACAACTACCGGCTCTATCGACTCGACCCATTCCCAGCCCAGCCATCCGTCGCGAACCATCGCGATACCTAGGTGGTTGGTGAACTCGTTCATCTCCGCGGGCGTCGAGAGCATCGAGCGTGTTTCGTCGTCGTCTGGGAATTCGTACTTGATCTCGTAGTGGCGCAACACGTAACTGTGCGTCGTCATGATCATGTCGGTGATCATGACCGGTTGCGGGCGTGGCGGTGAACTGTCGAGCAGTGCGTTCACCGTACAGGCCAAGCTGACCATCGTTAGACCACCGATCAACAGCAGCCCCAAGACGATCACGCTTCCCATCAGTTTTCCATGTTTGCCGAACCATCCGCGTGGGGCGAAGTCTAACTCCACTGGCTTACCCTCGGCTACGGCGACGCGGTTGGCCGTGTCAATCTTGTTTCGAGTTTTGGTCATGTCGCGCAACATCAACCACAGCCCAAGCCCCCCGAAAAGCGCGCTTCCAATGGCCATGGGGACCGCGAACCGCGCGGTAGTGGTCTCGAGCGGGGAGTATTGCTCGTACGCGTAAAAGCTCCAAAACAAGGCGGCAATCGCCGAAAACATGACCAATACCGTCGTAGCGGTGGCGAGCAGGCTGTCCGGACGTTGATCGTCGCGCTTGACCAGTCCCAAACCGGGCCGAAGATCGAGAAAACCGTACAGCCGTAGCGTCGCGTCGGGATCGGACCCCAGATAAACCGCCGTCGCGTGGTCGCCCACGTTGTAGGACGTGGTCAGGCCGCCTTTTTGTGTCGCCGCAAACTCATTGGACACTGTTTCGGCCACAGTGAGTTGCCCGGTAGCTGGATGGCGAAACTGGATAATTGCAGCGCACTCATATGCGGTGGGCTCGCCATTGAAGATCAGCCTGGGCCGCACGACCAGCGAACAAATCCGCACCACCAGCGGCGATCCATTCTCTACGTAAGCAAAAGGCCCTTTACGAAACAGGTAGAGCAAATACCCAACCAGCGTAATCCCGATGATGGCCAAGCCGATCCAACCGAGATAGGCCAATGGCAAGAGGAATAGTGCGGCGAACTTCACAGCCGGCACGAGACTCAGGCTGGCACAAAGGAATCCGGTCAGCAATCCTACAACCAGTCCCTTTCGCCTGCCCCGCGCATAGCGCCCCTGATTGAGCTCACTCGGGATGTGCCGCGGTGGATCGTTGCGCAGCTCCGGCTCGAATTCATAGTCCTCGGGCGGCTCAAACGGTCCAAATTCCGCGACCAGCTCTTCGACCGACGAAGGTTCGTCGCGCTCGACATTGTTTTCGGAACCCGACATCGCACACGCCCTCCGAAGACCAGAGTGGTTTCTGAAGCGACGCCGCATTGTAGTCCGCCAATTCGCTGCTTGCGCTTGCGTGCCGCGGGTTTGGTGAGCCACCGGCTGCTTGCGGACGTTGATACGCACTGCCTGCCCCTTTGACGCCGAGCGTGGCGTGCCCTAAAAATAGGTGGTTGGGCGCCGTAGCGTGCGGCCTCGCATGAGGGGCCCTCGCAATGGGGACCTGTGAACCTGGTCAGGGACGAAAGTCAGCAGCCATAAGCAGTCATCTCTTTGTGCGATGGGCCTCTCATGTGGGGCCGCGCGACGCGACCCACTCGTTTCGCAGGCTCGGCATGCCCTTCCCCTTCGAGCGCCCTGATGGTTGATCCGAACCAAGAACAGGCTGAGCCGACGCTGCCGCTTGAACTTGACGCCGGCAAGAGCCATGACCAGTACGTCGTCGTCGCCCGCCGGTATCGGCCGCAGTCATTCGACGAACTGATCGGGCAAGAGCACGTCGCCCGCGCGCTGTCCGGCGCGATTGCTTCGAACCGTGTTGGGCACGCCTACCTGTTCACTGGCGCGCGCGGCGTCGGCAAGACGTCGGCCGCCCGGATTCTGGCCAAAGCGTTGAATTGCGCCCTGGGCCCCACGCCAACACCGTGCAACCAGTGTGACGCCTGCCAGAGCATTCGCGACGGCAGCGACGTCGACGTGCTCGAAATCGACGGCGCCAGCAATCGCGGCATCGACGAGATCCGCCAACTGCGTCAAAACGTCAGCATCCGGCCGAGCCGGGCCCGCTACAAGATCTACATCATCGACGAAGTCCACATGCTGACGCGCGAGGCATTTAACGCGCTGTTAAAGACGCTGGAAGAACCGCCCGAGCACGTCAAGTTCATCTTCTGCACGACCGAACCGAGCAAGATCCCGATTACCATCCTTTCGCGCTGCCAACGGTTCGACTTTGCCGGCATTGGCCAACAAGCCATCGTCGGGCGGCTGAAGCAGATTGTCGCCGGAGAACACGCCGACGTCGACGAACAGGCCCTAGCCGTGCTGGCGCGGCGCGCTTCCGGCTCGATGCGCGACAGCCAGTCGCTGCTCGAACAACTGCTGGCCTTCGGCGGCGACAAGGTCACCGCGGCCGACGTTCACGCGATGCTCGGCACCGCCGGCGAAGCGCGACTCCAGGCACTGGCCGATCATCTGACGGGCCACGATGCGGCTGCCGCAATCGCTGAATTCGACGCCGCGTTGACCGACGGCGTCGACGTGGGCCCGTTGCTCGAACAACTGCTCGGCTACTTCCGCGACACGCTCATGGCCTTGGTTGGTTGCTCGCCCGAGACGTTCTTGCACACGTCGCCGGGTGACTACCAGCGACTGGAGGCCAGCGGCAAACAGGTCGGACTGGAAACGTTGCTGGCGATCATGCAGATTCTCGACCACACGCTATCGCGCCTGCGTTACAGCACCCAAGCGCGTACCCTGGCCGAGGTGGCACTGGTGCGAATTGCCAACTTGGAAGACCTTGGCGATTTGGCCGATCTGATCGCCCAGTTGCGCAGTGAACAGCCCTCGAGCGAACAGGGCGCTGCTTCGCCGCGTGGCGGAACTTCTTCGACGGCCGCCGCATCGCCAAAAAAAAAAGAAGGACCACCCGTTGAGTCCCCGGTTGGCCAAAACGCATCGCGTGGTGTCGCCAAGTCTCTTCCGCTAACCGACGAGACCGTCGACCAGGTCTGGAAGGAAGCCTTGGCCAGCCTTTCCGACTTGCTAGCCGACAACGCAGCGCTGGCCGAATCGCTAGCGCTATCGGCACCGGGCCGGCTAGTCGCCACATTTCGCGCGAAGTATACTTCGTGTAAGGCGTTTTGCGAGCGACCGCAACAGCTTGCCACGCTGGAAAGAGCCCTGGCCGAAGTCGCCGGACAGCCGATCTCGGTCGAGTTTCGCACGCTCGACGACGAACCGGACGAAACTCCGGCCGCCGGCCGACCGATGTCGCAGCGACAAAGGATAGACGAAACGGGCGCGCATCCGCTGGTGCGGCGAACCAGCGAATTGTTCGGGGCCCGGCTCGTGCGCGTCGAGGAACCCAAGTCGTAAACTAGCCGCCGGAGCAGAAACGTGTTCAAAGGTCTTGGAAATCTCGCCAACCTGGCGTCGGTGATCAAGCAGGCCCAGCAGATGGGTGGAAAGATGCAGCAGGTCGCCGACGTGCTCAAGACTCGGCGAGCCGAAGGAACGGCCGGCGGTGGGCTGGTCTCGGTCGAGGTCAATGGGCTGGGCGAATTACTGCGCTGCACCATCGATCCGTCGCTGAGCAATGATCGCGAGATGATCGAAGACCTGATTCCCGCCGCGGTCAACCAAGCTCAGGCCAAGGCCAAACAACTTTACGCCGACGAGATGAAATCTCTCGCCGACGGCGTAGACATGCCGGCACTGAACGACGTACTGGCACAACTTTCGGGGGGCCCGCCCGACGCGCCGAGCACTTAGCACTCTCCTTGGCATTTGGGGCAGCGCCACGAGATGTGGCCGCTACCCCCAGGCAGTCTACGGACCCGCCCCACGGGCGTGTGCCATCGTGCAAGACGGATCGTTCGGTTACCTTAAACCGGTGTGCTGGCAGACTAGCGCAAGTGCAAGGATTGAAAACTGTTGCTAAGCGAATCTGTCAATACGCTGATCGAGGAATTTGCCAAGCTGCCGGGCATTGGCAAGAAATCGGCCGAAAGACTGGCTTATCACGTGCTGCGTCTGCACGAAACTGAAGCACTGGCCCTGAGCGATGCGATTCGCGCCGTCAAACAAAACGTGCGGTATTGCCGCAAGTGCTATAATCTAACCGAACAGGACGAGTGCGAGATCTGTCGCGATCCTCGCCGCGATGCGACCCTGCTGTGCGTGGTCGAACAGCCGCGAGACTTGATGGCACTCGAACAGGCGGGCACGTATCGCGGCCTGTACCACGTTCTGTTGGGCCGGATCGCGCCGCTGGACGGCGTCGGCCCGGAACAACTCACGATCGAACCACTACTCGACAGAGTGCGGGAAGGGCAGTTTTCGGAAATCATCATGGCCACCAATCCGACCCTCGAAGGTGACGGCACCGCGCTATACCTTTCGAACGCTCTGGCCGATTTCGACGTCAAGATCACGCGTTTGGCGCGCGGGATTACCTCGGGCAGCGTGCTAGAATTTGCTAATAAGGAGATCCTGGTCGACGCGCTGGCAGGCCGCCAGAAGTTTTGACCTTTCCGCTTGCAGGTGCGCCGCCGAATAGGCCAGCCACCAGCGGCCACCTCGCTTCGCGATCAAACTATATGCGACTTTCATTCGGTCAGGAATTACGACTGGTTCAAAAGCAGGTGCTTGCGCCGCGCATGATCCAGTCCATGGAAATACTGCAATTGCCGATCATGGCATTGCAAGAACGCATCGAGCAGGAGATCCAGGAAAACCCGGTCCTCGATCTCACGGAGGAAGAGAGCGAGCTTCCCGATGAGCCCGTCGAAAAAGAAAACCCCAACGCCCCGACCGAAGACGAACGGGAGCTGGTGGTCGACGAAGGCAAGAACAACGAGGACGACTTCGAGCGCTTGATGAAGATGGACGAGGAGTGGCCCGACCACTTCGAGGAACGCTCGCGTCCGTCGAGTACCCGGATCGAAGAAGAGGGCGCCCGCAAGCACGATGCCATGGCCAACATGGTCGCGCGGCCCCAGTCGTTGCAAGACTACCTGCACGACCAACTCGGTTGGTTCAACCTGTCGTCCGAGTTGCGGGCGATGGCCGACCGCATCATCTACAACCTCGATGCCAACGGCTATCTCCAGTCGCGCTTGGAAGACATCGTGGATCCGTCGGCGCCGGGCGACCAATTGACGTTGGCGCGCGAGGCGTTGGGCATCGTCCAAAAGCTCGACCCGCCGGGCGTCGCGGCGCGCGATTTGCGCGAGTGCCTGCTGCTGCAACTCACCCCGGGAATGTTGCACTACGAGCAGCTCAAGGCGCTGATCACCAATCACTTGGAAGATCTCGAACACAACCGGCTGCCGCAAATCGAGAAGAAAACTGGCTTTTCGATTCCTCTGATTCAGGAAACGCTGGCCGAGTTGCGCAAGCTGAACCCCAAGCCAGGCGCCAACTTCGGCGAGACGTTCGTGCCCAACGTCATTCCCGACGTGTTTGTCGAGTTGACCGACGACGGGAAGTACGAGGTTCGATTGGAAGACGGGCGCACCCCAAAGTTGTTCATCAGCCCGACCTACCGAAACATCTTGATGGGCGACAAGGCCAACGCCGAAACGCGCGAGTACATCAAGCGGAAGATTAATTCGGCCCAATGGCTGATCGAATCGATCGAGCAACGCCGCAACACATTGACGCGCGTGGCCCAGGCGATCGTCGACCACCAGACCGAATTCCTCAATAAGGGTCCGGAATTCGTCGAGCCGCTGAAGATGCAGCAGATCGCCGACAAGGTGGGCGTCCACGTCACTACGGTCAGCCGTGCCGTGGACGACAAGTGGATTCAAACCCCGCGCGGCATCTTCCCGCTGAAGCGGTTTTTCTGTGGCGGTACGGTGAGCTCCGCGGGCGAGGAAGTCGCCTGGGACGCCGTACGGCTGAAGCTGCAAGAGATCATCGACCAGGAAGACAAGCAGCACCCATTCTCAGACGACGAGCTGGTCAAGGAACTGGCCAAGCACGGGCTGACTGTCGCACGACGCACCGTGACGAAGTATCGCAAGGCGATGAACATTGCCAGCTCGCGCCAGCGGCGCGATTGGAGCGCGTCGCCGCGGGGTGATAACGGCGCCGCGGGCAAGACGGCCTCGCCACCGGCTGCCAGCTCAAGCGCCGCGTCCGACGAACCACCCAACGCCGACGCCTCGTAGGCACGCCGTTCGGACTGCACTGGTCGCTGGCCGTGTCAGGTTTCACCGTCGATGTGGCTGAAATCGATCCGCCGGCCACGGCGCACCTGCTCGTCGCGTCGTGCCGTGTCGATGAGCTTGGCCACGCGTTCCACGTCTTCGACTCCCAGCAGATAGAAAATCGGATCGGTGCGGTCGCTGGAGGCGACTTTGATCCGGCCGGTGTTTACGGCCCGATCGAACAGCCCTTGTTCGTAGGTCACGTCGTGGACTTCGATAAGCTCGATACGGTCGGTCACGCGCGTCAGCACGCCGTGCCGATGATAGAACATGTGGTTGGTCAGCTTGTAGGAAATGCCCAACCGGCGCGAAGCCAGCCGCGCGGCCAGCAAGACCCACAGCACGACGATCGCAACCAGCAGAATCGTGCGCACGATGCCCTCAAACTGAACCAGTGCGAGGACTAACAGCACGATCGTGGCCAGGCCGCCAAGCACGGCCATGCCGAGCATCGCCTTCGACGAGTAGGTGCCCTCCCAAAGCGTCTCCTCCGGAACGTCGATGATCCGCCTTCGCCCGCTGTCGGCGGCCATCTCATGCCCCGAGTCGCGCTCCGTAGACGCCGGTCGGCTGGCCGCGGCAACGTCCTGGGGCGACGCCGCCGCAACGGCTGGCTCGACGTCGGTCGGAGGAAGTCGGGCTCCACAGTGCTGGCAGAACGTGCCACCAGAATCCGCATTTGCATCGCACACCGGACATTTCATCGCAACACGCTCCCATCGCTTCGCCGCATCGTCTGGCGACGCGAACCATCGCGCCGGCGCGCCGCCATTATAGCGCGGTTCGTCGTGTCGCAAAAAGGCCGAGCGACGTTGGGCGCAACCCGACCACGAGGAGACCCCTGCATGCTAGTTCGCCGCCACGTGCAAATCCTTGGGGCGACCTGCCGGCACAATTTGGCTGACGGTGCTGTTCGGCGCTTGCGTTCTTGGTATCATGGTGAAAGTTTGCTCCCCGAATGATCGATGCACCGCCTTGCCGAGTGTACGCGGGACGCCACTCCGCTCGGTTTTGCCATGAAGTGCCCCACTTGCGGGATCGATAACGATCGAGTCATCGACTCGCGTGCCAGCCACGACGGGCTGGCCATCCGTCGCCGCCGGGAATGTCTTGGCTGTCAGGCGCGCTACAACACGTACGAACGGGTCGACGATCCGATCCGCTGTCCGTTCTGTCACGAGGACAACAGCCGATTGATCGAACTAGACGCCGGCGAAGGCGGCTTCGCAGTCCGCCGTCAACGCGAGTGTCTTTCCTGTCGGCGCCAATTTGCCACGTTCGAACGCAGCGAAGAACGGTCGATCAAGGTCGTCAAGAAGGACGGCACACGCTTGCCGTTCGATCGGCAAAAGATCCGCCAGGGGTTGGAAAAGGCCTGCTGGAAACGTCCGATCAGCGACGACCAGATCGAAGCCATCGTTGCAACCGTGGAAACCGAGATTCACTCGCGGGCCGAGCCGGAGGTCGACACCGCAGACCTGGGCGAGCTGGTTATGCTGCAGCTCAAAGAGCTCGACCAGGTCGCCTACGTTCGCTTCGCTAGCGTTTATCGCGAGTTCAAAGACGCGCAAGATTTCGTCGATGAGTTGGACGAGATCTTGCCGCGCACCAGCGCGCACGGCGGGCCGAGCCGGCACGGATAAAAGGCACTGTTTTTTGGCAGGCATCCGCGATGACCAAGTCCGATGCCAATCCGACACCCCACTGCCCGGCAGCAACGTCAAGGTTGGACGGCTGTGCACGGCGCCTTGGGCTGCGACTATTGCTGTGGGTCCTAATCCTGGCTGCGAATATTCTCGTAATAGTTGTTGTACAGGCAACGAGCGAACAAATCTGGCTGGCCGACCAGACAAACTCCAATAGGCTGCGATTGGTAGTGGTAGGTGCTTGGATTGTTGGGCTTGTTTCCGTCGCTGTTGGCTGCGAGTGGGTCCGCGTGCGCAACTTGCGACGCAAGCGACGTGCCCAGCGCCGACCGCGTCCTGCGCCGCCCTCGTCGGACCGGCCGTTCGCGGATCGGCTGTCGCAGTATCTCGAAGAACAGCCGCAGCCGGCACTCGGCGCGGAATCGTCGGCGGATCGATCGCGGATGGCTTTTTTTCTAGCCCGTTCGCCGGGCGTACGACGCGGGCCCAAGCCGCCGAGCGTCATCCGGGCCATTCTGATGCGAATCCGCCAATTGCTTCGCGGCCACGCCTGATCAAATGGCTTCTATCGCCACGTCCATCAGGTAGTGCACCATACCAATCCAAACCACGTCGCGCGAGCGGGCGACCGTCAGAAAGATCGCGCCGGCCAGGACGGAATTGAACACCAAGAAGATTGCCATGTGCACGAGCGTGCGATCATTGGCGATCTGGCCGGGAATATGCGCCGCGGCAAACACCGCGACGGGGACCACAACCGCCGCACACGCGCCCACCAGCCAGCGAAATCGCACGAACGCAA
This sequence comes from uncultured Planctomycetaceae bacterium, assembly GCA_937952415.1. Lineage (GTDB taxonomy): Bacteria > Planctomycetota > Planctomycetia > Pirellulales > PALSA-1355 > CALFYT01. Next base: position 43,613 of record CALFYT010000028.1, on the reverse strand, counting down.
ACGCCACCGCGACCCCTTCGAGGAAGACCGGCAAAAAGTCCACGAGCTTGTCGGGCGCAACCGCCGCGGTGAGTCGCGAAGTGATCAGATCCGTCTCGCCGCGTAGCGCAGAGTATAGCGCCAGTCCGACCACGCCCAGCGCCAGCCCCAATCCGATTTTTTCTGGCAACCGCGTGCCGGACAAAAACAGCGTGTTGAGTCCCTGCCGCCGCAGCAACAGCACTGCTGCGATCGGTGAGAATATGATCAGATTGTCGACCATCCACGCGACGCGGCCGATCCAACCGCCGCCGGTCGGCAACAGCCACCCTTGTCGATAGGCGGCTCCCAAGGCAAGGATTCCCGCGCCGGCCGCCAGCGTCAGAATCAGATCGAGTCGTGGCCGCTCCGATTGCGGCACGTGCGGCTCAGTGCGGCCCAATCCGGCGATTCGGTCGTACGCCATCCAGCCCGAGCATGCCAACAGGTACGCGACCGCCACCGGGCCTAAGAAAAACGAAGTCGCCGTCTGTGGATCTTGCATTTGCCCGGTTCCACCAACTCGGTTACTAGCCGGGTATTCGCTCGTGCCGGGCCGATATTCCAATCCGCATCCAAGAGTCTTTTCAAGCTCAGGTGCCCCAGTCGCGCGGGTAGCGAAAGTCGCGATCCATCGTGCGTTCGCTCAGCTTGGCGATCACCGGCAAGCGCCGCTTGTATTGATTGCGGCGAATCATCTTTAGCACCCGGTCGACGAACTCCGGCGCGAAACCTGCGTCGACCAATTGGGCCGGCTGCCACCGCCGATCGACCAGCAACACGAGCAGCCGGTCGACTTCGTCGTACGAGAAGCCCAACTCGCCTTCGTCGGTCTGCCCAACCCAAAGGTCGCCGCTCGGCTGCTTGTCTAGCACGGCGCGGGGCACCCCCAAGTGCGCCGCCAGCGCGCGAAGCTGCGTCTTGTACAGGTCGCCGATCGGATTGATCGCCGAGGCCAAATCGCCAAACTGTGTGCCGTAGCCTAGCAGCAACTCGGTCTTGTTGCTGGTTCCGATCACCAGACCCTCAAACGCCGCGCTTTGATCGTACAGCACGGTCATGCGCTCGCGCGCGCACTTGTTCGCGAGCCGCATCCGGGTTGCATCGGGAAACGCCGCGAAGTAAGCGTCGACTTGGGCCGTGATCGGCACGTCGAGCGTCGCGACACCAAGGTCCGCGACCACGGCCTGGCTGTCGCGCCGGGTTGCCTCGCTCGAAGTCTTGTATGGCATCGTCACGGCCAGCACGTTGTCTGCCCCGAGCGCTCGAACCGCCAGGTACGCGACCACGCTCGAATCGATTCCGCCCGACAGGCCCAATACGCCGCGCGTGAATCCGGTCCGCGTGACCTCGCTGCGAATGAAGCGGACCAGGATCGCTTCGACCAGCGCCGGGTTGATCGACAGATCGACATGTATCGGATCAGTCTTCATAGCGACGCCGCTTGATTCGCTCGAGCTCTTCGATCGTCAGCAGCAACTGCTCGTCGCGTCCCAGCGGTGTGATGAGGCGCTGGCGGCGCAGTTCGTGCAGATCGCAGCGGACGACCGTCAGCGACTCGTCAAAGGCCGGCGCTTGCGCGATCACGCGACCATCGGGTCCGACGGCCATGCTGCTGCCGAAGAAGCAAAGCCCGTCCTCGAAGCCGACCCGATTCACCACAATCACCAGTGCTCCGAGCAGTTGTGACATCGTCCGGGCCAGCAGTTCGTACGTTTCGGCCGTGGCGATCTTCGGTCCGCTCACCCCGCGCGCCGGCGAATTGATCACACAGATCAACACGTCTACTTCCTCGGCCTGCATTACCGTGGCGGCTGATACGTGCCACAGGTCTTCGCAGATCAGCATGCCGACGCGGCCCAACCGGCTGGCGGCGAATGCCTGGAAGCGGCGGCCCGGCGAGAAGTAGCGCTGCTCCTCGAAGAGTCCGTAAGTCGGCAAATAGACCTTGCGATGCACGTGCAACAGCCGGCCCGCTTCGGCGTAGAACGCGGCGTTGTGAAACTGGTGCCCGCCGGCTTCCTCGACGAAGCCCGCTACCAGCGACAGCGAACCAGCCGCCTCGATCAGTTGCGCGATCTCCAGGCTGCTTCGCGCCAGGGCAACCTCCGGCACCATGTCGCGCAGGAAATAGCCGGTCAGCGACAGCTCAGGGAAAACCACCAAGTCCGCGCCTTCTCGCTTGGCCGCTTCGATTTGCTCGAAGTGCTTGTCGAGATTTCGCGTGCGGTCGCCCAAAAGTGGCGCGATCTGTGCCAAAGCGACGCGCAGCTCCGCCGGCGATCGCGCCGCCAGCTCCGATGCGGCGGGCTTGGGCTGTCGCCCGCCGCGAGTGGTCGGAGTCTTCTTTTTCGTGGAAGGAGGCACGCCGCGAACCCTAATCAAGACAATGGGAAAGCCGACCGGTCGGCTACACCATTAAGCTTCGGCCCGTTCCAGCAGGGTGTCAAGTTGCCGGCGCAACGCTCCTTGCGCAGTCACACGCTCCGGCGGCAGACCACTCGGCCGGCGGCCCGCACAAATGGCCCACTCGCGACAATCGGATGCAGGCGACCTGACGCCAATGCACGTCGGCGGCGCGCATCGTTCGCTGGAGCATCCTCGGGCATCGGCGACGACAGGCCGCGCCTACTCCGACTTCAAAGCGAATCGAATGGCCGACAAGAGCTGCTGTCGTGTCGTGCGCGAATACTCGATGTCGAACCAGAGCACCGTCCCCGCCGGATCGAGTAGGTAAACGCGGGGCAGCTTCTGCGTCGCAACTTGGTCAAACGCCTTTCGCTGCTGATCGCTCAGGTGAGCGAATGTGGCCGAGGCCTGCTTGGCAAGTTCTTGGGCCAGTCGCGGCTCGTCGCCAACGTTGACCCCCACCACGGCAACTCCCTGATCGCCAAACTCCTTGAGGAAGCGCGACTGCAAGTCGGCCAGTGCTTCGGTCGACGTGGACAGAGCGCTTTGCCAGAAAAAGACGATCGTCAGCTTCTCGCCTAGCAGGTCGCCGAACGGTTGCGGTTCTCCGTCAAGGTCGGCCAACTCCAGCTTTGGAAACTGGTCGCCGACGTGAACCTTGGACCACGCGGCGTGCTGTTCTGTGAAGAAGACCTCGGGCATGGTTTCGCCGCTGTTGATCGGCTCCTCCAGTGGCAGCGGCGCGTCGGGGCCTTCGGGAAGTGTTGCTGGCGACTCGGGATCGGTCGGACTCATCTCCGTCGTTTCGACCGGCGTGGTGGCCACGGCCGGCTGAACGGCCTCGTCGTCGACGGTGAATTCGTCAATCACGACGCGTGATTCGGCCGATGCGGGCTCAACTTCGTCGTCGAACAATACCGGCCCGTCAGGTGATGCCGCGGTTGACCGCTCGGCGTCGGTGGCCGCTTGCTGGTTGGACGGTGCGCTCTGCCCGCAGCCGGCGATGATCAGCATCGACGCGGCGATCACCGTGGCATGGCAAACGAACTTTGTGGCTGGCATCGCTAAGAGTTCCTTCCTGATGGGGATACGTGACTGGGGCCACCCTCCGGGCCGGCCCGATTCGTGGCCATTGTCGTTGGGGGCCGCTGGCGGGTCAACGGCCGTGCATTTTCGCGCTGTTGCGCATAACAAGCCCCAATTCCCGCAATTGCTCGGGGCCGACCGCGCCGGGCGCGTCGGTCATCAAGTCGGTGGCCCGTTGCGTCTTGGGAAACGCGATGCAATCGCGGATATTGTCTCGCCGGCCGAAGAGCATGACAAACCGATCCAACCCCAGTGCAATGCCGCCGTGCGGCGGGGCGCCAAAGCTAAGCGCATCGAGTAAAAAGCCGAATCGCTCGCGTGCCTGCTCGTCCGAGATTCCCAGCAGCGAAAACACCTGCTTCTGGACGATCGGATCATGAATCCGGATCGTGCCCCCGCCAGCTTCCAATCCGTTGATCACCAGGTCGTAGGCCTGCGCGCGGCACTTGCCGGGTTCGGATGCTAGCAGTTGCAAATCTTGCGCGCGAGGCGCCGTGAACGGATGATGCATCGCGGCCCAGCAGTTGGTTTCGTCGTCCCATGCAAACATCGGAAACTCGACGATCCATGAAAAACTCATGGCGCCCGGCTCATACAATTTCAGCTCTTCGCCGAATCGGCGCCGCAGCCCGTAGAGCGCCTTGCAGGTGACCTCGAATTGGTCGGCGACAAACAGCAGCAGGTCACCCGGCTCGGCCTGCATCCGCTCGGCGATCTTTTCCAAAAGGGCTGGTTCGAAATTCTTCGCAATGGGCGAGGCCAGAGTGGGGCCCTCCTCCACCTTGAACCAGGCCAACCCCTTGGCGCCAAAGTCCTGCACGACGAAGTTCGTCAGCTCGTCGATCCCTTTGCGCGAGTAGCGCGAGGCGGCGCCGCGGGCGTTGATCCCCCGTACGCGCCCGCCGCCATCGGCCGTCGCCCGAAACACCCGAAACTCGGTTTCCCGGGCAAGGTCGGTCAGGTCGACCAACTCCATGCCGAAGCGCAGGTCGGGGGCATCGTGGCCGAATCGCTCCATCGCCTCGTCGTACGTCATGCGCGGCAGTGGGAGCTTAACGTTGAGATCGAGCAGGTTCTTGGCGAGCCGTGCCACCAATCCGTCGATTAGTTCAATCACGTCGTCGCTCTCGACGAACGACATCTCGAGATCCAACTGCGTGAATTCCGGCTGCCGGTCCGCGCGCAGGTCCTCGTCGCGAAAACAGCGCGCTATCTGCATGTAGCGATCGTAGCCGGCGACCATGAGGATCTGCTTGTAGAGTTGGGGCGACTGCGGCAGCGCGTAGAATTCGCCCTGGTGGACACGACTTGGCACCAGGTAGTCGCGGGCGCCTTCTGGAGTGCTCCGGCCGAGCATCGGCGTTTCGATATCGACGAATCCGTGCTCGTCGAAGTAGTTGCGCATCTCCAGCGTGATCTTGTGACGCAATTGCAATGTCTTTTGCATCGCGTCGCGCCGCAAATCGAGATACCGATACTTCAGCCTCAAATCTTCGCTGGGCGTTTCTGTCGCGCCGGGCTGAAACGGCGGCGTCTCGCTACGATTGAGAATGACCAGCTCCGTGGGCCGCACTTCGATCTCGCCGGTGGCCAGGTTCGGGTTGACCGTGCCTTCTGGACGCGCCGCCACCTGACCAACTACCGACACCACGAATTCGCTGCGCAACGATCGGGCCAACGCCTGATTCTTTGCGCCGCATTCCGGGCCAAAGACGACCTGGGTCTTCCCGTATCGGTCGCGCAAATCCAAGAACAGCCCGCCGCCGTGGTCGCGATAACTATCGACCCAGCCGGCTAGCCTGACCTGCTGCCCGATATGCTCGCCGCGCAACTCGCCGCACGTATGACTTCGATTCAAGAGTCGATCTCCTCGCCGCCGACCGGCCCACGGAGCCGCGTGGGCCCAGCCGACAAAGCTGCCTATCTTACTCTAGACATGCAGGGCGAGAAAAGGTGATCGGTTGAACGTCGTGCGGCGTCGGCCGCATCAGTCTGGCGACGAAACCGTCGGGATCGGACCCGTCGATCCGTACTTCCGCGACCGCGAGCGTCAAGCTAGTCGCCGTCAGGCACTTCGCGCCTCGATGATCCGCTGCGTGATCTGGTCCGGTCGGATCGGCTCGGTCATGGCGATTTCGCGGCACTCGCTCAGGCTGCGGAACCACGTCAGTTGCCGCTTGGCGAATCGCCGTGTGCGAGTCTTAACCAGCGCGACAGTCTCCTCCAGGTTTCGTACGCCGCGGAGCAGGTCGATCACTTCGCGATACCCGACCGCTTGCGAAGCCGTCCGACCAAGCGGTCGCGCCGCTTGCATCAAACCGCGGACTTCGTCGACCAAACCGTCGGCAAACATCGCGTCGACCCGCTTGTCGATGCGTGCATAGAGATGTTCGCGCGGCCATTGCAGCACGAACGCGTGGCACGCGTCGGCCGTCCGTGCTCGATCAAACTGCTGCTGCATCTGGGTGATCGATTGTCCGGTCGACTCCCAGACTTCCAGCGCCCGGATCACCCGTCGCGTGTCGCGCGGGTGGAGACGTCGTGCTGACAGAGGATCGACGCGCGCGAGCCTCGCGTGAAGCGCTTCGGCGCCGGCGTCGCGGCCGTACTCTTGAAGCCGTGTACGCAATTGCCAATCGGCCGGCGGGCCGGCGGATACGCCGCGCAACAATGCCTTCAGATACAGTGCGGTTCCGCCGACGAACAGCGGGCGCTTTCCGCGCGAACGGATCTCGGCTACGGTCCGATGGGCTGCCGCAATGTATTCGGCCAGGCTGTACTCGTCGGCCGGATCGATCACGTCGATCAAATGATGCGGCGTGGCCTCCCGCTCGGAATGCGTGGGCTTGGCCGTGCCGATGTCCATCCCGCGATACAACGCCATCGAGTCGAGCGAAACGATCTCGGCGTCGAGCTTGGCTGCCAGAACCGTGGCAATCGCCGATTTCCCGCTGGCCGTCGGGCCAGTCAGGAACCAACAGTCCTCCGCTATGGGCTCGATTGCGTTCATGAGTGTCGTCGCGGAAGATGGACGTACTGCCACACCTGGCCACGGCTTGCGTGGTCGGACCAAGCGCGCATCCACCGACGGCGCGAGGCATCGACCGTTGCTTGTCAGCAGGCCGGGTAGAGCCTACATTGCCAAGGTCGCGGTCAATTGGTTGAAGATGCTCGGAGTTCGTCGCGTGAGCGATACTAGTTCCATTCTTGCCCAACTAATGGCCGTGATCGAGGACCGCAAGGCCAATCGGCCCGAGAAATCGTACACCACCAAGTTGCTGGCCGGTGGCGTCGAAAAAATCGGTTCCAAGGTGACCGAAGAGGCAGCCGAGGTTGTCGAGGCTGCCGGCGAACCTGGCGACGCCGGGCGGAGTCATACGATCGCCGAGGCGGCCGACGTCCTCTACCACTTGTTCGTGCTGCTGGCCCACCGCGACATTGCATTGGCCGACGTAGAAGCAGAATTGGCCAAGCGATTCGGCATCTCCGGGTTGGACGAAAAGGCGGCCCGAAAGAAAAACCCAAAACCGCCTACGACATCAGCATGAGTGCAACGACCAACCTGCGCATCGGCATTCCCAGCAAGGGCCGTCTGGCCGAAGTGGCCGCCAGCCTGCTGAAGGAAGGCGGGCTCAGCTTCCGCCGGCAAGAGCGCAGCCTTTTTGCGCGCTGCCGCGAAGTGCCGGTCGATATCACGTTTTTACGGACCGAGGACATTCCTGTACTGTGTGCCGAGGGCGCCATCGATATGGGCATCACCGGCGGCGACCTGCTTGCCGAAAGCGGCGTGACGTTGGCACATCGGCTCGACCTCGGCGTCGGGCAATGTCGGTTGGCGGTGTGCGTGCCGGAAGAAAGCCCTGTGGCCGATCCGTCGGACCTCGACGGCCGCCGAGTCGCGACCAGTTTCTCGCGCGTGACCGAGAAGTTCCTCGAGCAGCACGGCGCGAAGGCGCATTTGGTCGAACTGTCGGGCTCGGTCGAAATCATGATCGCGCTGGGCGTCGCCGACGCGATCGTCGATCTGGTCGAAACCGGCAGCACGCTGGCGGCCAATCGCCTCCGCATTTTGTGCGATATCGACCGCTATCAGACCGTGCTTGTGCAGAACACCGAGAACCGCCACAGCGAGCTGGCCGATCGCGTTGTCCGGCGGCTCGAGGGCGTGGTGATTGCTCGCAGCTATTCGCTCTTGGAATACAACGTGCCCCGGGCCAAGTTGCCGCAGGCCGAATCGATCACGCCCGGCTTCAACTCACCAACGATTAGCGCACTGGAAGATGCCGATTGGTGCGCGGTTCGGGTGATGGTTCGCCGCTCGGAGGTGATATCCATCATGGAACAGCTCGAAGCGTTGGGCGCCTCGGCCATACTGGAAACCGAGATCACCAACTGCCGGTTGTAGCGCACGGTCAGCCTCAGCCACCGCCGGCCCGTCGCGAATCCCCCTCGACGGCGCTGTCGATGCGGGTTCCATGCAAGTAGGTGGCGACTACCCGGGCGTCCCGATCCAATACGGCTTCGTACGGATTGTCGTCCCCGGTCGTCGCGCTGACGACCGCAAGGTTCGCGAGCTTGCCGGGTTCGAGGCTGCCCATCTCGGCGGAGAACCCTAGCGCGCGTGCGCCACAAAGCGTTCCCATCGCAACGATCGTTTCGCCAGGCAGTTCGCCATGACGCTGGCGAACTTGCTGCATCTCAGCCAAAATCCCCAAATCCGGATTCGACGCCCGACTATCCGTGCCCAACGCTACGGCGAGGCCCCGTTCGAGTAGTTGGGCCAGCGGATAGGCATCGTGCTCAAAGAACGTGTGCGTTCGCGGGCAGTAAACAACACTCATGCGGTCGGACCGTGCAGCCAGGAAGCCCGTCTCCTCGTCGCTCAGGTAATTGCCGTGTACCACGAGCGACCGCGGTGCGTCGGCCAGTTGCTCGAGGTAGTCGAGATTCGTCGGGTAACGGGCAGCTTTGGGTTTCGGGTCGAGGGCACCCACCTCGGCCAGCAGATCGCGAAATGGGCCCTGACCGGTCTTCAAAAACTCAAGTTCTTCCGGTGACTCGGCCAGGTGCATGGTGACGGCTACGTTGTGTTGGCGGCTCATGGCAACCAGCGCCTGTAGTAGCTCGCGGTGCACGGTGTAGGGCGCATGCGGGCTGATCGCCGCGCGCACGCGTGGCGTCGGCGAGTCGCCCGACAGAAACGCTTCGGCTTGCGATGCGGCTCCCATCACGCGGTCGCCAGTCGGAGCAATCGACTCCCAAAACGCGACCATCTGTGGCAGCACTCTCCGCGCGGCGACCACGCGGTGCCGCCAGTCGTGCGTCAGAATGTCGCCCAACGCGGTGGTGCCGGCGCGCAGACTCTCATCGATGCCACAAGCGACGGCGTCGCGCGACTCGTCCCGGGCGGCACGATAGGCCATCACCCGCCGGATCCAATCAGGCAGCGCCATGCCTGATTCGCCTAGCGGCGCGTCGAGATCGGAGAACTCGAGATGGGTGTGCGCATTAACCAGACCGGGCAAGATGATGACGTCGCCCAAATCCGTCACTTCGCAGTCGGTCACCGCGCGGCCGACAGCGACGATGCGTCCGTCCTCGACCGTCAGGGTGCCGTTTTCGATCGGCGGCGCCGCGACTGGCAGAATCCACCGGGCCTTCAAGCAGAATTGGGCATTCATGACGGTGGCATTGTAGCCATTGTGGCCCGCCTGGGCCTGCAAGGGCGGTCGGAGCCGGATAACCTTTTGTGGCGAGACCGATGGCCACGGCAACCTCCCGTGCAGCACATTCTGCAGTGCGGCTCGCTCGGGCGCGACGCGCAACGGACTAGCCGGGCAGCCAGTGGGCGGACTGGTGCTCGATGGCTTCGTGCAACGATTCTTCGGCAGTGCGCGCGTAAGGTCGGCGGTGGAACCAGTACAAGATCGCGACGCTTGCGGCTACGCTGCCGGCGATCACCGGCCAGTGATAGAGCGGACCGCCGGCGGACGGATCGTTCATCAGCCAATGCAGCCAGTGAGCGTCGTCGGACAGCCGCAGTGTGGCGCGTCCCACGATCACAGCCAGGCTGTTGTGCGTGATGTGGAATAGAATGGCCGGCCAGATACTTCCCGACTGGATCGCCAAGACAGCCAGCACGATGCCCACCGCGAATGCCACAAGCGACTGCTGGAAGATCGCGTGGGTGGCCGCGAAGAAGATACTGCTGACCACAATCGCGGTCCATTTGTGTCCGCCACGGCGCAAACCGGACAGAATGAACCCGCGGAACGCCAGCTCCTCGCAAACCGCAGGGATGACGGCGATCACCAACAGCACGGCCCATAACCCGCCGGACTCGAGCAGCAATTGATCGAACTGTTTGGCGATCCCTTCGTTGATGGGATACACCCGGTTGACCACCATTTGCAACAGGTTCACCGTCGGGTGCAGCACGACGGCCAGCACGATGGCCGCAATCGGCGCCATGAACGGAGGCCAGCGCAATTGCAAAGTCTGCGCCGGACTGCGCGTCAACATGATCGCCATCAAGAGCGCCGGCGTGGCGATCACAACCAGTTGGGTGACAACGACCAACGCCACGAAATCGTCGAACGTTTGCGGCACCGTAACCGAAAAACTCATGAAGAATCGAATCAGCAGGATCAACACGCCGCAAAACATGGCTTCGGAAAAGCTGGGCGTGGCCTCCCGATCCCGCAGCAAATGCCGCACCCAAAGCCCCAAGCCCCAACGTTCGCTCTCGCGGAATAGCACCGATTCGGTGTTGAACTGCTCGGTCGCCCAGCGGATTGCCAGCCAGCAGCAGCCGAGCGTTACCGCGACGACAAGCGGAATGTAGGGCAGGGCGTCGACGTAGTTGCCTTCGAGCATGGCTCGCAGCAGCAGGATCACGCCGGTGACCGGAATCAGGCTGTTGCCAAAACTCAGTTCCACGCCCGGTGCCATCGGCAGGATGGTCAGCGGCATCGTTACCAACATGACGGGCATCAGGTAGTACTGACCTTCCTTCGAGCTGCGAGCGAATGCTGCCAGCGCCAAACAGAGCGCGCTAAACAGGGCCGAAACCGGCACCAGCGCCACTAGCAACCACACGATGGCCAAACCCGGTGGCGGGCCGAAGTCGGGCAGATCGAGCTGGCTCAGCAAGAACGATCCCGCCACGCCCATGCTTGCCAGGTTCAGGATGGCCGTCGCCATGCTAAAGAGCATCACGGTCAGCAGCTTGCCCCACACGATTTCGATGCGCTCGGCGGGGCTGCTGAGCAATGTTTCCAGCGTGCCACGTTCTTTCTCTCCGGCACACAGGTCGATGGCCGGATAGAACGCGCCGGTCAACGCCCAGATAAGCAGCACGAAGGGCAGGATCTTCGACCAGAGGGCCGCTTTTCGCTGGCCCTGTTCGGCCACGTCGACCGTGGCGATCTCGAACGGTTTGGCCGTGGTAGGCGGTAGTTGGCTGGCTTCAAGGTTCTGTCGCCCGATCGCCTCGCGCCACTTGGCCAACGCGTCCGAAACGCGGCGGTGTGCGGCCTTGGAGGCGTCTTTGGCCAGATTTGGGTAGACCTCGACCGGTGCCATTCGCAACCCTTTGCCGCCGCCAGCGCCGGAGCGCGATCGGGCCAGGTCGCGGGCAAACCGTTGGTACTGTTCGTCGAACGTCGGCGCGAAATAAACCACGACGTCGTAGTCGCCTTTGCGCATGTCCTCACGCGCCCGTTCCACCGGCGTCAATCCGTCCGGTTGTCGGGCGGATTCTTTCGGCTGCACCGTCACGTTCAACAGCCGGGCGTCTTCCGGCTCTGGAAACAGGTCGGCGGCGAATCGATCTTCGTCCACCAGCGGAGGCAAGCTCGGGCTCTGCGGTGCTCCGACGACCAACACCCGGATCGCGTGGTCCTGCATGAACTGCACGACCTGAAAGAAACTCATTCCCATCAACGGGTAGAGCAACAGCGGCAGCACGGCGATCATGAACAGGGTGCGCCGATCGCGCAACTGATCGCGAACTTCGCGTCCCAAGATCAATCTGACGTTGGACCAGTTCATGCGCCGCGTCGCCACCTTAAGAGCCGACCTCCGCCAGTTCGTGCTGCGCGTCATGATCGGAGATCAGTCGAAAGAACAACTCTTCCAGGTCTTGTTCGTGGTGCTGCTCGCGCAGCGCGGCCAGCGTGCCTTCGGCCAGAATGTGTCCCCGGTGCACGATCGCGATCCGGTCGCATAGCTTTTCCGCCTCGCGCATGATGTGCGTGGAAAACACAATACACTTGCCGTTATCACGTAGCTCAGCGACTGTCTTTAGCAACGCGCGAGCAACCAACACGTCGAGCCCCGCCGTGGCTTCGTCGAATATCAACACGGGCGGATCGTGGACAATCGCCCGCGCGATTGAGACCTTTTGTCGCATCCCAGTCGACATTTTCGCGCCGAGCATGTCTCGAAAATCGTTCATTTTTAGCCGCCAGAACAACTCGCGCATCCGCTCGGCGAGCCGATCCTCCTCGATGCCGTAGAGCCGGCCAAAGTACTGAACCATCTCCCAGGCGGTCATCCGATCGTAGACGGCCGTGTTGGCCGAAACGAAGCCGATCTGATGGCGGACCAGCGATGGCTGCGTCAGTACGTCGAACCCATTGATCGAGGCGGAGCCACCGCTGGGTCGCAACACCGTACTCAGAATACGCAGCGCCGTCGTCTTACCCGCGCCGTTGGGTCCCAACAGGCCGTAGACTTGCCCCGGCATCGCGTCGAAGCTGATCCCGGACAGCGCGAAAAATTTGCCGCGCTTCAGATCGGCGTAGTACTTCGTCAGGTCGCGGACGTGAATCATTGCGCGGGGCGGCTCTTGCGGCGTGCGGCTGGGTCTGGTCTCGAGTCTACCGCCGGCGGCGAATCGAAAACTTTGTTGCGTCGCATGGCCAAGAGCGGCCTGCCGGTTGACCGATCACTCGCAACTGTACGACACGGCGACTCGGACGGAAGGGGCCGCGGGGCGGTTCTGCGGCCTATGTCGCCGGCAACGGTCACACGTGTTGCAGCGTCCGGCCTTGCACATACACCAAGGGTACCACATATTGCCAGACAGGCGAGTCGATGGGGCGGCCCAACCGTGGGCCACGCTGCCAAATTGCGGACCTTTTCCCAAAGCTCGCCCTACAGTTGGGCATGGGCCCACGGCCGCCCCGGCGCGATAGTCCGTGGCCACCTGGTCGTGCGACCATTCATGCCGACGATCCTGATTCTACCGGTTCTTGTTCGCCGCGCCGCGCGGCCGAGTCGTGAAGGAGAACATTGACGATGTCGCTGCATTCGCAAGATGACGTGCGGAGCGAATTGTTGGACGACGTGTACGCGTCCAGCGACCTTTCGGTCGTGCTGCCGAAGTACAAGTTCCCCAAGGCTGAGAACAGCCCGGAGCACTGCTACACGTTGGTGCACGACGAACTGATGCTCGACGGCAACGCGCGGATGAATCTGGCGACCTTTTGCCAGACTTGGTCCGAACCGCAAGTCCAGCAGCTCATGGCCGAGTGCTGGGACAAGAACATGATCGACAAGGATGAGTATCCGCAAACGGCACGAGTTGAGGCCCGCTGCGTCAACATGCTGGCCGACCTGTGGAACTCGCCCGAGGCGGCCAACACGATTGGCTGCTCGACGACCGGGTCCAGCGAAGCGGCCATGCTCGGCGGGTTGGCATTGAAATGGCGGTGGCGCAAGCGGCAACAAGCCGCCGGAAAGCCGACCGACAAGCCCAACCTGATCTGCGGACCGGTCCAAGTCTGCTGGCACAAGTTCGCCCGTTACTTCGACGTCGAGCTGCGCGAGATCCCGATGGACGAAGGCCGGCTGTTGATGACGCCCGAGGAAGTGATCAAGCGATGCGACGAAAACACAATCGGCGTGGTGCCCACGCTGGGCGTGACGTTCATCATGGCCTACGAGCCAGTGCAAGCGGTCAACGACGCGCTGGACGAGCTGCAAAAGCGCACCGGGCTGGACATTCCGATCCACGTTGACGGGGCAAGCGGGGCGTTCCTGGCCCCATTCATCCACAGCGACGTCGTCTGGGACTTTCGCCTACCGCGGGTCAAGTCGATCAACGCCTCCGGCCACAAGTTCGGGCTGACGCCGCTCGGTTGTGGCTGGGTGGTGTGGCGCGAAGCAGCGGACCTGGACGAAGACCTGGTGTTTCGCGTCAATTACCTCGGCGGAGACATGCCCACGTTCGCGCTGAATTTCTCTCGGCCGGGCGGGCAGATCGTCTGCCAGTACTACAACTTCCTGCGACTGGGTCGCGAAGGCTATCGGAAGATCCAGCAGACCTGTGCCGACACAGGCGCTTATGTGGCCGACGAGATCGCCAAGCTCGGGCCGTTCGAGCTGGTTTACGACGGCCGTGGCGGCATCCCCGGCGCGTGTTGGAAGCTACGGAAGGATGCCGACGTCAGCTACACGCTCTACGACCTGGCCGATCGGCTGCGGGCCTGGGGCTGGCTTGTGCCGGCGTACAGTCTGCCGCCCCATCAGGAAGACGTCGTCGTGCAGCGCGTTCTGATTCGGCACGGCGTTAGCCGCGACCTGGCAAAGTCGCTGATCGAGGACATGAAGTCGGCGCTGGCGCACTTCGACAAGCATCCGGTGACGACGCCACTTTCGGCCGAGGAAGCCTCCGGCTTCCACCACTAGGATGGGATCGCTTGAGTGCGCGACGGCGCTCAACTAAGCCGTCACCGCTTCCAGCGGTGCGTCGTCGATCAATTCGTAGAACACGTTGCGCCGTCGTGGCGTGTAGCCCAACTCTCGAATCGCGTCCTTCATCTGTTCAAGCGTCAGATAATGGACCGTACCGGCGGCGGCCACGACGTTCTCTTCGATCATCAGGCTGCCCATGTCGTTGGCGCCGTACAACAACGCAATCTGGCCGATCTTCAGCCCCTGCGTCACCCAACTCGACTGAATGTTCGCGAAGTTGTCCAGGTAGAGCCTGCTTACGGCTTGGGTCTTCAGATACTCGAACGACCCGGCGGCGGGCAGGTCGGCCATCTCGTAGCCCGGCTGAAACGTCCAGCAGATGAAGGCGGTGAATCCGCCCGTCTCATCCTGCAACTGCCGCAGCCGTTCCAGGTGTTCGATTCGCTCGGCCAGGGTTTCGACGTGGCCGAACATCATGGTCGCCGTGCTGCGCCCGCCCAACTCGTGCCAGACCCGATTGACGTTGAGCCAGTCGTCGGTGAGCACTTTGCCGCGGGTGATTTCCTTGCGCACACGGTCGACTAAGATCTCCGCACCGCCGCCCGGCAGGCTGCCCAAGCCGGCGTCGCGCAGCCGCTCGAGCACCGTCTTTAGCGGCAGCTTCGAGACCTTGCTGAAATGATGGATCTCCGGCGGGCTAAATCCATGAACGTTGACTTGCGGGAAACGGCTCTTGATGTCGGCCAGCAACGCCTCGTACCACTCGAGCCCGAAGTCCGGGTGCAATCCGCCCTGCATCAGGATCTGGTCGCCGCCCAGGTCGACTGTTTCCTGAATTTTCTGCAGCAGCTCTTCGCGCTCCAGCACATAGCCCTCGCTATCCTTCGGCTTGCGAAAGAACGCGCAAAAGTCGCACACCGCGGTGCAGACGTTCGAGTAGTTGATGTTCCGGTCGATGTTGTACGTACGATACGACTCGGGGTGCAGCCGCCTCGTGACCGCGTCGGCAGCGCGACCCAGCGCGGCCAGGTCGTGGCACTCGAGCAGGCGCAATCCTTCCTCGGGCGAAAGGCGCTCTCCGGCCGTCGCCTTATCCAGAAGTTTGGCAATCGCTGATTCCAAGATCGACTCCGCTCGGGGCCAGCCCCAATTCGGCTGCTTTTCGGTAGAACAACTCCAGCCCGCGCTGCTCGCGCGGCCCAAGTTGAAAGTGCAGATTATCCCGCAAATAAGCCACGCACTGCGGCCGAGTTAGTCCCAGCTTCGCGGCTTCGTGTTCGGCGATCTCGTCGATATGGGCAACGCCGGCGTTGCGCGCTTCGGCCAGCGCGGTGTGGAGCCCTGTCACTTCGACTCCGGCCCGAGCCACCCAGGTGGCGAACACGAACGGCAGTTCCGCCCAGCGGCACCACTCATCGCCCAAATCCCAAACCGCGTCGAACTGTCCGGCGGGCGAGTGGATCGCACGGTCGCCGATCAGCAGTACGGCGTCCGCGTCGGTCGCGTCCAACGTGGCCCCGATCGGCAGTGGTTCCAGTTGCGGACTGATGCCGTACCGCTCGTTAAGGAGGATGCGCACGAGCGCCACGCTGGTCCGCGACCCTTCGTCGAGCGCCAAGGTGCGAATCGAATCGATCGGCCCGCGGCTGAACAGCTTGACGCTAAAAACCGGCCCGCGACATGCAATGCACGCGTCGGAAACGATAGTGTACGTCGGGTCGTGGAAGAACTCGATCGAGGGGATTAACGCAACGTCCAACGACCCGGCCGCCAACTGGTCGGCCAGGCGGCTGGGCAGATCCAAAACCAACTCGGCCCCGGGCGCAAACCGCTCGAACTGATAAATCAGCGGCTTGGTGTTCAGGTAGTTGACCGCGCCAACGCGCGTGCGTGCATGTGTTTGCATGGTCCCGTCGAGCCTCCTGGCAAGCGCACCGCGCGGTTCGTTCGCTGCCGCGCTACGCGCTGGGTTGTCATGAACCGAACGCGGTGCTTGTGAATCATTTCACGAACTGTCATTATAGAGGCCCCGTCGGCGGCGAATAGCCCAGCGGTGGCCAACCGCGTCCCGTGAAACGACATTGAATGTTGGCCTTGGCGAGGCAAACCCGCGGTGCATCGGGCTGCGTCGTCGTAGGGCCTTCCCAAAGAATGAACCGCGATGCACGACCGCGGTTAACCGCCCCGCTCCGCGCGGTTTGACAACGACATTCAACGACCCCTATTCTCAGATTCCATGAAGCCGATCGTTCAAATCTCGCTTGACCTGACCACCAAGGAAGAAGCGCTCGAAACGGCCGAGATGGCCATGCGGGCCGGAGTCGACTGGCTCGAAGCCGGCACGCCGTTAATTATCGCCGAAGGTATGCACGGCGTGCGCGCGCTTCGCGAGAGATTCCCCGATACGCCGATCGTCGCCGACTTGAAAACGATGGACGGCGGCTACCTCGAGGCCGAGATGATGGCCAAAGCCGGCGCAACCCACGTGGTTGTCATGGCCCAAGCGCACGAGGAAACGATCCGTTGTGTGGTCAAGGCCGGCCAGGATTTCGGCGTGAAGGTAATGGGCGACAACATGGTCGGCAAGGACTTGGTCGCCGGCGCTAAATGGCTCGAAGAACTTGGTTGCGACTTCGTGATTCACCACATCGGCTACGACGAACGGCGCGGAATTGCGGCCCGGGGCGAGCGCATGCCCAGCCCGCTGGATCAACTGCGCGAAGTGGTCGAAGCGGTGAACGTGCCGGTACAAGCAGTTGGCGGATTGTCGCTCGAACAGGCGGTGAAGACGCCGGAGTACGGCGCGCCATTGGTCGTGCTGGGCGCGCCGCTGACCATCGACGCCGACGCGTTCAAAACAGCCAGCGGCGATTTGGAGTCGTCGCTTCGGCTGATCTGCGACAAGGTTCACAGTTATGGCGACGTGCCGGTGGGGAACAAGCCATGAAGTCGGCCGCGGTCGTCAATTACGGACCCGAGCAACACAACGTCGAACTGCGCGAGCTGGATCGCCCGAGCATCGGGCCGGACGACGTGCTGCTGGAAGTCGCCGCCGTCGGTGTCTGCGGCAGCGATTTGCACCAATGGACGGCCGAGCACAGTTGGCCGGTCAACTACCCGGTCGTGCTCGGGCACGAATTCGCCGGCCACGTCGTCGAACTGGGAAAAAACGTCGCGGGTTGGCGCGAGGGGGATCGGGGCGTCAGCGAGACGGCCGCCGTCATCGATCTGGAAAGCCCGCTGACGAAGCAAGGCCTCTACAATTTGGATCCGACGCGCAAGGGCTTCGGCTATGGCGTGGATGGAGCGATGACGCGCTTCGTCCGCGTGCCGGTCCGCTGCCTGCACCGCGTGCCCGACGAACTGTCATTCGAAAAAGCGGGCCTGACCGAACCGTGCTGCGTTGCCTACAACGCCGCGGTCGTCAATTCGAGCATCCAACCGGGTGACCGTGTCGCCGTGTTGGGCCCCGGACCGATCGGACTGCTCTGTGGCGCGATGGCGCAACTGCAGGGTGCTGACGTGGCCGTCGTCGGGCTCGAACGTGACAAAGCACGACTCGACATCGCCGCCGAGTATGGATGTACGCCGATCGTCGACGGACTGGAAGACTGGGCCCGGCAGGGCGATGGGCTAGGCGTCGACGGCGTGATCGATGCGGCCGGAATCTCGGCCACGCTGAAAATCGCGCTAGAAATCGTGCGCCCGGCCGGCTGGGTTACGAAAGTCGGCTGGGGCAAGGCGCCCTACGGCCACTCGCTCGATCCGCTCGTGCAAAAGAATATCACCCTGCGCGGCAGCTTCAGCCACAATTGGCCGATTTGGGAACGGGTGATTCGGCTGCTGGCGTCGGGTAAATTGGACGTCGCCAAGATTACCGGCGGCATTTGGCCGTTGGACCAATGGCACGAAGCATTTGAGACCATGCATTCCGGGAAGATCGCCAAGGCGGTCCTCAAGCCGTAGCGCCGCGCAAGCGAGTCCGTGCGACGGAGATTCGCAGTGGGCCCGCCGTACACGCCGCGTAGAACCGATCACAAGCCAACTCCGCCCGCCCGCTCGACCATGCGACTGAAAGACAAGGTTGTCCTGGTTACCGGCAGCACGACCGGAATTGGCGAAGCCATCGCCCGTCGCGCGATCGACGAAGGAGCGCAGGTCCTGATCCACGGACGCGATCGCGAGCGGGGTGAGGCACTGGTCGCGGAATTAGGCGAGCGGGCCGCGCTGCACACCGACGACATCGCCGACCCCGCAGCCGCGCCGCGTATCGTGGCCGCGGCCGTCGCGGCATTCGGCCGGCTCGACACGCTGGTCAACAACGCCGCCAGCGTGAAGCGGAGCAACCTGTCCAATACCGACGTGGCGCTGTTCGATCAAATGATTGCCACAAACTTGCGGGCACCGCTGTTGCTGATCCAAG
Source organism: uncultured Planctomycetaceae bacterium (assembly GCA_937952415.1). GTDB lineage: Bacteria > Planctomycetota > Planctomycetia > Pirellulales > PALSA-1355 > CALFYT01. The sequence continues at coordinate 24,976 of CALFYT010000028.1, read as the reverse complement.
CCGCCCTGCCCCACTTAAGAGAATCAAGCGGCTGTGTGCTGAACATCGGCTCGGTCAATGGTTACTGCGGCGAGGCGAACCTGCTGGCCTACTCCATCTCGAAGGGTGGCTTGATCACGCTCTCGCGCAATCTGGCCGACGCGCTGGGTCGCGATGGCGTGCGGGTCAACCATTTCAACGTCGGCTGGGTGCTGACGCCCAACGAGTACGAGGTAAAAATCGCCGACGGCATGCCGCCCGACTGGCCCCAGCGCGTTCCGCGGTCGAAGGCACCGAGCGGCCGGCTGATGAAGCCGGAAGAGATTGCCGCCGCGGCCGTCTATTGGATGGGCGACGAAAGCCGGCCAATCAGCGGCACGGTCCTGGAACTCGAACAACACCCTGTCATCGGCCGGAACCCGCCAAAGGAGTTGGAGTAGGGAGTAGGGATTAGGGGCTAGGGATTAGGGACTGGCGGATAGGGGATCGGGATTAGGCATTGGGGCGGTTACTTGCGGAACCATGGGCACATGAAAAACCAACATGCTTTTGCCGTCTGTGCGAGAAAAGGCCGAAGTGCAAAATCTGTCTGCTGATCCACGAAATGGGTCTGCGCAAAGGCCATCGCATGGGCCGCCTTTCGAAAATCCTTCTCTGCCTCGACGCGCCACCCGTGTCCTGATCGCACCACCCTGAACCCTAACCCCTATCCTCTATCCCCCAACCCCTAGCCCCTAACCCCTACGTCCCCATGCCCAAAATTGCCGCGTTTCCGAAAGCGTACATGGACCCGTTGGTTGTCGACGGTTCAATGACGATTCGCCAGTGGATCGACATGGCCGCCAAGCTCGACGTCGACGGACTCGAGTTCTACTGCGGGTTTCTCGAACTGAGCGACCCGGCCGCGTGGCAGCAGTTTCGCAAGATGGCAGCCGACAAGGGACTTTCGATTCCGATGCTCTGCTGTTCGCCCGACTTCACGCACCCCGATGCCGGATTTCGCCAGCGACAAATCGACGACGAGAAGGGCTGGATCGACATGACCGCGGCGCTGGGTGGCTCGTATTGCCGCGTGCTGTCCGGGCAGCGCCGGCCCGAAGTCTCGCGCGAGGCCGGACTGGACTACGCGGCTGAGTGTATCGAGGCCTGCATTCCACACGCGGCCTCGGCCGGCGTCACGCTGATCCTGGAAAACCACTACAAGGACAACTACTGGCAGTTTCCCGAATTTGCTCAGCACATGGACGTGTTTTGCGATCTGGTCAACCGAATCGAATCGCCGCACTTCGGCGTGAACTACGACCCCAGCAACACGATCCTGGCCGGCGAGGACCCGCTGGAGTTGCTCGAGCGTGTCAAACAACGCGTCGTCACGATGCACGCCAGCGATCGCTACCTGAAAGAAGGCACGATCGAGGATCTGCGCAAGGAAGAAGACAGCGTGGGCTATGCCGCGCGGCTTAGCCACGGAGAGATCGGCCAAGGCATGAACGACTACGACGCCATCTTTGGCACGCTGGCCGGTGTGGGCTTCGACGGTTGGGTATCGATCGAGGACGGCGTCGACGGGTTCGAGCAACTCGAGCGGAGCGCGCAGTTCTTGCGCGGCAAGATCAACGAGTATTGGCCGGCCTAATTTGAGGCCTCGATCGTCCTGCTTCCGTAACTATCGGCCCACCGGATGAGCGCCGGGTTCACGTTGCTGTTGGGGCTTCCACTGTGGGCCACCACCGCGGCGGTGGCGCGAGGGCTTGCCCATGCGGGCCGCCAACACACGCTCGATTTCGTCGGCCGACACGCCGCGCTGCACCATTTCCATCTTCAACGTGGCTTCCATGTCGTCGCGCTGCATCTTGCGATGGTGCGCGGTCAGGATCGCGGTCATCGCGACAACAAACACGGCAATGATCGGTACTCCGATGGCGATCGCCTGGTCGCCATCGATGGCAGCAAACAAAGGAGCCATTTCTGTCTCTCCTCAGGTCGTCATGCGGGGCCCGAGCCACTGGGCTGCTCAGCCTTCTTGCACTTGTGCCGCATCGCGGCCAGTCCCTCGAACTTCGGCCAGTTCGCCATCATCTCGCTCCAAGGCGACTTGTTGGCCGACATACGCGCGTCGAGCACCTTGGTGATTTCGTCAGCGGACATTCCGCGCTGAATCATTTCCATCTTTAACGTGGCTTCCATTTCGTCGAGCTGCGTGCGGCGGAAATGGGCCGAAACCAGTTTCGTCACCGTAACCGTGATCCCACCCAAAATGGCGATCACCCCGACCAGCATGCCGGCCAAAGCCAGAATCACGCCTTCGTCGGCTTCGGAAATCAGATCGTACATGAATGCTTCCCCCACACTTGCCGCGTCGTGGATTCGTCCGGCATGGCTCCTCGCACGCTATTCGCTTAAGTATGGTCGATCTTGGCCAAAACTCAAGAAAAGGGGGCCCTGTGGCAGGCCGGTGCCAGCCGGGCCCTGAAAAGGCCGCAGCCGGCCCATCCGCCGCCGCCAGCCACGGCGCCGCGCGATTGATCCCGGCGCTGGCTGCATCTCTGCGAGCCCTACGCCTTCAATTGCTCGTCGTGCCGCATGCCGCTGGGGGGCTGGTCCGCCTGATGGACGTTGGCCAGCGCCGCCTTGCCGCCGGCGTGCTGCTCGACGTCGTTGTCCTCCCACTCGATCGACACGGCCCCGCAGTAGCCGGCCCGATTCAGCTCGACCATCAATTCCTCGGTGCTGGTGGCGTCGCGGGCCGTTCCGGGCGTGACGAAGTTCCAACCGTTGTGCTTATCACCCATCGGTCGGTGGCCGCCCAGGCGTCCATTGCGCGTGTAGCCGCGCGCCACTTGCACGCCCTTGATGTGGGCGCAGTGAATGCGCTCGGCATACGTCCGAATGAAGTCCACGCCCGAAACGCCCTGCCATTCCATGTGCGAACAGTCGAAATTGAACCCGGCCGCCTTCTCGAAGCCGGCCGCGTCGACCGCCGCCAGGTAGTCACCGGCGCTGGCGATGTCGCCCATCGCGCGTTCGCTCGGATGGCACTCCAGGTCGAAGGTGGTTCCGTATTTCAGACAGGCTTGAAACACGGGCGAAAATCGCTCGACTAGCAGCTCCAGGCTGACTTGGAACACGTCGGGAATGTCGTGCCCGCCGAGCGAGCTGGGCAGAGGCGGGAACAAGAACCAATGGCTCCAACAGTGAGCCGGCGAGCCGACAAAGCCCGAGACCGGCACCACGCGATCTTGCAGCTTGCCGATGAAGTGGGCCAAGCGCACCGTATTGACCAGCGCGGTGCAGGCCTGCCGCTGCGCGACTTCGGCCACATCGGGCGGAACGTAATACGGATCGGTTCGCGGCGGTTCGTTACCGGCCGCCCGCCATTTGGCGTAGGCCTCGACCGATTCTCCACCGAGGAACTGTAGCGTCTTGGCACTTGGCTCGTCGCCCAATGCCTGACCTTGCAAGTGGGCCGCCAGCGAGAAGATCTCCAATCCGCGGGACTTGGCCGCATCGACGCGCTGTTTGGCGTATGCCTCCGCCCCGGCATCATCGCCGCAGCGGTCAAGCTCAAGCTCCCAACTGGCCTCTTCCCAACCGTCGAATCCTGTTTCGCCTATCCAATCCAGCCACTGTTGCTCGGGCACGTTGCCAAACTGGCCGCGGACTAGACCAATCTGATGGTGTGAGTGTTTCCCCGGACGATGTGTCGCGGTCTGATGGTGGCCCATGGCGCCCAAGTCTCCGAGTAGATGCGTGTTGGCACAGGTTCGTGGTTGCGCATCTTATGGCATCGCAATCGAATTGCAAGCGAACGGCAGCGCCCCGCGCTCCGCGCGGCGGATCGACCCTTTGCACGCTGCGCGGATCGTCAGGATGTTGCACGCCGAACAGGGCGAGTTCGCCGTTGCATCGCGGCCCGTCGCGTTGTCACGGCGTGCCTTTGTGTTTGTCGCGCCGGCGTGTTCCAATGTTGGCGGAGCTATCGACTGCATTTCCGTCGCGCGGCACGAAATTGCGACGCGCTGGAACTCTCGGACCGTAACATGAAACTTGCCAAGATTCGCCAAGCCGACGGGCAACACGGCGTAGCGCTGGTCGAAGAAGACCGCCTGCGGCCGCTGGCCGCTTCCGCAGAGTTTCCCGCGCTAACCCAGATTCTGGAAGCGGCCGACCCGGCAGCGGTCGTCCAGTTGTTGGCCAGTGCCGAAGCGCCGAGCACTCCGCTGGCCGATGCCGCGCTTTTGCCGCCGATAGACGATCAGGAAGTTTGGGCCGCGGGCGTTACGTATCGCCGTAGCCAAACGGCCCGAATGGAAGAATCGCAAGGTGCCGCGTCGTTTTACGACAAGGTCTACGCCGCTGATCGGCCAGAGCTGTTCTTCAAGGCGACGTCGCGTCGGGTGGTCGGACCAGGCGCGGCGGTTCGGATTCGGCAAGACGCGCGCTGGAACGTGCCCGAGCCCGAGTTGGCGTTGGTACTCAACTCGCGGATGGAGTTGGTCGGATTCACGGTCGGCAACGACATGAGCTCGCGCGACATCGAGGGCGAGAATCCGCTCTATCTGCCGCAGGCGAAAGTCTACGATGGCAGTTGCGCGCTGGGTCCGTGGATCACGCTGGCGCCGGCAATGCCTTCGCCGGCCGACATCGAAATCGAGCTGGTGATCCAACGCAACGATCAAACTGCGTTTCGCGGCAGCACGTCGATCGACCAGATGGCCCGCTCGTTCGACGACTTGGCTGGTTGGCTGGCGCGCGATAATTCGTTTCCCGACGGCGTGATCCTTCTGACAGGCACCGGCGTGGTGCCCGGCGACGACTTCACGCTGCGGCCGGGCGACCGGATCGACATTTCGATCGCGGGAATCGGCACGCTCTCCAACACGGTCGAGCAACGATCGTAAGGCATCGTCGTTGGCCCAAGTCGCCAGCCGCGCCGGTTCGATGCTGGCATGACTGTCACAATCGCGCGAACCGGCATCGAACGACGACTCTTCGTGCGCCGCAGGCGAGCATGTTTTGCCCGCCATTTCTCCATTCCCCGGCTGCGCTGACAACCGGCAGAGCCGGCCTGACCGTCGGCGCTAAAACCAGCGTGTAGAACGGTTTGGACCGGATCCGGCTTACCGATGCGCACGGATCACTAGCTCCGTCACCTGCGCCACCACCGGAGTGCTCGTTACGACTGGAGAAAGTTTCTAAAGTCTCCCCCCTCCGCGAATCGAAACTTACTTTCGGAAGGTTTGTTCCGTCAGCGCATTGATGGCTGGCGGAGTGAGCCGCAGGGGGGAACCTGCCCGGAAAGCCTTTCAGCCTTCCGAAACCGGAACTCGGCGCCATGCGCTCGGGTGCCGGTCCCCGGATCCTCCCTTCCACTAAGTAACTGAGTCAGACCACAGCACCTGTGCCGGTCGTGGAAACATCTGCCGTCGCTGAGACGGTAGGCAAACTCTGTCGTTTGTCGATTTTCCACGATACATGGGCGCGACAGTCTGCCGATGTCTTTACCTAGGCTCGGGATCAGAAGGACCTGAACCACGCCACGGCGAGGCAATTAACGACGTTAAGCCCCGACCCAGATGTTCATGACAAGGCCGGTTGACCCCACAACCGACCCGACGGATCGGACCAAAGGCCGAAGCAAACCATGAGCACGGGGCAAGCAAGCTCTGCGAAGCACCCCTTCGCGGAGAAGAGTTCCCACACCAGCGCGAGTCAATTGGAGAGCCTGCGATGAAGGTCTTCACAACGGGTCAGGTCGCAAAGATCTGTAAAGTTGCCCCACGTACGGTAAGTAAATGGTTTGATTCCGGCCGCCTGAAGGGTTACCGCATTCCCGGTTCCCAAGACCGTCGGATTCCTCGTGAATATTTGATTCGCTTCCTCAAAGAGCACGGCATGCCGCTGGGCGATTTGGAAGACGAAGCGATGGCCAAAGTTCTGTTGGTCGGCCAAGACCAGGTCCTGATCGAGAACCTCAAGCAGAAGCTGCCTGTGGACCGCTCGTTCAAAGTGGCCGTCGCCGCCAGCGGATTCGAAGCCGGCATCCAAGCCGAGAGCTTCCACCCCGACTGCATCATCGTTGACTTCTCGATCGGTCGCATCGAGGCTCTGCAAATTTGCCAGAACCTCCGCCGCAACCCCGAGTACGCCGAAACGATCTTGATCGCCTTGCTGCCCGATGATGGCAGCTCGACCAGCTTCGATCGTTCGAGCATCAACGAAACGTTCAAGAAGCCGTTCGATGCCGCCCTGCTGGCTGAGCGCCTGCGGACGCTGATTGGCAGCCGCAAGGAACTGGTTTAAGCCAGTATCCCTTTGGCTCGCTGGTGATTGGTGGAACGCGTCTTAACGTCGTGATCAAAAACCGTCGCGGTTGACCCCCGCGACGGTTTTTTTTGCGCGCCTTGCCTACACGGCCCCGCGGCCGACGATGCCGACTGTCGCGCCAAGCCAAGTTCTGGCAGGCGCCTCTCGACGGCATGGGATGGGACCCTAGAATGAGGGTTTGCCCTCTGCCGCCCGTCCTCGCGCCGGGTGGTTTTCGGTTAACGACGGCAGGTCCCTGCGGTTATTCCGTTGGAGGGGATCAGCCGACGATGCCAACAAGTCTGACGCGGGCCGACGCCATCATGACCGAGTTGAGCCACTTCGACGAACAGGGCGCCAGTCGCATGGTCGACGTTGGCGGCAAGGAGGTCACGCAGCGCGTCGCACGCGCCAGCGGCCAGCTTGGCATGAAAGCCGCCACGCTCGCGCTGGTGCGAGATCGCAAGCTGGCCAAGGGCGATGTGCTCGAAGTGGCCCGGCTGGCAGGGATTATGGCTGCCAAACGCACCGCCGAACTGATCCCCCTGTGTCACACATTGCCGCTGGACGCCGTGGAGATCCAGTTCACGTTTCCGGACGAGACGACCCTGCGGATCGAAGCGACTGCCCATGTGACCGCACCAACGGGCGTCGAGATGGAGGCCCTGACCGCGGTCACCGTTGCGGCATTGACGGTCTACGACATGTGCAAGGCGGTCGACCGCGACATGGTCATCTCACACGTCCAACTGGAGGAGAAAAGCGGCGGGCGCAGCGGACACTTCGTCCGAGGGCAGTAGCCGACTGGCGAAAGGCCGGCGATTGCGCCATCATGGGCTCGCCATTGAAAGGAATATTACGCATGGAGCAAGCGATCGAGCAGCCGAACTCGCTTTCAAACCGATGGCAGCGCCTGTTCGCGCCGGTGGCCGACGAATTGGCCGCCGCCGAGGATCTTTTGCGAAGCGAGTTGTCCAGCAACGATCCGTTCGTTGATCGGCTCGTGAAGCACGCGTTTCGATTGGGCGGCAAGCGACTCCGCCCGGCGCTGTTGTTGCTGACGGCCAAGGCTTCTGGACGCGTTACGCGGAATCACGTCGTGTTGGCCGCGGTGGTCGAGATGATTCACACGGCCACTCTGGTTCACGACGACGTGCTCGACGAGGCGAGCCTGCGCCGCCACCGTGAAACGCTCAACGCCCGAAACGACAACGAGACCAGCGTGCTGGTCGGCGACTTTTTGTTCACCCATGCATTCGCGCTTGCCAGCTCGCTCGAGACCACGTTCGCCTGCCAAACTATCGGCCACGCGACGAACACCGTCTGTGCCGGCGAGCTGCGACAGATTGCCAGTCGTGGAGACTTTGGGCTGACCGAAGATCAGTACCTGGGCATCATCGACGCCAAGACGGCCGAACTGTGTGCATGCAGTTGTCAGTTGGGCGCACACTACGCAAACGCCACGCCCGAGGTGGAGTTGGCCCTCTCGCGATATGGCCGCAACCTGGGGATCGCGTTTCAAATCGCCGATGATCTGCTCGATTTGGTCGGCGAGGAAAGTGCCACCGGCAAGAGCCTGGGCACCGATCTCGAAAAACAAAAGCCGACTCTACCCCTGATCCGCCTGCTGGCCGAACAATCGCCCTCCGGCCGGCGCGACCTGGTGACGCTGGCCACCTCGCACGAGCGAACGTCCCGTAATCAGCTTGCTGTGTTGCTCGAAGCCAGCGATGCGCTCTCGTACAGCCGGGACAAGGCCGAACAATTCGCCGCCGCGGCACGCGAAGAGTTGGACATCTTGCCGGGCTCGCCGGCGCGCGACGTCCTGGCCACGCTCGCCGAACTGGTCGTCACGCGTAACGACTGAAAGGGCAGCGCGACAGCTCGGGCTACTACTTACTCCGCGCTATCATCCGACCGACGCGCGCCGCGCAACATCCAACTCAAAGTCTCCGGCGACTTTGACGGGTCGAAATCGCTCAACCGGGTTATGGCCTCGGCATACTTGGGGGCCTCGTAGGCTTCGTGTGCGCGGAGCAGCAACGGATAGAGTTTGCCCGGTTCGAACTCGCGAATCTGCTTGCCCGGCCAAGCCGCGTCGCCGGTTGCGAATGGAATCAGATAGTCCAGCGCCCGCCTCAAGCTGCGCCCTTCGTCGTCCTCCCATCGCCACAGGTCTACGTCAACCAACTGGCCCTGCTCCGCCAGAGCGAACAGGCCTTCGAGGTTCATCACGCTGTAGTCCCAGGACTTGGTACGCATGAGCTCCATCGGCTGCCGCCCGTCCGGCCGAATCTGTGGCGCGATCCGTCGGGGCCCTACTTGGCGTACGACGTCGATCGCGATTTCGCGACGGCCGCAGGCGATCGCCAATGTGGCCAGTTGTACGTCGTACCAGGTGCTGTGGTTGTTGAATGCGCGCGCTTCGCGCCGCCCCAGATCGCTGTCCCGCAGCCAATCCAAATAGTCGCTCAGCCACGCCCGCCATCGAGATTGATCGTCCGCGGTCCAACTCTTCGAACCCTCCAAATCCCGCGCCGCATCGACCAGTTCGACGATCAGCATCCCGCGAATAATTCCCGTCTGGCTTCCTTCGGACTTGCCGGGCACCTGTTGGGCATGTTTCAAGTGCGGATTCATCCGCGTAGCAGGATCGAGAAACCACGTGCGCAACAACCGTGCTGCGTGGTCCGCATACCGACGTTCGCCGAACAAGCGATATCCAACAGCGCAGGCCTTCACCGCGTCGCCCATCGCGAAGTAACGCACGCGGTCATACTTGTCGGAACTGGCCTCCGGGTTCAACTGTCCGTCGCGAAACACGTATGGCAATCCGTCACCACGATCGGGATTGGGCCAGTAGTAGGGCGACAGCGTGGCGAAGTCGTGCCGGTCGCCGCTGGGTGGAAGCTCGATCTTGTCCATCACCGTGAAGGGCCCGTCGAGAAGTGCCGCTTCGGCGGCCGCCCGCGCGTTTTTAACCACGTCCGGGCAGGCCTGCTTCGCCTGTTGCAGGAGGCTCACTTCGCCGGCAGATCCCGTGCCGGCGCAACACAGCGCGAGCACCAGCCATCCGCATGTGCATCGGCGACGGGCGCTTCTGCAATTCGCGGCCATAGCGGCCTGGGACCGTTGACGCGTCAACCTTTCTGCGTGCTTCCCCATCTCGTGGCCGCTCTCGGCTAAGGGAATTAGAGTGCGGTTCGCAGGCCAGATGCCAATCTCGCCTTGCCGATTCACCATTGTCAGAATAGTCAAAAGTGAAAGGCTATGCAGCACGCTCCCGACGACGATTCGTAGGACTGCCACGCCGCCGGACAAACCCGTTGGCGCTCAGAATTCTCGTGCAGTGAGCCAACGACTGCAACGGCCTGCCCGCGCGGCGGGCGGCTCATTCACCGTTTTCCCAACGCGTCCGCAACTGCCGATCCTGTGCTGAGCGGATGAGCGCCACCGTTTGGCTTGATGGTCTTGGGGCAGTCGCCGTAAAATGGCATTCGGTCCGCGGTTGTACCGTGGCCAACAGGCATTTCGCCCTCGTGTTGCCGACGCCGCTGGCGCGCAATTCCAGGCATGGCAGAAGACTACTACAAAACGCTCGAAGTCAGTCGCGACGCGTCGTCGGCCGACATCCAAAAGGCCTATCGCAAGCTTGCGCGCAAGTACCATCCTGATTTGAACCCGGACGACAAGACTGCCAAGCAGAGATTCCAGGAAGTGCAGCGCGCCTTCGACGTGCTCAATGACAGCAGCAAGCGCGAGCTCTACGATCGGTACGGCAGCGCGTTCGAATCGATGGGCGCGGAAGCCGGCGCGCGACCGGGTGGGGGTCCGCGCGGCGGGCAGTATCGGTGGAGCAATGCCGGCGGCGGCGAGGACATCGATTTCTCCGAGCTGTTTGGCGAACGGGGCGGCGTCGACCCGAGCGGCATCTTCGGCGACATGTTCAGCCAGTTTCGTCGTGCCGGCGGGGGGCGCGGAGGACGAACGGGACGCGCGCAACCGGCGCGCGGGGCCGACGTTTCGGCCGAACTTGAAATTCCCTTCGCCACGGCCGTGCTCGGCGGCGAAACTCAGATCTCGCTGCAGCAGCCCGACGGACGCGTCGAAACGCTCGCCGTCAAGATCCCCGCCGGCATCACCGAAGGAAAAAAGATCCGCCTCCGTGGCAAAGGCCAAGACGGGTCGGCCGCTACGCCCGGTGACTTGCTCATCACCGTACACGTCGCGCCGCATCCCTGGTTCAATCGCAACGGCAACAACTTGGAAGTGCGCTTGCCGCTCACCGTGGGTGAGGCGGCGCTGGGCGCCAAGGTCGACGTTCCCTCGCCGAAAGGCACCATCACGCTGACGATTCCACCGGGCACTTCCAGCGGCAAGCGGCTTCGGATCAAAGGGCACGGTGTCGCGGGCAGCAATGGCCAGCAAGGCGACCTCTACGCAATCGTTCAGATCGTGCTGCCTGAGACGCTCGACGACGAAAGTCGCGAACTGGTCAAGAAGCTGGACGAGCACGCCAATAGCGGTCACCCCCAGCAACCGCGGAAAGACCTGCGATGGTAGCGCCGATTGTTTCCGTGGCCGACCAGATTCCGGCGCGGGCGACCTTGCTGCTGGCCGACGCGTCGGATAAGACGCAGCCGCTGTTGCTCCGGTTGGACCCCGAACAACGGGCGCGCGTGATCATGGCGCTGCTGGGACTGGTACTGGTGGGCGGACTGATGATGGTGTTGATCTTGGCCGCCGGTCGCCGGTTGCGCCGCATCGCGCGGCAGCGACACGTACGAACCACGGTCGACGAAGCCGAGTGGTATCGCAAGCCGCTGGTGCCGCCCGAGGCGACGAACTCTGGGAAACACGAACCCGAATGATCTCGCTCATGACGTCGCGGCGTTTTCGACCGCAGGATCATTTGCGCAACGGAGCCGACTTTGCGCGAGTCTATGCCCGCCGCGCGTCCGCGGGTGATGATGTTCTATTGGTCTTCGCACTGCGCAACGAACTCGGCCATGCAAGGCTCGGGCTTTCGGTCTCGCGCAAGGTAGGAGGTGCGGTCGTGCGCAACCGGTGGAAGCGGATCATCCGCGAGGCGTTCCGGCACTCGCGCGAGCTGTTGCCCGACGACGTCGACCTGGTCGTGATTCCCCGCCCGGACGCCGAGGCGCGTTTGGAAGCCGTGACCGATTCGCTGGTGCGGCTGGCGAAGCGAGCTGCGCGAAAACTTTGAGGCGCGGTGGGCGTAGACTCTGACCGTCGTGCAGCACGGTTGCCGGAGGTTCTAGGCGGCCCGTTGGTCACTGACACCGCCGGCGTGGCCGCGCGCCGTCAATAAGTGGATCGCCGCGCTCAAACCGTGCAGTGCCTCGTCGATCTGCGACGTTTCCCGCAACAGGCGCAGGTTCTCGGCCAGGGTGGACTGCAAGTGCATGATCTCGCCCTTGTCTTTGGTGACCGAACCAAGCTGCTCGACCAGGCGCGCGAAATCGGTCTGGAGTGCGGCCACCTGTTCGACCGAGGTACGAACTTCGTTGCGGTGCAACTCGCGCTCCGACTCCATCGAGTGTAACACCCGGTTGAGCCGCCCCTCGCGCTGCGATTCGCCCTCGTCGAATCGTTGCTGCGCGTCGAATAGCGCCTTCTCCCAAAGTGCCGCCTGGGCCGCGTTGCGTTGCTCGCTCTGTTGGGCCAGGGCATCAAAGGCCTTGGTCCAGATCTGTATTTGGCGTTCCAGGGTCGCGCTGACGGCCTGTTGTTGCGCCCGACTCGACGCCTCAAGTGCGGCCAGGAAGGGGGTCATGTTGGCGTCGCCGATCTCGAAGCGATGCAACAGCTCGCGCTCGACGCGGCGATCGATCGTGTGAACGATGTTGCGCTCCACTCGCTCGGCGAGAAACAGGCAGAACATCATCGTCGTGGCAGCCACCAGCGCCACGGTGGTCGTGTTGAATGCCGTTCCCATTTCGGCAACGACCGTGGGCAGCTTCTCGCCGATCTCACCGGCCTCTTGTCCGCCGAGCGCCGTTCCAAAATGGACCACGGTGCCCAAGAACCCCAGCATCGGCGTGACCCAGCAAATGAAGCGCACCAGGGCGTAGTTGTGATGGGCCTTCTCTTCGTCGAGTTCGGCCAGGTAGCGCAGATGGTCCTTGAGCTCTGCAGCGGAACCCTGCTCCTGCAGATAGGTGAGTGCGGCCGCCATTCGCAATCCGATCCGCGACTCGGTCAGCCAGCGCGGCTTTTTTTGGACCTGCTGCAACAACAGACTCGCATTCGACACCGGTTCGCGCGCACCCCGGGCCGGGATCCAGGTCTGCTTGAGTGCCAGCATTTCCGATGGGAACCCTGCCGCGCGAAATACCACGTCGGTCAATCCCCAGATGAAGAAGGCGACAATCGCGTACTCGACCACGTGTTCGGTCGTGTAGTGCGCAAGCAATGTCTCCTTCATCGACTCCTGCGTGATGAACAGGTAGTACAGGACCGTGATCGCCGCGGCGACAAACAGCGGCAAATCCAAGATCCTCGACGACGTCGATTTTCGAGCCACGGGCATGCAACCCTCCGATACGTCCGGGTGGCCAACAAGTCTTCGCGCGACCTCGCGCGGAGAGATTGCGCAAAAAGGCCTCGAATAAGAGGGTTCTTGGCGGCAAGTGTCAAGGTCAACGGATCGGCCGCGAACTCGGTTCGCTTAATTCCGCCGAGCGCGATCCCGGTCGCCGATCCGCGCGGCCCGGCATCCGTTTGCTGGCTGCCCGTCACTGGCCGGCGCAGCCAGCGTATAATGCCCGATGTTTCACAGACTGACATCCGGCGTTCATTCCGCAAGCGCCACGAGAATGCCCCGCGCCGTCCAATCCACCGCAGTGCTGGCGATGACAGCAATTCGACAACTTGCTTCGGCCATGTACCACCTGCCTGCTGGCGCGTTGATCGCGGCGGTGCGCGGCTATCAGCGACTGATCAGCCCCTGGCTGGGCCCAGTCTGCCGATTCGAGCCGACGTGCAGCAACTACATGATCCAAGCGGTAACGAAGTATGGCTTCGTACGGGGCACGTTTCGCGGGCTGTGGCGGATCGCACGCTGTCATCCGTTTGGTGGCAGTGGCTACGATCCCCCCTGATCCGCCCGACAGTGTGCGTGCCCACCGCCGAATCTGCATTCTGAAAACTCGCGAAAACGGGCGCAAAGCGATCTTGACCGACCATGGGGGTCGGACTATCTTTCCGCCCGCGTCAAGCGCGATCGCACGAAAATCCGGCGACCGTGTGGGCCATTGCGCCGCCAGTGCGTTGGTCCACGCGAGCCAGAATCTTCGACAATCACGTTGACGCGGCCTATCTGAGAGGTTCGTTTCTCTCACGGCGAATTGCGGAAAATATAGAGACGTGCACGGAAGCACGGTTCCGCGAATTGCCGATCGTGGAGTCTACGGAGCAAGGCATGAAGCTTTGCCGCGCGTGGCTAATGTGCGGTTTGCTGGTGTCGGCCGGATGTGCCGCGCCCGCGTTGCGCACCCAGAGCCCTGAAGATTTCGCCGGTCTGCTCGAGTCGGGCACTAAATTGATCGGAGACGTCGCGCGGCCGTTCGGCCATCAATATGTGAAGGTCGAGTCGGTGGCGCTAGTCACTGGCTTGGACGGCACGGGCGAAGATCCGGCTCCATCGCCGCAGCGCGCGGCGCTCTTGCACGAGTTGCAAACGATCGGCGTGCAGAACCCGAACTACTTGCTGGCGTCGCCCTCGACCGCCTTGGTGCTGGTGCGTGGTTTCTTACCGCCGGGTGTGCAAAAAGGCGACCGGTTCGATCTTGAAGTGCAAGTCCCGTCGCGTAGCGAAGTGGCAAGTCTCCGCGGCGGTTGGCTCATGGAGACACGGCTTTCCGAACTCACCGTGCTGGATGGCGCGATTCGCGAGGGTCATCGCTGGGCACTGGGCGAAGGCGCTTTGCTGGTCGATCCAGCCGCGGAGGGCGAAACGGATCGGGGGTTGCTGGTGCGGGCCAACGTGTTGGGCGGTGGCACAGCGCTCAAGTCGCGCGACCTGGGACTGTTTATCATCCCCGAGGAAAAATCGGTTCGCACGGCCGCGCTGATCGAACAGGCCGTCAACCGCCGATTCCATACGTTCACGCGCGGCATCAAGCGCGGAGTGGCCAACGCGCGCAGCGACGAACGCATCGACCTAAAGATTCATCCGCGCTATCGTGAGAACTTGGCTCGCTATATTCGCGTGGTCCGATCGGTTCCGGTCAAGGAATCGACTGACGAGCAAATCCAACGGCTGAGCCTGTTGGAACGTCAATTGCTCGATCCGATCACGGCACTGACCGCCGCGCTGCGTCTGGAAGCGATCGGCAGTGAAGCGGTTTCGACGCTGGCCAAAGGCATTCAGTCCACCGACCCCGAAGTTCGCTTCTATGCCGCCGAGGCACTGGCCTATCTCGACGAGACCGACGCCGCCGAACCGCTGGCTCGCGCAGCCCGCGAGGAACCGGCGTTTCGGGCCCACGCGCTGGCGGCCCTTTCGGCCATCGACAACATGGCCGCGCACGAGGCGCTGATCACGCTGCTCGACGTACCCAGTTCGGAAACGCGCTATGGCGCATTCCGGGCACTCTGGGCCATGAATCCGAACGATCCGCTGATTCGCGGCGAGAACTTGGGCGGCCAGTTCAGCTATCACGTGCTCAACACGGCCGGACCACCGATGATCCACGTCACCCGCAGCGCCCGTCCGGAGATCGTTGTCTTCTCCCATGAGCAGCACTTCAAGCCTCCCTTCGTCATCGAGGCGGGCAAGTCGATCCTTGTCAAAGGCGCCCGCGACCGGGTGACGCTCAGCAAATTCGCCGTCGGACAGCCGGACCAAAAGCGGGTCGTGTCGACGCAGGTCGACGAGGTAATCCGCGCGATCGTGGAGCTTGGCGGCACGTATCCCGACGTGGTGCAGGCCCTGCAACAGGCCAAGTCGACCGACGCCCTGTCGAGCCGTTTCGAGGTCGACGCGCTACCCGAGGCGGGTCGCGAGTATCGTCGCCGTGAGCCGGGACCGCTCGCCGCGGACGAGCAACGCGACGCGGGCACGATCGAAGTTGCCAGCCCTCTGCCAGATCTGTTCTTCTCCAAACGCCGCAAGCGAAATCGTTAGCGGCGCACCGGACTGGCGTAGGCGTCCGGGATCCGCCGCCGTCAGTGTTGCGGTCGCACGCTCTTTTCGCATTTCTGTCACCAGAAAAGCCGGATTTTCCTTTGCGCTAGTCACTGGCGATCCTAAGTAGCCCGGCTTTCGCCGCCGCTTGCTCCTGGGTGACGCACGGACGCTGGGATGGCCGAGCGACGGCGTGGCGGCCGTTTGGGGCGTCTTGCAGACACGTGATGCGTTTTCGGCCCCGCCAAGCGACTGAAAGTGGCCAAGCCGCGGCAATCTGTCCTTGATAGAATGAAACGTCCGCCTCCGTACCCGCTCCGGTCCCCTGCTGGACGGCCGAAAAACCCCGACCTTCACACGACCCCGCTTGCCCATGCTCAAGGCGCTGGAACTCGTTGGCTTCAAGAGCTTTGCCGACAAAACGCGGCTCGAATTCCCATCGGGAATCACGGTCGTTGTCGGGCCCAACGGCTCGGGCAAAAGCAACGTGGTCGATGCCATCAAGTGGGTTCTTGGCGAGCAGAGCGTCAAAACGCTCCGCGGCAAGGAAATGGCCGACGTAATCTTCAACGGCTCGGGAGCCCGCCGCGCGCTGAATTCGGCCGAAACCACGCTCACGCTCGACAACGAGGACCGGCGGTTGGCCATCGACACGCCTGAGGTGCACATCACGCGGCGGGTCTACCGAAGCGGCGAGGGTGAGTACCTGATCAACCGGCAGCCCTGCCGGCTCCGCGACATTCGCGATCTGTTCGCCGGCACCGGCATCGCCACCGAGGCTTACAGCGTCATCGAGCAGGGCAAAGTCGATATCTTGCTCCAGTCGTCGCCCCGCGATCGTCGCGTGATTTTCGAAGAGGCCGCCGGCATCAGCCGCTTCAAGGCCAAGAAGCTAGACGCCATCCGCCGACTGGAGCGGGTCGAGCAAAACCTGCTGCGGCTGTCCGACATCGTCGACGAAGTCGAGAACCGTGTCCGGGCAGTACGATTGCAAGCTGGTAAGGCGCGGCGCTACAAAGAGTACTCCGATCGACTTCAGTCGTTGCGCACGCAAATCGGCATGGCCGACTGGCGCTCATTGAGCGAGCAACTCGAGGCGATCGAATCCGAGTTGGGCGCATTGCGCGAAGAGAACGGCGCCTGCCAGTCGCAGGCCGAAGCGCTCGAAGCGCAGGGCCTGGCGCTCGAAGCGCAGATTGCCGAGTCCGAAATCACGATGCGGGCCAGCGACGAACGCATCGCGCAGAATCGCGAGCGGATTGCCGCCCGGGAATCGTCGATTGAGCACGAGCACCGCCGCTGCCGCGATCTGGAAGACGAGGTCGGCAGGTATCGTCGACAGTTGGTGTCGATGAGCGTGCGGGCTGGTGATCTAGACGCCCAACTGCGCGAAATTGCCGACAACCTCGTCACGGCCGAGGCTGAACATCAGGAAGTGGCTCATCGTCTGGCCGAGGAAGAGCGGGGGCTAACGAAGCTCACCACGCAATTAGACGAGTTGCGAACCGACGTCGAGCAGCAGCGGGCGGCGCACCTGGAGCAACTGCATGCGGCCTCGAAGCTTGGCAAGCAAATCAGCGGGCTCGAATCGAAAGTCGCTTCGACCAGCAACGTGCTCGAGCGTGGCAACAAGCAACTGACTGAATTGTCGGCACAGCGCGAAGCGCTGACCGTCGAGGTCGAGCAGTTGCGCAAGACGTTGGACCAACTCGAACCGGCCTGCCAACAGCGGCAGCGCGAGTTGCAGGCCGTACGGCGGCAACTGACCGAAGACCGCAAAGCCGCCACGGAAATCCAGGCCCAACTCGGCCAATTGCGTCAGCGTCATACCGGCGCCACCGAACGGGCCACGGTACTGGAAGAGCTCGAAAAACGGCTCGAAGGACTTTCGGCCGGCGTCAAGCAGCTGTTGGCCGAAGGTCAAGGTGCCAGCGACGGCGTCTATCGTCAGATTCGCGGCCTGGTGGCCGACTTGATTCACGTCAATTTCGAAACCGCCCCGCTGGTGGAGATCGCGTTGGGTGACATGGCCGGTTGCCTGGTCGTAGCCGGTGGACAGGAACTAGTAGAACACCTGCATCAAACGGGTTCGTTGGCCGGCCGAGTCGGGCTGGTGCGCCTGGACGCTCCGCCGCCCAAGACCCACTTGGATGGCATTGATCTGCGCAATCAGGACGGGGTGTTGGGCCGCGCCGACGAGTTTGTCGAGACGACGCCGGATTTTGCTGTCTTGGCCCGGCGGCTGTTGGGGCGCACGTGGATCGTCGAAACGCTCCGCCATGCGTTGACGTTGTCCGAAGGCCGTGGCAAGGGGTTGAGCTTCGTGACCCGCGACGGGGAACTCGTGGCCGCCGACGGAACGCTCTATCTCGGGCCGCGCCACACAGCGACCGGGCTGATCTCGCGGCGAGCCGAGTTGCGCGTCTTGCGCCGACAGATTGCCGAGACCGCCGACGAAATCGAAAAACGCCAGCGGGCGGCTGACGACTTGGAGTCGCGAATTACCGCGGGCGAAGCGCAAGGCGAGGCCCTGGCCGAACAATACGATCGGCTGAACGAAGATCTCGCCGGGCACCGCATGCAAACCAGCGCCGCCGAAGAGCGCGTGGCCCTGCTCGACCGGCAGCACCAATCGGTTGAATCGGAAGTCGCCGCGGCAGACGTCGAACACGATCGAGCCACGGCAGAACTGGGTGACGCGCGCACGCAACTCGCGCAAGTTGAGCACACACAGGCGGATCTCGAAGGGCGAATCAGCGAAGGGGCGCAGCGCGTCAACCAACTGGAACAAACACGCCAACGCTACAGCCGCGAGGCTGGCTCGACGAAGATTGACGTTGCCAAGAGTGATCAGCGCTTGGCCCATCTACGTGCCCAACAGGGCCAACTCGAGCGCGACCAACAAGAGCGCGGCAAGGCGCTGGCCGACACACGGGCCCATTTGGAAACTTCGCTCGCCCGGCTGCTCGACTCGCAGCGCGAGATCCTGCGCGCCGAGTCGGAAGTCGCCCACCTGTACATCCGCAAGGAGAGCTTCACGGCCGAAGCCGGTCGCCACTACGAGCAACTCGACGCGTGGCGCCAACAGCGCAACGAACTTGCCCAGCAAGTGCAGCAACTGCGCAACAAGATTCGCAAGCTCGAATCCAAGCTGCACACCAAGGAACTGGCTGCCGGAGAAGTCCGGCACGAGCGTACGACGCTGGCCGACCGGCTGCGCGAGGACTACGGCATCGAGCTGGCACACTCGGATCACGAGCCGACCGACGAGGAGCTGCAAGAACGGGCGGCGGTCGAACGCGAGATTGCCGATTTGCGGGGCAAGCTGAACAGTATCGGCGGCGTCAACCTCGATGCCCTGGCGGAACTGGAGGAGCTCGAAGATCGGTTCGCCACCCTGTCGGCACAGCACCAGGACTTGTCGTCGGCCAAGGCCTCGTTGGAAACGATCATCGGCAAGATCAACGCCGACAGCCGACGCTTGTTTGCCGACACGCTCGAAGTGGTGCGGGGCCATTTTCAGTCGCTCTTCCGCAAATTGTTCGGCGGCGGCCAGGCTGACATTGTGCTTGAAGAAGGGGCCGACATTCTGGATAGCGGCATCGAAATTGTCGCCCGACCGCCCGGCAAGGAACCGCGCAGCATTTCGTTGCTCAGCGGCGGAGAGAAGACGCTGACTTGCGTGGCGCTGCTGCTGGCCATCTTCCGGAGCCGGCCCAGCCCGTTCTGCGTTCTCGATGAAGTCGACGCGGCGCTCGACGAAGCCAACATCGAACGCTTTATCGGCGTGCTGCAAGAGTTTCTCGCCTGGACCCAATTCATCGTCGTCACACACTCCAAGAAGACGATGACCTGCGCCAACACGCTCTATGGGATCACGATGCAGGAGTCAGGTGTATCGAAGCGCGTCAGCGTCCGCTTCGAGGACGTGAGCGAAACGGGCGAGATCTTAAACGTCCGCGACGGCGACTCCGACGAGTCTTCCAGTGACGAAACGGCCGCCGCGTAGACCCTGAACCCGGCACCAGGTACTCGAGCCGCTGTGGGCGTATTTCGAGTGAACAACCCGCCACGTTGCGCGCAGCGAATGCGGGCCGATTGGCTCTCGCTGGCCGAACGGCAGACCGGCGCCTGCTGCCACCAACGCTGGCTGAATCCAGTCATGGGGACTACTGGCCAAATAATCCCCCTCTACGGTACTATGCCTCTTTCTGCCCCGTTGCAATTCTGCGCGCAAAAAGCTTGACCGTCGGGAATTCTCGACTCTAGAGTAGCCGGTGTGATCGGTCGACGCCGGTCACGCGGTTCATTCGGAACATTGCAAGAGGTATCGCTAATGAAAGCGAGACTATTCATTGCGCTAGTCTGCGCAATTGCCGTCGCACAAAGCGCGCGGGCTGAATTCTTGGCGCGAATCACTGTGGTGGCTACGGATCTTGGCGGTGCACCGCTAGTTTCGGTTGCGGTTGGCCAGGAGTTTCTACTGCAGTCCATCGTCCAAGACATTCGCGACCCTCCGCCGCAATTGGGTTCCGGAACGTTCGCGGCGTATCTCAACGCGTCGTTCGATGCGGGTTTGGCCGAGTTTTCTCCGGGCGCGTCCCTCGAGTTTAGCCCCTTCTTCAACCTCGTTCGGACCGGGGATTTGACCACGCCTGGCATCGTCAGCGGCGCCGGCGCGGCGATGAGTTCGTTGAGTCCGCCGGGCAACGCCCCGCAACCGTTGTGGAACGTGCCACTCACGGCGATCGCCCCGGGCGAGGTTTCGTTCACGCCAACATTCGATACGCTAACCGGCCACGACGTTTTGCTCTATCTGTTAAATGAACCGATCCCGGAATCGCAGATCGACTTTATCGGCTCCACGTTGACGATCGTCCCCGAACCGTCGACAGTGGTCATCGCGGGCACCGGCTGCTCGGCGCTGGCGCTGCTCGCTGTCCGCCGCGGCAGGCATGCAGGTCGCAGGGCCCGAATTGCGTCGAAGCGGCCGATCGCTTCATAGAATCTCGGCCAATGCGTGGGGAATGTGCACACGCCGCCGAACTTTGCGGTCCGACGAAGTTGCTTGCGGCTGCGAGCGACAACCGCCAATTTGGCGACATGGGGCGTTCATCCGGCTTGGGCCAGCACACGACCTTGTATCGCGATGCCCCGCACACGCTAGCACGATTCGTCTCCCGGCGAATTGACTCCTGCGTGTATACTCCGCCGGCCGCCCATCGAACGTGGCAAGCTGCTATCGCTCGCGTGGCGGTCGATCCGGTCAGGATGACACACTTGTCTGCATGGAGGAGTGCAAGATCGATGGTCAAATTCATCGCGGGCCTGGGACTGGGGTTGGGCGTCACGTTGGCGGTCGCACTGGTCGTCATGCCCTCGCCTTTCTCGTCGGAGAATAAGTACGGACGATTCGTCGGAGAAGTCAACGCGAGGTTCCTCGAAGATGGTCGCTACGTCGAATTGAAGGAAGACTTCGGCTACATCGACCCGAACGACAAGGTGTGGCTGGCGCCGGCCGGTTCGGTCGTTGACGGCGCATCGATCCCGCAAGTGTTTTGGAGTTTTATCGGCGGACCGTTTGCCGGCCAGTTTCGCAACGCGTCGATCATCCACGACGTCGGCTGCCAGCAGATGACCGAGCCGTCGGAGGAGGTGCACCAGGCCTTTTACTACGCCTGTCGCTGTGCTGGCGTGGGTGAAGCCAAGGCCAAGGCGATGTACTATGCCGTCTCGAAGTTCGGTCCACACTGGGATTCCCGAGCTGTGTTGGCTGCCAGCGATGCGGCCGCGACCCTGCCGGGCGAAGTTGAGACAGAGGCGCTCACCGCCGCCGATGAATTGCTCGCTGCCGACGCGCCGCCGCAGCCGGTCGTTTCCGAAGGCGTGGAATCCGCGGTGCCGCCGCCGCAACCCTCAGCGGCCGCCAGCGCGCCGTCCGGTGCCGGTCCGCGCGCGCCGTCCGCCCGATTAACGGTCAAGTCGTACCAATACAAAGCTCCATCGGGCGGCCAGGCTGCCAGCCGGTCATTCAAGCCGCCGTCGGCCCCTAAGGCGTTTCGGCAGTTCGCGCCGCCCCAGGCCAAGCGGGTTACCAGCGGCAGGGCGGCGCCGACCGCAAAGAAGGTGAACAGCAAGCGCGATCTGCGCGCTGCCACGGCCATGCCCCCAGCGAAACGCGCCGCGCCCACCAAACAGCAGGCCCAGGCCGTGCTGCGTTTCTTCGAAACGCACCAGGCTGACCTCGAGGACATTCCGGAGCTGGAACTCGAGAAGCTGGAATGAGCCTTGCGTGCGCCGTGCGAGGAAGCGCGCCGCTGCCTGACCACCTGGCCGCGCGATAGATGGCCATGCCGCCGACGTCAGATGAACGGCGTCGGTGTAAATCCTACGAAGACGAAGCACAGCGTGAGCCAGCCGAGAATCACGCGCCCGGTACCCAGCGGCACGTTGTCATCGTGCGTCGGGGGATGGTTCGGCCCGATTAGAATCAGCAGAAACAGCATCAGCGACCACTGGTAGTAGCCGGTCAACAGGACCGCGAGGATGGCCAGCGCCAAGAGCATCGTGGTCACGACGTGCGCCTTGCGTCGCAACAGCGCATAGATCACGTGACCGCCATCGAGCTGGCTAATCGGCATCAGGTTCAGCGCGGTAATGAACACCCCGACCCAGCCGGCGTAACCCAATGGCCCCAGGGCAATGGTCTTGCCCGCCGGTATCGTCCCGAACACGACCATTTCCAAGAACTGAAATAACAACGGTTCTCCCAGTGCCCTACCGGCCTCCGGGCCAGCGGGCGGGATGTCGACGATGGTCGACTGCTGCAATCCGACGAAACAACAGATCAGCGCCGGCACCAGGCCCGCCAATGGACCACTGATGCCGATGTCGAACAGCTCCTTGCGGTTCCACGAATTGCCGCGCATTCCGATCACCGCGCCCATCGTTCCCAGCGGTGGAAAGGGCAGGGGGATGAAGTAGGGCAGACTCGCCGGCACGTGATACCGCCGGGCTTGCAAATAGTGCCCCATCTCGTGGCACGTCAGAATCAACATCAGCGCGGCCGCGTACGCAATTCCCCCGACCTTGTACGTCGTATAGCACGTTGCCAGGAAAAGGATCAGCGGCACGACCGGAAACGGTCTGCCCGCATTCTCGTCCACGATTTCCGCTTGAATCGGTGCTGGTCGCGGTGGTGGATGGCTTCCGGACCTCGGGTCTTTGCCGATATCTTCGTCGCCAGGATACGTCATGCCGATCTTCCGAAAGTGCTGAGAAAACGCCTGCGTAGGGGATTCTAGGAGCGCCGTCAAGCGGAGGCGAATCGAGATCGACGCCGTCGACGATTGGCCACTGGGCGCGCGACGCCGCGTCGCCCGAGCGGCAAATCCAAGGGAAAGGGGGCTTCGCCCAGCACCCCGTATCGTCGCGGCTTTCGCACCAAGACTCCTTGCCCCCCGGGGCCAAACCCAGTAAGCTTTCCCTCTTTGAACCTCGGTCAGGCCGGCACCTTAGGTCGTCTTCGAACTGATTCGGATCGATCGCCGGGGGAGACTCGGGAGCAGGCACCCCCGCCGGCACGCGTGCCAGCCCAGCCGTTTCGCCACAGGGAAAACGTTCGTGGCACTGCCACTAGTGGGCAATTTCGATTGCCTTACAGCGTCTTATGGGCCGCCGGCTGCTCCGATTGGGGCGATCTTACCGCTGGCAAACCCTCTGGCATGCGCAACGCGACACTCGGGTTCCGTTGGAATCCGCCGTGTGGCATATAGTTTGGCTGAAACCACGCCGGCCGGGGGTTGCGAATCCCGTGGCCGATGAAATCAGGCGGCATTCATTCGGAATCGTTGGCAAAACAATAAGGGGAAGGTTGTAGCATGTTTGAACTCTGCCGAAGGGCGAGCAAAGCGCTCCGCACGCGAACTCCCGCGGCCGTGGTTGCGGCGCTGGCTCTCATATTCACCGCCGCGACGGCCGTCGCGCAAGAAGTCACCGAGGCGACCGACGCCGCCGCCAGTTCCGAGGCCGGCTCAAGCTTTCACTTCTATCTTATCTGGGCCGTCGTACTGGCTGCCTCCATCGTGGCGCTGGTCCAGGCCTATGCGTTCTTTAAAACCATGATGGCCGCCGATCCGGGAAATCCCACGATGGTCGAGATTGCCGGCTACGTGCGCGAGGGCGCCAACGCCTACCTCCGCCAGCAATACAAGATCGTTACCGTCTTCTTCCTCATCATCTTCGGCCTGTTGGCCGTTGCCGCCTTCGTGCTCAACGTTCAGAGCGAGTGGGTGCCGTTCGCCTTCATTACCGGCGGTTTCTTTTCCGGCCTGGCCGGCTGGTTTGGCATGAAGACCGCGACCTGGGCTAGCAGCCGCACGTCGGCCGGCGCGCAAAAGTCGCTCAATCAGGGACTCCAGGTCGCCTTCCGCTCCGGCGCCGTGATGGGCCTGACCGTGGTCGGTCTGGGCCTGTTTGACATCGCCGTTTGGTTCGCCGTGCTCAACTGGATCGTCCCGGCGCTCGGCTACGATCCGTTGTCGCTCGAAGAAATCACCGTGACCATGCTCTGCTTCGGCATGGGCGCCAGCAGCCAGGCGCTGTTTGCCCGCGTCGGCGGCGGCATCTTCACCAAGGCGGCCGACGTCGGCGCCGACCTGGTCGGTAAGGTCGAGCAGGGCATCCCCGAGGACGACGCACGCAACCCTGCGACCATCGCGGACAACGTCGGCGACAACGTGGGTGACGTGGCCGGCATGGGCGCCGACTTGTACGAATCGTACTGCGGCTCCATCCTGGCCACCGCCGCGCTGGGCGTTTCGGCGTTTTCCAGTGGTGCCATTATCAAAGACATCTACGCCGCGGCCGAAAACACCGCGCCGGTCACCGAAGAAGTCATCGCCCACTATCAACTCAGCGCCTTGTTCTTGCCCATGGCGCTAGCGGCCGTCGGCATCTTCCTGTCGATCGCCGGCATCTACATGGTCCGCACCGAGGAAGACGCATCCCAAAAGGCGCTTCTCAAGGCTCTGGCTCGCGGCATCAACGCGTCCAGTGTCTTGGTCGCAGTCGTCGCCTTCGGGCTGACCTATTGGCTCATGCCTGATTTCATCGGCATCGCCGGAAGCATCGTCGCAGGGCTGCTTGCCGGGGTGCTCATTGGAAAATGGACCGAGTACTCAACGAGTGATGAATTCAATCCGACCAAGCGCTTGGCCGATCAGGCCGTCACCGGTCCGGCCACGGTCATCATCGGCGGGGTTGCCGAAGGCATGTACAGCGTCTGGGTTCCGGTGATCCTTGTTTGCATCGCGACAATCTTCGCCTTTGGCCTGGCGTGCAATTGGCAATTCAACGACATCCAGTACTTCGCACTCGGCCTGTACGGCGTGGGCATCGCCGCGGTCGGCATGCTCAGCACGCTGGGGATCACCCTGGCGACCGACGCGTATGGCCCGATCGCGGACAACGCCGGCGGAAACGCGCAGATGGCCGGCCTCGAGCCGATCGTCCGCGAGCGCACCGACGCGTTGGACAGCT
>CALFYT010000027.1 GCA_937952415.1 uncultured Planctomycetaceae bacterium | reverse complement strand
AAGGAATACACAAGTGCTCGGGCGCTGGGCGGCGAAGACCTGACGATTGCCAAGGGAAACGACCCGCGCGAGCAATTGGCCGTGTGGATGACCGCGACGGACAATCCGTTCTTCGCGCGTGCATTAGTCAATCGCTACTGGGCGCACTTTTTCGGCCGGGGCATTGTCGATGAACCGGACGACATGCGAGTGACCAATCCGCCCAGCCATCCGGAATTGCTGGACGCGCTGGCCAAGGACTTCGTCGATTCGGGCTTTGACCTGAAGCACGTCATCCGCACGATCACGACGAGCACCGCCTACCAGCTCAGCAGTTCGCCGAACGAATGGAACCAGAAGGCCGGCCGTAGTTTCGCTCGTTTCCAGCCGCGTCGGCTTCCTGCCGAAGTGTTGTTGGATGGGATAGACCAGGCCACTGGCACGCCGACGCCATACGGCGGAAATGCGCCGGTGAAGCGAGCGATCGAGTTGCCGGACGAAACCGTTCCTCTGCGCGGTGGCTATCGCGGCAACTTCTTGGAAGTGTTTGGCAAACCCAAACGTGACTCGGCGTGTGAATGTGAACGGGTGACAGCGGCCAGCCTCACGCAAAGCCTCTACATGATTGGCTCCGAGGAGATCCACCGCAAACTAAAAGACCGCAATTCGCGAGCCGCCACACTGGCCGCCGACGGTCGGCCAACGGCAGAGAAGATCGACGAGTTGTTCCTCGCCGTGTTTGCGCGTCATCCGACTTCCGACGAATTGAAGTCGGCGGAAGCGTTCATCACCGAAGAAAACGCGTTGGCCGAAAAGGAAACGTCGTCCAACGTGCAGCAACAAATGAAGCAGTGGGCCTACGAAGATTTGATTTGGGCCCTGATCAACACCAAGGAATTCATGTTTAACCACTGAGCACTTTGCACGCTTTTTGGGACCAGCCGCTGGGCGTTAGCCCACGGTTGCTGGCCGGAACCGGACGCTAACGCGTGCCGGCTGATGTCGTTTCACCAATCACTATGTGGTCGAACTCGGAAGAGCGACCAGGAGAAATCCAATGCTCACGCTAACCCATAGAACGACGCGCACTTGCGAAGGCGTTAGCCGCCGCAACGTGTTGAAGGTCGGCGCGGCCGCGATGGGCGGCTTGTCATTGCCGCAGATCCTGCAATTTCGAGCCGCACAAGCGGCCGAAGGCAAACCGGTCAGTGATACAGCGGTCATTCAAGTCTGGTGCAGCGGCGGCCCGACGCAGTTTGAAACTTACGACCCCAAGTCAGAAGCTCCAGTCGAATACGCCGGACCATTTCGAGCGATCTCGACGAACGTCTCTGGAGCAAGAGTCTCGGAATTGCTTCCATTGCACGCTCGCGTGGCAGACAAGTTCACGCTGATTCGTTCGCTGGCCCACGACGATTCCGGCCATGGCAGCGCGACCAAGAACGTGCTGACCGGCTACAAGCACCCGCCTGGAACGAACGAAGGCACGGTTTTATACCCGAACGTCGGAGCGATTGTCTCCAAGTGGCGCGAGGCCCAACAGCGCCGCTTGCCAAGCTACGTCTGCGTTCCTCGCGTGGGGATTCGAGACGGTGGGTTTGACCATACCGGCGCGGCTTATTTGGGGCCCGCCTACAACCCGTACGGCGTCGATCCGAAACAAGGCCCCGGTGGTCTGGAATTGCCCATCGAAATCAATCCTCGTCGTCTGCAAAACCGTCGCAAGTTGCTTTCGACGTTTGATTCACTGCGCCGCGAAGTGGACGAAACCGGCATGATGGAAGGAATGGATTCTTTCACGCGACAAGCGTTTGAGATGCTCACCGGCAAGGCCGCGCGCGACGCGATGGACCTCAACCTCGAGAACGAAGCCACGCGCCAGTTGTACGGCCAGATCGAGACTGGCAGAAAAGGCGAGGACGATTGGGGTATGCGCTGCCTGATGGCCCGGCGGCTTGTCGAGGCCGGAGTCAGCTTCGTCACCGTCGTGCTCAACGGCTGGGACGACCATAGCTCCGTCGCCAAACACATGACCGATCGAGCGTCCGCGTTCGACCGCGCCGTCAGCGGCCTGATTGAAGACGTCTACGCACGCGGTCTCGACAAACAGGTGGCCGTGGTCGTGTGGGGCGAGTTCGGCCGTACTCCGAGGATGAACAAGCAAACGAAAGGAGGACCCGGCAGCGATCAGAGGTCCAGCAGCATGTCGGCGCTGGTTGCCGGCGGCGGGATGAAAGTCGGCCAGGTGATCGGTTCGACCGACGCCCGCGGTGAGCGGCCTAAAGACCGCCCGCTGCACCCCAACGACGTGTGGGCGACACTCTATCAGCACTTGGGCGTTGATTGGAGCAAAGCCTACCCCAATAACGCCGGACGCCCGATTCCAATCCTGTCACGCGGGGCCGTGATTGTGGAACTGCTCTAACGCAGTGGTTAACGATGCATTTTCATCTTCGAGCGGATTGCAAAACTGAAAGTAGCACAGGCTGCCAGCCTGTTTTGTGCCTTCTACAGCCACGCTGGCTGTGCTACGGCGGTTTTGAAATGCGCTCGAGTAAGATTCCCTCGCTCGCGCTTCGGGTTGCTGTGCTCGCCGCCTGCTTGCTCGGTTTGGCGACGGCTGCAAGGGCAGAGGATCAGCTCTTGGCGAAATACTGCGTCGCGTGCCACGGAAAGGGCGAACCTGAAGCCAGCCTCAACTTGGCTTCTATGAGGAATCTGACTCCGTTTCGGCGCGCTGCCGTGTGGCACCAGGTTCGCAAGCGGATCGCTGTTGGCGAGATGCCGCCTGACGGTGAAACTCAACCGACGAACGAAGAACGGAAACGGCTGATAACTTTTGCCGAAGACGTGATCGCAGGTTACACGCTCGACGGTCATCCGGATCCTGGCCCGCTCAATCCGCGGCGTCTGAACGTGCGAGAGCACATGAACGCCTTCCGAGATCTCGCCATCCCCAAAGACCGGCCTCAGCCGAGACGAGCTAAATACGAAACCAAGAAGGACGGATCGGTCAATCTGTATCATGCCATCATTCCGCCGCCAGAACATCCGTGTGCCTTCGTTACGCGTGCGTTGCCGCCGGATACGCAGGAGGACGGCGGCTTCGACTCGATCGGCGAAAACCTGTCGATCCCGCCGTTTCTGATGGATAAGTATTTTCGTGCGAGCGGGAAACTGCTCGACGATTGTTACTCGCTGCGGGGAAAAGACGAGCATGGCAGGTATCAGTGGCGACTTCGTGAGCGCGTGGAGAAAGCTGAAAAGGGACAATTGCCCAGAGGCGTCAAGACGCGACGCGAAGTTGTCGTTGCAGTGCTGCAAGACTTTGCGTCGCGCGCATTTCGCCGACCGGTGACAATCGAAGAAGCCGAGAAGTATGCAACGTTGTTTGACGTAGGACAGGAGGAAGGCGAGGACTTCGAGTCATCAATCCGCATGTCGCTGCAAGCCATCCTCGTATCGCCTCGCTTCGCTGTTTTGTGGGCCGACGACGCAGATGTAGGACGGGCACTCTTGCCCGTCGCGGCCTCAGCGCAAGAGGCGACGGGCAAGAGTGCCCGTCCTACGGCAACCGTCCGGCCACTCGACGATTACGAACTTGCAACGCGGCTGTCCATTTTCCTCTGGAGTAGCATCCCCGATCGAGAACTTTCGGAATTAGCCGAGCAAAGGAAGTTGCAGGACGACGCGATCCTCGAACAGCAAGTCCGGCGGATGCTTAACGACCAGCGGATCACCGACGGGTTGCATCCCGGCTTTCTCTGTCAATGGTTGCAGTTGGATCACCTGGACCGCAGCGCACCGAATTCGGAGCGGTATCCGGAGTACTTCCAAGAGAACCTTGCCGAACTGATGAAACAGGAACTGCTGCTCTTCACGGATGTCATGCTGGTTGAAGATCGCAGCATCCTGGAGTTTATCGACGCCGACTGGGGATTTGTCTGCTATCCGTTGGCCCAACACTACGGAATCGAGAACTTCAAGGGAAAGAAGCCGCCCAACAACGCGGCGCCGCCGTGGTATCGGATCAAATTCTTCGACAAGCGGCGCGGCGGAGTGCTGACGATGGGCAAGGTGCTGACCGGCACGTCGCAGCCGACGCGAACAAGTCCCGTTCATCGCGGCAAGTGGATTCTGGAGACGATCCTCGGCGCGCCGCCCCCACCGCCGCCGCCCGATGTGGACAACGTGCTCAAGGAAGAATCGGCGGACGGAAAAGTGAACCTGACCGTGCCGCAACTCTTGGCAAAGCACCGTGAAAATCCCGCGTGCTATGCATGCCATCAGAGGATTGATCCGTTGGGTTTGGCATTCGAGAACTTCGACCCGACAGGCCGGTGGCGCGACACCGATCAGGGGCAGCCGATCGACGCGCGGGGAGTGTTGGTCGATGGCGCGAAGTTCGACGGCATCGAAGGACTCAAGACGCTGTTGATTTCTCGCAAGGAAGAATTCGCCCGCTGCTTCGTCGAGCAGATGTTGGCTTATGCGTTGGGCAGGAAGTTGGAATTCTACGACGAACCAACCGTTACGAGGATCGTTCAAGCGGTCGCCAAAGACGACTACAAGTTTTCACGCGTCGTGGTGGAAGTTGCGAAGAGCTATCCGTTTCGACATCGGAGAGATAATGAAACTCGAAATCCGAAATCCGAAACTCGAAACAAATCCGAATTTCAAAATACGAATGATCGAAACGAGTAAGCGTTCTGCGTTCTGGATTTTGAGATTGTGATTTTGAATTTGTTTCGGATTTCGAGTTTCGGGTTTCGGATTTGAAAGGAACGATCATGACCAAAAGCTGGCACATCTCGCGACGAACAATGTTGCGCGGCGTGGGCGCGGCGGTCGCTTTGCCCTGGCTGGAAGCGATGAGCGCGGCACAGGCGGCCGAGAACAAAACCGGCAAGCCGCCGCTAAGAATGGTTTTCGTCTATCATCCGCTCGGTGCCGAGACGACGGCTTGGAAAGGTGTCACAGGCGAAGGCAAGGAGATGAAGCTGACGCCCACTCTAATGCCGCTTGAAGCGGTGAAGGAACATCTGCTAGTTCTCGACGGCCTCAAGGGCAGGCCGCATCCAAAGTCAGGTCACAACCGCTCGGCGTGCCTCTGGCTCAGCAGCGCGTCTGCCGGACAAGCCGATTCATGGGGCGTGGAAACAGACGCAACGCTCGATCAGGTTCTGGCCCCGAAATTGAGCAAAGGTGCAAGACAAAACTCGCTCGAACTGAGCTGCACCACAATCGGCAAGCTGATGCACGCGATGAACATCTGCTGGCGCGGCCCCGGTGTGCCGATGGGCGCCGAGACAAGCCCTCGCGATGTGTTTGCTCGCATGTTCGGCGATGTCAAAGAGGATCAGCGGCGCAAGAGTATCCTCGACGTCGTGTCTGACGATGCACGTCAATTGAAATTGAGATTAGGCCGTCGGGATCATCGCCGGCTGGACGAATACCTCGAATCAGTTCGGTCACTGGAACGTCAGATCGCGGATTTCGAGCAGGGCGATGCGAAACGCCCCCAGCCACCAATCGCGCGACCAGGAGAGCCAGAAAGCCTTCGTCATCACATCAAACTGATGGTCGACCTGCTGGTCGTGGCGCTGCAAATCGACTACACGCGCGTGATCACCTGCGCGCTGGGCGATGAAAGCGAAGGAATCAAAGGCACGACGTACAACCGCACTCTCGATGAGTTCGGCATCGACAAACAGCAGTTCGCCGGAAAAGTGGACGCGAAGTATCACGACTGGGGCCACCACAAATGCAGCCACGATCCAAAACCGACGCTGCCGATCATCCAAGCGATCGACCGCTGCTACGTTGAACATTTTTCATACCTGCTTCAAGAACTTCTGTCTGCCCACGAGGGAGACGGCAACCTGCTAGACCACAGCATCGTCGTCTACGGGAGCGGTAACGGCGGCGGCCAAGGTAAGGGATGGCCCGGACACGACCTGCGCGACGTGGCCTGTATCTTGGCCGGCAAAGGTGGCGGACTATTGCCCAAACCGGGTCGGCAAATCGGCTACTACGGAAGTGAAAAGCAAGAGTGGAAACGCGGCGCGCCGCTCTCCAATCTGTGGCTGACATTGGCGCAGATGGTCGGCGTCGAACGCAAGGAGTTTGGACGAAGCACTGGCACACTGTCGGGATTGGGATAAGACGATGAAACTATGCCGACACACGTCCGCGCCTATCAGCCGCTGGGCGTTCGCCCACGGTTTTCGCCAGGGAAAAGCGGACACTAACGCGTCCCGGCTGATTTGCGAGTTCGGGCCGCACGCGGCCGGCATCGTGACGGCTTCTCCGGCCCGCCAGTGGCGAGTGAGTCCGCATATCTATTTCAAGTTCCTGCAAGATCTCGATCCGGACGTCTCGTCTTACTACGGAAGGCCCGACTACCAGCTAAGGCACAAGTCAAGAATAACTTCCCAAAGTTAG
>CALFYT010000026.1 GCA_937952415.1 uncultured Planctomycetaceae bacterium | reverse complement strand
CCCGCAGCGAGAAAAGGACCACCGCTCGGCACGCTTGGCACCGAATCGAGCGGTTCGACGGTCTCCGGTCTGGCGACGCGCTCCGCCGGGGCACAAAAAAAGAGCCGGCCGAAGTAGATATGGCTTCGGCCGGCCCCACCGTTATCGGTTTCAGAATTCGGCTGTCTGACGCTGCCCGCCGGAGTCTTGCATCCGGCTGCGGCCAGCAGCCCGTCGGCTGACACGTCAGACGAACCACCTCTGGTTGCCATCTATCATTCGACCACCTCCCTTCGGATAAGACCTCCCGCCGACAGCGGCCAGTCCAGCCTGGCGGCCCGCGGGTCGATTGGTCCTGCCAGCACCACGTTCGTGCCGGTACTGCCTCTTATCCTAGGCGCGGCCTGGCTCGTCGGTCAAGAGAGCCGATTCCACCCGACTGCGGGCCGCAAAAAATGCCGCGAAAACGGGGCGCTTTTGCTGCCGGCAAAACAGCCGCGCGAAGGTCGAGCCCGCCCCCTGCGGCCGACGCCCTGCCTGCGGGCCGCCGGCTAGAGCACCCGGCAGACGAAGCACTTGAGGTACTCGCTCTCTAGACAAGTCACGCTGGTCGGATGGTCGGCCGCTGCGCCCCGCAGCTCGAGGATCTGAATGTCGCGACCCGTTTGTTCGGCCACGCCCAACAGCATGTTCTGAAAGTCCTCGCGCAGCACGTGACCAGAACAACTGCACGTGACCAGGATGCCGTCCGGTTCCAATAGGTTGACGGCCAAACGATTCACGCGGTGATAGGCGCGCATCGCGTCGCGAACGGCGCCGCGACTGCGGGCGAACTTGGGCGGATCGAGGACCACGGCGCCGAATCGCTCACCGGCCGCGTTCAATGCGTCGAGCGCGTCGAAGCAATCAGCCGCTTCGAAGCGGACGTTGGTGATGCCGTTGAGTTCGGCATTGGCACGGGCCAAAGCAACAGCTCGCTGGCTGGCGTCGTAACCGATCACCTCGCGCGCCCGGCCGTGCTTGGCCGCGTTGAGCGCAAAACCGCCGCTGTAACAAAACATGTCCAACACGCGCCGACCACGCATATAACCGGCAGCAGCGCGCCGGTTGTCGCGCTGGTCGAGGTAATAGCCGGTTTTTTGCCCTTCGGCCAGATCGATGCCATAGCGCAAGTCGTTTTCGACGATGAACGCCGGTCCGTCAGGCGCCTCGCCCCGGCACAGCCCGTCGCGCAAAGTGATCCCTTCGGCGGCTGCCGCGCCTTTCTCGGTGCGAAGGAAGATGCCGCGCGGTTGCGTCAGTTCGGTCAGCGTATCGAGCAGCGAATCGAGCCGGCCGGCCAACGCGAGCGACGTAACCTGCACACAGAGATAGGGACCGTAACGGTCGACGATTAGCCCACTGATTCCGTCAGCTTCGCTGTAAACCAATCGGGCGGCGCCGTGCGGCTCGTCAAGACCGAGCTGAACGCGCCAGTCGATGGCCCGCCGCAAGCGCTCGCCGAAGAAAGGCGAATCCAACGGCTGGTCGGCGTCCCACGTATAAAGGCGAACACGGATCCGGCTCTGCGCATTGTACAGACCGCGGGCGATGAACTTGCCCGAATCGGCGTGCAGGTCGACGACGTCGCCGTTGGGCGGATCACCCTCGACGTGGGCGACGGCACTGGCCAATACCCACGGATGCCGGCCGTAGAATGGTCGGGCTTTTCGCGGCTTGAGGATGACGCGGCCCGCGGCCAACTCGGTAGCAGCTTCGCCGGCGGCACCGGCCATCGAAGTCGTTGTATCGCTCATGGGTCGGTCCGGGCGCGGATAGGACTCTGCGCGCGGCTGAAGATCCGGGCGCGGCAGTTTCTTGGCAAGAGGTCATCATCGCGCAGCAGCCGAGCGCATGCAAGTCGATCCGACGCTGACGGTTCGCCGGAGAGCAGGGAAGTTTGCGTGACGCGTGACGGTTGCGTATTCTTGACCTGCCTGGCCACACACGCGACAGCCCGATTCTGGCCGTTGAGACTCTATCCATGTCACGAACCCTGCTGGGATCGCTCGCCTTGCTGGCGATCTTGCCGACCATGAACATCGCGGCCGACGAAACGCCGGTCCCTGGCGTCGTATTGGGAATTCACGGCGGAACGGCATCGGGCAAAAAGTCGCTGACGCCCGAGCTGGCCGACGCGCTGCGGGCCGATCTGCGGCGATCGCTTGAAGCCGGGTACACCGTTTGGAAAGCATCAGACGCTTCGTCGCTCGACGCGGTGGAAGCAGCAATCCACGTGCTCGAAGACTCGCCCCACTTCAACGCCGGACGCGGGGCGATCTTCACGCGATCGGGGCGCAACGAACTGGACGCTTCGATCATGGACGGCCGCACTAAACAAGGCGGCGCGGTCGGATTCGTCACCACGATCAAGAACCCGATCTCCGCTGCCCGGGCCGTGATGGAACAGTCCAAACACGTCCTTTTGGTCGGGCCCGGCGCGGAACAGTTTGCGGAAAGCTGCGGGCTAGAGACGGTCGATCCGTCCTACTTCCGGACCGAACCTCGCTGGCAACAACACCAGCGCGACTTGAAGCGCGAGGCGGAGCAAACCACGAGCGGGGGAAAGATCGAAACAGACCGTTCCGAAAAACAGCCTTGGAGCACGGTGGGCGCCGTCGCTCTGGCCCGTGCGGGCGACCTGGCCGCGGGCACCTCGACCGGCGGCACGTCGAACAAGCTCTTCGGCCGGCTCGGCGATTCGCCCATTTTGGGTGCAGGCACGTATGCTGACAACGCGTCGTGTGCCGTCTCCGGCACGGGACACGGCGAATACTTCATCCGGTTTGCCGTGGCCTACGACATTGGCGCCTTGATGAAGTATCGCGGCAAGGACGTTGCCGAGGCAGCGGCCGAAGTC
This sequence comes from uncultured Planctomycetaceae bacterium, assembly GCA_937952415.1. Classification (GTDB taxonomy): domain Bacteria; phylum Planctomycetota; class Planctomycetia; order Pirellulales; family PALSA-1355; genus CALFYT01. The sequence goes on along the minus strand of CALFYT010000026.1, from coordinate 108,900 downwards.
ATCCACGACAAACTGAAACCGGCCGGCGGCAACGGCGGCGTCATCGCCCTGGACGCCAAGGGCAACTTCGCCGCGCCCTACAACACCGAAGGCATGTACCGCGGCTGGGTCACGCGCGACGGAACGATCACCGTGCACCTTTATGAAGACTGAGCCACCTGCGCGATTGCCGATGAGCGGTACCCGCTGGTCGGTTCGTGGCCGATTCCCACACCAGAGGAGCGCAACCTTGATTCGCGTACTGCAACAATCACTTCACGGCTGCCTGACACTCTGCCTGGTTGCCGCGGCAACGGCCGCCACTGCCGACGACATCGTATTCGAGCGGGTGATCGGCCCAGAGTTTCCCGGCAAGTACAAGCATCCGGCGTCGATCACTGAATTGGACAACGGCGACTTGTACATCGCCTACTACGGTGGCGACGGGGAGTATGCCGAGGTGACCGCCGTGTACGGCATGCGCAAAGAGAAAGGACGCAACGTGTGGTCGGCACCCCGGATCATCGCCGACACGCCGTTCCGTTCGGACGGAAACGCGGTCGTCTGGCAGGCGCCCGACGGGCTGGTGTGGTTGTTCTACGTCTGCCGATTCGGCGACACGTGGTCCACTTCGCGGATCAAAGCCAAGGTTTCGCGCGACGGCGCGCAGACGTGGTCTGATTCGTTTCTGCTCGCGCTGGAAGAGGGCATGATGGTGCAGGGCCAGCCGATCGTGCTCAGTAGCGGCGACTATCTATTGCCCGTCTATCACGAGACCGGCCACGATACCGAAGAAGTCGGCGCGGACAGCACGTCGCTGTTCTTGCGATTCGACCCGAAGACGAAGCAATGGTCCGCGTCCGGTCGCATCCAATCGAAGCGCGGCAACATCCAACCGGCCGTCGTACAATTGGACGACAAGAACCTGGTCGCCTACTGTCGACGCGGCGGCGGATACGGCCCCGGTACCGAGGGCTTCATCGTGCGCTCCGAATCGCACGACGGGGGCCAGACCTGGAGCGAAGGCCGCGATACGAAGTTCCCTAATCCCAACGCGGCGATCGACCTGCTGAAGCTCGCCAGCGGCAACCTGCTGTTGGTTTACAACGACAGCGGCACGCAGCGTACGCCGCTGACGGTTGCCATGTCGACCGACGGCGACAAGAGCTATCCGCACCGGCGCGACATCGCCACCGGCGACCACGACTACGCCTATCCCTACGCGATCCAAACGCGCGACGGCAAGGTACACCTGGTCTACACGTCGGACGGCCGCAGCGTGATCAACCATGCGGTATTCGACGAGTCGGCGATTCTCGAACATGCCCGCTCGAGCAAGTAGGGCACTTTCGCGCCGTTTGCTTGACGCCGCGCATCGGCCGATTCAGAATCGAACGCGGTTGGTGGCAGGCCGACGCCCGACCAACGCCCTGCGCCGACTTGCTCGCCCAATGTCACGCAACATTCACCGCAAAGGATCCATCCCACCATGCGCTTTCGATCGTTCCGCCTCCCTGAACTGGCCTTGTTGTTCACCTGGGTTTGTCTGCTGATCGCGCCGTCGAGCGTCCGCGGCGAAACTTGGGCCGAGAAGCTCGGCTATCCGTCCGGCAAACGCGTGTTGATGCTGCATGCCGACGATATCGGCATGTGCTACGAAGCCAACCAGGCGGCGAAGGCCTATTTGACCGCCGGGCAGATTCAATCCGGCGCGCTGATGGTGCCGTGCCCCTGGTACAACGAAATGGCCGACTGGTACAAGGAGCATCCGGACTACGACCTGGGGCTGCATCTGGCGATGAACAGCGAATGGCGCTGGTATCGTTGGGGACCTGTGGCCGGTCGCGAGATCGTGCCTGGCATGGTCGACAAGGAGGGCTTTCTGTGGCGTAGCCAGCGCGAGACCGCCACGCACGCCCAGCCCGGCGAAGTCGAAAAGGAAATCCGCGCGCAGGTCGAGCGGGCCATCGCCAAGGGAACTCGGCCGGGCCACATCGACACGCACATGGGCACGCTCTACGTGCGGCTCGACTTCACCAAGGCCTACTTCAAGGTCGCCGAGGAGTACCGCATTCCGGCGATGGTGATCGAGCAGACGCCCCGGGTGACTGCCAAGTTTCGCAAGCAGGGTTATCCGATCACCGACGAGTCGATCCAGTTGATCGCCGAGTACAAGCTGCCCAAGCTCGACGACTTTCATGCCGTGGGCGAAGGCAAGACCTACGAGGAAAAGCGCGAAAACTTTTACGAGCTGGTGCGCTCGATGTCACCAGGCATCAACGAGATCATCTTTCATCCCTCCGTGCTGAGCGACACGATGCGGGCGATCACCGGCACGTGGCAGCAGCGGGCATGGGAGGCACAGATGTTCTCCGACCCGGAGATCCATAAGTTTTTCGAGCGCGAGGGCGTTCTGTTTACCAACTGGAAAGAGATTATGGCCCGTTGGGAAGAGCGCTACGGCGACACGCTGCCGCGGGGCGAAAATGCGCCGCAGTGAGGTGCGGGCAGAGTTGCTGTGCTGTTGCCGTGGAGGCGCCACAAGTGGCATGAACCGACCGTGAGACGAATACGATGAGGCGACTGTGCCGAGGTGTGTTGGTTTTGTTGGTGGCCACGGCGGCTACGTGCGCCGCTGCCCGCGCCGACGCGGCCGACAATCGGCCGAACATCGTGTGGATCTTCGTCGACGACATGTCGGCCCATTTCTCGTGCTACGGCTGACTCAAAATCGATGTCCTACGATTACCGCCGAATTAAACGATACACATGGCTACTGGTTCCAGCTGCCCTTCTCGTGGCAATCGCCATCGCAATGTTCGTCTTCTTGACTCGCATGCGTGATGTTATGTACCCAACCGCAGTCGGCATGCCAGCCGAAGTCGACGAGCCGATCGATCAAGTGCTTGACAGGCTTGAATCGGCTCTGGCCAAACACGCGCCAGATACTTTGGCGTCGCTGCAACCTGGGGTAACGGCAACGCAGCTCAAGGAACTCGAAGGCAAACTCGGCGTCCAACTCTCTGACGATCTTCGATCGCTCTACATGTGGCGCAACGGACAAGTCGACGATTTTGAAGTCGACTTCATTCCGATTCACCATTTCGCGTCGCTCGAACGGCTCGTCGAGGAGCGGAAGGAAATGGTTCGGCAACGGGAAGAAGCGACCGGCCTACAACGTGTACTTGGCGAGGCATTCATCGGACACCGTTTCGATTGGCTCCCAATTTTTCAGGATCTCGCCGGCGACGGTTACTACTACGATCCCACGCGTTCCCATGCGGAAGGTGCCGTCTTCTATAACTTCAACGAAACTGGGGAGTTTGTTTTCTTTCCGTCCCTAAAGAATCTGCTGGCGGGATTCGTCGAATGCTACGAAATGGGCGTATATTCGATTGACTCCGACGGCCGGCTCGTCGCGGACTATGGGCGATCAAGGGAGGTATGGACAAAATACGGCACGCCAAACTAGGCAAAGCACGCCAACTGTTTGAGCAAACGTGTGTTGAAGACCTAGACTTCTCGGAATCGACATACTGTGATTTTCGTCGTCAACTGCGAGATTCCGGCGCCCAACTGTCGACGAGCCTCAAATACAACGTACGATGAAAACACTCTTCTACTTGACTGGTGTGGTTTGCGGAACTTGGGCGATTGCTCACGTCAACGCTGCCCGCGCCGACGCGGCCGACGATCGACCGAACATTGTGTGGATCTTCGTCGACGACATGTCGGCCCATTTCTCGTGCTACGGCGAGACACTGATCGAAACGCCGCACGTGGACGGACTTGCTCGCGAGGGCACACGGTTCACGCGGGCCTTCGTCACCGCACCGGTCTGCTCGCCCTGCCGGTCGGCGTTGATCACCGGCTGCTACCAGACGACAATTGGCGCGCATCATCATCGCAGCGGCCGCGGCGCCCTCAAGATCCATCTGCCCGACGGCGTCGTGCCGGTGCCGGTGCTGTTCCAACAGGCGGGCTACTACACGTGCAACGGCGGCGCGCTGGGGGGAGAGCGCGTGCGGCCCGGCAAGACCGACTACAACTTCGAGTGGGACCGCGCCATGTACGACGGCGCGGATTGGAGCAGGCGGGCGCCGGATCAACCGTTCTTCATGCAGGTGCAACTCCACGGCGGCAAGCACCGCGGTGGCGACGTCGGCCCGAACGATGCCTGGGCGAAGCAAGTTCGCCAGACGTTTGGCGCGCCGACCAGGCCCGACGACGTGACGCTGCCGGAGTACTACCCGCGCGATTCGGTGTTGTTGGCCGATTGGGCCCGATACCTGGATACGGTGCGCTACACCGACAAGGAGGTGGGCGACGTGGTCGAGCGATTGCGGCGCGAGGGCCTGCTCGACAAGACGGTCGTCTTCTTTTTAACCGATCACGGCATCAGCCACGCGCGCGGCAAACAGTTCTTGTACGATGAAGGAATTCACGTGCCGTTGGTGATTCGCGGGCCGGGCATCGCGGCCGAGCAAGTGCGCGACGATCTGGTCATGCACATCGACCTGGCACCGACGTCGCTGGCACTGGCCGGCATCGACGTTCCCGACTGGATGCAGGGCCGAAACATCCTGGCCGCGGACTACAAGCCGCGCGAGGCGATCTTCGCGGCGCGGGACCGCTGCGACGAAACGGTAGAACACCTGCGCGCGGTCCGCACGGCCGACACCAAATACATTCGCAACTACTTGCCGCAGCGACCCCACCTGCAACCCAACCGGTACAAGGACGGCAAGGCGATCATCCGACGGCTGCGCGCCTTGCACGCCTCCGGCGAACTAGAGCCGGTCACCCAGCGGCTGCTGTTTGCTCCCACGCGCCCGGCCGAAGAGCTCTACGATCTGACGGCCGATCCGCAGGAGCTGACCAACCTGTCCGACGATCCGGCGTACCGCGAGGAGCTAGAGGCCATGCGCGGTCGACTGAATGCTTGGGAGGCGGAAACGGACGATCAGGGCCGGACGCCGGAGCCCGAGGCAATGTACGACAGCGACATGGCGGTCTATCGGGGCGGCAAGCGGCGTGCGAACAACGCGCGCCGCCGCGAGCTCGACGAGAACATCGCTCAAATGAAGCGCTGGGCCAGCGAAGGCAAGTGATAGCGGTTTCTGCGGGCGGCGGTCGTCGTGCAAGCGGGGAATACGCCAGCACCCTCTGATCGAACAGAAGGCAGCCGGCTGACCGGCATGCATCAGCCCGCCGGTCGGTATGGTCGGGTTGCGCTAATTCTGTCAGCCCATCCGTATTGGGGGCATAGGCAAGCCCTAAATGAATTCCCCGATAAGTTCTCATTTTTTCTTGCCAATATCGACCGCTCGCGACATAATGAGCCTGAAATGACCCGGCGACGAGGTTCCGTCGTCGGCCCATTTCGACACGAGACCGGGACATTACGTCAGTGCAAACGGGTAGGCGAACGACGAAACGGCACCGCTTGACGCTTTTGAGCGTTCTAAGCGTGGTTCTTGCGATGGCTGCTGCGCAAAGCGCGCGGGCCGAGCAGGACGAGATCGATCGTTTGATCTACGGCGATGATCCGGTGCCAGTGACTCGGGTTTCGCAGCCGGACGCCGTCGATGCCGTGCTAACCGACACCGACGAATCGGTAGAGCCGTCGCTGCCGCGAATCGGAACGTCGGCGTTTTCCAGCGAGCCATCGTGGACGGATCCGGATGAGAAGCCGGCGGAAGTCGCCGCAGTGCCCGCATCGCCCGTTGCGCAATCCAGTGCCGATCAGTCGCAACCACCCATCAACGCCGTACCGGAGCCATCCGCCATTCTTTTGGCCTTGGCGGCGTTGGGATATTTTCTGATCTTTGGTCGGCGTCGCCGCGTATAGGTCTCGGCGACAGCTCGCTCCCCTCGTCAAGCCGATCGTGTTGAGCGCGTGCGCGGTCGTCGGTCGGATCGTTCGCGGCGCGCATTGTTCGATGATTGCGCAGCGTCCAGCGAGAGTGTCTCGATCACTCGGAAGTTGTGGGGCAGACTATTTCACCGAGCTGCCGTGATTGACGGCGACATCGCTCGGGTTCGTGCGCGGCCGCACCAATTTTCTGGGCGCGCGGCAGGGAATCCGGCAAACTGGGGTCCGGACAAATGCGCGCTACGTACGAGCGATCGATACCACATTTCCACGGAGAATCTTTCATGGCCACCTACATCGCAACCGTCAGATTTACCAGCGAAGGCATCGATGCCATCCGCGAGACGACAAAACGTGCAACCGCCTTCAAGACCACCGCCAGCCGCATGGGTGTCAAGGTAACCGACATTTTCTGGACGATGGGACCAACCGATGGAGTAATCATCTTTGATGCGCCAAACGACCAGAAGGCCACTGCCGCAATGCTTGCCCTCTCCTCGCGCGGCACTGTGCAAACTACGACGTCGCGCGCATTTCGATCGAATGAAATGGCAAAAGTGATCGCGGCATTGCCGAAAAAGAAGTAACCGTGGACGAGTTTACGGGCTTGCGCCTTGCCAAAACCTTGCGGCGCGAAAACTTGGTTGCACGGCGATCTGAAGACGGTATTCTGCACTATGGCCTCCTCGTTCCATCGGGGAATGCGCCCGTTGCGCAACTTGCCCGTCGCCGGTTTCGCTCCGCGCTCGACAGGTATCTGCCCAGCGCAACTGTTTCCAAAGTCGTTCGGACTGCGATCAGGACCCAAGAAGTACGCCGGGGGCCGGCGAAATGAAGCCACACGTTTTCAAGGCCGTCATTCTTGATCTCGACGGTGTGATCACGCAGACCGCGGAAGTACACGCGCGAGCGTGGAAGGCTACGTTCGACGAGTTGTTGGAGCGACATTCGCGCGAAACCGGAACCAACCAGCCGCCGTTCGACCTAGTGACCGACTATCGCGAGTATGTCGACGGCAAACCGCGCTACGACGGCGTGCGTAGCTTTCTGCGATCGCGCCAAATCGAGCTGCCCAAGGGCGATCCGTCCGACGGCCCGGACCGGAGGACCGTTTGTGGTGTGGGCAACCGCAAGAACGAGCTGTTCAAGGAGATCATCGAGCGCGACGGGGCGGACGTGTATGAAGACGCCGTCGCGCAGATCGGCCATTGGGAGAAGGACGGCCTAAAGCTGGGTGTCATGTCCTCCAGCCGCAACTGTCGACCGATCCTCCGCGCCGCCAAGTTGCTGGATCGGTTCGAGACGATTGTCGACGGCAACGATATTGCCCGCCTCGGCCTGCGCGGCAAACCTGAGCCCGATCCGTTTCTGCAAGCGGCCAAGCAACTCGGCGTGGAACCCTGGCAAGCGATCGTGGTGGAAGACGCGATCTCGGGCGTCGCCTCGGGACGGGCCGGCCATTTCGGGCTGGTGGTAGGCGTCGACCGGCACAACGTAGCCGACGAGCTGCGCGATGCCGGCGCGGATCGTGTCGTGCGCGATCTGCGCGAGCTGCAAGTCGTCATGCACTGCAAGCCCGAGGAGATCTGTTTGCATTCGCCACGCTCGGCCATGGCGCACCTGCCGCAAATCGCTAATCGGATTCGCGGGCACAAATTGGCCGTGTTTCTCGACTACGACGGCACGTTGACGCCGATTGTCCGTCGCCCAGAGGAAGCGGTCCTTTCACAGCCGATGCGCGATCTGCTATGCCAACTCGCGGAGCACTGCGCCGTCGCCATCATTAGCGGACGCGATCGACAGGACGTACAGCGAATGGTCGACGTGTCCGAACTGGTCTACGCCGGCAGCCACGGGTTCGACGTTCGTGGCCCGTCAGGATTGAAGATGGAACATGAAGAAGCGCAGGACTTCTTGGACGACCTGGACGGGGTCGAAAGATTGCTACAGAAACAACTCGCCAAAATTCAGGGCGCGCGCGTCGAGCGAAAGCGCTACGCAATCGCGATCCACTATCGCGAGGTCGATCCCGAGAACGTTGACGGCGTGTCGAGCGTCGTGGACGAGGCTCATCGGCAATATCCGCGTCTGCGAAAGCGCGGCGGCAAGAAGATCTACGAGTTGCAGCCGGACGTCGAATGGGACAAAGGGCACTCGCTGGTGTGGCTGGCCAAGACACTGGGTTTGTTCGAAGACGGCAACGTCATCCTTTACATTGGCGACGATGACACGGACGAAGACGCGTTTCGCGAGCTGCGGTATCGAGGCATCGGTCTGGGCATCCGCGTGGACGAGACTTCATGCAAGACGCACGCGCAGTACTTCGTGCGAGACTGCGACGAAGTCTTTCAGTTCTTACAATGGTTGTTGTCGATCGTTCGCGAAGAGGAGTCCGCACCGCAAGCATGACAACAGCCGACGACAGACACGATCCGTGGAATCTGACCTACCAGGATTGGACACCCCAACGACAACCGCTGCGTGAAGCTCTGTGCACGCTGGGCAATGGCTACTTCGCCACGCGCGGCGCCGCCGAGGAAGTATCGGCCGGCGATCCGCACTATCCAGGCACGTACTTGGCCGGCGGGTACAATCGGCTGGAAAGCGAAGTCGGCGGACGCGTCATCGAGAACGAGGACCTTGTCAACTGGCCGAACTGGCTGTGCCTGACCTTTCGCACCGAGGGCGCAGCCTGGTTTCATATCGACTCTGCCCAGATCCTCGACTTTCACCAGCAACTCGACTTGAAACGTGGCGTGCTCGAGCGGCGCGTCCTGTTTCGCGACCCTGCAAATCGCGAGACCCTGCTGGTCAGCCGGCGGATCGTTCACATGGGTCAGCCGCACTTGGCCGCGATCCAGTGGGAACTGACGCCGCGAAACTGGTCGGGCAATATCGAGCTCCGTTCGGCGCTGGACGGCAACGTAACTAATCGCGGCGTTGAGCGCTATCGGGGATTGAGCGATCGGCACCTGATCGCCACCGGTCGAGGACGCATCGGCGAAGACGGAATCTGGCTCGGTGTGAAGGCCAATCAATCAAGGTTGCGGATGGTGCAGGCGGCGCGAACGTCGGTCTATTTGGGCGACGAGCCGGCTCCGCTGGATCGGCGGACGATCGAAGAGCCTGGGTCCATCGAGCAACGCCTGTTCGTCGCATGCGAACAAGAAAAACCCTTGCTTGTGGAGAAAGTGGTCGCACTGCACACGTCGCGGGATTTGGCGATCAGCGACCCGCTTTCCGCCGTGCATGATACGATCGCCCACGCCGGGACGTTTGCCGAACTACTTCGTTCCCACGCGGTTGCCTGGCAACGACTTTGGAATCGGGCCGATATCGAGATCCGCGACGGCGACGGCTGGCCGCAACTCGTGCTGCGCCTGCACCTATTCCACCTATTGCAGACAGCCTCCTTCAACTCGATCGACATCGATGCCGGGGTTCCTGCCCGCGGACTCCACGGTGAAGCGTATCGCGGACACATTTTTTGGGACGAGCTGTTCATTTTTCCGCTGTTGAATCTGCGGGTTCCCGAGTTGACGCGGTCGCTCTTGATGTACCGGTATCGCCGGCTTGACGCGGCCCGCACTCTCGCGGAAAAGAGCGGTTATCGCGGCGCGATGTATCCTTGGCAAAGCGGCGCGAGCGGCCGCGAAGAAAGCCAGGAACTGCACCTGAATCCGCGGTCCGGTCGTTGGATTCCGGACAACACGCACCGACAGCGGCATGTGAACGCGGCCATTGCCTACAACGTCTGGCAGTACTTTCAGGTCACCGGCGACTTGGAGTTCATGTCCTTTCATGGCGCCGAAATGCTGCTGGAAATCGCGCGGTTTTGGTCGAGCATCGCGACGTACAACGTCCAGCGCGATCGCTACGAGATTCACGGCGTCGTCGGGCCGGACGAATTCCACACGCAGTATCCCGACAGCGATACACCCGGACTGAACAACAACGCGTACACCAACGTGCTGGCCGCGTGGTGCCTGTTGAGGGCGCTGGAATGTCTCGATTGGCTTGCCGAGGATCGACGCGACGAACTCGTCCAGCAGTTACAAATTGGGGATGAAGAGCTGAAAACGTGGGACACGATCAGCCGGCGTATGTACGTGCCATTTCACCAGGACGGCATCATCAGCCAGTTCGAGGGCTACGAGGATCTCGACGAAATCGACTGGGACCGCTACCGCGCGAAGTACGACGACATCCAGCGATTGGATCGAATTCTAGAAGCCGAGGGCGACAGCCCGAATCGCTACAAAGTCAGCAAGCAGGCCGACGTGTTGATGCTGCTGTACCTGTTCTCGGCCAACGAGCTGAGCGAGCTATTCGCTCGATTGGGTTACGTGTTCGATCCCGACATGATCCCGCGCACGGTCGAGTACTACATGGCCCGAACGTCCGACGGCTCGACCTTGAGCCGCGTGGTTCATTCGTGGGTCTTGGCGCGCACCGATCGCGCACAGGCCTGGGAGTTGTTTCACGATGCGCTGCAAAGCGACGTGGCCGACATTCAAGGTGGTACTACTTCGGAAGGCATCCACCTGGGCGCCATGGCCGGCACCGTCGACGTGATTCAGCGCTGCCACACCGGCATTGAGATGCGCGACGAGATCCTGTGGTTCGATCCCTGCCTGCCCGATCACCTATCGGAGATTCGTTTGCGGGTGCAGTATCGGGGCCATTGGCTCCGCGTGCGCGTGACGCACCAACACTTGGAGATCACGTTCGAGCATGGCCGGACAGGCAAGTCGAGGGTCGGAGTTCGCGGCCAGATCGTGGAATTCGAGCAGGGAGAACGCCGCACGTTCGACTTGCCGGCGTAGCCCCCGCGACGTTGCCGTCGTCTCGCGCCGCCCACACACCGCCAGCCCTTTCGCCGGGCGAATAACATCCGCCTGAGCCCGGGCGAACGGAGTGTCAGATCGGCGGTTCGAATCGCGAGTCCGTTCACTTGCTCAATCGTAGCCTTCTTGATTCGGGTCGCGCGGTTCACAATCTTCGTGAAGGTAGGCGTTCATTCGATGACAAGCGATCAGACCCGACGAAACCAGTAAATCCCGGCAAGAGACCTCCCGATCGGAAACGACAGATCGAAATACGTCTCGTCGTAGGCCTCCAGGTGAAGCGGAGCAAAGAGGCGGACTATTTCGGCTTTCTTCACTCGTCTCGGACCTACTGGCCGCCAATCAAGCGTGTGCCTCTTGCTGAAGTGAACCAGGAGATAGTCCCCGCCTGGCAGCAGCCAGCGGTCGAGTCTAGCGCGATAGGCGTTAACTTTGCTCGCAGGAACATGATGAAGGCAGCCGGAATCGACGACCAGGTCGAAACTGACGTCTGGGTCGTACGCAAGAACGTCGGACTCGACCAATTCAAGTGCGACGCCCGAATTCTCAGCCCGACGTCGGGCATGCACTAGCGCGGCCGAAACAAAGTCAACGCCCACAACGGAGAACCCTCGTTCAGCGAGGTAGACCGCATGTGCCCCGGTTCCACACCCAATATCCAGTGCACGGCCGCCGTCGCTGCGTTCAGCGGCAGCGCGCAGTAGGGCAGGCGCGTCACGATGCCACGGAAGTGTCTCCGGAGTCTCGACGCGACGATACATCCCAGCAAACATCTTTTGGCGCAACTTCATCACACGTTCTCCGCTGCAAAACGACGGCCGCCAGTGACGCCGCTCTGCTGCGCGAAGCCGAGGGTATCGGCGCCGGCGATAATCTAGACGCCGTCGGTGCCGATCTCGGCGAGGATCTGCTCGACGCGCTGGCGGTCGGCATCCCGCTTGGCTAGTGGCGGCTCGAGTGGCATTCCAAACGGTGCGGTCGCGTGCTGCTGGAGCCGTTTCAGATGACGCTCGCGATCCGTGCGGTCCTCGATTCGATCGGGTTTTGAAAGTGTGTACGGATACACACAAAACCCGTGAGAACAGGCCGCACCGCCAACGATGGCGGGTAATCTAACGTGAGATTCCGGCGGAACTTAAAACAGAGCGGGAGACGGGGCTCGAACCCGCGACATCCAGCTTGGGAAGCTAGTGCTCTACCAACTGAGCTACTCCCGCGTGCTCTGAAAATGAGTCTACGCGCGCCGGAAGCGGCATGCAAGCTGCCACGATCCACTCAACTTGCGCTCGCCGCCTGGCGCGCAAATGGGCCTCCGGCAGACCACGGAAACACCGCGAGCCGGCCGTGCAAGGCATGGGCTTCAGGCAAACCTGCTTGAAAACGCACCGAGAACGAGCGCGACTATTCCGCGTCGACCTGGCGAAGCAAAGCACGGCGCCGCTTGCTGGCGCGTCGCTTACGTTGTTTGCGGCTCTTCGACGGAAGGCCGTTGGTCACCGAGTTACTTCGTCCATCCAACCGGTTCGGATTGGTCGCAGCCCTTCGCATAGAGAGTGCCCCCCAAAACCACGGATGCAAACTTCGTTTGACCGACAATCTATTCTACCACGTTTCCGCCGCGCGGCAGAGACCGGGTAGTTTGCGACGGCACAGTCGAAGTTTTTCTGGAGAATCGCCAGCCACGGTGCAGCCCTGCGTGACTCCGATCCGGCTAGTCGCCGTACGATCTCGGGCCCACGAAGCGCGGGAACTCCCCGCGCAATCACGCCACGTCCCACTACACCCAGCGCACGATTCGCCATGTGTGCTCCGCCGGCTTGAACAACCGCCATCGTGTTGGCGGGCAAAGCCATTGATTCGACGGGCACGATCTGGACAGACGGCCAGGATTGATAGACACTGTTGATTCTGAGGAAAGTACGAATCCTGCTGATCGCCATGCGTGCTCCGCCGGCTCGAACGACCGCCATCGTGTTGGCGGAGTCGGTTAGCGCAGCGGCGCGGTGACTCGAAAAGAAGGCCGACCATGGCCAAACAACTTCCGCGACAAATCGACGCCCTGAAACAGAAGTTTCTCTTCGTGGGCTCTCTGGTCGAAGAGGCCATTGCCAAGGCGATTTCTGCCCTGATCAATCGCGATTTGAACCTGGCGAACACGGTGATCGAGTCGGACGAAGAAATCGACCGCATGGAAGTCGACGTCGAGGAAGAGGTGCTCAAGATTCTTGCGCTCTACCAGCCCGTCGCGGCCGATCTGCGGTTCGTGGTTGCGGTGCTCAAGATCAACAACGACCTGGAACGCATCGGCGATTTGGCCAAAAACATCGCCAAACGGGCAGCCTTCTTGTCGCAGTACGAATACTACGACCTGCCAGTTGACTTTCGTGGAATGGCCAATCGGGCCCAGTCGATGGTCAAAAAGAGCCTCGACGCGCTGGTGAATTCTGACGCCGCGCTGGCTCAAAAGGTGCGCGATTCGGACGATGAAGTGGACGAAATGCGTGCTGCGATCGAGAAAGAGATCGAACGCCAGATCGCAACCCACCCGGAGCGCACCGACTACCTGATTCGCATCGCTTCGGTGGCACGGCATCTGGAGCGCATCGCGGACATGTCCACGAACATTGCCGAAGATGTGATCTACATGGTCGAGGGCGAAATCGTGCGCCATCGCGGCACCGAATCGATCTGACCCGGGCCGGTTCGTCGCGACCTCGATCGGCGCCGTTGCGCGTGGCACACTAGGGCAGGGGTGCACCGCCTTGCATCATCATTTGTTGCACGACACCGATGTACTGTCCGATTCCGGCCACGACGCTTTCCGGCAGAACCAATTCCGCGTCCAACCCTTCGGCCGAAACCTTGGCGGCCGCGCCAATCGGATCGCTTTCGGGGAATGGCGGAATCTCGAAGTCGAGATCCAACGGCATCTGCTTCATGATCCGTCCGATCATGTCGACGATGCCTTGCGGATTCAGGTAGAAGGCCCATTGCGCGCCTTCAGGCAGTAACTTGTCGGTTCGGCCGACCGACTCGTCGGTCTCCAAACCAGGCTTGCCCGATCGTATATGGTCAACAGCGCGACGAATTTGCTCCTTCGAGTATGCCAGCACAAGCGTATGATCGTCGGCGACGGTTGCATAGGCCTTGATGACACCCTCGTTGCCCATGAAGCTGTCCAAAAAGCCGCGGGCCGCCTCGTTCGCTTCCGATTGCTTTGTGCCGGCGGCGATCATCGCGCCCATGTCCATCGTGATCTCGATCGTTTTCAGGTCGTCGACCGTAACGTCTCGCAGGGCATACACCGGCTCGGCCGAATCCGCGCCCGGCACTTTCGCCGCGGCAAACACTTCATACAGCTCGCGCGACAACTTCATTTGTAGCTGGGCGTCCTTAACGTGCTCGATTTGAATCATCGTCGAATAGAGCGAATCGCCCGGCCGCATTCTCCCCATCACGGTAGCCGTGGCCACCTGGTTCTCGCGGTGCTTGGCCATGACCTCGGCAAACTTCTGTTGATCGGCGCCCCCCAAGCCCAGGGCCATCATGCCCGTCTGCGTCAAGCGATTGAACAATTCGGCAAACGCCTTGTTGAACTGCACGGCGGCGCCGCCGTACGCCAGCGTGAAATCGCCCTTGGGCAGACCGGCCAGTAGTCCGCTCTTGGGCGGATCTACCTCCGCGGCCCAACTGGACAATCCGCCCGACTCTTTGAACAGCATGCGGGTCGAGAGGTGAAAGGCGGTTGTGTCGTCAATCCGGATGCCAATGCCGACCTGCGAGATCTGTTGGTTGGCGACCGAAAGCACATCTCCGAGGATCCGCATCATCTCGCTGGCCGACTCGACTGCTTCGGCCGCGCGCTTGGCCTCCTCGCTATCGTCGCCCTGCGCACCCGCCTGTTGGGCGGCTTCCATTGCCGTCCCGAAGAATCCGGCCGCCGCCGTGACCACAAGCTCCTTGCCGGTCGGCGTCAGCGCAATGGCCAACTGCTGATTGTCGAGCCACGACTGCATCGGCGCCAGCAGGGTCGCGACGTTCTTCTCGGATCGCTGGATTTTTTCGAGCAGCGCCTTCGAGTCGGCCGACCCAATCACGGCAAACTCGTCTTTCTCGCTTGCCAGAAACGATTGGCCCATCAGGGTGATTTCGCAAATCTCGGCGTCCGGGTCGTCGGCCTGCAACTGCGCGACAAATGCGTTGTAGTCCGTTACCGGCACGAAATAGGCAATCCGGTCCATCCACGATGCGCTCTCGTCAGCCGGAAACATCGCCGCGGCGATGGTCCCGTCGAGGTCGACGCCCTCTTGAATACCGGTATAGAGTTGAGCCAACTGCAAGAGCTCTGGTACGGGAAGCTGCATCTTTTCGGTCAGCTTGTGTACCCGTGCGCTGGTATCCGAAAGGCTGTTCAACACGGCAACACCGAGCGCGTCGTCCGGGATGACCTGCAAGGGACTGGCGGCAAGGCCGACCGCGGGCACCGCGATTAACAATAGCGCCAACAGCACCGCAAGCAACCTGGTGCGCGCGACCGCGCGACGTACGCGAGAGATTTCTTGAGCCATGATGTGCTTCTCCGTCTGCGGGCAGTTGGGTTGGGGCGACCGGACAACACGACGCGAAAGCCACACGCGCCCCGAATTGTAGCCCTCCGCAGCCGTCCGTGCCACGGCCCGGCAAACTGCCGGCCGTGAGGGACGACTGGCGATGGGTGATTGGTCGTTTCGCCGTGCGGCTAGGCGCGCTCGGCGTTCCGCGCCTCGATCATCTCAAGCAATCGCGACACAGCCGCCTGTGCAAACGTCGGGTCGTTGAGGTGCAGGTCCATTCGGCGAACATCCAACGACGGACCCGCTTCGCACAGGGCTTCGACCAGGGCTGCTCGGGCGGCCGGATCGTCGAATGGCTGCCCCTCGCGATCGATCGCCGAAACGCCGCGCATCGGCGCAAGTACCGTAACCGGCCCAATCGATTGGGCGAGCTTCGTGCCGATGTCACGCCCAATCGCGGCACACTCCGCGGCCGTGGTGCGCATCAGGGTAACGTTGGGATTGTGCTGGTAGAACGTCCGCCCGGCGAAGCGATTCGCAACGGTATCGGGCGCGTGGAAGTTGACCATATCCGTGGCACCCAACGAAACAACTTGCGGCACGCCCCGCCGCGCAGCCGCAGTTAGCCGCTGCGGCCCGGCCGACAAAACCCCACCGACCAGCTCGTCCGCAATCTCGGTCGTCGTCATGTCCAACACACCGGCAATCAGACCGTCGTCGATGAGCGACTCCATCGCCTGGCCGCCGTTGCCCGTGGCATGAAACACGAGCACCTCGTAACCGCGTGACTCCAGTTCCTCGCGGGCCGCTTCGATACAGGGGGTCGTCACGCCGAACATCGTAGCCGCGATCGTCGGGCGCGACTCTGCATCGTGCGGATCGGCGATCGAGCCGCCTGTCTCGTGGAAGTGCGTCATCCCGGCCATCGCCAGCGCCGCCTCGCGCAGAACCGTGCGCGTGACGCGATTCAGTCCAGCAATGTCGACAACGCTGTTGAGCATCACGACATCCTTGTCGCCGACGTAGTGCCGCACCTGGCCAGAAGCCAGCGTGCTGAGCATGACCTTCGGCACTCCAATCGGCAGGGCACGCATCGCCGCCGTTCCGATGGTTGTGCCGGCCGAACCACCGATAGCCAAGACGCCAGCCAGTTGCTGCCTCTGGTGCGCCTGGCAGATAAAGGCGGCGGCCGACTCGGCCGCCGCGGTGACGGCACGTCCTCGGTCTTGGGCGTCGCGCAGCTCGCGGGCGTCGTGTCCGCCGGCCGCAAACAACGCGTCGCGCTCTACATCCGCGGGAACGGCCGGTTCGCCGAGACAGCCAACATCGACCAGTCGGACCGGTACGCCGCAGGCCGACAAAACGTCTCGCACGTAGGCCGCTTCGTGACCCTTCGTATCCAACGTCGCCAGGACGTAAACTGACTTCTTCGCGCGAGGAAGACCGGAATCGACCGGTTTACCGGCCAGCGGTGCGCTACTGGGTCGCTCTGGCATGGTTCAATGGCTCCGAGGTCCGTGGCCACACCTTACCGGAAAACGCACCTCGATGCACAACCGGCCGCGTGGCTTGCCCTACGAGACCTGGCCGCAAGGCGCACTCGGTTCGCGGATTGATGTGGATCGGTGCGTCCCGTTTCGCCATGGCAAGTCCGGCGGTATAACAGCCGATTCCGGACGCAAACAGCAAGACTCGCGAGCACGCCCGTGGCCCCTTCCTCAGGAAACTGGACCGTCGCCGACGTTGACGGCCATCCGGCCGACGTCTACGAACCTTCGCAGCCGCACGAGCACGGCTTCGTGGCGATCTATCTTCACGGTGTGCATCTGAACCGGCTGGTCGACAAGCCTGCCTTCGAGCGCCAGTTCGAACGGCACGGGCTGCGCGTGGTTTGTCCCCGCACGGGCCGAAGTTGGTGGAGCGATCGGCCGTGTCCGGAATTCGACTCCGAGTCGACCGCCGAGCGCTATGTCGTCGATCAAGTGACTCAGTGGATCGGCGGGCGGTGGAACGTGCAACCGCCGGCCATCGGTCTTTTCGGAACGAGCATGGGCGGGCAGGGGGCACTGCGGATTGCGTTCAAGCATCCTCAGACGTTTCCTGTCGTTGCCGGAATTTCACCGGCGATCGACTACCATCTGCGAATGGACGAGGGCGACGAGACGTTGTTCGCGATGTATGCCGACAAGGAGGCCGCGCGGCAGGACACCGCCACCCTCCATGTGCATCCCTTAAATTGGCCGCGCAACGTTTGGTTTTGTTGCGATCCGACCGACACGCGGTGGCACGACAGCGCGGAACGTTTGCGGATGAAGATGGCCGCGCTGGGAATTCCACACACGTGCGACCTGGAAACCACGGGTGGCGGCCACGGTTTCGAGTACTACGACCGCATGGCCGAAACGGCGGTCTCGTTTCTGGTGGAGTGCCTGGAGAGCGAGCGTTTGCGCGTCCCCTAAGCGGCGCCATGTTCACGGCGCGGCTTACGCATCGCGGGCAAGGTGCCAGTCACTAAGATCGACGCCAGTCGCGATCCAGCCCGGCAATCAGCGCGTCGAGCAGGTCGTCATCGACCGAATGCGGCGAGTCGTCCGAATTCTCGACTACAAACGCGTCGATAAAATAAGCGGCTTCATGAAGCGCAGCCACGGAAAGTGCGCCGATCGGTCTGCCCGCACTCGCGCCGATGGCCGGATGCCTCGTTGCCGGGCGGAGTGATTCGGCCGCACGAGCGTCGGCCGGGCGTTGCACGGCCCACTTCGTGATGGATGGAGGCTTGACGCGCGCGTAGGCTGGCGGCAATTCAGGGACGAGCGCCGGTTCGGTCCGGTCGGAGGACTCCGAGTTCGACCGCAACGGTTTGATCGGCTCGTCGGCCGTGACAACCAGCGGGGCCGCAGTGCCTCCTTCACCGCCACTCGGTTCGTCGCCGTCGTCGCTCGCATCGCCTCCTGGTGCAAACGGGCCGCCCGCGCCGAGGTCGATCAGCGTGAGTTGCGTGGCGAAGTTCGTCGAGTTGTTACGAGAGATCACTTGGTCGGTCGCATTGACGAACGTGTCGCGATCGTAGTCGAACACGTCGTCGATTGCCGCTGGATTCGCAAACGTGTGGGGATTGTTGCGGGCACCAATTTCGTCGGTGGCGTTAACCGGCGCTGCTGTCGCGGAGTTGCCGGTACCCGAATCGCCCAAGGCGTTTCCAAAGAAGAACACGTCGGAGGTTCCCAACCCCGTGTTCGCCGTTGGCAGCACTTGAACTTCGAGCCATTGTTTTTCAATGGCATTGTTCGCCCACGTGATCTCGACACGATCAGAACCGCTCACACCGGCACCGCTGCGGACGACGATGGCGCTCGGAGCTGCGGCGGCTACCCAAGTGCTCGGCGAGTTGTTATTGCCGACTTTGAATACGAAATCGCTGGCTGACAACGTACCGGGCACGGTATTGATATCGATCATGATGCCGTTGATGCCGCGCGAATAGCTCGACACGTTGGCAAACGTGGCCGCGCCGCTGCCGGGTAAATACGCGGACTTGTCCGGCGCGATCGCGGCGTCGTCGCTTGAATTCGCCGCCGGGTCGTTCCCGTCAAAGGCCGAAGCGTTGTAGAACAGCCGCCGGCCAAGCACCAGCGAGTTCACGGTGAACGACGTGCTCTCGACGTCCGAGTTGACGTTGCCCGCGACGTCGACGATCGGCGCGCCAGTCGGCGACATGACCAGTTCGTAAAAGCCGGGCGCGGTGGTCAACGAAGTCAAGTTGCCGATCGTCCAGGTAATACCGTCGCCGCTGGTCGGTGCTTGCGCGCCGGTCAGCAAATTGGCTCCCGCGTTGACGGTGAGCGACAGATCGCCCAGCTCCAAGCCGGTAACCGACTCGCTGAACTGAATCGTCATCTGCGGCACGGGCGTGGTGCGAGGATCGGGCGTCACGGCGACCAGCGTGGCCACGGGTGCCTGGGTGTCGATCTGAATCACCTGTGCCGGAGAATCGGACGACTGTGAATTGCCCGGAGCCGTTTGTCGGGCCGTAATGGTGCGCAATCCATCGGCCAGCGTGGTCGCGCCGTCGGTGGTTACGATCGTGGTCGTGCCAGAGGCCGTGGTGCTGCCGATCGGCGTGCCGTCGGCGAATAGCGTGACGGTAGCGCCGGCGATCGTGCCGGTGACTTCGAATTGCAGGGCCTCGCCGGGACTGCTGTTGTTGAGCCGGGTGATCTGGTCGGAATTCGATGCACCCGTGTCGCTGGTCGGCTGCAACGCGACACCGGTTGGCGTGGCGCTGGCCGGTGCCTGGTTGCCAAAGTCGCGATCGACCACGTGGGCGGCAAAGGCAAGCCCCACAGTATAGAACCCGCCGACCGGCGCTGTTTGCGAGAAGGGGGCTTGGAGCACCTGGCGGACATCGTATGTGCCGGCTGGCAAGGCATCGATGTAGTACGAGCCGTCAAAGCTCGATACCGCGCTTGGATCGCCGGTGGTTAATTCCAGTGACCACGAATTAAGCGTGCCATTGGTGCCGAACAACGTGTCTTGCACTTCCAGCGTCCACGTGCCGTTAGGATTTTCCGCGAAGAAGTCCAGCAGCATCTCTTCGGGATGAAAACTTCCGCTGAACGGCGCGGTGCCAACGTTGATGCTGATCGGGGCCGAATCGTCAAACTTGGTGTTGATGAAGTCGTCGGCGGCGCCGCCGACGCCGTCGGCCAGCTTGACGTGCGTGCCGCTCGGGCTGACCAGCGTCAAAACGAGATCGCTCAGACGGTTGTGGTCGATATTGACCGTCACGTTGACGTCCATCACGCGTCCGGTCAGACCGGAAACGAGATTGGTGGAGGTCGCCGTGGATATGGTGGAAATGGATTTCGGGACGTCGGTCGAGTTAAAGGTGTTGGACGCCGAGGCATCGAACGTGCCATCGGTGTCGAGATCGGCGTACACAGTCCAACCCGACAGCCCAGGTTCTCCGTCCTGGACGCCGTTGCCGTTGGCGTCGTCGAAGACCGTTCCGGAAATCGAACCCAAGCCAACCAGGTACTCGACGATCAATTCCCCTTTGGGCGTTCCGCGCCCGGTGACCAGGTCGTAGCCGGGCTCGGCCGGATTCGCCGGTCCGCCGCCACTAATCGTAATGTCGTTGAAGTTCGACGCGGGCATGTCGTAGATCGCCGTCATCAACTCCGGAATGTCGAGCTCCGGCAGCCCGGCCAGCTCGCGACCCTGGTTGGCGATCGCGACCAGCGCGCCCCACGACGGCGTCGCGAAGCTGGTGCCTGCAACCTTCGTCCAAGGTGTGGACGGCGAGTTGTTGAAGGTGTCATAGACCGGCACACCGGTACTCGGATTGGCCAGGAAAGCAACATCAGGCATGGTCCGCTGCGTGGCCGACTGCGTGACGAAGCCGTTCTGCCAGACCGGTTGCGACTCGTACTGGCTGATGCCGCCGCCGCTCGAACCCCATGAACTCTCGCCGAGGATGTTGCCCTGGGCATCGAGCGAGAGCGTTGTTCCGCCAACCGCCATCACATCGGGCGAGTAGGCCGGATAAAGTCCCGGGGCACCGGAATTGCCCGCGGCGGCGAAGAACGAGACGTTCGAGTGGTTCGCGGGCGTCGCGAAATGGGCATCGAACGAGGTTTGCGTGGGGAATTCAGGGCCGCCCCAACTCATCGAAACGATCGACACGTTGGTCTGGCTCCGCGCGTAGTCCAGTGCAATGCCCAAATCGTTAAACGACGCGCTGTCGGCCTCAACGAGCAGAATGTCGGCACCCGGCGCCAGAGCATGAGCCCATTGGATGTCGAGCGCCGTTTCCAGGGCCCATCCGCCGCTGGTGGTTGTGTAGTTGGTGCCACCGTTTTGATCCACTTGCGTGAACGACGGCGGCATGGGAATGCCGAAGTGATTGCTAAATGCCGTCAGGTCGGACAAGGCGGTGGGTGTGTGGTGCGCATTGACGATGGCGATCGTCTGGCCCGTGCCGTCGCCAACAATCGAACCCCCTTCGAAGAAGATCTGGTTGTAGCCGTAGGCCGTTCGCATCTGGTCGGGGGTGTAGCCACCGGGCGAGGCGGTGCCGGCTTGCGGCGTGGCAAAGACGTCGTTGGGCGCGCCAACCTCGCTCTGCGGGGCAGCCCAGGGCCCTTCATCCGACAACAAGTCGTCAGCACCGGACAAGAGCGGATCAGCGGGCACGGCCGTCATCACCAGTCGCGCTTCAAGCGGCTCGAGCATGAGCCCTGTATGCCGGAACGTCGCACGCCGCGCGCAGCAACTGCGGGATTGGGCACGGTGCCGGGAAAGATCGCCGCGCGACAACAACTTCATGGGAGAACGGCTCTTACGGCGCTGCGTTGAATCACGTGACGCGGTGGCGACCCGACCGGCCGCAACTTTCCAAGATAGCTGTCCGCGCCGCGAAATCGCAACCGTACGGCGAGGGGTTTCGTCGAAAATGCGTCGCCCCTTTCCCCCGCGACTGGTGTCAGCCGCAGAATCAGCGCGCGGTGCAGGCCACCTGTTTTCTTCGCGAAAAACGGGGGCCATTATTGCCGCCGTTTGTCTCCCCCATCGGCAATCGGCGTTTTGGTTGACAACCGAACCAGGCGTCGTTAGTCTCAAATATGAAACGAGTTACTGCTTTTCTTGCACGTCAGATGGTGGTCCCTTGGTGGTCGTGCCGCGCACATTCGTGCGCCCGCCGAATCGGGGCCGCAATGTCCTGGGCATGGCGGCACGGTAGCTCACGGAGCAGAGCCGACTTTACCGCGCGACGGGCTGGTCAAACCCCAGCCCGCAGGCGATGATTTCGCACTGCCCGAAAAACACGCGTCTTTGAACCGAGCTGCACGACGACGGAACACCGATGGCCGCGAAAAAATCCGATTTCGCCGAGATCCTCATCCGGCAGGGCACGATCAGCGCCGAACAACTGGCCGAAGCCCAGCGCGTCGGAAAAACCTCGGGCAAGAAAGTGCCCGATCAGCTCGTAGTCCTGGGCTATGCGACGGGCGATGAAGTCATGCGCGCGATCGCGCAAGAACACGGCTTGGAATTCGTCGATTTGAACGAAGTTGTCATTCCGCCCTCCGTCGTCGAATTGGTGCCGGAGTCGGTGGCACGCGAAAATGCGATCTTGCCGATGGCCGAAGACGACGGCGCGCTGAAGGTGATCGTCAGCGACCCGTTGGACCTCGACACGTTTGAAAAGCTGCGATTCATCCTGAACCGAAAGGTCGACATCGCGCTGGCGCCGCGCGAAAACATCCTCGAATCAATCAACCGCCATTACGGGCAAATGGAGGATCAGAGTGCCGACTCGATGCTCCAGGAGTTTACGGATACGGCGATCGATTTCACGGAAACCGAGGACGAAACCGAGGGAGGCGAAGAGGTCATCGACGAGACCAGCGCGCCGATCGTGCGGCTCGTGCAATTGATGATTTCTGAGGCGGTCAACATGCGGGCCTCGGACATTCACGTCGAGCCGTTCGAGGATCGCGTGCGAATTCGTTATCGGGTCGACGGCGTCTTGGTCGAACGCGACAGCCCCCCGCGGCGACTGTTGGGCGCTCTGCTTTCGCGTATCAAGATTCTGGCCAACATGGACATCGCCGAACGTCGGCGACCGCAGGATGGACGGATCAAAGTCACCGTCGGCGAGAAGCAGCTCGACCTGCGGGTCTCGGTCCTGCCAACCAACCATGGCCAAAGCGCCGTCCTGCGGTTGCTCGACAAAGACAACATCCGGGTCGGCGTACGACAATTAGGCTTATCGGAAAATGATTTTCGCACATTCAAAAACCTGATCCGGCGACCTAACGGGATCATCCTCGTCACCGGGCCCACTGGCTCGGGAAAGACCACGACACTGTACGCGGCACTGAACGAACTGAACCGGCCCGACCGGAAAATCATCACGGCCGAAGACCCGGTCGAGTATTACCTGGCTGGTATCAATCAGGTCGAAGTAAAGCACCATATCGGGCTGGACTTCGCGATGATCATTCGGGCGATGCTGCGGCAAGCGCCCAACGTCATTCTGGTGGGCGAGATGCGCGATAACGAGACAGCCCAG
Organism: uncultured Planctomycetaceae bacterium; assembly: GCA_937952415.1. Classification (GTDB taxonomy): domain Bacteria; phylum Planctomycetota; class Planctomycetia; order Pirellulales; family PALSA-1355; genus CALFYT01. The sequence goes on along the minus strand of CALFYT010000026.1, from coordinate 85,569 downwards.
ATGGGAATCCAGGCATCTCTGACGGGACACTTAGTTTTCAGTACACTACATACGAACGATGCGCCCGGTGCTATTACAAGAATGATCGATATGGGCGTGCCGGGCTATCTGGTCGCTAGCAGCGTAATCGCGGTGCTGGCACAACGTCTAGTGCGCGTGAATTGCTCGAAATGCAAGCAGCCTCACACGCCCACCGACTCGCAACTCGAAGCGGCCGGCATCACGCCAGAGATGGCCGCCAATGCCCGTTTCATGAAGGGCAAGGGCTGCGGGCACTGCGGCAAGGGGGGCTATCGCGGGCGGCTTGGCATCTTCGAGCTGATGCTGATTACCAACAAGATTCGCGAGCAGGCGTTCTCCGGTGCATCCACTCAGGAGATTCGCCGAGCGGCGCTTTCTCAGGGAATGACAACACTTTACAACGACGGCATTCGCAAAGTCTTAAACGGCACGACCACGATCGAAGAGGTGTTTCGTGTCGCCAAGAAGGTGGAACAGTAAGCAGGACGCGCGGAACGCAGATCGACGTTGGACGTCGAGTTTGCGGGCCGGCACGGCAGCCGGTTCCCAGAGTTTTTGTCCAGGAGCGATCCAACAGGAAAGAGGCACCAGCGGGCGTAAGCCAACGGGTAGATGGCCCGTCGCGAGCAGCTCCGCGGGGCGCGGCGGTGTGTTCACCGCGACCGCGGTGGACCGACATGAGCGCGACGAAACCCCTCGCGGGGTGGTCCGGCGGCTTGGCTGGCGGCGGTGGGCAGGCGAATAATCGTCCTGGCCCGACGCGAGTTCACGCCGCGCGGGGGGGCTCCTTTCCTGAATGGGTCGCAGCGGTGCTGCGTCTCACGAGACGACTGCAGTTGGGTTGAGCCCAGGTGGGCCAACCTCGGCGTATCAGGAATAAGGAACCAAGCGTGGCAACGACCGACACCCTTCTTATCGACAAGCTGCTGCACGCCGTCGTACGGCAAGGTGCCAGCGATCTGCACATCACCGTCGGACAGCCGCCGGTGATTCGTCATGACGGCCATCTCGTGAAGCTCAAGACAAAGGTGCTTGAGGCCAACGACACGATGGGCCTGATGAAGAGCATCACGCCCGACCGCTGCCAGCAAGAGTTGCAGGCGGTGGGCGGGGCCGACTTTGGGTTCGCGTTCGGCGATCTGGCCCGATTTCGCGTTTCCGTGTTCAAGCAACGCGGCAGCGTGGCGATGGTCCTTCGCCAGATCCCGGCCAAGTTGCTCACGATGGAACAATTGGGATTGCCATCGGCCTGCGAGCGCCTGATCTGCCGCCCGCGCGGGTTGTTCCTGGTTACCGGTCCGACCGGATCGGGCAAGAGTACCTCGCTGGCCAGCATGATCAACTACATGAACGAGACCTTCGATCACCACATCATCACGATCGAAGACCCAATCGAGTTTTATCACCCGAATAAGATGTCGACGGTCAACCAACGCGAGGTGGGCGTCGACGTGCCGAGCTTCGCCGAAGCGTTGCGCCGCGCGTTGCGGCAGGATCCCGACGTGATTCTGGTTGGTGAGATGCGCGATCTGGAAACCATCGAAGCCGCGATCGGGGCGGCCGAAACGGGCCACATCGTGTTCGGTACGCTGCACACCACCGGTGCCCAAGGCACGGTCAATCGAATCATCGACGTGTTTCCGACCAACCAGCAGGACCAGATTCGCACGCAGCTCTCCACGTCGATCATCGGCGTCTTGTCGCAAAACCTGCTGCCCAAGATCGGTGGCGGGCGGATCGCGGCCTACGAGTTGCTCGTGGTGAATTCGGCGATCGGAAACCTAATTCGCGAAAACAAGACATTCCGCATCACGTCGGCCATTCAAACCGGGGCCAAGCAGGGCATGATGCTGTTGGACGACTCCTTGTTCAACCTGTGGCACAAACGTATCTGCTCGAAAGAAGACGTGCTGTCCCGATCCGCCTCGCCGGATGAATTGGCTGCGCGGATCGCCGCCGCCGAACGGGGCATGCTGGAAGAACCAGAAGAAGAGGAAGGCGAATCCAAACGTAACGGGCGCAATCGATAGCACGCGCCGTTTGAACAATCACCACTGAGTTGATTTATGGCAATCCGTCGCATCGGCCAGATCCTTGTGGACCTGGGGTTCATCACCGACGATCAGTTGGAAACGCTGCTCGAAGAGCAACAGCAGCACCCCGGCACGCTGTTGGGTAAGCTCGCCGAGAGCCAAAGTCTGATCAACGAAGACCAACTGGCTCAGGCGCTGGCCGAGCAGTGGGGCATGCAGGTGATCCATCTGGCCGACACCGTGGTCCCGCCCAACGTGTTGGGCCTGGTCACCGACACGATGGCGCAGATGTATCGCATCGTGCCGATCAGCTTCAAGGACAACACGCTGACGATCGCCTTGTGCGACCCGCAGAACTTGGCGATTCAGGACGAATTGCGCACGTTTCTCGGCTACGAAATCCGGGCGGTTGTCGCCACCGAGCGCGACGTGCTCAAAGCGCTCGATCGCTATTACGCGGCCAACGAAAGCGTGGAGAGTCTGGTTTCGGACATGGATTCCGACGAAGACCTGGCCGCGGCGGCCGAAGCCATCAGCGACGACGGCCCGATCGACTTGACCAGCGTCGAGGCGCTGGCCGACAGCGCGCCGGTCCGCAAACTGTTGAACATGGTGCTGCTGCTGGCCATCAAAGACCACGCCAGCGACTTGCACTTCGAGCCGTTCGAGGACGAATTCCGGATCCGCATCAAGGCCGACGGCGTGCTCTACGAAATGGTGCCGCCGCCGCGCCACCTGGCATTTGCCATTACGACGCGGATCAAAGTCATGGCCAATCTGGACATCGCCGAACGGCGCATGCCGCAAGACGGCCGGATCGAATTGACCGTGGGTGGCCACCCTGTCGATCTGCGCGTCAGCGTGTTGCCCACCATGTTCGGCGAGAGTGTGGTCATGCGGGTCCTTGACCGATCGGTCGTGTCGCTCGACCTGACGAAGGTCGGGATGGACTCGACGACGCTGGCCGCGTTTCGCGAGGTGATGAACAAGCCCAACGGCATTATTTTGGTCACCGGTCCCACCGGCAGCGGCAAAACGACCACGCTGTATTCCGCGCTGAGCGAACTAAACGAGATTCAGGACAAGCTGATCACGACCGAAGACCCGATCGAATACGACATCGACGGCATTGTGCAGGTGCCCATCGACTCGTCGATCGGCAACACGTTTGCCCAGTGTTTGCGTGCCATCCTGCGGCAGGATCCCGACAAGATCCTGGTCGGCGAGATTCGCGACTTGGAAACCGCCGAGATCGCGGTCCAGGCCTCGCTCACCGGGCATACGGTCTTCAGCACGTTGCACACGAACGACGCACCCAGCACGATCACGCGGCTGCGCGATATGGGCATTCCGCCGTTTTTGATTACCGCCACGGTCGAAGCCATCCTGGCCCAGCGGCTGGTGCGCCGGATTTGCACGCAGTGCCGCGAAGAGACGACGCCCTCGGCCGAGGCGCTCGAGGACCTGGACCTGAAACCGGAAGACATTGCCGACAAGACGTACTATCGCGGCAAGGGCTGCGACGCCTGCAACAACACCGGCTACAAGGGGCGCGTCGGGCTTTTCGAGTTGATGGTGCTCAACGACGACCTGCGCGAAATGATCATGACCAGCTCCTCGCGCGACGAACTGCGCGACTCGGCCCGGGGCTTCGGCATGGTCACGCTCCGCGATGCCGGAATGGAAGCCGCAGAGCAGGGTCGCACGACGCTGGAAGAAGTCATTCGCGAAACCGTCTTGGAGGCATAGACGGCCCGCCGGACAGTTAACAAGAAACACGACCAACAAGTAACACGACAAAAACAACCGACCCAAGCACATTCATCACGAACACGACGCGCCGCCGTCTGGTTGCGTTAACGCACCGACGCCTGGCGCGGGACTAAGAGCATCCTGACAAAACCCGCCGGTATCCGCGATCACACGCGGCATTCGGCCGTGAAACGCCGATTGCCCCAACGCACCCAGCAGTTTTGTTCGGATCCACTAAAACGCTGCAAGCCGCCAAAACGGCCATCCCGAGGAACCTTGCGATGCCAACCTTTCAATTCGAGGCCATGGACTCGACCGGCCAGGAGATCAAGGACGTCATCGAAGCGGCCAACGAGGAAGAAGCCCAGGCGACAATCCGCCAGATGGGCTACTTCGTCACTCGGATCGCCGTCAAGAAGCAGAAGAAGGCCACCGCCGAGAAAGCCAAGTCGGGCCGTAAACGAAGCTTCGCCATCGGCGGGGTCAACAGCAAGGTCCTCACGGCGTTCACCCGGCAGCTCTCCATCCTGCAAGACGCCGGTCTACCGATCTTGCGGAGCCTGCGAATCCTCGAGAACCAGGCCAAGGGCGGGCGCTTCAAAAACAGCCTGATGGACACCTGCGAAGAGATCGAAGGCGGAGCCACGCTTTCGGAAGCCATGGCCAAAAGCCCCAAGTGCTTCGACCGGCTCTACGTCAACATGATCAAAGCGGGTGAGGCCGGCGGCGCGCTGGAAATCATTCTCCGCCGTCTGGCCGAGTTCCAGGAACGGGCCCAACAACTCAAACGCAAGATCAAGGGCGCCATGGTCTATCCGATCGTGGTGATCTCCGTTGCCGTGGGCATCTTGACGTTCATCATGATCAAGATCGTCCCGTCGTTCGAAAAGATCTTCGAAGACTTCGACACCGCCCTGCCGCCCATGACGATCGTGCTGATGGGCATTTCGCAGGCGGCGGTCAACTACTGGTACTTGATACCCGGCATCCCTGTCGGATTCTGGTTGTTCATTAAGTTATTGCGCAAGTTCAAGGCCGGCCGCGAAGGCTGGGACATGTTCGTGCTGAAGATGCCGATCTTCGGTCCGCTCGTGGAGAAGAACATCCTGGCCCGCACGACGCGTACGCTCGGAACGCTGGTTTCCAGCGGTGTGCCGATTCTCGAAGCGCTGAACATCACGCGCGAGACGGCCGGCAATGCCACCTTCGAACACATGTTTGCCAAAGTCTCCGAGTCGATTCGCGAAGGCGAGAGCATCGCCACGCCGATGAAGGAGTACTCCCGGCTGAATTTCCATCCGATGGCGGCCGTATTCTGGTTTATCTTCTGCGGCGGGCCGATCGGCCTGCTGTTGTACATGGGCCGCATGAAGGCCCGATTCGTCGACGACCTGACCGTCAACATGGTCGACGTCGGCGAAGAGACGGGCGAACTCGACACGATGCTCTACAAGGTGGCCGACACCTACGACGAGGAAGTGTCGGTGCTGACCGAAAGTTTGGTGAGCTTGATGGAGCCGCTGTTGATCATTTTCCTGGGCGGGGCTGTCGGTTTTATCGTCATCGCGCTATTCATGCCGCTGGTCAAGCTCATCACCGATCTTAGCTAACACATAACACCCGGCCCGCACGCCGCGGCCGTCCACAGCTCGCGGGAGAAGTACTCCCAGCGACGGGCGGTTGGCAAAGGGGCCGGATCGACAAATCACAAAAACGCAACGTTCGCGCAAGCCCCTTGCAGCCGATCGACCGTTGGATCGTGCCGACGGCCGTTGCGCGTCGCGTTGCCCGGTACAAGGAACGTCCATGATGCACTCCACCTGCCTGCCATCCCCCAACAAGTCGACGGCCGCTGGTCGCTCGAGCACGCGCGCGGCGCACCGATCGGGCGCCGGCTTCACGCTGACCGAGCTGTTGGTCGTGATCGCGATTCTGGCCGTTTTGGCGTCGCTGGCCACCGTCGGCGTCATGCGTGCCATGGATACCGCCCGGCAGACGCGGATGAAAATCGAAATCGACAACATCGACACGGCGCTGAAGGCCTACAAGGAGCAGTACGGGTCGTATCCGCCGTGCGATCTACGCGACCCAGCCAACAACGCGCCACTGCGGGCACACGTGGCCCGCGCGTTTCCGCGCTACAACATCAACAACCTGCCGGGAGATCTGGCCGTGACGGGGCTCGATCTGATGAACTTCCGGCCGGACCAGGCGCTGGTGTTCTGGCTGCGGGGCTTCAGCCCGGACGTGACGAATCCGTTTCGGGATATGAATGGCAGACAGATAGTTAATGGCGCTACAACGGGATTGCCGTTGGATGTGCCTGCGCTTTTCGAATTCGGCCCGGATCGGCTGATCGATCTGAGCGGGAGCAGCTCGGGCGCGACGTTTGTGGAATACCCGTCGTACGTCCCGCAAGGCGTGAAGAACAACGCCCCGTACGTCTACTTTGACGGGGCAACGCTGAATAACGCGTTCAACCAAGGACTGGAGGTGTACTGGAGTCCGGCGGTGAGCTTACCCTTGTTGAGTTCTGTCAACTACGCCCGGGCGTACTTCCAAGACGAAAACGGAAATCGGATCGCTGATCTGAACCAACTGGACAATAGCGTTCCGCCAGGCATGGGTGACCCTTTCGTGAACATGGACTCGTTCCAATTGTTCGCCACGGGCTTGGACGGCCAGTACAGCAATGTGAATATGGCCGCACAACCGCAAACGATCTACCCGGAGGGTACGCCCTACGACACGCTGTACGACGACAACGTGGCCAGCTTCACCGATCGGGCCCGGCTGGGAGACGCCAAACCGTAACAGGAGCAATCGTGAGTGGGCGGCCCGCCCGCCGCGTACCGAACGAACAGGCAACAGAGTGAGGTTTCGAGTGCCAGAACGACGAAGCGAACGACGACGACCAGCCGCCCGGAGACATGTTTCGGCGAGTCCCCGGTCCAGCCGCGCTGCGGCGTGGCGCGGGTTCACGCTGGTCGAGCTGCTGATCACGATCATGATCATCGCGATGCTGGCCTCGATGGTGCTGTTCGCACTGTTCCGCGCGCAGGAAGAAGCCCGCAGCCGCAAGACCAGCGCGCTGATCGCGCGGCTGGACGCGATCGTCAAAAGCAAGTGGGAAAGCTACAAGACGCGCCGGGTCCCTGTGCGGATTGGACCGGATCAATTCCGCGACTTGAATGGCAACGGCGTTCGCGACGGTGGCGAGCAAATCACCTTCGATTGGAACAACAACAACGCGCTGGATGGTCCACCAAGCCCGATCGAGGCGGCGCGACTCCGCATGGACGCCCTGCTCGACCTGATGCGGATGGAGATGCCAGAACGCTACACGGATATCGTCGAGGTCCAGGTTGGAGGCACACTGAACCCGGCCAACCCCGCGCGTGCGGTAACCGCAATCCCAGAACCCGCGTTGTGGCAGTCGTACCTGCGCCGAATCGTTTCGGCATCTTCGCTGCCTACAGTTAAGAACCAAGGCGCGGAGTGTCTTTATCTGATCGTGATGAACGCGGTGACGGATGAAGCCGACGCGCGCGACATCTTCAAGGAGGACAACATCGGTGACGTCGACAACGACGGAATGCCCGAGTTCATTGACGGCTGGGGCCGACCGATCAAGTTTCTCCGCTGGGCCCCCGGGTTTCAGTCGGATTTGCAGATCGTTGCGCGTGGTACGGTCAGTTTCGCGGATGTCGGCCCGCCAGTGACCGTTCAACTCACGGGCGCGCCACCATCGACTTCGAGCGGCACGTTCGTCGGCGGCGTCATGGCCGTACTCGATAGCCAAAGTGCAAGCTTGCCGCAGACCCCGATCAATCCCGACCGAATGGGCAAGATTACAGACTACCAATTCAATGGCACGAACGGTGTGTTCACGATCGCGCCACCTGCCAATTCGACTGCTCCGGTGTTTAACGGTTCGCCACCGATGGTGAACCAACAGGTTGTCATCTTGGCGCCCGATCCGCTCGACCCGTTGGGTGTCTATCCGATCTTCCCCGAAGCCGACGCGATGGCGCCAACGACATCCCGGTTCGCGCTCTATCCTTTGATCTATTCGGCGGGGCCCGATGGTGGATTTGGCGTGTTGGCAGACGTTGACGATCCTTCGATGGGGGTCGCGTCTTGGAGCTATCCACAGGCCTATTTAGCGAACTTTACATCGGGCCGAAATCCATACGACATCAATCCGTATGGAATTAACCCATTCGTCGGCCACTCGTCGTCAACCATGCCACCTTTTCGTTTCCTGTTCGGTGCATTAGCCAACATTCAAGATGAACCCAATAACGCGGCACCGGACAACATCCACAACCACCTGTTAAACGCGAACTGAGTCATGCGACGTGCATCGCGTTCAATTCACAACCTGCTGCGAAGCGAACGAGGCTTCACGTTGGTCGAGTTGCTGATCACGATCCTGATCGTCTCCCTGCTGGCCGCGATGGTGCTGGTCGCGTTCGGCCGCGCGCAGGAGACGGCCCGGGCACAAAAGACACGGGCCCTGGTGACGAAGCTCGACGCGATCATCAAGGGCAAGTGGGAGGCGTACAAGACGCGCCGCGCGCCGGTCAAGATTCCGCCCGGCACGCCGCCGCGAGAAGCGGCCCGGATTCGGCTGGACGCGCTGCACGACCTGATGCGGATGGAGTTGCCAGAACGCTATACCGATATCGTGAAGGTCTCGAACACGAAAGTGGTCAGCGACGTCCCGTCGGGTTCGTACACCGGGATCGCGGAACCGGCCGTGTACCATGCGTACTATCGCCGAATCATGGCGGCAAAGAATGCGGCGGCCGCCGCAGGAAAATCTCCGGACGATGTGCCGACGGTCCAGCACCAAGGCGCCGAGTTGCTCTACCAGATCGTGACTGCGTCGGTCGCCGACGACGCCGACGGGCGCGATCTGCTCAAAGCGCAGAACATCGGCGACACGGACAACGACGGCATGCCCGAAATCGTCGACGGCTGGGGCCGCCCGATCAAGTTCTTGCGCTGGGCTCCCGGATTCGTGTCGGATCTAAATATGGTTTCCTATGGAACGGTCGTCGCGGCGGATGGGGTAGGAACATTCACGGTGACGCTCCAAGTAATTGCTCCGGACTTGTCGACGAAGCCGGGCACATACGTTGGTGGCACGCTAGCGCGGTTGAACTGGAATCGACGAGACCGTTTTACCGGCGATGCAAGTTCCGTCGCGCGGATCACCGAATACTCGCACAACGGTACCCATGCGTTCCTCACCTGCTCGACTCCGCAGTCCATAACTGCGCGCAAGCCATTCAATGGCGGGGGACCGGCAATCAATGATACTCTCGCCGTCTTTGCACCATATGGATTCGATCCGATGGGCGTCTACCCGGTATACCCGACCGGAGTGGGTTTTCCGCCGGGCGTACCCGACACGTCGGTCCCGTCGTTCGCGATTCATCCACTCATCTACTCGGCGGGACAAGATGGCTTGTACGGTGTCGTCGAAGACTCACGGATCGGATTTCCTCCGTTGGACTACACCGACGAGGGAATGTATCCGTTTTACCGAGCCACCTCGATGATTGGCACGAAGGAACAACTACTGCTGCATCCGGAATTTCCGAACGAGCCGCACAACTACGGCTGGACCGACAACATTCACAACCACCAACTGACGGCCAACTAGCGAGACCTAAGGCGGCCTGGTTGCCATTGCGACCTGGTTCGACAGACCCCATGAGCACCGACGCACGACACGATCGACCGCGGAACGACGCACCCGGCCACGCGGCTGGGCAAGTGCCGATCGGCGGCGCTGCGCCGCGGCCGGGACGGCTGGCGCTGCGCGGCGGGCGACGTGGCGCGGGCGCGGTGCGCCGTCGGGCGAGCGACCGGCGAGGCGGCGTGACGTGGCTTGAGCTGTTGGTCGTGCTGATCATCCTGCTAATGATCACCGCCGCGGCCATCCCCGTGATGACGCCGGCGCTTCAAAACCGCCGGATGCGCGAGGCGGCGCGCGTGGCCAGCACGTTCATCTCCGGGGCCCGATCGCGGGCGATCCAGACCGGGCGGGAAGTGGGCGTGCAGGTGCAGCGATTCAACGGCAACCCCTGGGCCAGCAGCCTGTCGTACGTCGAAGTGCCGCCTCCGTACGGCGGCGACACGCTCGCGTCGCGGATGCTCGTTCCGCGGTTGCCGCTGCAAGGCAACGTCCAATCAGCCTCGAACAACGGCAACAATGAAATTCGGATCACGCTGAGCGGGTCGCTCAACCCGGCGCTGATGCCCGAGACGGGCTTCGAGGCGACAGTGTCGGGCGTCGGGGGAATGCCTATCTCTGCGTCGGCGGACGGCCGATGGACGATCGAAGTGATCAACTCGACGACGTTTGATCTGAAGGGCAGTACGTTTGGCGGAAGTTACAACCCATCGGGCACGATCATCATCCACTCCTGGCCAGTAGTCGACGCTTTCACGGCCGGCGACACGGCATGGCGCGGGTCGCTTCGCTACGGCGATCAGGTTCGCCTGGACGCCAAGGGCCCGCTCTACACACTGGTCTCCGAGCCGCTGCCCGATATCGTCAGCATGTACAACGGCATCGACCCGCGGGCTGGCCAGGCGATCACCACGACTCCCGGCAGCGGCACGCCACCGTTCTGGTTTCTGGTCGACCCGCACGGGCTGACGCCGAATCTGCCCGCGGGTTACGGCGCACCGCCCGGCGTTCCGTTTCAAGTCTTTCGCCAGCCGATTCGCTCGTCCGACACGCCCGTGCAACTGCCCGACGGAATCGTGATCGACCTGTTGTACTCCGGCATGGGCCTGAGCAACTCGGAGCCGTTCCACTCCCAGGACGCGGTTGCAAAGCCGCCGCAGCCGTGGCCGCCAAACTGGTCCGCCAACTGGCCGACGAATCCCCCGGCGCCGTTCGACCCGATCATCACGTTCACGCCCAACGGCGCGGTGGGCCACGTCACGACATTGCGATCGATGCGGCCCAACGGCCCGATCTACCTGCTGCTGGGCCGGCGCGAGTTGATGCCCGACGTCGCGCTGGAGGCCGGTACGACAACGCCCGAGGACAAGAATATCTACGACTCCGATCCGCCGGCGACCGAGCCGGAGAACCAGTATCTGAACAACTTTTGGATCACGATCGGCTATCAGACCGGGTTGGTCACCGTGACCGAGAACGCCCGGAACCTTGGCCCGGTCAACGACCCAACGACCTACCTGTTGAACGCGCGTTCAATTGCCCGCACGGCCCAGAGCGTGGGAGGGCAATAAGATGCGACCGTTTCAATCCACGCGGGTACATGCGGCGCGGACGCCGTGCCGCGGATCGCGCTCGGCGGAAAGCCTGCCAGAGAAGTTGTCAGGGCCAGCCCTGAGCTGCGACGCGTGCGCCGACGTCGCGCGCGCTCGTGCCGCGCGGACCTGCGGCGGTAATGGTGCGCGGACCTGCACCGCCAAGGTCGCGCGGACCCGCGGCGGCGCGCGGGCCCGTCGTGGGCTGACGCTGGTCGAAGTGCTGATCTCGATGTTCGTGCTGTTGATCGGGCTGCTGGGCGTGGCGGCCATGCTGCCTGCCGGCAAGTTCGAGATCCAGCAAGGCACGCAAATCGACAACGCCACGACCGTGGGCCGGGCCGCTTTTCGCAACATGAAAGTGCGCGGGTTCTTGGACGTGGCCAGCTGGGCCAATCCGAATGGCAGCGCGGTCTGGCAGTTCGATTCGGCGCTGCCGCCACCGCAGCGACGATTTCGGTTCTACACCCTGGCGCCGCCGTCGTTCTCGCCGGCGCCGTCCGACAACGTGGCCGTTGCCATCGACCCGCTGGGGCTACTTGCGCCATTCGGCTCCGATCCGGAAAAGGCGACGTTTCCTTTTGCGGCGGGCGTCAACGCTCCGGCGGAGCCTTATCTGAGTCGCATCATTCCGACCGTGCGGTTTGTCGACGGCACGGTCGCAAACCCGGCGGCCTTGGCCGACCTGTGGTTTCGCAATTCCGACGATCTGACGTTCACGGCCAACTCGCGTGACTCGGACCAACCGAACACGCAGACGATTCTGCTGGAAGACAGCGTACTCGTTGGAACGGTGCGGGCGAAGGTTGCCGAAGACGTCCTACCCGCCGATGTGCCCATCAAGCGCTTGAGCGAAGGCAATTATTCCTGGCTGGCGACGATCGTTTCGGATCCGGCGGCACCAGCCACGCAGGGCAAGGTGACGGTGTCGGTCGCCGTGTACTTTAAGCGCGACCTGACGCAGCCGGGCAAAGCGGAGCGAGTCGCTACGGTGCAATCGATCCCGGGTCAGGGCCTCGGCGGTGGCGAGTTCGTCATCAACTGGCCGCCGGTCGTGCCCACCCCGCCGCTCACTCCGATCGAGCCGATCAAGCCCGGACAGTGGGTGATGCTGGCCGGAAGGATCAGTCACCCGGACCCTTATGATTCAACGATCACGATTGATAGCGACTACTTCCGCTGGTACCGCGTCGTGGCGGCCGACACGCCGCAGGCGCCGATCCAACGGGTCACGTTGGCCGGGCCCGATTGGAACGTGCTGACGCCGAGCAATGTCCGCCTCTGGGCATTCGAGAACATCGTGGCGGTCTACGAGAAGAACATGCGGCTGGAGATGCCGTGATGATAGGGACTAGGGGATTGGGGTTAGGGGATAGGGAGTAGGGGCTGGGGGCCGAACGCCGAGCAATGCAAGAAACCGTTTGGACAACACCGCGTAACGGCGCAGCGTAACTACGCCATGTAACAACATCGTGTGAGAGCAAGGGGCAGAGAATCAAACCGCGTGGAGCGAGCGGACGTGCCAGGGAGACCGCCAGGTTTTGCGAATCCGCAAAACTCGGACAGGCTCCCGGCGTGGCAGCCGCCCGGGATAGCGCAAGAGGTAAGACGATGAGGCAACCGACCAGAAACACCGACGCCACATCCTGGCACCGCGCACAGAGCAATGCGGCACGGGCCGCGCGACTTGCCAATCCGCGCCGCGCGAATCCCCGCGCAGCCGACCGCCGCGGCGTGCTGCTGCTGGTCGTGCTCAGCCTGCTGGTGCTGTTCTCGATGATCACCGTCACGTTCGTGCTGGTCGCGGGCCAGTATCGGCGGATGTCGCGGGCCGCGGGCAAGGTCGAGCTGGTGGGCGACAACCCCAGCCGGCAGCTTGACGAAGTGTTCGCCCAGATCGTGCGCGACACGCCCACGCCTCCGCTCGGCGGGACCAATCCGACGCCGACGTCAAGCCAGTCGCCATCGTCCAGCGTGCACAGCCACAGCCTGCTGAACGACCTGTACGGCAACGACGGGGTGATGCTCCTCTATGGCACGACGAACCCTAGCATCCCCCCTCCGCCCCTCGACGTCACCGCCGTTGGCACGTCAAACCAATTCATCGACTTGCGGTTCGACGAGATGCCCCCAACTCCGGCAACCGCGGTCATCCAGGGCATGCGCTCCGCGCAGAACATCTCCACAGCGCAGATACATACCGCCGGGTTCTACAACGGGTGCGTGCTGACGGCGCTCAACGGCGCCGCGGCGGACAAGAGCACGCGGATCGTCGGTTGGGGATACGACGGAACCAGTGCGTACACCATCCGCATCATGGCGTTCGACGGCGTGTCGTTCGCCGAGTTGACAGCGCCTGGCGGCGCGCCCAGCGGCGTGCTGATCAACGGCCGGCCGTTCAACGGCACGGGCTTTGGATTCGATCCGACCGCCGACCCGAACACCGCGCCGTCGCTGCTTTCCATGCCCGACGCTAGCGGCAGTTTCCAGGCTTATTTGAACAACGCCCGTTACTTCCCGCGGCCGGGTCCCGGCGGCTACCCGGAGTTTGGCGGCTGGGGCGGCGCGGACGAAGACTACGACGCGCCCGACTTGCAGAACATGCTGTTGGCGTACGTGCCGATCAAGGATCCGACCAACCCAATCGCCAACCCGATCACGTCGGACCAGATTCTGCCCTCGTTGCACCGGCCCGACTTGATTCGCTACATGGCGACGCTGGCAACGTCGAATTGGACGACCCTGCCGGCCGCCCAGTTGCGCCGCGCGATGCTGCGCCCGATTGGCCAGGGGCACTCGGCGCCCGATCACCCCTTCTTCACCGGCAGCAACCCGCTGTTCGACGCGGTGAACGGTCCGTGGGACGTCGACAACGACGGCGACGGCATCGCCGAGAGCGTGTGGATCGACGTCGGGCTGCCGGTGACCACCGCGCCCGACGGGCGACGCTACAAGCCGCTGGCCGCCATCCTGTGCGTGGATCTGGACGGGCGGCTAAACGTCAACGCGCACGGGACGTACGCCCAGTCGGATAACCGGTACGACACCAATCCTCCGACTCAGATCCAGCCCGGGGGCACTACGCCCAACATCGCCGACTATGTCTGGACGTCACTCGCCACGCAACCCGATGTCACGTTGCCCCGGGGCTTGGGCTTTGGTCCGGCCGAGGTCGATCTGGCCCGACTGTTCACCAGCCCAAAGAACTACGAGCTCTTCTTGAGAGGCTGGGAGACGAACAACAACCGGGTGTTCGTCGGGCGGTACGGAGAGTGGATCGGCCCGGTCGCTGGCGCCCTGCCCGGACGGACGTTCATCGACCGCATGACGCAGCAGCAAAATCCGCCCGGACCGGACGACCGGCTGGCGATGCTGACGCGGTTTTCCGTGCCGGCTGGATACAACTACTACACTGGCCCACGGTCAGACTACGGCTCACCGCCCGATCTATCGGGCCAGGCCGTGGTGGGGATCGACTATGCGGGCCAGCCGATCTGGTCGTTTCACCGTACGCCGCCGCCGGGTGGGACCGTCGCCTCGGACCAATTGGGGTGGGCGGACAACCAGTTTCGGAACGATCCCTACGTGTTGAACCTTTCGCGCGGGCGCGTGCGCGAGGCGGGCGCGCCGGACACGGGCGGAGACAATCCGTTCTCGCCCGGCGAGCTGGAGCGCGTGTTGCGGCCATACGACATCGACGCGGAGGGGCTGCCCGACCGGCTGAAGTTTCTGCTCGAAGAGACAGCCGACACCAGCCTGGATTTGGCGCGGATGGTCACCACCGACAGCTTCGACCTGCCGACGCCGGCCGTCCTGCCGACGCGCTCGATGCGGGATTTGCTGAATCGGGAGGTCGCATCCAACGGCGACTTGCCCAGGACCCGTGGCCTGACTATCGCCGACATCCTGCGGGCCCACTTGCTGACGCAACTGGCGCCGGTTGGAAGTCCGCTGACGACGATGCAGGTTCAAGACGCGAACATGCGGATCGTGGGCAAGTCGACGGCGACCCCGGACGACCGCTTGCTGCCGGCCGACGTGCTTTCCGGCAAGCCGTTCGACCTGAACCGGCCGTTCGGCAATGGAATCGACGACAACACGAACGAAATCGTCGACGAGCCGGGCGAATACACCAGCGTGTACGACGAGTCGCCTGTCTGGACGAATCAATTCGGCTACGCGACCCAGATGGATCTGAACAACGACGGGCAGACGTTGGCCGTCGCCACGGCGCCGACGAGCGATCTCTACGCTCGCCAGCAGTACGCCCGCTATCTGTACAACATGATGATGCTGTTCGCCGAGCTGGAATTCAATCTGTCGCCGGACGCAAACAACGCGGCACGACGTCGCGAGCTGACCGCGCGACGGATTGCACAATGGGCGATCAACGTCGTCGACTTTCGCGATTCGGACGCGATCATGACGCCGTTCGAGTACGACGTGCGACCGTTCGACGACCAGACCATCGACTGGCAACTCGGCACCGGCGACGACACCAATGCGCAGCGGCGGATTGTGTGGGGCTGCGAGCGGCCCGAGTTGCTGATCAGCGAAACGCTGGCGCTGCATGACAAACGGCTCGTGGATGATGTCGTGATCGGACAAAACGACGTCAATGGCACGAACATGGCGAACCCAATAGATGATGAGATGGACCAGGAACGGATTCCTGAAGGTTCGCTGTTTGTTGAGTTGTACTGCCCGAGGAACGTCAAATCTGTTTCGGATCCGAATTTCCCCCGCGAGCTCTACGATGCCAATGGATTGCTCGATCTTGGGCGGATGGCACCCGCCGGTCCAAACGGCGCGTACCCCGTATGGCAAATCGCAATCACGGAGAGCAGGAATAGCAACGCCGGGAATTTTATTTCGAACCTAGTTTCAACCGAGCCAGATATCACACACTTCGACCCGGTCCCCGGTGGGATATCGACCGATTTTCTACACGGAAGTGTGTTCGATACACAGGGTACCAATGGTGCCGCGCAGCTAGAACGCTTCGTATGGTTTTCCGACCAGGCACCGACTGGTAGTAATCCGGACCAAGGTAGGATCTACTACAACGCCGCCGGGACTTCAACATTGCTTGCTCCGGGAGGTTTTGCCGTCGTGGGTCCGCGCGTAACGACATTTGTCGGACTAACCACAGGCGGCACAGCACCTTCGCAATCGTTTATTGTGGATCCGTCCGGACCCACGGTCGGGTTTACGCAGGCCAATGCAAACGCCCCCAACAATGCCACAACGCCGAATGCCTCGACACCCGGAACGCCGCTGCCCATCATATGTCGAAGCGCGATTCCGCCAACCGGATGGACAAGGGACGTTGGCGTCAGCGTTTCCGAACCAGTGTTCTCGGTCAACTACTATCCAATGCCGTCGCTCCCGGGCCCATTGCCGCCAGTGGGAACAGTTATCGATAGGTATGCACCGGCCGACTATGGAGGAACGGACAGTGCAGACATTCCCTTCGATACGGCCAACAACCGACCGCTAGGGCAGCATGGAGTCTTAGCGACTGGAATGCACCTAGACTACAAGACAGCTTTGTTGCAGCGACTGGCGAATCCACTCGAACCGTACGATGCGGTACTGAACCCCTACATTACGGTCGACTGGCAGGCGATCGATCTAAACGTGTTTAACGGCGAAGAACTCGCGCCGTCACCCAGTCCGGACCCGCAGGATCCGGACTGGCCGAATCCCCCACCGAACAGCCTCCCCGTTACCGGACCGCCAGATGTCCTCGGCGTCGGGAGCCGCGAGCGGGGTGCTACGCCGGCGGGAACTCCATCGAATCTGTGGGGTAATCATCCTCAACAGCCGACGAACGTTCCCACGATACTCAAGGGCCCAAATGCCGTCTTCGACTACAACTTCAACAATTCGCTCGGGTATTTGAACAAGTCGATGGGAACCCCGTGGGTCGCCGGAGGGGCGCAGGCGCCGTACTCCGGGCTGCCACAACCATCGACGACGCCCAAGCCGTTCTCGTGGATCACGTGGAACAACCGGCCGTATGCCAACAAAATGGAGCTGCTGCTGGTTCCATCCACGTCCGCCGAAGAGCTGCTGCGGCGCCATACGACGAACACGGGCTCGAATCCGTACGACGCGGCGTCGGCGGAGCTGGCATTCCGTGCGCCGTTCTCGCACCTGTTCAACTTCTTCCTGTCGGCCAACGGCACGGCCAACGCGGCGCCCTATCTCTACCGCATTCTCGACTTCGTTGATGTGCCGTCGCGGTTCGTCGGCACCGAAACGCTTCTGCCGCCCCAGCCGTTTACCGGCCCGCTGCCCAGCAACAACACCAGCGCGCTGACCGAAGACGAACTTGCCTCGTACTATCATCCGCCGTTCAATCGCGTGTCGCACTACCGCGATCCGGGTCGGGTGAACATCAACACGATCGCCGGCCCGCCAGGCGCGAGCGCGGCGGCGAACAATCCCGTCTGGGACGCGCTGCTCAACGGGGCGGTGAGCCCGACGTGGCAGGAACTGGTCGCCAGCCGCCGCGGGGATGGCCCCCCCGCCAACTCCAACGTGACGACGCCCGATTTCTCTAAGCCTTCGGTGTTTGCCAACCCGTTCCGCACGGCCGGCGGGGCGGCTTTCAAGGTGCCAATCCAAGGTGCGGCGGTGGAGAACGAGGTCAACGCGACCATCCTGCGGCCGCACCCGACGAGTGCGGACCGGCCGTTGTTCCAACCCGACATCGCGGCAATTGACCCAACGGTTCTCCCCTTCACGCACCCCGACGAGCACCCGTACTTCCGCTACCAGAACTTCATTCGGCTGAGTAATTCGTTGACGACGCGGTCGAATGTGTACGCGATCTGGATCACGGTAGGGTACTTCGAGGTGACCCCGTGGGATCCGGACAACAACAACGTGGTCGACTACGACGCGGCGCATCCCGACGGATGGCAGCTTGGCCAGGAGATGGGCAGCGACACGGGCAGCATCGAGCGGCATCGCGCGTTCTACATCTACGACCGCACGATCCCGGTCGGCTTCGAGCCGGGCCAGGACCACAACATCGAAGACGGTGTGCTGGTCCGTCGGTTTATCGAATAAGGCTTGAGGAGTGAGGCGCGAGGCAGGAGGTGGTTGTTCGTCCTCAAGCCTCTAGTCTCACTAGAGCCTCGCGGCTTGAGGCGTGAGGAATGAGGTGTGAGGGCTGAGGGCTTTGAGTTCAACATTTTCCGGATTTCTTCGTCCTCAAGCCTGTAGCCTCAAGCCTCAAGTCTGGCTGATGCGGCGGGCCATGGCCATCTTGTTCGTTGAGGTCGCGGTGCTGGGGGCCGTGTGTCGTGTCGATCGGGCCGCGGCGCGCGAGCCGGACCGCCCGCCGAACGTCTTGATCCTTTGCGCCGACGATCACGCGGCGTACGTCACCGGGGCCTACGGCAACGAGCTGGTGCGCACGCCGAACATCGACCTGTTGGCCGCCGGCGGGCTGCGGTTCGAGCGCGCGTACTGCAACGCGCCGGTCTGCACTGCATCGCGGCAGTCGCTGTTGACCGGGCGGTATCCGCGCTCGATCGGCGTGACGCTGCTGCGCACGCCGCTGCCCGACGCCGAGGTGACGCTGGCCGAGACGTACAAGCTGGCCGGCTTCGACACCGCGGCCATCGGCAAGATGCACTTCAACAGCAACCTGGCGCACGGGTTCGACCTGCGCGTCGACGCCCGCGAGCATCGGCAGTGGCTGCGGGGTCAAACGGTCCCTCCGATTCCGCGCGGCGTCGAGGTCCAGCCGCCGTGGCGCCCGTTTCGGGATCCGGCCCGGGTGTGGCTCAACAGCGCGTGCCGGCCGATCGAGTTGCCCGAGGCGCAGTCGGACGGAGTCTATTTCGCCGATCAGGCGGCGCAGTTCCTGCAGGCACCGCGTGCGAAACCGTTTTTCCTGTTCGTGAGTTTCTACCAGCCGCACGCGCCGTATCGATTTCCGCTTGAGTACCGTGGCAAGTACGACCCGGCCGAATTCGACGTGCCGGAGCCGGGCCCAGAGGACGACGACCAGATTCCGGAGATTTTTCGCGAGCTGACGCGCGAGGAAAAACAGGGCATCAACGCGGCGTATTACACAAGCGTCGAGTACATGGACGCCTGCGTGGGTCGCGTGCTCGACGCACTGGACGACGCCGGACTGGCCGACGATACGCTGGTGATCTACTTCGGCGATCACGGCTATATGCTGGGCCAGCACGGACGCTTCGAGAAGCACTGTAGCTACGAGGAAGCGGTGCGTGTGCCGCTGGTGATGCGCTGGCCCAAGCGGATCGCCGCTGGACGAAGGACGCGGGCCTTTGTCGAGCTGGTCGACCTGGCACCCACGATTCACGAGTTGTGCGGCTATCAGGTCACGCCGCCGCTGCAAGGCCGCAGCCTGGTGCCTCTGATCGACGCGCAGACCACCAAACACCGCGATCACGTGATTGTCGAGTATGCACAAAACGACGAGATCATGATTCGCGACAACGATTGGAAGCTGGTCTACGAGCGCGGCAAGCGGCGCCGCGATGACGGGTACGACACAGGCAGGCCGCTCGTGCCGGATCAGTTTCGGCTGTACGACATGTACGCCGATCGGCGCGAAATGCGCAACGTGGTCGACGATCCGGCCAACGCCGCCACGGTAAAGCGACTGACCGATCTGCTGGTTGAACACCTGGCGGTGACGTCGCGCGAGCCGAAGCTTGTGCCGCCGATTACCGACCCAATGGCGCTGTTGGACTACTGCGTCCAGCCGCACGACGTTGAGCCGCCGGACAAACGGCGCCCGTAAGCGCGGGCGCGGCTTGAGGTCGCCTGCGCCGGCTGGTGGCCATTGTAGCGCGAAGCTGTGCACCGTCGCGGAAAACGGGGCCGGGCTGCTTGCGCGTTGGCCGCAATACGGTCCGCAACGCGGCCGTGCCGCCACGAACGGGTGCTTTAACGCGACCGCCCGAGTGGCTATCTTATTAGCTGGTGTTGATGCGTGTTTTTGCGTGCAGACTTGGACGGTGGGCCGGTCGAAATGGTCAAGCACGACGAGCAATCTTGCCGGGCGAATTGCGACACGTGGCGGCGGATGCCGACCGCGGCGGTGCCGGCGATTCGGATCGCTGCGCTGGCCGTCGTGCTGCTGGGCGCTTCGGTCGCCTGGTCGAGCGACACGCCGGCCAATGGGGCCGACGTCGACTTCGCCCGCGACATCGCCCCGATCTTCATCGAGCACTGCTATGCGTGCCACGGTCCGGACGTGCAAGAGTCGGGCTTGCGACTCGATCGACGCGACGCGGCATTGGCCGGGGGCGACTCCGGAGCGCTGTTTGTGGCCGGAGACAGCGACGGCAGCGAGTTGATTCGCCGCGTCACAGCGGACGAAGACGAACGGATGCCGCCGGCCGAAGGCAACAATCGGCCCCTATCGGCGGAGCAGATCGCCGAGCTGACCGCCTGGGTCGACGCCGGCGGAACGTGGCCGGAAGTTGACGGCGCCGGTTCGTCGCACTGGGCGTTTCAGCCGATTGTGCGGCCCGAGTTGCCGAAAGTCGGCGATGCAAGTTGGCCGCGGACCGGACTGGATCACTTCGTGTTGTCGCGGTTGGAGGCGGCCGGCATCGCGCCCTCGCCGGAAGCGGATCGCTACACACTGATCAAGCGATTGTCGTACGACCTGATTGGGCTGCCGCCGACCGTGGAAGAAGTCGATGCGTTTGTCAATGACACGTCGCGCGACGCATACGAGCGGCTGGTCGACCGGCTGTTGGACTCGCCCCACTTCGGCGAGCGTTGGGGGCGACATTGGCTCGACATGGCCCGCTATGCCGACTCAGACGGCTATGAGAAAGACAACCCCCGGCCGAACGCGTGGCGGTATCGCGATTGGGTGATCGACGCGGTCAACGCGGACATGCCGCTGGATCGCTTTACGATCGAACAGATGGCCGGCGACCTATTGCCCGACGCCACAGCCGATAACCGGCTGGCAACGGCCTTCCATCGGCAGACGCTGACCAACACCGAAGGCGGTACCGATCAGGAGCAATGGCGCGTCGAGGCGATCTTTGATCGCGTGGCCACGACCGGCAGTGTTTGGCTGGGGCTGACCGTGGGCTGCGCGCAGTGTCATACCCACAAGTACGACCCAATCTCGCATCGCGAGTTCTATCAACTGTTCGCGTTCTTCAACAACGGCGACGAAACGGTCACCGACGTCCCACTGCAAGGCGAGGCGCTGGTCAAGTGGTCGCGCGACAAGGCCGATGCCCAGCAGAAACTGGCGGACCTTGAGCCAAAGCTCGAACAGAAGCGGGCCGAACTGGTTGCCCGGCTACCTTCGTGGGAAGAAGAACTCAAAGCGCGACCGGCCGAACCGTTCGCGTTTCATCCGATCGAACTGGTCGGCGTCGAGTCGAAAGCGGGCGTCGAATTGAAAACTCTGTCCGACGGTTCGTACCTGGCCGCCGGCACGAACCCGGACAAAGACACCATCACGATCCGCGCGCGAACCGACCTGCCGGAAATCACCGGTTGGCGGATCGAGGCGCTTACGCACGATTCGCTGGGGGGTAATGGGCCGGGGCGAACGTCGCACGGCAACTTCGTGCTGGGCGAATTCCGCGCTTCGGCCGCGGCCGGGAGCGAATTCAAAGATGAGGATCGTATCGCACTAGCCGACGCGCAGTCGGACTATGCCCAAAACGGATTCCCGCCGACCAACGCGCTGGACGGCAAGTCCAACACCGGTTGGGCCATTGGGCCGAAGATGGGCAAGGACCATTGGATCTTGCTGCTGACAAAAGATCCAGTCCCCACAGCCGAGAAACCGAATCTGCAACTCGTCCTCGAACAAGATTATGGATCCCAGCACACGCTTGGCCGATTCCGCGTGATGGCTGTGACCGGGCACGATCCGCTGCTGGGCATTCCGCAAGACGTGCGCGACGTGCTGGCGATCGCCACGGACGGGCGCACCGACGAACAGAAGAAAACGCTGGTCGACTACTACGTCAATCAGGACAAGCAGGCCCGCGAGTGGACGAAGCAGGTCCGCGATCTTCGGGCCCGTGCCAGCGCCCGGCCCGAGATGAAGTCGCGCGTGATATCCGAACGGGTCGATGATCGCAGAACGACCCACATCCTGCATCGGGGTGACTTTCTGCAGCCGAAGGAGGAAGTGCAGCCGAGCACGTTCGGCGTGCTGCCACCGATCGAGACGCGCGGCGAGCAGCCCGACCGACTCGACCTGGCACGTTGGCTCGTTTCGCCACGAAATCCGCTGGTGCCGCGGGTGACGGTGAACCATGTTTGGGCTCGGCTGTTTGGCCACGGAATTGTCAAGACGCCGGGCGATTTTGGCGCGCGGGGCGAAGCGCCGTCGCACCCAGAACTTCTCGACTGGCTGGCCACGGAACTGATGCGACTGGGTTGGAGCCGCAAGGAAATGATTCGCGCGATCGTGCTCTCGGCGACGTAC
Source organism: uncultured Planctomycetaceae bacterium (assembly GCA_937952415.1). Lineage (GTDB taxonomy): Bacteria > Planctomycetota > Planctomycetia > Pirellulales > PALSA-1355 > CALFYT01. The sequence continues at coordinate 62,994 of CALFYT010000026.1, read as the reverse complement.
CGCCAGTCGTCGGCCACGCGAGCGGACCTTGTTGACGTTGACCCGACGAATCGGCTACTGCACCGTCAGAACCGGTTTCGTGTCGAGGGCGAAGTCGTGCGCGACCTGGCACTTTCGGTCGCCGGCCTACTGTCACCCAAGTTGGGCGGGCCGAGCGTCTTTCCGCCGCTGCCAAGCGGCATTGCCGAGTTAAGCTATGCCGGCAACTTCAAATGGAACGACAGCGAGGGAGAGGACCGGTACCGTCGCGGGATGTACACGTTCTTCAAGCGCACGGCGCCGCACCCGAATCTGACCACGTTCGACTGCCCGGACTCGAACACGACGTGCCTCGAGCGGCAGAACTCGAACACGCCGCTGCAGTCGCTGACAATGCTCAACAACGAAGTGTATGCCGAAACGGCCCAGGCATTTGCCCGGCGGCTGTTGCAGCTTGACGACTTGGACGACCGACAGCGACTTGTGCGGGCCTTCCGCATGTGTGTCGCCCGCCCGCCGACCGACAGCGAAGTGGCGTCGTTTGCCGACCTGCTGGCCAGCAGCCGCCAGTGGTATGCCGAGCGGGAAGATGATGCAAAGACGGCGGTCGGGGCGTACGCGCCGGCCGGCGGATCGCTTGCCGAAACGGCCGCGTGGATCGCGACGACGCGAATTATGCTGAACCTCGACGAGTTTTTGACGCGCGAGTAGAGGATCGATCATGGCTTTTCCCGCGGATGAAATCGTCGGACAAACGCGTCGTCAGTTTTTCACCAGCGCCGCCAGCGGGCTGGGCGCCGCGGCATTGGCGGCCAGCTTGTCCGACGATCTGATCGGGTCGCACCATGCGCATGCCGCGTCGAGCGTGGCTGCCGATCCGCTGATGCCCAAGGCGCCGCATTTCGCGCCAAAGGCCAAGTCGTGCATCTTCATCTTCATGGCCGGCGCTCCGAGCCAACTCGATCTGTTCGATCCCAAGCCGAAATTGAACGAGTTGCACGGGCAGAAGATGCCCGAATCGATGACTAAGAACGTGCGGTTTGCGTTCTTGCAAAAAGACACGGCCACGCTGATGGGCACGAAGCGCACGTTCAAGAAACACGGACAGTGCGGCATGGAGCTCTCCGATTTTCTGCCGCACGTCGGCTCGGTGGCCGACGACCTTCTGCTGGTGCGCAGCATGCACTCGGAACAGTTCAACCATCACCCAGGCCAACTGCTGATGCAATGTGGCCGGGCCGCGTTCGGCTTGCCAACGATGGGCTCGTGGCTGACCTACGGGCTCGGAAGCGAGTCACGCAACCTACCCGGCTACATCGTGCTGACCGCCGGGCGAGGTTCCAGCGGCGGAGCCACATTGTGGCAGAGCGGCTTCCTTCCGTCGGTCCACGCCGGCGTGCTGTTTCGAAACTCTGGCGAGCCGGTGCTCAACTTGCAAACTCCGGCCGGGCTGTCCGACCGGCTGCAACGCAAAGGGCTGGACGTGCTGGCCGAAGTCAATCGGCAGCGGTTCGAACAAATGCAAGACCCGGAAATCGCCAGCCGCATTGCCAGCTACGAGCTCGCCTTCCGCATGCAGTCGGCCGCGCCGGAGCTGATCGATCTGTCCGGTGAAACGCAGAAGACGCTCGACATGTACGGCCTGGACCGCAAAGAGCCCAACGTGAAAGCCGGGCGTAGCGGCGGACCCGGACAGTTCCGCGCGTTTGCCGCCAACTGCCTGCTCGCACGGCGGATGGTGGAACGGGGTGTGCGGTTCGTCAACGTGATCCATGCCTCGTGGGACCATCACTCGGACCTGGACAAAGAACTCGCCTATAACGCCGAGATGGCCGATCAGCCGATCGCCGCGCTAGTCAAGGATCTCAAGCAACGGGGCCTGCTCGACGAAACACTCGTTGTGTGGGGCAGCGAATTCGGACGCACGCCGCTCGGAGAAAACCGTGGCGGACGACCCGATGTCACCGGGCGAGATCATCACCCGTTTGGCTTTAGCATGTTTCTGGCCGGGGGCGGTATTCGCGGCGGACAAGTGTATGGCGAAACCGATGAAATCGGTTGGGCCCCGGTGAAAGACCCGGTCCACGTCAACGACATGCAAGCCACGTTGCTGCACCTGTTCGGCATCGACCATCTGCGGCTGACGCACCGATTCCAGGGCCGCGACTTCCGGCTGACCGACGTGGCGGGCAGCGTGCTGGATCGCTGGCTGGCGTAGCAGCCGCGAAGCGAACAGGCGCCGATTCCTCTGCTGGTTGGTCGCGCGGATAGTCAGAAGAACCGCCGGACGTACTCCAGGTCGAGCCGCGTCTGTTCAAGACACTCATCGGCATTGAGCTGTTTCCAACTGTTGCGATCGGCGTATTCGCTGTGCAACGTGTAGAGCCCGTGATAGCCAAGTTGCTCAAGCGCGGCGAAGTAGCGTGGCAGTGGGGCGATGCCGTCGGCCACGGGGCACTTGCGAAAAGCCCATTGCTGTTGCCCGTCGGCGTCGCGCTCTGTGGCGACCCATTTGCAATTCTTGATGGACGAAATGGCGATCCATGGAGCCAACAGGTCAAGCCCTTGTCGCCAGCCGTCGTTGCCCCCCTCGACCGTCATGTGCATCGGATCAACGTAGGCACCAAGTTGTTGCGGATCAAACCCGTCGAGCAACATCGCCGCCACCGGGCCGCTGCCGGGAATCGTGTCTCCGGAGTGAACGTGAACGCAGGGCAGCGTCGGGTGTTTCGCTGCCAACTCGGCCACGCCGCGCAGCTTGTCGCGAACCGCGTCGATCTGACCGCGGAGCGTGCCGAAACCCTGATAGCGATAGTAGCCGAGCTTGATCCGGTCGATCTTGTGTTCCGAGGCGACGTGCAACAGTTCGTCGGCCTGCGCGTTGGCTTCGACAATGCCGGTCGACAGCATCAGGATCTTGACGCCGTGATCGCGGGCGGCGGTCACGGCCTTTGGCAGTCGCTTGACCGCGTCGCGCGGCTCGATGTGTCCACCCGGCCGCACGGTAAGATCTAGACCGTCGAGCCCGATCGCCCTGAACTTCGCGCAAACTTCATCGATGGGCCAAGCTTGAAAGCTTTCGGTAAACGCCGCGAAGCGCGGCGCCGCGGCCTGTGGCGCGTCGGCCAGCACGCGCGATAATGCGCCAAGGCGGCATTCGGTCGCAAGAGCGGCAAACGCAGCGGCCGTATTGCGCGTGAATTGGCGGCGATTGAGTCGGCGCATGATGTCCCTCGTCGTGTCAGATGCGGATGACGGTCGATACGGCCGTAGCGGCATCGGTCCGGAAGGCGAAACGGCACGCTAGTCGCCCGACTCGGCGGAACGGCCGATGCAATACAGATACTTGTTCGAGCGGATGAACAACTGCCCGCGGCAGGGCACAATTGAAGCGCGGAACAGTTCGTCGTCGTCGCAGGGCAACTTGTTTTCGGCCACCCGTTCGATGGATTCGCCCGGCTTGACGACAATCGTTTGCCCGTCTTCGCTCAGGAAATACGCGCGTCCTTCGGCGGCTAGTGGCGTGCTACAGAATTTTGGCCCGATGCGCTCCTTCCACAACTGCTTGCCGCCGTCGGTTTCGTAGCAACACAGAATGCCGGCCATGCTGCACGCCAAAAGATACTTGTCGATCACCAGCGGCGACGGGAGATCGCGTCCCGCGCGACGTTGAGTGTGCCACACGCGGTGCGATCCAGTTACGTCACCGTCTCCACCGGGACGGACGCAATAGATGTCACCGAACAATCCATTGACCACAAAAAGCTTGCCGTGGGCATAGGCCGGAACGGGCTCACCGCGCCCGCTGAACGATTCGCACTTCCACAGTTCGACGCCCGTCTTGGGATCGTAGCCGCGAATGTGCGAGTGGCCGTTGAGCACCAGCTCTTCGCGATCCGCCGTCCGAATAACGATCGGCGTGCTCCAACCGCGAATGACCTGACGTGGCGTGTTCCACACGGTTTCGCCGGTGCGATAGTCGACGGCCATGAGCGAGGCCTCGGAAGATTCGCTGTCGCAGTTCTGAATCACGAGGTTGTCGTGGAAGATGGGGCTTGCGGCCGTGCCCCACGGACCATCGAAGCTGCCCAGATCGCGCGACCAGCGAGGTTCTCCGTCGAGCGAATAGGCGTGTAGCCCACCGCGCCCAAAAAAGGCGACCACCACTTCGCCGTTGGTAGCGCAGGTGGCCGACGCATGCCCATTCATGCGATGGCTCGATTCGGGCTCGCCCGTCCAAGCCGTACGTTTCCACAACAAGCGGCCGGTTCTGCGGTCGATGGCAAACACCACGCGTTGCCGCCCCTCGTCGAGCGCCGTGGTGAGAAAGATTCGATCGCCCCAGATGCAGGGCGACGATTGCCCAAAGCCCTCGAGCGAGGTCTTCCACAGCACGTCGTCTTCTGTCCATGTGACTGGCAAGCCGGTCTCGGTCGTGTGACTGCTGCCGTCGGGTCCGCCCCAGCGAGGCCAATTCACTTCGCCATTGGCTGCCGAACGACCCGCCAGCACGATCAGCAGGCAACCGGCGACGACGCGCGGCCGGAGACGTATGAACCAAAAGCGCATAGCGACACATCCTGAAAAGTAGTTTTGGCAATCAACCTTGGCACGATTATCATTCGGGCGCCGCAACGACCCACGACGGTCGCTCCGACCACTACGCGCGCCGGTGGCTATACTTGCTCCGGCACGACGAACGGGTTGCGATACGCCCGCGACAGCAACGGATTGGCCGCGTCGGCGCCCTGTCCCGTGAATCGCTCCGACTGGGCGTCGAACTCGAGTTTCGGGCCGAGCATGTAAGTGGTTTCTTGCAGGTTGCCGCCGATGGCCTTGAGGTTGTGGGTCAGATTGTCGAGCGACTCCACAACCCGCTTATTGCCGCCGAGCGATCCGCTCACCTTGTCGTACTTGGCCGGCTGGCCCAGGCGATAAGAAATGTTGCCCAGGTGGCACAGCGCGGCCGAGTAGTGGGCGACTTCCGCGCTGGCGTTGTTATCTTCCGGTTTGCGCGAGCGCACGGCGTGAATGAAGGCGCCGAATGTTCCGCCCGGCGTCACGTGGGCGTCGACGTCGGCCAGCGGCTCGCCTTCGCCCTTGCCGTCTTGGAAGAACTTCGAGTCGCGGATGAGGCCGTCGGTCGTGTAGTACTCGTTGCCCACGCGGCGCGGCACGCCGGTCTTGTTTTCCACCAGCCCGCGCACTTCGAAGATCAATAGCACGTCGCCGTAGTCATAGACGCTCAGTTGGGTGTTGGGTGTTTCGCCCTGATCTTCGTAGCCAAATCGTCCGCCCACGCTCCAAACGCTCTTGGGCAGCGTGGCGCCCTTGATAGCCCAACGTGCGACGTCCATTTCATGTACCCCCTGATTGCCGATGTCGCCGTTGCCAGTGTCCCAGAACCAATGCCAGTTGTAGTGGACCAGGTTGTCGTGGTACGGCTGATCTGGGGCAGGCCCTAGCCAGAGGTTAAAGTCCAATTCAGACGGCGGCGTTTCGGTCGACTTAGTGCCGATGCTCCAGCGCGGCTTGCAGCAGTATCCTTTGGAGACGAGCAGCTTGCCATACTTGCCCGATTGCAGTGCGGCGATCTCCTTGGCCCGCTCCAGACTGCTGCGTTGCTGGGTTCCGTGCTGGACGACGCGGCCGTACTTGGCGGCGGCTTCGACGCACTTGCGTCCCTCGAACACGTTGTGGCTGATCGGCTTCTCGACGTACACGTCCTTGCCCGCCTGACAGGCCCAAATCGTGATCAGCGAATGCCAATGATTACAAGTGGCCACGGTCACAACGTCCAGGTTCTGGTCGTCCAGCGCCGTGCGGATGTCGGGCACGCACTTGGGATCGGAGTTGCCGCCGCGCGAAACGAGTTTCTTGCGCGACTCGTACAAGCGCGAATCCGGATCGATCAGGTAGGTGACCTGTACGTTTTCGTCCTTCAGCTTGTGGGCAAAGGCGTCGATGTGGGATCGGCCGCGACCGCTGATGCCAGCCACGCCGACGCGAATTGTATCGTTGGCTCCTAGCACTCGGCCCGAGGCCTTGGTTCCGGCAATCGTGAACAAGCCGAAAGCCGTGCTGGCAGCGGCCGATTTTCGGACGAACTGGCGGCGGGAGATTTTGGACATGTCGAAGCCCTCCAAGGTCGGGGGGATTGGAACGAAGTGGCGTCGGGCGCCACATCGGGCGGGGGAACAGGTGGGGGGGAACAACCGTTTGCGTCGATTGTAATCCGCCCAGCGGGGCAGGGCCAGCGTTGCGGCATGCGCCAGCGCGGACCGATTCACCTTGCCCCGTTGGCCAATTCCGACGAAGATCCCCTCGCACCGAGGATCGGCGGTCCGGGATTCGTCCGCATGTCGCCCAAGTTTCCGTGAGATGCAAGCATCGCGCGAACCGAAACCGCCGCCTCCATACGGCCGGTATACTTGCCGGGGGGCGGACAACGCCAACAATTAGGAGATGGAGCGCGGCGTTTCCTCGACGAGGCGATGGACCGCGCGCCTCGAGGCACACCTCGGCATTTCGATTTCCGGACATTTCAGTCACGACGAAGGAAAACGACCATGGTTCGATCCATGCGATCTGGTTTCGGCATTCTGGGATTGCTTCTCGTGATGGTTGGCGGCGCCCTATCGGTGGCCCGTGCAAGCGGCGATGAAGTCGACGCAGTCGATCCGCACGTTGGCAAGCCGGCAGCCGACTTTAGATTGTCGGACGCGAGCGGCAAGCAAGTCGGCCTGTCCGACTTTGGCGACGCGAGTCTGGTCGTCGTCATGTTCTTGGGCACCGAATGCCCGCTCGCGCGACTCTACGCTCCTCGGCTGAATGCAATGGCAGCCGAGTACGCTGACGACGGCGTCCGCTTCGTCGGCATCGACTCGAACGTGCAAGACTCGCCGGAAGAGATTGCCGATTACGTGCGCGAGCACAACATCTCGTTTCCCGTCTTGAAAGATCCGGATAACGTGGTCGCCGACCAGTTTGCCGCGGTGCGCACGCCGGAAGTATTCCTGCTCGACGCGCAACGTGTCGTCCGGTATCACGGCCGCATCGACGGACAGTTTTTGCCCGGCGTGCAAAAGACGATCAACCCACGTAGCGACCTAAGGGTAGCAATTGACGAGCTATTGGCCGGCAAGACCGTCAGTCGCCCGAGTGCCGAAGCCGTGGGTTGCTTCATTGGCCGTGTGCCCAAGCCGACCGAGGGCGACGTAACGTACTCGAACCAGATCGCGAGGATCTTTCAAGATCGGTGCGTCGAGTGCCACCGCGAAGGCCAGATCGCGCCTTTCCCGCTGACCAGTTATGAAGAGTCGCTGGGTTGGGGTGAGACGATTCGCGAGGTCGTCGATCAAGGTCGCATGCCGCCCTGGTTCGCCGATCCGAAATTCGGCCACTTCGAGAATGACGCCCGGCTGAGCGTCGAAGAAAAGTCGCTGATCTCAGAATGGGTCGACGCGGGTTGCCCGGAAGGCGATCCGGCTGACTTGCCCGAGCCGCGCGTTTTCTTCGAAGGCTGGAACATCCCCGAACCCGACCTTGTGCTGGCAATGGCCGACAAGCCGTTCCAGGTGCCGCCCGAAGGCGTGGTCGACTACAAGCACTACGTCGTCGATCCCGGTTTCACCGAAGACATGTGGATGGTGGCCTGCGAGGCCCGGCCCGGCAATTACTCGGTCGTGCACCACATTCTGGTGTTCTTGCAGACGCCAGACGGCCAGATGGACTTGCTGCGCGGGTCACTGTTGGCCGCCTATGCGCCCGGTTCGCCGCCGCGCCGGACCGATCCGGGCATGGCCAAGCTGATTCCAGCCGGCTCGAAGATCGTGTTCCAAATGCACTACACACCCAATGGCAAGCCGGAAGAAGACGTCAGCACGCTGGGGCTGAAGTTCTGCGACGCCAGTGAAGTGAAGCAGGTTGTCGACAGCGGTTTTGCCATCAATTTTGGATTTGCGATTCCGCCCGGTGTGAAGGACCACAAGGTCACCTCGAAACACCGCTTCAAGCATGACCGGCTGCTACTTGGGCTGACGCCCCACATGCACATGCGCGGCAAGTCGTTCCGCTACGAGGCCCGCTATCCGGACGGTACGCGCGAGACACTGCTTGACGTGCCGCGGTGGGATTTCAATTGGCAGATCGACTACCTGCTGGCCGAACCGAAGTTCATGCCCGCCGGCTCGGTGCTGTACTGCGAAGCGCACTACGACAACTCGGCAGAGAGTCTTACGAATCCCGATCCGACCAAGTGGGTTCGCTTCGGCGAACAGACTTGGGACGAGATGATGATCGGCTGGTTCACCACCGCCACGATGCCCGATGAACAGAACGCGGCGGAAATCAAGACCGGCGCCGCGGGTAATTAGGCGCGGAGTATTCTAGTTCTCACGTTGCGCTGCCGCGGGGTGTCCGGTTGCGCCCCGTCAGTACAATTGCTGGCCAGCGCCCGTCCAACTCCCTAGTCTTTCGCCGGCGTCTCGGGTTCGTTGTCGGAACCGAACCAGTCGTCCATCTTGGCACGGGCCTTCTGCCGCACCTCGGGTGTGATGTACGCGACGACGACGGCGACGGCCAATGCCAGCACGCCCAGGTCGTCGGAAAAGCCGGCAGCGGGCGTTAGATCGGGAATCGCGTCCAGCGGCGTCACGAAGTAGCCCAGCGCACCGATGATCACACCCTTGGCCCAGGCCGGCGTGCCCGGCTCTTGTGCGGCGTAGAAGAGCTGTAGCGCTCGCTCGACGACTTCCGAACCGGCCGTCTTTGCGTAGCGGACCAGCTTCTCCCAAAACTTCTCCTCGGAGTACTGTTTCGAGAACTCGTCGTCCGGTGGGCGAGATTCCGTACTCATGATGGCTTTGCGATCCAGCAGATCGAGGTGTCGTGCGAACCACCGGCGGCCCGTGGGTGTCGCATGAAGCACGGCAGGGCGCTTCATGCCGCGGTTTCGGCCCGGTTTGTCCCAGCAGTCATTTGTCGGTGTCCTGACTGCGAGGTATGCTTATATGTTTACACACAACGGCTTTCGGCGGCCACACGTCCGTCCCGACCGTGCTCGGAAGCCTGGCGGCACCGAGGCGCTCGGTGGCGAGCCGCAAACACTGTTCTTGCCGCACAAGGAAACATCGATCGTGGCGACGAAAACGACGAAAAGCTCAGTTCAAAAGATGCAATCCGGCGCCGACATCTTGGTGGAAAGCCTGGTGAATCACGGCGTCGAAGTCGTTTTTGCGTATCCCGGCGGGGCTAGCATGCCCCTGCACCAGTCGCTGACAGCCTATAAGGATCGCATTCGCACGATCCTGCCGCGGCACGAACAGGGCGGCGGGTTCGCCGCGCAGGGCTATTCCCGCACGACACGCAAGCCGGGCGTTTGCATGGCCACCAGCGGACCGGGTGCCACGAACCTGGTCACTTGCATTGCCGACGCCAAGTTGGACAGCATTCCGCTGATCGCCATCACCGGCCAGGTCAACACGGCCGTGATCGGCAGCGACGCCTTTCAGGAAACGCCGATCGTGGAAGTCTGTCGCGGAATCACAAAACACCACTACCTGATCACCGACGTGGCTGACGTGGCCCGAATCGTGCGCGAGGCGTTTCATGTCGCGACCACGGGCCGCCCGGGTCCGGTGCTGATCGACGTGCCGAAAAACGTGCAGCAGGCACAGATCGTGCCCGACTACAAGGCGCCGATGAACCTGCCCGGCTACCTGATCGAAGACCGTGTCGCGCGGCCCGAACAAATCGCGCAAGCGGCGGCAGCCATCAAGCGCGCCAAACGCCCGGTCATATACGCCGGCGGAGGCGTCATCCTGGGCGGGGCCAGCGCCGAACTGCGCGAACTGGCCGACAAGACACAGATTCCCGTCACGACCACGTTGATGGGTTTGGGGGCGTATCCGGGCGGGGCGCCGCTTTCACTCGACATGCTCGGAATGCACGGCAGCGTGTACGCCAACTACGCAGTCGACCAGGCCGACCTGTTGCTGGCATTCGGCGTGCGTTTCGACGATCGTGTGACGGGCAAAGTGTCGGAGTTTGCCAAGCACGGCAAGATCGTGCACATCGACATCGATCCGTCGGAGATCAACAAGAACAAGGAAGCCCACATCCCGATCGTGAGCGATATCAAGTTCGCCTTGGGCGAGCTGAACAAAGTGGTCGAGCCGCCGGAGGATCTCAGTGCGTGGCACGCACAGATCGCCGCCTGGAAGAAGAGCGATCCGTTCAAGTTCGGCACCAACGATCACTCGATCACGCCGCAGTATGCGATCCATCAACTGTGGGAATTGACCAAGGACCGAGACACGATCATCACCGTGGGCGTCGGCCAGCATCAGATGTGGGCCGCGCAGCACTACAAACTGCGCGAGCCGCAAACGTGGTGCTCGAGTTCCGGGCTGGGCACGATGGGATTCGGCCTTCCCGCGGCAATTGGGGCGAAAGTCGCACATCCGGACAAGTTGGTGATCGACATCGATGGCGACGGCAGCTTTCTGATGAACGTGCAGGAGTTAGCCACCTGCGCATGTGAAAAAATCCCGGTCAAGGTGTTGCTGCTTAACAACCAGCACCTGGGCATGGTCGTCCAGTGGGAAGACCGGTTTCACGAGGGCAATCGGGCCCATACGTATCTCGGTCCGATCGACAACCCGGAGGCGATCGGCCGCGGCACGGCGGACCGGCCGGCTGCCCGTTATCCCGACTTCGTCACGATTGCCAAGGGTTTTGGCGCCGGAGCGCGCTACGTGCGCGACAAGGACGAGTTGGGCGACGCGCTCGAAGAGATGCTGGCGTACGACGGCACGTTCGTGCTCGACGTCGAAGTGCCGTATCAAGAGCACGTGTTGCCGATGATCCCCAGCGGCAAGACCGCCAAGGACCTGATCAAGGAATAGACTGCGGTCTGCCGGAGCAATTGGTCCTTCGCGTGGCCCCTCAGTGCACTTCGACACAACGGACGCGCGCGCCTTGTTGGCTGCGACTTCGATACTCGGTGCGCAACGCTGTGCTAGCGAATCTTGTCGAGCGCTTCGCGTCCGGGCATGCCGACTTTGATGCCCAGCGCCTCGGCTTTGGGTGTGACGGCGACCACTTCGGATTCGAGCATCCCGTCGGTATCTACGGCGGGGATGATCGCGCAGGCTTCGTCGAACTTTTCAAACGACGCGACATTCAGGTAGGGACAACCGATCACGCCCTTCGGGCCGCGGACGACCAAGAGCTTCTGGTCGAGTTGGATTTCATGCCGCTCGAGCCCTTGCCAAAAGTCGTCGGCCGCTTGACTTTCCGTGCTCGACTCCTCGCCGGTGCCGGCTGCGGCGGTCGAGATGTCGCCGGAAGAGTCGGAGTCGGCCGAACTACCTGGCTCGGAGGAAGCACCTTTTGTCGCGGTAGACGGTTGGCCTTCGGTGTCGACTGACGCCCGGTCCGCCGCTTTCTGGCAACCAACCACGCAAACCAGGACCAACACCGTCAGCCAGTGCATGCGCGCCATAGATTCACCCATCAAACAAGTTCGTAATAGATCGTGCCGCCGATCGATTGTCGACGATTCGGCCGGGCAATGCCAGCCGCGCCAGTATGGCCACCAGAATCCCAGTCGCGCGGCACTCACGCCAACTCGACCATCTCGCGGGCGTGGTAGCTGGAACGCACGAATGGGCCGCTGGCGACGTTGGCAAAGCCCATCGCACGGGCCGCACGCCCCAAGCGGTCGAACTCCTCAGGCGGAAGATATCGCACCACGGGCAGATGCTCCGGCGTGGGGCGCAGGTACTGGCCGAGTGTGAGAAAGTCGCATCCGACGTCGAGCAGATCGGCCAGCGTATCGAATAGTTCGGTATGCGTCTCGCCGAGCCCAAGCATCAGGCCGCTCTTAGTACGCATTTCGGGCGCCAGTCGCTTGGCACGGCCGAGCAACTCGAGCGTCCAGCGATAGTCGCTCTTTCGGCCTCGCACGGATTGGTACAGCCGCGGCACGGTTTCCGTATTGTGGTTGAAGACCTCGGGCGACGACTCGATCACGCGCTCCAGCGCGCCCGGCTTGCCGAGGAAATCGGGCGTGAGCACTTCGATGGTTGCGCCGGTTCGCTGCCGAACCGCTGTGACACAACGATGAAAATGCTCGGCCCCGCCATCGGGCAAATCGTCGCGCGTGACTGACGTGATGACGACGTGCTTCAGGCCGAGCCGGACCGCCGCTTCGGCCACGCGCAGCGGTTCGTCGGCTTGCAGCGCCTCGGTCTTGCCTTTCGGCACCGAGCAGAAGCCACAAGGCCGCGTACAAACATTGCCCAGAATCATGAACGTCGCGGTGCGCTCGCTCCAACACTCCATTCGGTTGGGGCACTTTGCGCTTTCGCAGACCGTCTCCAGATGCAGCTCGTCAATCAGCCGGGCTGTGAAGTGATTGCCGTTGCCCAGCGGAAGCCGCTTCTTCAACCAGCGCGGCAAACGATCGTTTGCCTCGGCAGGTTGATCGTCCGCCAGCGCGGACGACGGCCGAGAAATCACCGGCAACGACAGGCCATTGGCCGAGGGTCGCGGCGCGGCGAGTGCTGGCTCGGCGGTTTTCGTTGGGGCGTTCACCGGTCGGAATCTCAAAGCGATGCGGCACGGCACCGCTTGGCCCGTGGCAGTGCAAAGGTATATACCTATAGGATATCGCTTTTCGTTGAAACGCATAAGGTGGTGACTGCCGGCGTGTTCGCCCTGCAACGCGAGTCCGGCACGGGCCGTTTCCGGTTTGTTGATGGCACGATCGAAAAAGAAGAAAACGAACACGGCCGAATCGGCTAACAAGAACGACCGTCCGATCGCCGAGAATCGCAAGGCTCGCCGGCAGTACGACGTGCTCGATACGTTGGAGTGCGGCATCGTCCTGGTTGGCAGTGAGGTGAAGAGCCTGCGCAAGGGGACCGTTTCGCTCGACGAAGCCTACGGACGAATCAAACAGGGCGAGGTCTGGCTGATGAAGTCCGACATCGGCGAATACGTCGAAGCAAACCAGTTCAATCACGATCCGAAGCGGCCCCGCAAGCTCCTGATGCACCGGCGCGAAATCCGTAAGTTCGCCAACAAGGCTTATGAACAGGGGCTGACGCTGGTGCCATTGAAGATGTATTTCAAGGAAGGACGCGCAAAGGTTTTGCTCGGCATTTGCAAAGGCCGCAAGCTGTACGACAAGCGCGAAGTGCTCAAGAAACGAACCATGCAACGCGATATCAATCGTGCGATCCGCCGTGGATGAGAGCGCGTGACGTGCTCGGCTTTCTGCGGCTGTTGGTCGAAATGTTGGGCCGCGCGATCCACTGACATTCGATCGACGCAACGCTGGACGCAGAGGAACTAACGATGACTCACCGACAGTGCTTCACCTCGGGAACGAAGTGGGAACCGATCGTGGGCTATTCGCGCGCGGTACGCGTGGGAAGTCGGGTGTTCGTTTCGGGTACGACTCCGATCGACGCCGACGGCGCGCTCGTCGGTGTGGGCGATCCCTACGCGCAAACCGTGCAGGCGATCGTCAACGTAGAGCGCGCCCTGGCGCAAGCTGGAGCAACGCTGGACGACGTCGTGCGCACACGAATGTACGTGACCGACATTTCGCAGTGGGAAGCCTACGGCCGCGCGCACGGCGAGGCGTTCAAGAACATTCGGCCTGCGACGTCCATGGTCGAAGTCAGCCGCTTGATCGACCCGGCGATGATGATCGAAATCGAAGCCGACGCCGAGATCGCCCAATAGAACCTGCCAGACATGGGCGGGCGAACTTCCGGGTGCTTCGTTGCGTATCAAAACCCAGATCGTGCTGCGCGCCGTGCGAGCGGTGCCGGGGCGGCAATTTGCCCTTGTTCCGCCGCGATAACCATATACGATGTAAGGGATTCCGGAGAACGTCGCCGGCCATCGGCCGGCCATTCTGCGTCGCACGCCCGCTGGGTTTTCCTCCGTCCCCCCACGCCCCCTCCGACACGCCATGTTGCAGATCAGCGAGCTTCGTAAGTCGTTTCGCGAGCCCGACGGCAGCAAGCTGCCGATCCTGAACATCAAGGCGTTCGAGCTGGCCGAAGGCGATCAGGTCGTGCTGATGGGCCGTAGCGGCTGTGGCAAGACGACGCTGTTGCACGTAATCGCCGGCATCAGCCGACCCGATACCGGCTCCGTGCGGATCGACGGTTGCGACATCACACAACTGAGCGAGGCCGGCCGCGATCGGTTTCGCGCCGACAAGATCGGCTACGTATTTCAAACGTTCAACCTGCTGCCCGGCTTTTCCGCGCTCGAGAATGTCCTGCTGGGAATGTCGTTCGCCGGCAAGGGGACTGATGCTAGCCGGGCGCGCGACTTGCTCGAACGCGTCGGGCTACAGCACCGGATGTCGCATCGGCCGGGGATGTTGTCGGTCGGTGAACAGCAGCGTGTGGCCGTGGCGCGGGCCCTGGCCAACCGGCCGAAGCTCCTGCTGGCCGACGAACCGACGGCCAACGTCGATTCGGCCCATCAGCAACAAATCGTCGATCTGATTCGGCAAACGTGCCGCGAAGAGGAAGTGGCCCTGTTGATGGTGACCCACACGCCCGAGGTGGCCGAACAGTTCGACCGTGTCGAACGACTGGAAGACTTTAATCAAGCGGTGGCGGTGGCATGAGCCTTTGGAAGATTGCGTGGCGCAGCATTCAGCAGCGCGGCCTGGCCTCGAGCCTGACGGGCATTTCTATGGCCCTGGGCGTGATGCTGGTGGTGGCCGTGCTTGTGATTCACGGCGCGATTAATCAATCGTTTCTGAACAACGAAGGCCTGGGCTACAACCTGGTGGTCGGCGCGAAGGGTGGCCGGCTCGACCTGGTACTAAATTCCGTCTACTATCTGGCTCGGCCGATCGAAAACATTCCGTACACCTACTACCAGGAATTCATCGATGGTCGATTCGCGCCGACGGTGCAGACGGCGGTTCCGCTTTGCCTGGGTGACACGTACGAAGAGTTTCGCGTGATCGGCACCACGCCCGAATTCTTCGACAAACTGGACTACGGCGGCAAGCAGTACAAGTTTGCCTCGGGCAGAAACTTCAAGGCCGAGGAAACGTTCGGAGCGGTCATCGGGGCCACCGTGGCACGCGACACGGGGCTCGCCACTGGCGACACGTTTCAGCCGTCGCACAGTGGCGGGCCGGAAGCTCACGTCCACGAAGAGCAGTTCACTGTCATGGGCGTGCTCGAACCGACCGGCACGCCGAACGACCGTGGGTTGTTCATCAACATGGAAGGGTTCTACCTGATCCCCGAGCACAAATCGGAGGACGAGGTCCCCCCAACTGACGCGCCGGCTCCGCACGACGATCACGAGCACGACGAGCATGCGGACCACGGGCACACGGATCACGGGCCTGAGGGCGAGCATGCCGGCCACGAGCATCACGACGAGCACGCCGACGAACACAAGCATGCCGGTGGCGACCACGATCACGAAGGCGAACTTAAGGACGAGCCCGACGTGGAAGGCGCGTCGGACGACGGGCCTGGGGATGATGACGAATCCGAGCACGCCGAGAAGGACGCCGTGGCCCCCGATGAGCCCGAAAAGACCGCGACGGCAGACACGGACGCGGAGCAGGGCGCCAGCGAGCCAGCGGAGAAGGCAGAGTCTGACGGCGAAGACGAGGACCATCACTCTGACGGCGAGCATGGCGAAGAAGATAAGCACGCCGATCATGATCACGCGGGCGAAGGCGAAGGGCATGCCGGCGACCATGAACATGACAAAGCGGGCGAGCACGAGCATGCTCACCAGCACGAGCACGCACATGGTGAAGAGCACGAACATGCGGACGAACATGGCCACGAGCATGGCGACGAACATGGTCACGAGCATGGTCACGGACACGGTCACGAGCACGGCGACGAACATGGTCACGAGCACGCACACGGACACGACCATGCCCACGAACCGGTGCCGATTGAGCAACGAGAAGTGACGGCCGTGCTCGTACTAACCGCCAGCATCGGGGGCGCCCCGCCCGAGTTGTTGGCACCCGGCCTGATGAAGCAAGTCAATGAAGGACCGGTCGCTCAAGCCGCGCAACCGATTCGTGAGATGAGCACGCTGTTCACGACATTTGTCGACCCGTTGCGGATCGTATTGTTGAGCCTGACCGTGTTGATCGTGATCGTGGCCGGCATCGGCATCCTGGTGAGCATCTACAACTCGATGAGCGAACGGCGGCACGAGATCGCGGTGATGCGCGCGTTGGGCGCCGGCCGGCGGACCGTGATGCTGATCGTGCTGGCCGAGTCGATCTTGTTGAGCCTGGCCGGAGGACTGGCCGGTTGGGCGGTGGGTCACGGGCTGGTTGGGCTCGTCAGCCCCTGGATCGCCGACCAAACGGGCGTTTCGATCGGCGCCGCTCAGTTTGTCGGATACGAATTGGTTATAATACCCGGGCTGATCGTATTGGCGACCATCGTCGGCTACTTGCCGGCAATGGCCGCCTATCGCACGGACGTGGCGAAGGCGCTCAGCACGACCCCATGACTCCACTGCCCCGGCTCCTGGCCGGCTAATTGCGCCAGCAAGGCGCTCTGGTTTTGTTGCATACTTGAATGTCGCAGCGGACTGAGACAATCGCGCGGCCGACGGATTGTTCGATTCGCATGGCCACGACTCCCCCAGAGCCGCTGGCCGACCCCTTTGATTAGAAGGATCACACTCATGAGTACCGCGTCGAAGACGTTTCTCGTTCGGTCGTTGGCGGTGTTGGTCCTGATGGCCGTGAGCGTCGCATGGTCGGCCACGGCTGTAGCCTGTCCGTTCTGCGCCGCGGTGTCGCTGACGTTCAGCGAAGAGATCGACAACTCGCAGGTCGCAGTGATCGCCAAGCTGGTCTACCTGCCTCCGCGGGCCGAAACCGACGCCGCCGCGGCCAACGCGCAAGAAGTGCCCAAAGCCAAATTCGAAGTGACCAAGGTTCTCAAGGGGGGCGATGCGCTGGGTGACCAGCGCGAGATCGAAACCGTCTATTTCGGCGATGGAGAGGTCGGCTCGAAGTTTCTGATCATGGGCATCGACCCGCCGATGGTCAATTGGAGCACGCCGATCGCCGTGACCGACCGGGGCGAAAAATACGTCGAGCAGGCGATCTCGTTGCCCAAGGACGACGCCGCCGAGCGGTTGGCATTCTTTCAGGATTTCTTGGAAGACGATGATGAAATGCTTGCCCGCGATGCATACGACGAGTTTGCCAAGACGCCGTACGAAGGCGTGGTCGCGCTGAAGGATCGAATGAAGCACGATCAATTGGTCGAGTGGATCAAGAGCCCGAAGATTCCGGTCAGCCGTCGCCGGTTGTACCTGACGATGCTAGGTGTTTGCGGCACCGAAGAAGACGTGCCGATGCTGGCCGAATTGATCAAGTCGAAAGATCGCCAGACGCGCGGCGCACTGGACGCCTTGGTCGCGGCGTATCTGACGCTGAAGGGCCCGGACGGGATGCCGCTGGTCGAAGAGTTGTTCCTGAAGGATCCGGATGCCGAGTATACCGACACGTATGCCACGATCATGGCGCTGCGGTTTCATGGAACGGAAGAGAAGATCATTCCCCGCGAGCGATTGTTGGAAGGCATTCGCCTGATGTTGGATCGGCCGCAATTGGCCGACTTGGTCATTCCCGACCTGGCGCGCTGGGAGGACTGGTCCGTGATGGATCGGCTGGTCGAATTGTTCAAGACGGCGGACGACGAATCGAGCTGGGTACGTGTACCGGTCATCAACTATCTGCGAGCCTGTCCCTTGCCGGCGGCCAAAGAGCGGCTCGACGAGCTGGCCAAGATCGATCCGGAAACCGTGAAGCTGGCCAATTCGTTCTTCCCGTTCACCGGAACCGCCGGCTCGGCCGCAACACCGGCCAAGGACGCAACAGCCAGCGACGACGATCCGAAGGAGGCCGATGATACGTCCGCGAGCGATGATGCCGCGACCGAAGACGCCGCGGCGGCCGACGGCAATACCGAAAAGGCCGACACGAAACCGGATGCGGATCAAGCGTCGACCACCGGCGAGACGACTACCGACGAGCCAGCGACTGACAAGACGGCCGCCGCGGTGAGCGGCGCGAACAACAGCGCAAATCCGCCCGAGGCCGACGACGACTCGAGCGACAACACTGAGCGGGCTACGGCTGCTGCCGGCGGGCAATCGTTTGCCAAGGACGCCGCCGCGCCGGTTGCCTCCGTTCCGGCTGTTGGCGTGTTCGCCGGACTGGCCATCGCGGCTCTGCTGTTGGTCGGTGCGTTTTGGGCCATCCTACGCGGCGGAAGCCACGCTACTTCGTGACGGTTGCAAACACGATGAGTATCGACACGGAATCTCGACCCACCACCGAATTCGGTTACGAGCACTACCGCGCGCTGAGCACGGCCGCGGTGGCCAGCCTGATCGTGGGCCTGCTGTCCGCCTTGGCGATTCTCGACTGGACATTGGTCGCGATCCCGGTGTTTGGCGTCGTGCTTTCGACAATCGCGTTGGTCAAAGTCCGCCGCAACAGCGACGAATTGAGTGGCGCCGGCCTGGCACGCTGGGGCTTGATTCTTTCAATCGTGTTCTTGATTTGCGGTCCGGCGTGGCTGACGTACGTTTATGCAACGGAAGTGCCCGATGGTTACTCGCGGGTTTCGTACGCCGAACTGCAACCCGACCCGCGCGAAGTCGGGCAGCTCGTGCCGCCAGCGGCAACGGCCTTGGAAGGGAAGAAGATTTTTATTAAGGGTTATGTCTATCCCGGCCGACAGACTCATGGGATTCGCGAGTTTCTTCTAGTTCGCGATCGGGGCGATTGCTGCTTCGGCGGCGATCCCAAGATCACCGATCGAATTCAAGTGAAGCTCGACCGTCCACTGAAACTCGACTACTCGACGCGGTTGCACAAGCTGGGCGGAACCTTTCACGTCGAAGTGAAGCCCTCGACGATCGACGGCGCGACGGGCGGAGTGTACTACCACTTGAAGGCCGATCATCTGCAATGATGTCGACGATCCGAACCATCGCGCTTTTGCTTGTCGCCCTGGCATGGGGTGCAGGGCCGGCGTTGTTCGCGGCGGAGCGATCGGGCCCGGTCAAGGAAGTCACGTTCGACGACGTGAAGCTCGAGATGGAGAAGGATGACAAGTTCGACACATCGTTGCTGACTGACAAAGTCAAGCAACTGGACGGCAAGGCAATCCGCATTCGTGGGTATATCTTGCCAAGTTTTCAGCAAACCGGGATCAAGCAGTTCGTATTGGTGCGCGACAACATGGAGTGCTGTTTTGGGCCCGGTGCGATGCTGCACGATTGCATCCTGGTGGAGATGATCCCGCCGGCGGAAGCCACGTTCACGGTGCGTCCGGTGAGCGTGGAAGGCACGTTTTCGATCCGCGAGGTCAAAGATCCTACCAATGGCAATCATCTGGCCATCTATCACCTCGATGGCAAGCAAGTTAAGTAGCCGCGGCTCATTGCTGGTCGCTTTGTTGGCCGTGCTTGGGCTGTTGCTTTCCACTGTGCCGGCGGCGGCCTGTCCGTTTTGCACGGCGCTTGCGCCGACCCTGTCGCAGCGAGCGGAACAGGCCGAAGTAGTTGCCTTGGGAGAGGTCGAGTCGGTTTCGCCCGACGATCGTACTTGCCGGGTGCGCATCCACGACATGCGCAAGGGCAACCAATCGCTCAACAAGTCCCAGTCGATATCCGCGCAACTCGACTTGTCGGTTCGTCCGGGCGATCTCGTCCTGCTGTTTGGCCGCGCGGCAGACGATGCGGACGCCGGCCACATCGAGTGGCACGCGGTTCGAGTCGACGAGGCGAGCTATGCCTATTTCGCCCGCAGTCCGTCGCTCGAACGACCGCCGCGCGAACGACTCGAGTATTTCGCGCGCTACCTGGAGCAGCCAAGTGCACTGGTCGCAGAAGACGCATATCTCGAGTTCGGACACGCGCCGTTTTCGGCCGTGGCGGACGCCTCTGGCGCATTGCCGTTTCAAAAAATGAAAAACTGGTTGGTCGACACGCGGGTGCCCGAGTCGCGTAAGGGCTTCTATGGGCTGGCCGTGGCGCTGGCGGCACCGCAGCAGCAGCAAGCCGAAACCGAGCGGTTCTTGCGCCGGCTGATCGAGTCGCCGGCAAACGACTTTCGCGCCGGCTTCGATGGAATCCTGGGCGGCTACCTGCTGCTGGCCGGCGAGCCGGGCCTGGAGCTGATCGAGTCTCGCTATCTGGCCAATCCGCATTCGGCCGATGGCGACGTGCGCCACGCACTGACGGCACTGCGTTTCTATCAAGAATACGGTCGTTCGATCCCGCGCGAGCGGCTCGACGCCGCCGTAGCGCACCTGTTGACGCGCCCGGAATTCGCCGAAGCCGCCATCACCGACTTGGCTCGAAGCGGCGCGTGGACGTTTCTGGATCGGGTCGTTGACGTCTACGGCCAGGAAACCAGCGACACGCGCACGCGACGCGCGGTCGTCGGGTATCTGTTGGCTTGTCAAGATGAGCGTGCCGTCGCGGCATTGGCGGAGCTTCGGGCGGCGGACCCAAAGGGCGTTTCCGCGGCAGAGGAAGTTCTGTCGCGGACGTCGAGCTTGGGCACGGGCCAGTAGTCGCCGGCGGGGTTAGGAACGAATCGTGGGCTTGTCAGGCTAGACGGCGCGTTTGCCGCCGGCCGGGTGACGAGAGACCCCGTTGCCATGCGAAACGCAACACGATCGCCGCCACTACGTGTCGTTCAGGTCCTTCAGCCCGAGTCGAGTCAGCCAGCGGCCGCGGGCCGGTTTTTGTGCGGGGCCGTTGTTGGATTCCTCGCCGGCTGCGTTCGAAGGATCGGACTGGTAGGCCCGCGACTTTTCTTCTAGCTCCATCCGCTCGCGGGCGATCTTGGCGCGTTCCAGGGAAATATCGATCTCTGCCTTGCCGATCTTCTCGTGCCATTCGGCTTGAGCTTGTTGCAGTTTTTCGCGTTCTTGGCGAATGATCTCGTCGTGATCCAAGAGCTCGGCAATCGCTTCGGGGTCTGTGCCGCCGCCGGTCGACAGGGAGCCTAATCGCGATTTGAGCTCTTCGATTTCCGCGTCTTTCTGCGCCACGATCTGATCGGTAATTTCAATGGTTCCCGCGAGCGACTGCCGCTCGGCCACTGCATCTTCGTCGCCTTCGTCGAAGTCGTCCGCTTCCAACGATGCCAATAGCCGCTGTTTCTGCGACTCCCAATCGAGGCCGCCAGGGGTTGTTGTCACGGTGCTAGACGCGGCATTGGCCAGTTTCGATTGCAACTCCGCATTGGCACGCTTGACGTCGCGCAATTCCTCGATGGCCATTTCGCAGCGGCGGCGCAGATCGTCCTGCTCCTCGGAATCGGAGTCGCCGTCGCGCGCGTCGGCCAGCCGCTGTTCGGCATCCGAGAGCTCCCGGCGAAGCTCATCGCATTGTTCGCGCAACGCATCCAGTTCGTCTGAACCGCCGCCCACTTCCGACGGGCGTTCGCGCAATTGCTCCGCCAGCCGCTCGTTCTCCGCTCGGGCGGCGGACAGAGATTCGTGCAACCGGGCGACCTCGGCGTCGTGGTCCCTTGCGTCGCCTGAGACAGTTTCGGCAGAGGCCCGCGCGGTCTCGACTTCCTGTCGAAGTTCCTCCTGTCGCGTGCGTGCCGCGGACAACTGAGCCTGCGCGTCGTGGAGTTGCTCGGCCGTCGATGCCAGTGCAACGCGGGCAGCCTCCTGCTGCGTCTGGGCTTCGGCGAGCAGGGCTTCGCGCACGCGCAGTTCCTGTTCGAGCTTTCCTTTCTCCACACGTTCCTGTTCCAGCTCGGTGGCCGATTCGGCGGCGGCGCCAGCGCGTTTCTCGGCGGCAGCCAGCTTCGCCAGGGTGGCAGCACTCTCGGACTCGACGGTAGCAAGCTGACCCTTAACGTCGGCCAATTGCGCCTGAAGGTCCGCCAGTTGTGCGTCGGCGGCGGATAGCCGCTTTTCTAGCTGCGCCCGCTGTTGGGTCGTCTCGGCGAGTTCGGACGCCGCATCCTGCGCGCGCTGATTCGCCTCGGTTGCTTCGGCGGTGGATGACTCAAGCTGTTCGGTTAGCTGGCCGATCTCGGCACGAGCCTGTTGCAGCGCATCGGCGGACGGTTGTAACTCGTCGATTTGCCCGCTGGCGGCGGCAAGTTCCGCGAGCGTCGCATCGTGAGCCGTTTTCAACTCGTCGTGCTCGCGGCTTGTCCTTTCGTGTGCGTGCTGCAGCTCGTCGCGCTGCTCACACGCTTTTTGGTACTCACTCTGCAGCTCGTCGCGCTGCTCACACGCTTTTTCGTACTCACTCCGTAGCTCGTCGCGCTGCTTGCATGCCGTTTCGCAGGCACTCTGCAGCTCGTCACGCTCGCGACGCGTCGCCTCGTGGTCTTGTCGCACGCTTTGAAGCTCTTCGATCGCAACGTCGCGCGCGGTGCTGGCTTCGGCAACTTCGGACTCTAGCCGCTGCCCGTCGGCCGTCGCCTGGTCGGCCACTTCGCGAAGTCGTTGTGCCTCCGCTTCGTGCTTTTCGCGCTCTTCCTGGCCCGCGGCGTGTCGGGCGCGAAATTTGCGAGCAATCCGGCGACGCTGTTCGGCGAAACGCTGTTGCGTGTCGGCGACGGACTCCGCTTGTTCCTCGAGCTTGCGGCGGAGCGTTTCTTGATGCTCGCGGGCGGCGGCCAACTGGGCCTGTGCGTCATGGAGCTGTTCGACGCTGGCAGCCAATTCCGTGCGGGCCCGCTGCTGATATTCGGTCGCCGTGGCCAGCTCGGCTTCGCGGGAGCGCAGTTCCGTTTCGAGTCGGCTTATGTCTTGGTGTGCTTGTTCCAGTTCGGCCGAAACGCCGTCGGCGTCGCCGGTTCGTTGTCGCGCTTGGGCAGCCCGTTTCTCCACCTCGGCGAGTTGGCCTCGCGCCGACTCCAGGTCGCCGCGCGCTTGCTGTTCGCGCTGTTGCGCCTCGGCGACCAACGTGTCGCGGACGCGAATCTCTTGTTGGAAGTTGCCCGCGTCGATGCGAGCTTGCTCCAGTTCGGCCGCCAATCGGTCGACTTCTTCCGATCGCTTGCCGACCACGGCGAGCTTCGATTGGGTGTCGGACAACTTCTGATTTGCGGCAGACAGCTCTCGCTGGCTTTCCTCTGCCCGGGCTTGCGCCTCGGCGAGCTGTTCTCGTTGAGCCCGCAGTTTCTCTTCAAGTTCAGCCGCGGCGAGGCGCGCGTTTTCTAACTCGGCAGGCAGGCCATCGTGCTCGCCGGCACTTTGGCGAACTTCGTCCAATTGTCGGGCCAGGTCGTCTCGCTCTTGTTGCAGTCGCAGCAAACGCTCGGTTTCGTCAGCGTCGGGACCATCGGCGAGGCGAAGCTGTTCGGTCAGTTGAGCTCGCTCGGCATCCGAACGGTCGAGCGCCTCCTGCAGCCGCTGCATTTCTTGCTGCTGCTCTTCGAGCCGGGCGATCTGCTCGGCATGTCGGGTCTTGAACTCGCGTGCGACGCGGCGCCGCTGCGCCCGACTCTTGGATTGCTCGTCCTCCAGCGCGTGGCGATTGGCCTCGGCCGTGCGGCGCGTCTCCTCCTGGTGTTCGCGTACGGCAGCCAGTTGTGCCTGGACTTCAGCCACTTGCTCCGACAGGCGGGCCGACTCGACGCGAGCTTGTTCGGCGTGACTCTGGGCCTCGGTGGCGAGCGTTTCGCGGACGCGGAGCTCTTGTTCCAGCTCGGCCCGCTCGACGCGCATCTGCTCAGCACTCTGCGAGGCTTGGCGAAGCGCCTCGTCGCGCGACGCCAGCTCAGATCGCAACTGCTCAATCTGTTCACTCAGTTCGCCCAGGCGAGCGTCGTGGGCTGCTTCTGAAATGGCGGTGGCTTCGTCCGAACCGCCGTTGGACAGCTCTTGAGCAATCTGATCAGCAAGTTGCTGCAAGCGATCGCTCAGTTCGGTTTCGAGCTGGTCGAGTCGCGCATGCTGTTGAGAAACGATCTGGCGCGCGTGATGGCGCCGATCGGTGCGCGCGCTGTCGAGCTGCGCGGTTTCGGCAGCGTCAGGGCGTGCGGAGTGGCTGTTCTCGTCCATGTCGGCCGTTTCAATTCTTAGTGCGCTCAATTCGGCTACGACCCGTGTGGCCCGGGCACGCTTGTGGAGGCCGCGCCACGGCCCCGAGCCCATCCCGCGCCGAACTTCGACGGATGGCACTACACGGTGGAGCGCTTGCGGAACGAGTCGTCGACCGCCACACAACGACACGATGTCGAAGCATGCCGTCGACCACGCGCCGCGCCGGGACGTCCGAACCGGTCCGTTCGCCCTAAGTACCTATAGGATACGGCAGGTTAGGCGTCAAAGCGGCGTCGGCACGACCGGTCGTGTGGGGGCGATGTGTGCCGGTTGTGCCGGTTCAGACGGACGATTGCCGATCGTCCAGCACATTCGGATTGACGACGTGCTCTGGACGGCCGCCGGATAGCCATGTGGCCACCTGGCGGGCCGTACGCGAGCGGAGATTGGCCAGCGACTCTTCGGAGACAAACGCCGAATGAGGCGTCACAACGACGCGTGGGTCGTTCCAGGGAGGCTCGTCCAGGTTAGGCGGCTCTGGGTCCTGCACGTCGAGCCCGGCGCCAGCCAACTGGCCATCCGCAAGTGCCGCGGCTAGTGCCGCGTGGTCGATCAGCCCGCCGCGGGCCGTGTTGATCAGATAGGCCGTCGGCTTCATCCGCGCAAGCTGGGCCGCGCCGACCATATGGCGAGTTTCGGGCACAACCGGCACGTGCAGCGATACGTAGTCGCTCTCGCTCAGCAAGGTGTCCAAGTCGCAGCGTCGCACGCCATTGGGCATTGCGCGGTCGCTGCGTGTGGTCGCCAGAACGTTCAGTCCCAGCGCGACAGCCTTTTTGGCCAGGCAGCCGCCAATGTTTCCCAACCCGACGATGCCGAGCGTTTGCCCGTCGATCCGCCGCAGCGTGGGACCGGCCTGGAGTTCGTACTGGCCCGACTTCGTCTGCTGGTGATAAAAGGTGACCTTGCGGGCCAGGGCCAGCGTGAGCGCGAGGGCATGCTCGGCAACCTCGATCAAGCAGTAGTCCGGCACATTGGTCACAACGATGTTGCGCTCGGTCGCAGTGGCCACGTCGATGTTGTCGAGCCCGATTCCCAGCCGCGAAATGATCGAACACTTCGGCGCGGCCTGAATCACGCTGGCCGGCACGTTGGCCCAATTGGTCATGATCGCGTCGACGTCGTGATCGGCAGCGAGCCGTGCCAGGCTGTCTTCATCTTTTTCGGTCGCGACGATCAACTCCGCGTCGATTTCAGCCAGGATCTGCTTTTCGATCTCCAGATCGGCCCAGGCGTAGTCGGTGAGAAGTACGTTGAATTTCGGCATGGATTCCGGTTTGTCGGGGAGGTTAGCAGACGACACGGTGGCGTGGCGACAATACGGTGCGTGCGTATCGTAACATGACGACGAACACGAGGCGATGGGGCCCAAGCGTTGACCGCAAGGTCCGCCTGGCGGATGCGTCTTTGCACCGACTGATTGCTCCGACAGATGGGCGTTGGACGGTGCGCAACTCGGCGACCGCTAACGTAGCCCGTCGATGAATCGCAAGAAGTGCGATTCCAGCATCCGCATGTCGTTGCCAAACACAGCGGTGAAGTCGGCGATTCGCCGGGTCATCGGATAGTCGACGAAATCGGGACGGTTCGCGGTGCGCTGCACGTACTCGCCGAATTTTCGGGGATAGACCTCGGTAAGGAAGAACACCCAGGCCCAGCTCTCAGCGTATGCGGCCGCCGGATTCGAATCGAATAATCGGTCGGAACCCAGTAACTGGACGAACGCGCCCGACTTGCGACCAGTCTTGCGCCATTGTTGAAACTGCATCAAGCGGTCATGGTTGATGCGCGCATCGCGTCGTGGGTACGCGCGCCAGTTCCAAACACCGGGCGCCTCGAACATGGTTCCCAATCCTTCGGCGATCCACTTGGGTGTCGTGGTGAACCGGTTGTGGACGCCCGTGTTGAACGCCATTTGGTGAGTGGCTTCGTGGATGATCGTCGCTTCGTTCTGTCGCCACGCACTCCCGCCCGCGCCGCTGCCACCTTGATCGTAGAGCGTGACACGATTGGACACAGGCGAGTAAAAACCCAGAATATCGCCGCGGACGTTCGAGCCTTGGCTGGCCGCGTAGTGAACAAAGTCTTCACGGCGGGGCCACACGATGGCCACTAGCGGGAACTCTGGATCGCGAACCCGCAATCCACGGCGATTGAAATAGTTGACGCAGGAGCGGTACAGCTCCTCGAACCGATTGGCCCAGAACGGCCCTTTGCCGAGCGGATGGGCCACCAGGTAGTGTCCCGTGCCGGTCACTTCCAGCCGACCGTCCAACTCGCGCTCCAGCGCCGCGCGAACCTCGGCAGCGGAAAAACTGACGAACGATGAACTGATCTTGCGGAAGTTGGTGGCGCGACTCGGCGGAAACTCCCACAAGCGGCCGTCTCGCGCCAGCAGAAAGACGCTTTGTTTCGACCAGGCCAACGGCGTGCCCTCGATCGAGCTGCCGTCGATGTCGACCAGCATGGTGTATCGATGGCGGCCCGCCGCCTCCGCGCTCTGTATGAGCAGCAGGGCAACAGCGGCAACGACGAGCCAGCAGATGCGGTGCACGGGTGCGAAATCCTTGGTGAAGGTCTTCTAACAAGAATCGCTGCAAAGACGGGAATCGGCCGGCGGCGAAAGTTCGCCTGCGGGCCCAAGCAGCCGACCCGCCGAGAGACGCAACGGGACCGCTCCCTAAAGTCTAGGCCGGAAAACGGTGTGGCACGGGCAGGCCTCCAACAATTGGGACCGCAGGTGAAACGCGAAGGTGCTACAACCGTGCAAGTTTGCGTCGTGCGGGTCGCCGGCGGGCGAACAATCGGTCTGCGGCACCGAAACGTCGCGCTGGAAACGGCCGTGGGTACGGCCTAAAATGCAAGGACGGAACGAGTCGTACTTCTTGGCCGGTGTGTCGGCCGCGGAATGTCATCGAGGTCATTGCGTGCTGGCATTTCTCCTCTCCGCCGGAATGTTGGCCACGGCGGCCGAACCCGCCGACGCGGAAGCTGCGTTGGCGGATCGCGTGACGCAACTCGTGAAGCAGCTCGACGCGCAGCAGTTGGTCGACCGTGATCAGGCCGAACGCGCGCTGCTGGCGCTGGGCGACGCGGCGCTACCGCTGTTGCCCCAAGTCGATGACGACACGCCGGCGGAAGTCGCCCTGCGCTTGGGACGCGTGCAGCAAAAGCTGCTCGAGGCCCAGGCACTTGCCGCGGCCAACCCGTCGGTGGTCACGCTCTCAGGCAAACAGATGCCGCTGGCCGACGTGTTGGCTGAAATTCAGAAACAGACCGGCAACACAATCGTCGACTACCGAGCCGATCTAGGCCAAGAGCCAACCGACGCAAAACTCGACGTCGACTTCGATAAGACCCCATTTTGGAAGGCGCTGGACGACGTGCTCGACCAGGCCAACCTGGCACTCTATCCGTATTCGGGCGAAGAGGGCGCGTATGTCGTCAATCAAACGGGCCGCAACGCGCCGGATCGCGAGCGGATCGTATACTCGGGCATATTTCGCCTCGAACCGGTCCGTATCGAGGCCGCCCGAGACTTGCGCGGCGGCGACATGCAATCGCTGCGACTCTATGTCGAAATCACGTGGGAGCCCCGCCTCCAGCCGTTCGCTATGCTGCAACCCTTCGATGAAGTTACGGCGAGCGATGAATCGGGGCGACCGATCGCGGTGACCGCCATGAACGCGATGCCGGAAGCAACGATCCGCGCGGGCATGTCGGCCATTGAGCTGGAAATTCCCCTCGAGCTGCCGGACCGTGACACGAAGAAGATCGCGTCGCTCAAGGGCAAGCTGCTGGCCCTGGTGCCGGGTCCGACACAGGACTTTCGGTTCACTTCCCTGAAGACGTCCGACCGCAATACGCCGGCGCCGCGCATGTCGCAGCGGAAGGCCGGAGCGACGGTCAGCATCGATCGATTGCGAAAGAACAACGCCGCCTGGGAACTCCGCATGCGGGTCAAGTTCGACTCGCCGTCAACTGCCCTGGAATCGCATCGCGGATGGATCCTGGACAACGACGTGTTCTTCGTCAACGCCGAGGGCCGGCAGTTCATGCCTGGCGGATTCGAACAGTCGCGGCAAGCCAATGACGAAGTGGGCATCAACTACTACTTCGATCTTCCTGACGGCCCGAACAACTTAGACCTGGTTTACCGCACACCGATCGCGGTGCTTGAGACGTCGATCGAGTACGAACTGCGCGATTTGCCCCTTCCGTGAGCCATTCGTCGCCCAAACACTTCACGACTTTGATCCAGATAATGATGTACAAGCCGATTGCTCGATGGCCACGGTTGGCGTACCTGATCGTGCTGTCCGTCGCCCTTACGATTGCCCCGGTTCTTGCCGCCGCGGATGACGCCTCTCCGCCGGTCGCGGCCACGGTCAATGGCAACCCTGTGTTCGTCGCCGAAATGGGTGCCGTGCTACAGCAGGTCAAGCAGGTTCAAGGAGCCGTTGCCGCCCAGTCCGCGCAGACGCAGGCCGAGTTGCTCAAGCAACTCGTACAACGGCGATTGGTCGTCGACCTGCTCACGCGCGAGGGGGGCTACTACACCGAGGAAGAGGTTCAGAAGGCACTTGAAAACATCACGGCACAGGCCGAGGAACAAAAAGTAACCCTCGAAGAACTCGCGGCGGGGCAGGGGGTCTCACTCGACGCGTGGCGGGCCCAAGTGATTTGGCAACTGGCCTGGGGACGCTACGTCGAGCGCAACCTGACCGACAAGCTCCAGGCCTACTTCGAGGCACACAAGAAAGATTTCGACGGAACCGAGGTTCGGGCGTCGCACATTCTGCTGCGCCCGGAGCGGTCCGGCGTTCCCAAGACGCAACCGATGGAACGCGCCGAAAAGATTCGCGAGGCGATCGAGGTCGGTAAGATTTCGTTCGAGGACGCGGCGCAGCGGTTTTCGGCCGGGCCAAGCGGTGCCAAGGGGGGAGACCTCGGATTCTTTCCGCGCTACGGCGTGATGACCGAAGGTTTTTCCAAGGCAGCCTTCGAGCTGGAAACCGGCGAGGTTAGCGAACCAATTTTGACACCGTTCGGTATCCACTTGATCCGCGTGACCGAGATCAAACCCGGGCGAAAACAATGGACCGAAGTCCTGGACCAGATGCGTATGCCTGCTTCGATGGAGATGTTCGAAAACTTGGCCGACAAGGAAGCGGAAACCGCGACGGTGGAATACACCGGCAAGTTGCCCTACCTGGACCCCGAGACGGGCGAGCTCGTCACACCGTCCGGCGATGCGAACTAGGACACGTCCGGCAAACGTCATAGTGGCCGCGCGCCACCTACGCAGTGCAGATTTCCAGCGGTGGCTACTTCGGCACTTATTCTACGGCGATGAGCCCTGGTCGAGGATGCCTCGGATGCCCAACGGATCGTTGGGATCCAAGGCCACGACACGGGCAATAACCTCTGCGGCCATCTGAGGCTTGTCGAGTTGCTTCAGGCACCAGACCAATCCCTTGGCCGCCTCGAACAACGCCTGGTTGGCGGGCAGCCGATACGGAAACACCGCGCCGGAGCCAGCTTGTTGCGTCGCGCTATTCGCCTGGCGATAGGCGTGGCCGAAGTGGCCCCGGGCAAGCGGTAAATCGTCGTCGCCTAGCGCGATCTCGCCCAGAATGCGGTGGGCCTCCAGGCAATCGGGGCAACCGTCCAGCAGCCAGCGGCACTCATCCCGCGCCACGTCGACTTCGCCCGCATCGAGCATGGCGCGGACTTCGTCGAGGTCCTCGACGCGATCCAACACGCAGCGCGGATGGACCAACTCCCAGGCATCCTCGTCCGGCAATTTACGAACCGAAAGCCTGGCGGGCGATCGCCTGATCTCGCTGGCTGGCAACTGCGACTCGCGACGCGGAGGTTGCCCGCCCTGTTTCGACGTTCCGCGCCGCTCGGGCGAGGGCTTGCGCTTGCCTTGTGCTTTCCGCTTCGAGCTCACGTAACTCCTCCTGACCACGCGCGACCGCGACGACGACACGGCCGTCGACGTGCAGCGTAATGCACGGCTGCGCGGTCGTCTACCACGACCGCAAGGCCCCTTGTCGACGACAGGCATCGGTTTTTAGAATCCGAGAACGCTCAAGCAAGAACAAGGCTCTTCTAGCGATCGCATGGCATCGACATCGCGTCCAACGGAATCGTTCGATTCAATAGCGCCCGACGCAGCTTGGCGACGCACGTTGGTAAGACGCCTTGGACGATGGTATCGCGCGCACCACCGTGATCTTCCCTGGCGGCGAACGCTTGACCCGTATGCCGTTTGGGTCAGCGAGATCATGTTGCAACAGACCCAAGTGGCCACGGTTGTTCCGTACTTCGAGCGGTTCATGGCCGCCTTTCCTACCATTGACGCTCTGGCCGCAGCGGACGAACACGAAGTGTTGCGACGCTGGGAGGGTCTGGGGTACTACCGGCGGGCACGACAACTGCACCGTGCGGCGCGGGTAATCGTCGAAAAGCACGCGGGCCGGTTCCCGCGCGATTTGGAGGCCGTGCTCGCGCTACCCGGCATTGGCCGATATACGGCCGGCGCGATCGTGTCGATTGCCTTCGACCAGCCCGCGCCGATACTCGAAGCCAACACCGTGCGCCTCTTCAGTCGGTTGGTCGCCTACAAAGGCGATACCGGCAGCGCCCAAGGGCAGCGGTTGCTGTGGCAATTGGCTGAGGCGATCGTGCCCAAACGAAAACCCGGCCAGTTCAATCAGTCGCTGATGGAATTGGGAAGTCAGATCTGCACGCCCCGCGAGCCGGATTGTGATCATTGCCCGGCCCGATCGCTGTGCAATGCGTGCCTGCGGGGCGAACAGGACCGCATTCCGCGTCTGCGGGCAAAGCCACAGATCGAAGCGGTCCACGAAGCCGCCGTGGTCGTCTGGCGCGGTCGCAAAGTCTTGCTGCGACAACGGCGAGCCGATGAACGTTGGGCCGGTTTGTGGGACTTTCCCCGGTTCGCCGTCGCCGCGAAACGCGAACCCGCACTGCGACGCGAGCTGCACCAACGCGTCCGCGAACATACCGGGCTGGATGTTCAGTTGCCCAAACACGTTGCCACGCTCAAACATGGGGTCACGCGATTCCGTATTACGTTGGATTGTTACCAGACACAGAGCCGCGCCGGGAGGATGAAGCCGAGCGACGCCGCCTGGCAATGGGTAGCCGCGCAGGCTTTGGACTCGTACCCGCTGAGCGTCACTGGCCGCAAGTTGGCAGACATGTTGCCCGATCTGGCGCCGGCGACGGCGCGGCAATCGCGGCGCACCAGCCCGAAATGAAATGTCGGCCACGCGCTACGACGTGGGGCCCTGCTTGGCGTCTTCGGCGATGATCGTCAGGCCGGCTGAGGCCCGCAGTTCGACGCGGTAGCGTCGATCGGGATCCAGCCGGATCGACGGCGCTTCACCATGTGCCGCCCGCACACCCTCCTTGCGGGCTTTGGCCGGATTGTTGGCATACTGCCAGAAGTTGGCCCAAATGTCGCGCTCCGTGGCCGATGGCTCGTTGCCTTGACTGTAGACCGAAGGTCGCGAGCCGGCGGCGTCGAGCGGAAATCCCTCGCTCGGCTCCTGATACTCGCCGAACACGCGCCGAAACAGGCAAACCGACGTCGAGCGCAGTGGATCGCCCTGTTCGACCAACTCGTCGGCGTACTTAATCACCCAAGCGTCAATGTAAATCGTGTCGCCGTCGACCGTGAACTCCTTCGGCTCGCCGACCGGGTCGCCATCCGTGGTTACCTCGGTGAACCGAAAACGGGTTCGGAGACGCTGCTGGCCGTCTTGCTGCTCGCCTTCTTGCTGGTCAAGGACGTCGATGTGCGCGACGCGATGATCCACCTTCAACAATCGTAAGGCGAGATTCAGCTTCGCGTTTTCGCGGACAAGTTCGTCATTGCGTTCGGCGAGCTTGGCATTTTGTTGGTTCAGCTCCTCGATCTGTTTGGTCTTCGCGACCAGTTCGTCGTGCAACTGCTCGCGGGCGTTGTAGGCGTCGTAGGCGAACCAGCCGCCCGTGCCGAGCAAACCGAGCAGAATTATCGAAACGAGACCCCGAATCACGTTGGCCATGGCGGATATCGTGTCGGCCATTGGACAGGCTCATGAAAAAGTAATGTCGGTCGTTCAAAAAGTTATTCGCCGGCGGAGAGGAATTATAGGCTCACCCCCCGCCGCCGTGCCAGCACCACGTGCCACGCGTGCCACGCCGCTGCACAGACGATCGGCCTGTGGATTCTGCTATCGTGACCAACTATTGCCCGAGCAAGGCATCGACCGCCTGACCGATGTCTACGCTCGCCATCAGCGACTCGCCGACCAGCATCGCGTCGACGCCGGCGGCGGCCAACCGCTGCACGTCCTGGTGCGTGCGGATTCCGCTTTCGCTGACCAGGACACATTGCTCGGGCACGCGATCCCGCAGCCGCAATGTGTGCTCCAGATCGGTCTCGAACGTGTGCAGGTTTCGGTTGTTGATGCCGATGAGCGTGGCGCCCGCCTCCAGAACGCGCGACAGGTTGTCCGGCTCGTAGAGCTCGACCAACGGGCACATTCCCAACGCAACCGCCTCGTTGTGCAACGCGCGCAGGTCGCAATCTTCCAGACATTCAGCGATCAATAACACCGCGTCGGCGCCGGCCGCTCGGGCCTCGTACAACTGATAGCGGTCAAGGATGAAGTCCTTACGCAGGACGGGGATGTCGACCGCGTCGCGCACGCGGCTCAATGCGTCGAGTGAACCTTGAAAGTACTTTTCGTCGGTCAGCACGCTAATGCAACTGGCACCGTGCTGCTGGTACGTGCGGGCGATTTCGACGGGCTCGAAGTCTTCGCGAATGACGCCCCGCGAGGGGCTGGCCTTTTTCACCTCGGCGATCAGCCGCACCGGACCCTTGGCGGCCAACGGCGAAAAGAAATCTCGCACTTCCGGCGCGGCGTCCGCCTGCGCGCGGACCGTCTCCTCTGGGCAGGATTGCTTGGCTGCGGCAATCTCCGCCCGCTTCGTGGCGACGATTCGATCGAGCACGGTGTCCATGAAACGGGTTAATGCTTGAAGTGTCGCCGGCCGGTAAAGATCATGGGAATGCCGCGCTCATTACACGCGTCAATCACTTCATCGTCCTTGCGAGAGCCGCCGGGCTCGATGATCGCCCGAATTCCGGCCGCCGCGGCCTGTTCGATCGAATCGGCGAAAGGAAAAAACGCATCGGAAGCCAAAACGCTTCCCGTCGCGCGGTCGCCGGCCTTCTTGACGGCGATGTCGACCGAATCGACTCGACTCATCTGGCCGGCGCCGACGCCAACCAGAGACCGACGAGCGGCAAGCACGATGGCGTTGGACTTCACGTGACGCACGATGGACCAGGCGAACCGCAGATCATCCCATTGTTCGGGGCTTGGCTGAGTTTTGGTGACGACGGTCCACTGGTCCTCGGGATCGGCCAGAAAATCGCCGTCCTGTACGAGCATTCCGCCGTCGATCTGGCGAAACTGCCGCGACGCCGGCAGCGCATCGAGCGGACCGGTTCGCATCAGGCGTACGTTGGCCTTCCATTTGGGTCGCGTCGTCAGAATCTTGAGCGCTTCGGGGTCAAAGTCTGGCGCCACGATCGCTTCGACGAATCGATTCGGCTCGGCGAGGATTTCGGCGGATGCGGCGTCCAGCGTGCGATTAAACCCAAGGACCGAGCCGAATGCGCTAACAGGATCGCCATCCAGCGCCGCCCTCGTTGCCGCGGACAAGTCAGACGCCGTGGCTGCCCCACAAGGATTGTTGTGCTTAATCACCACGGCGGCCGGCTCGGCCAGCGAGCGAGCGATGGCCAACGCGCTGTCCAGATCGAGCAGGTTGTTGTACGAGAGTTCCTTGCCCGACAGTTGTCGCGCACCGACCAGGTTCGTTGCTGAGTTGTCGGCGGGTGTGGCATACAAGGCGGCCGATTGATGAGGATTCTCGCCGTAACGCAATACCGCCTTTCGCGCCAGTCCGACGTGAACATGGCTTGGGAAGTCCTCGGGCTCCAATTGGCCCGACAGGTACGCATGGATGGCTTGATCGTATTGCCCTGTCCGCCCGAACGCGCTGCGCGCCAGTTTGCGGCGCAAGTCGAGGGACGTACCGCCGTCTCGTTTGATCTGGTCGAGGACTTCCACGTATTGTGCTGGATCGGTAACTACAGTGATGAACGCGTGGTTCTTAGCCGCCGCGCGAATCAGGGTGGGCCCGCCGATGTCGATCTGCTCGATCGCCTCGGAGTAAGTCACGTCGGGCCGTGCCACGGTTTCCTCGAACGGATAGAGATTGACCACGACCAACTCGAACGGCACGATCCCGTGCTGTTCGAGCGCCGCCAGATCATCGGGCCGATCGTGGCGCGCCAAGATGCCGCCGTGAACCTTAGGGTGCAGCGTCTTGAGGCGGCCGTCGAGCATCTCCGGAAAGCCTGTGTATTGCGAAACGTCGCGCACTTCGAGCCCTTGCTCTTCGAGAAATCTGCGCGTTCCGCCGGAACCAAATAGTTCCACGCCGGCGTCAGCCAAACCGGCGGCAAAGTCGTCAAGTTGCGACTTGTCACTTACGCTGATCAACGCTCGCTTGATTGTTGGAGATTGGTTCGACACGGATGAAGTCCTTCCTGCGGGTCGGCGCGAACGCCGGACCGTGAAAACCGGCACCTGCCAAAACCCATGCAAGTAGCCGCGGCAACTCCGTCGGCCCTCTTGATGCGCGGGTGAACTCTCTGGTTTAAGAAGTACGCCGCGAAGCGTCAACTCCCTCGAAGTTCGCGCAGCCGGGCATCGACAAGTCGACCGGAACCATCGAGACTCGGTTCGCGCGACTCCACCAGATGGTACTGATCCGCCTAGCTCGTTTGAAGCGGCACGGACAGGGTCAGGGAGTCGCGAAGGGATCGTCGGCGTCAAAATCCGGCGTGGGCTCGTCCGAGTTGTCTTCCATGGGCGGCTCTTCGGCCGGGAATGGTTCTTCGGCCGGCAGGGGCGCATCGGTCGGCTCGCTCGCCGGTTCGACCGATTCGCGGCGCGGCATGGCCGGTTGCTCGGTTTTCGGAGGCGCCGGTGGAATGTGCAGGACGGGGGACGGTCTGCCAATTTCGTGCAGGCACTGGACGGCACCGGTTTCCCCGACCAGATAGATGCGATCGCTGTGAGGATTGGTTAGCAGGTGCGCGACGTCGACCAATGGCATCGAAGCCAGACGGGCCCCGGTTTCAATGTCCAGCACAACCAGGCGCTCTACCTTGTCGCGCGTGTAAACGCGCGTCGGACTGGCGGAAACGAATTGAGCGATGCCTGGCGCGACCCAGAGTTCCGTCGGACCGTTCGTATCCAGGCAAATCATGCCGCGAAACTGGGCGACAGCGAACAACTTGCTCTCCACCGCGACAGGCGGCTCGAAGATCGCATCGCCGACCGCGTACTTCCAGCGCAACTGCCCGCTGGCTTCGTCGACGCCGTACACCGAACCGTCCGTCGAACCTGCGTAGAGATTCGGCGTCCAGTAGCCTGGCCGGCCGTGGATCGCGTTGTTTGTTTCAAGACGGTAGCGGATTCCTTCCGCCGCCGGATTGGCGACGTAGAAGTATCCCCGTTCGGTTGTCCAGCTCACGCTTTGCGGCGTGGCCATTGGCGGCGTGGATACGCTGCCGGACGATTTATAGATCCAGGGCGAACCCTTATCCGAACCGTCCAGCGCGTAGCCTTCGATCGTACCGTCGACCATCGGCGTGAACGCGTGTGTTTCGCTTACAGCCGGTCCGGCGCCCGGGGCGCCGCCCAGTCGACGTTGCCAGAGCACGTCGCCGTTTGCGCGGTCTAGCACATAGAGCGACGAGCCGTTTACGGCCGCGACATAACGCTCATTGGCCGACGCTTCGGTGGTTTGCCGGCCGCGTGGTCCAACCTGAACGGACCAGAGCGTGCGACCCGTTTCGGCGTCAAGTGCCGTCAGCATGCCGCCGGCAGTCTGTGCGAGTATCAGTCCACTAGAGTATTGGATGTGATTGACCGGGCCAGTGGACTGGAGCGAGCCGACCTGGGCGAACCACACTCGCTTCAGCCCGCAGCGCCGCGCCTGCGACTGCGGAACGAGGGCCGCTGCATGGCAAATTGATCCGATGGCGCCGATCGAGAGTGCTGCACAGATCGTCCATGTCCAACGCTGCCGCATTGTGCTGTACTCCTCGGCTCGGTTTCGGCACTGTGTCTCCACGGCGCCATGGAAATTGATCGCTAAGATGCAAGCGACCGCGCCAATCTCCATGATAGTCCGTCGCGACCCTTGATGCTCGGCCAGAACCGCAATTCCGATCGCGCGGCCCGCGATGTGGGCGTAAATCACCGGCCAATAGCAGATGGGACCGCACGGCCACCGTGCGATCGACCCGAGGCGAAAGTGGACGGTTCCCACGGCATGCCGCAGGTGCGTCCGGCGGGCGGGTAGACCGATCCGGGGGGCATTTCCTACGATGGGGTCAACCCGCAACGATTGGCGATGCCTATGCCGGAAAAGCGACCGAAAACCGACGAGTCCGCGATCCTGGAAGAGGTCCTCGGCTACCTGAATTTCTCGTCTGGCACGCCCGATCCGCAGTTCTTGCGAGGGCTCAATCGGCTGTTCGCGATCGTCGAATCGTCCGCCGCCACGGACGACCATCAGCAACCTTCTTACGTCGCGGTGGGCAAACGCCTCGAGCAGCACTTGGACGTGCTATCAAGCACGACACCGGCCTTCGCTGACGTGGATCAGGCCCGCGAGGTATTGCGACTGGCATTCCACGAACTGCCGCCCCGCTATCGGCAGTTTCACCGTGATCTGCTGTTTCATCAAAGCGACGCGGCAATCTGGCGTCCTTTTTTTGTCGGGCGGGTCGTCGAGGCAATCCTGCTACAGGGCCCTCCCTGGTCTGAAACGGATCGAATCGCCGACGGTGCAATTACACATTTGAACGACTACGTCGGCCATCGCCCGGTGGCCACGCTCAGTACGTCGCAACGGCTCGAACCCTACCCGCACGAGCGAATCCGACCCGTCCCGATCTACATACGTGACGCGGGAATTGGCGTCGGTCGTTACGAAGCCGTACTCGGTCACGCCCTAGAAATCGTGCGCGCTACCGATCCGGCCCTGTTGCGTGAAGCCCATTTTGATCCGGAGTTGCTGGACGAGCTGGCGCTCGACCCACGAGCCTACGACTTCGATCACCCGGTCAACAAGCGACCGAACTATCACTTCGGTCAATGGGATCCGCACCATCTCGACAATCAGGGCCGCTACCGCCGATTCGTCGTGCAGCAGGTGACCATCGACGTTCTGCTTGAGCGCGTGTCGCAGCAGGGCGAGCTGCCGCCGGAAGAATTGCTCGTCGAGGCGGCTGCCGTCTTGGCGGGCACGGTCCTGATGGCCTCGGGCACAAGCGGCAGCGGCGTGGATGCCCACGACTCGATGACGACGCTCGGGACGCTGTTGCCGCGCATCGCCGCCTACCGCGACGCGTTTTACGAACAGTTCATTGCAGGCGTGGCTGGTCCACACGGAGATCGCCTTCGGGCAGAAGCCGTGGCCGATAGACAGCCGCTAGCCCGCGCACGGCAACACCTCAATCAGGCACTCGCACGGCAACGT
Organism: uncultured Planctomycetaceae bacterium; assembly: GCA_937952415.1. GTDB lineage: Bacteria > Planctomycetota > Planctomycetia > Pirellulales > PALSA-1355 > CALFYT01. The sequence continues at coordinate 25,210 of CALFYT010000026.1, read as the reverse complement.
GCCTTGCAACTCGAACAAATCCATCTCGCGTTGTTGTACGCCCGGATGGGCTATCCGGAAGCGGCACTGCGGCAAGCGCAAGTGCTGCCGGTGACTTCCGCCCGAATGACTAGTGAGATTCAATGCCGGGTTACCACGGGACACCGAGCGGTAGACTGCAAAGACCTGGCTCGGGCCGCCGCGTTGATCGCTGAGTCCGAAGACTTTTTACACCGCGCGATTCAATGCGGCGCGCTGGCGGATCCGTGGTGCATTCTCGGCTTTCAGGGACAGTTCAGCCTTTTTCCTTCACCGGAAAACAGCGTCATCGATCACCGGCTAGACCAACTGATCGCCCTGCTGGAGCAGATCGTCGCGCTGTACGCGCGGATCTGGAGCGAAGCGGCGGCCGACGAGCAAGCCACTTTGGCCGCCGAACTGTCGGCATCGATGAAGCGCCTGACCGATTGGTGGGACCAGTTCGCCCCGACCAGCGTTGAAGACATCGAAGCGTTCTTCGGAGGCGAGGCATTCGATTCGGCTCGCGAGGTTGCGCAAGCGATGGCCGCCTTTCGGCACGCGGGCGCGGCGGCCGGCGATATCGCCTTTTGGCGCAAACATGCCGCGGAATTCAACTCGCCCAAGGCATACGCCCTGGTCGTCAACGCGCTACTCGAGATGCCGGACGTCGTCGCCACCATGGCGCTGCTAATGCAATGGCTCAGCCAAGCCGGACTGGTAGCACTGACGCAGGGAGAATACTCGTTTCACACGCTGGCCGAACGGTGGCTCGACAAGGTCTGCTTTGACGACACGGCCCAATCGGCCGAGACAGGCGCGGCAAACGATTGTGCGACGTTGCTGCCCCGTTTCTTCGAGCTGCTGGAGGCCAATGCCGAGGACTATTGGCAAGTTCCTTCGCTCGACTTGCTGGGCGTTGGCTCAAATGACGGCGCTACGGTCGACGTGGGCGACGTCGAGCCAGCCACGGACGACAACGAGGACGAAGAGGACTCTATCTACCGCGCGGCGTACGACGAGATGGTCTACGTCGACAGCACCGACGACGGCATCGACGCTGATATGCTAGAGTCGGGCGGATCGCCATCCACCGATTTCGAGTTGGACGCCGAGGCGCGACGCGTCGGCGAGCGACTGCAGTTCTTGCGCACCGTGGCCAATCTGTGGCAATCGGCCGTGCTCGGCTTTGGTCCGCGTTTCGACGAACAGCGGCTGCCCGAAGTCGTTTCGTCGTGGTTGACCGACGCGGCACATAATCAACGAGGGCTGGCGAAGCTGCTGGCTAGCGTCGATGCGCGGTCGATCCCCGCGCCGACCGCTAATCGGGAGTCGATGCTGGAGTTCGACCGCCGGCGGACGCTCAAGGAAGCGCTAGTCGAGAAGATCGTTGCCACCTCGGTCGAGACAGCCGACGCGACCCGTTTGATGCGCGGCGCGCTGACCGCCGATCAAGCCGACGAAACTGGCGCGCCGGTCGACGACCAGACAGCCCTGGATGCCGTCGTGCGATCCGTTTTGCAGGGTGACCCTGACAGCGTGCGCCGGCTGTGGCCGGACTTGATCGAGCATTTGCACGGACGGCCGATCCTGTACGTGCCGCTGGCCAAGGGCGGTCAACCGGCCCGGCTGGTCGAAGTCAGGACGTTGCAACAAGCGCTGCGCGATCTTGCCGTCTGGTTGCCCCGGCTCGGACTTTACGGCGAAACATGTCAGTTGGTCGAGTTGGCGCGATTAATGGAAAGCGAGTGCTCGGTCGGTCCGGGCGCAATCAGCGAATACGATCGTTTGTTCGCGCAAGCCTACGAGTCGCTGGTCGAATCGCTGGTTGACGTGTCAGCCCAGTGGCCCGATAGTGGTGAACCCGATCCGGAGGATCACCGGTTGATCGAGTGCTTGGAATTGGTAACCGAATCGTTGTTGCGACAGTGGCTGCCACATAGTCGCACGCTACGACTGAGCGTGCTGGAGCGCATCGGAAGTGAAAAATCCTGGAACGCGCTGGTGGCGTTCGTTCAGCGCTATGGACGTGATCTGTTCACGCAGCGGTTCTTGCATTTGGGTAACCTGCGGGCCATCCTGCACCAGGGCGTCGACAACTGGCTGGCCCAACTGGAGGAACATCCGCCCGAGGGCGGGTCGTTGTTACTGTTGGACGAATTGGGCACCAAGCTTCCCCGAGGAGAAGCCGTCAAGCAGCTCAGTTTGGTGCTGGAGGCGGTTGCGGAAAACTACGCCGAGTATCGAGACTACAACAGCACGACGACACAATCCGACCGGGGCGATTTGCTGTATACGCTGCTGGACTTCTTGCGGCTACGCGTTCAGTACGATCGAATCGCCTGGCACATGAAGCCGGTGCTGGCGGCCCATTCGATCCTTGTGCGCCGCGGCCGCAACGCAGCGGCCGAGCTGTGGCGCAGGGCCCTGTCAGAACGCACTTCCGAATTGGCCGACAAACTACAGACACGATACAACGAACTGCGGCAGAAGTACGCGATGCGTGTGCCGACGATCGCAGATCGGGTAGGCGAACGCTTCGTTCGCCCGTTGGCCATCGATCGGATTTGCGCACTGATTGGGCCAGCACTTGCCGCGGCGTCGACGGCGGGCGCGGGCGCTGGACGAGAGGCAATCGATCTCACCGCATTCGAGCTACTCGAGCAGGAAGCCGCGGACTTCGCGCAGGGGCCGACCGGCGTGGGCTTGGACGTGCCGAACTGGATCGTCGCCCTGGAACAAGAAGTCGAGCGCGAGCAACGGGCCCGAAATTACCTGTCCGCACTCGAGGTCCGTCGGCGCCGGCTGCCGCAGGTGCCCCTAAGTTTCCAAGAAGTTCAGCAGCGGTTGACCGGTTGGGAACTGAATCCACGGTCGTAGTGCGACGTTTCGTTGGCGCGTGTGCGGCTGATTCGCGAAGCCGCAATACGGCTATCCGTAACGACCCTCGATGTACATTTCGGTCTCTTTGCACTGCGGGTGCAGAAAGATGTCCTGCGTTTTGCCGTGCTCAACGACTTCGCCCAACAGCATGTAGATGCACTCTTCGCTGGCCCGTGCGGCCTGGCCCATGTTGTGCGTAACGATGACGATCGAGTACTTCTGACGCAGCGTTTCGATCAAGGTCTCGATCGCTTGAGTTCCTTCGGCGTCCAGCGCCGAGCACGGCTCGTCCATCAGGATGACCCGCGGCTTCAGCGGTAACAGCCGGGCAATGCACAGCTTCTGCTGTTGTTCCAGCGTGAGCAGCGTGGCCTTCGCCCGAAGTCGGTCCTTCACGTCCTTCCACAAGAACACGTCCCGCAATGCCTGCTCGACCAACTCATCGCGCTGCCCCCGGCGTAGCATGTTGCGCCGCGTGTGTACTCGCAGGCCAAACACCACGTTCTCATAGATCGAAATCGGCAGCGGATTCGGCCGTTGAAAGACCATTCCGACGGTCTTGCGCAATTCCGAGAGAGACACGTCCGGGTCGTAGACGTTCTTTCCCAGGATCGAGATGTCGCCCGTCGTGGTCACGCCGCCGTAGCGTTCGTTGATCCGATTGAAGCAACGCAACAGGCTGGTTTTGCCGCAGCCTGACGGACCGATCAGCGAGGTCACGCACCGATGCCGGATATTCACGTCGATGTCCTTCAGCGCGTGAAAATCCCCGTACCAGAGGTTTAGCCCTCGAGTATGGATGCTGTAGGCTGCTGTTTGTTCGCTGATCATCAGCCGATGTTGCCCGTAACGTAGTCGTAGGTAATTTGATGTTCCGGCTTGGTGAAGATGGCCGCCGTCTCGCCGTACTCTACGATCCGCGAGCCGTTCAGAAACGCCGTTCGGCTTGCCAGCCGGCGTGCCTGCTGTACCAGATTGGTCACCAGCACGATCGTCATTTGGGAGCGCAGCTCGAGCAGCACCTCTTCGATCTTCATGGTGGTCACCGGGTCGATCGCGATTGAAAACTCGTCGAGACACAAGATGTCGGGCTTGAGCGAAAGTGCCCGCGCCAGCGTGAGCCGCTGTTGCTGCCCTCCGGAAAGTTTGGTCCCGAGCATGTTAAGCCGGTCCTTCACTTCGTCCCACAAAGCAGATTGACGCAGGCACTTCTCGACCAGGCTATCCAGCTCGCCGCGATGACGCAGTCCGGCCATCCGCGGTCCGTACGCGACGTTATCGTAAATCGTCATGGGCAGTCCGACGGGCAACGGGAACACCATGCCGATACGGCGGCGAAGTTGGTAGACGTTAGCCACGTCGCGCACGTCTTGTCCGCCGACCCGCACGGTGCCGGACATGTTCGCCGCGGTGACAAAGTCGATCGTGCGATTGATGCACTTGAGCAGGGTGGTCTTTCCCGAGTTGGCCGGACCGATGATCCCGAAGATCTCATTCGGCGGGATCGCCAGCGACACGTCGCGCAATGCCGGTTTTCCGGCGTAGTCGACCGACAGGCCTTCAATTTCGATGCCGACCGAGCCCATGCTTACCATTTCTTGTGCGACCGAAGGTAGACACGCAAACCGATCGACACGCTGTTGACGGCCAATACGAGCCCGATCAAGACGACGGCTGTTCCATACTGCAAGTGCTCCAGCGGAATGCCCTCGCCGGCAGCGATTTGTTCGGGCGACGCGCCCTTGACCTGCGTAAGCATCACGTGCAAGTGATACGAGAGCGCCATGCAGCTTTTGTCGAGCGCGTAGGGAAAGAAGTATCCCAAACCTTTGTTCGGTACATTGACGAAAAAAGCGGCCCCGGTGAACAAAATGGGGGCCGTTTCGCCGGCCGCGCGCGAAACCTGCAGAATGACGCCTGTCAGAATACCGCTGATCGAATTGGGCAACACGATTGTGCGAATCGTCTGCCACCGGCTGGCGCCCATGTTCCAACATGCTTCGCGAAACGCCATCGGGACGCTGGCCAAAGCTTCCTTGGTGCTGGTGATGATCACCGGCAACGTCATCACCGCCAGGGTGAACGCTGCGGCCAAGACCGATTCGCCCATCCCGGCGAACAACACAAACGCGCCGACGCCGAACAGCGCGTGAACGATGCTCGGAACACCCGCCAGGTTGACGACCGCCAGGTTGACGATCCGCGTGAACCAGTTGTCGCGAGCGTACTCGTTCAAGTAGACGCCAGCCAACACACCGATCGGCGCCGCCGCCAAGAGCGAAAAGAAGACCAAGTAGAACGTGCCGACCAGCGGAGCCCAAACGCCGCCGGCCGTCATGTTGTTCTTGGGGTTCTCGAACACAAACGACGCGGTCAGTACGGGCCAGGCCTTGACAGTCAGGTGCGCCAGAATCGCAATCAGCGGAATGACCAGCAGCAACGTCATGAGCAAAAAGACACTCTTCGCCACGGTTTCGTGCCGGCGTTTGCGGCGGTCGATTGGCGTGGCGGAGAACACTTCGCGCACGCTCAGTCGCAGGTGTTCACCTATCTGAAGCGGTAGCCCGCCCGCGGCGTCCAGACGTGCAACTCCCGCCAGCGCGGCTTCCAGATCGGGCCACGGAGCGAGCGCCGTGCCGCCGCCCTCTTCGTCGCTGGTACCCAGCGGATCGACATAGAAGGCGTAGCGGGGCTTCTTGCCCGGCGGTGGCTCGTCGCCGGGTCCGTTGATGGCACAGATTTCGACCCGATCGTAACCGGCCAGCTTGCCGACCGACGGAGCGTCTCCGCCGTGGCGACGGCCAATGTCGCGCAATACGTCGGCCAGGCTGGGCCAGGGGCGTTCTAGCGTGCCGTCGCCGGGCGTACCGTTCGACAAGGGACACAAGTAGTACCGGTACAGCGCGGCGCGCGAATCGAGCTTGGATGCATTGAGGCTATCGGAATCCAGACGAGTGCCAAGGCGCGCGATGCCCCGACGATTCGAAGCGCGGCGCGAAGTTTCCGGCGAGTTGCTAGACATTCTGTTTGCCCCGAATTCCCTTGACGACAAGATCGGCCGTCAGGTTGACGACAAATGCGATGGCAAACAGCAGGATGCCGATGACAAACAACACTCGGTAGTGGTCGCCGCCCTGGTTCGTTTCGCCCAACTCGGCGGCGATCGTGGCCGTCAGCGTCTGCACCGGGTCAAGTAGGGTCGCGGGGATCTGGTTGGCGTGTCCACTGGCCATCAAAACGGCCATGGTCTCGCCGATTGCGCGACCGACGCCGAGCAATACGGCCGCCAGCAAGCCGTTCTTGGCCGCGGGAAACAACACGCGGTAAACGATTTCCCAGCGACTGGCACCCAGCGCCAAAGCCGCTTCGCGGTACGAATCGGGTACGGCCTTCAAGGCATCTTCGCCAACCGACACGATCACCGGAACGCTCATCAGCGCCAGAATGATGCCGGCGTTGAGCACGTTCAGCCCGATCGGAGCATCGGTCAATTGGATGATCAGCGGATTGAGCGTCATGTAAGCGATGAAGCCCCACACGATCGACGGGATCGCCGCCAGCATCTCGATCGTGATCTTGAGAATCTCCTTGATTTTGGGGGACGAAAACTCGGATACGTAGACCGCCGCCCCCAAGCCGAGCGGCACGGCGATCAACATCGAAAATGCAGTGACCGCAATCGTGCCCGAGAGGAGCGCCAGGATGCCGTACCTGGGTGGCTCGCCGACCGGATTCCAGTCGGTACTCGTGAAGAACGACCACAAGTTCATGTGACCAAACAGCATCGGCGCGCCTTCGCGGAGCACAAAAAAGAAGATCGCGAACACAAAAAAGATCGCGCTATAGCCACATAGCCGGATCAGCACCTCGATGGCCAGCTCGGGCACCGATCGGAGCCGCGCCGCCAGCCGGTGCATGGCACTAACTTCACGTGGCTTACCGGCGTCGCTGGCGGGGATGGAAGACATGGACAGTCACGCACCAAGCATGGGGGGAATCTAGGGATTCTCAGACGGCGGATGAACGGGGATGTAGCCTTGCTCCTCAACAATGCGCTGCCCTTCGTCGGACAGAATCCACTGAATGAATTCCTGCACGGCGCCCGTCGGTTCGCCCAACGTGTACAAGTACAACGGCCGCGAAATCGGATAGCTGCCGTCCTGGGCCGATTCGATCGTGGGTTCGATCGGGGGCGAGTCCTTCGTCTTGGCGACCGGCAGCACCTTGACGTCCGGCGTGCGGTAGCCCATTCCGCTATAGCCGATGGCGCAAGGCGTCTTGGTCACCAGCGCCACCAGATCGGACGAGCCGCTTTGAGCGGTGAAACCTTGCTTATAATCCCGCTTCTTTCCGAGGACCGCTTCCTTGAAATAGGCGTATGTGCCCGAACTATTTTGCCGGCTGATGCGCACAATCTTGCCGCTGGGGCAAGCCGAGTTTTCGACGCCCAGTTGCTCCCAACGGGTCGTGTTGCCACCTTCGCCGTAGATTTCGGCAAGTTGCTCGATCGAGATCGACTCGATCGGGTTGTTCAGATTCACGTAGATCGCCAGTGCGTCGCGGCCGGCGATGAACTGTTTCGGGTCCTCACCGGTGTTCTTCTTAGCCCGTTCGATTTCATCGGGCTTCATCGCGCGGCTGGCCGTGGCGATCTCGATCTTTCCGGCACACAAATCGGCGATGCCAACGCCGGAACCGCCCCCTTTGACCGGAATCGAGATATCAGCGTGCAACCCGTTGAAGGCTTCGGCCCAGGCTTGTGCGACGTTGACCATCGTGTCCGAGCCGGTAACGCGTACGGTGTCGAACGATTCGTCGACGCCGGCCCGCGCTGTGCATCCGGCAACTAGCGGCACGGCAGCAACGCTCGCAGCGGTGACAATGGCGCGAAAGCTGGTCATCAACTTTTCCACGTTGTTGGGTCCGGCTCCTAGGCGTGCCGGATCGGGGTCGGCCGGTTGACCGTCGGACGTTTGAGCGAGTTGGCAGTTTGCGCGTACGGCTTGCGGACCGGTTCGTCCGCGCCGCGCCGCCTTTGCCAACAAATGGCAATCAGGTCTCTGTGCCGATCGATCGCATCCGGCAAACGTCACAGCAGGCAGCCAGCCGGCTCCCTGCCCGCCACGATCTGCAAGATGACACTTTGGCTATCCGCGGCCACACGGCATTTGCGACGGCTCGGCAGATCCTCCGCCTGACGTAGCACGGCAGGGCCGGATCGTTGATGATACGGCCCGATTGTTAGCGAATTGTTAGGGACATGGGCGCGTCACGGACAGCAGGCACTTCCATGCGTTGGGTGCCACTGGGCACGGTAGGTCGAATGGCGGTATCTGCCGGCCCGTGCCGGTTGTCCGAAGTGGTTGCCACCGCTAGACTTGATGCAATGACTGGCCTGGCCGGTCGGATCGCTCGTCCGTATGTCACTCCGCGTTGGGATACATTGCCGTGGCACGCGTTGTGTTGGCCATGTCTGGGGGCGTTGATAGCAGCGTGGCGGCCCATCTGCTGCAGCAGGCGGGCCACGACGTGATCGGTGTCTTCATGCGCCACGGCGAGTCGCACGCCACCGCTTGCGCGACCGGGACGGAGTCAACCAACGCGAGCGAGCTGTCCCGGACATCCAATCCGGCCCTGAAAGTCGTCTCGTCCCGTCTGGGACACAAACAAGGCTGCTGCACCGCGTCAGACGCTGCCGACGCCCGTCGTGTTGCCGATCGGCTCGACATTCCGTTTTACGCGATCGACTTCCAAGAAGATTTTCGGCAGATCATCGACTACTTCGTCGACGAGTACCGATCGGCGCGCACGCCCAACCCGTGCGTCATGTGCAACAACTGGATCAAGTTCGGCCGGCTGTTCGAGTATGCCGATGGCGTCGACGCGCAGTTCGTGGCCACGGGCCATTACGCTCGACTGATCTCGCCGGAACATGGCAATGGCGTTCCGGCGCTGGCTTGCGGCATCGACGCGAGCAAGGACCAGTCGTACGTTTTGTTTGGGATCGAGCCGCAGATGCTTGAGCGAATGATGCTGCCGGTGGGCGAGTATCATAAGAGCGAGATTCGCCGCATTGCGCGTGGGCTGGGGCTCGACGTGGCCGAAAAGCGCGACAGCCAGGAAATCTGCTTTGTGCCCGACGGCGATCATGCGGCGTTCATCCATGACAAGCGCGGTCCCAGCGAGTCCGCCGGCGAAATCGTGACCAGCGACGGGCGCGTCGTCGGGCAGCACGCCGGCCTGGAGGCGTTCACCATTGGGCAGCGGAAGGGCCTGGGCGTGGCATTAGGCGAGCCCAAGTTCGTGATCCGGCTGGAACGTGACACGCATCGCGTGGTCCTGGGCGACAAACAGGAACTGCTTCGCGACCGGCTGACGGCGGACCGCACGAACTGGTTGACCGAGCCGCCAACTGCCGGCAAGCGTTGCACGATCAAAATCCGCTACAACGCACCCGCTGTGCCCGGAATGGTCGAAACCCTGAGCGGCGACCGTCTGCGCGCCGTGTTCGACCAGCCGCAACATGCGGTCGCCCCGGGACAAGCGGTCGTTTGCTACGACGGCCAGCGCGTCTTGGGTGGCGGTTGGATCGAGTAGGCAGCCATTGGGCCGACGGCTCCCGTTGCCTGGTCACGCCGCGGGTCGACAGCGGCGCTGGGCAGCCGGCTGTTACGGCATGCCGCAGTTCGGTATGCTTATCGATATGCTGTCGTCCGGGCCGCCGGGCGGCCGGTGCCACGGATCATCGGCCACGACATTGAAGGCGAGGTAATCCATGAACAGCCTATTGCCCCTGCTCGTTGCACAACCAGCCGATCCCGACGTCGGCGATACGCCCTGGTGGCTGCTGGCCGCGGCAGTCGTCGTCGTGCTGTTCGTGTTCATCCTCGCGGCGATGATGGTGGCGTACGGCAAGCTCTGGTTTCAGGCCTACATGTCGAACGCCCGGGTCAGCATGTTCAACCTGATCGGGATGAGCCTGCGCCAGGTGAACGCACGGGTCATCCTGCAGGGCAAGATCATGGCCCTGCAGGCAGGCGTGGGCAATGATCCAAGCACTGGCATCACGACTCGGCGGCTGGAGGCCCACTACTTGGCCGGCGGCAACGTGCCAGGCGTGATCAACGCGATCATTGCCGCGCATCGAGCGGACATCGATCTGGACTTCGATCGGGCCGCGGCGATCGACCTTGCCGGACGCGACGTGCTCGACGCGGTGCGCACGAGCGTTTACCCCAAAGTGATCGACTGTCCGGATCCGTCCAAGAGCAAAAAGTCGCACCTAAGTGCCGTGGCCAAGAACGGCGTCGAATTGAAGATTCGGGCCCGGGTGACGGTGCGGACAAACCTGTCGCAGTTGATCGGCGGAGCCACCGAAGAGACGATCGTTGCCCGCGTCGGCGAAGGCATCATCACGTCGATTGGTTCGGCCGAAAGCTACGACGAGGTCATGGAAAACCCGCATCGTATCTCCAAAGCGGTGCTCGACCGCGGGCTCGACGCGCATACGGCGTTCGAAATCGTCTCGATCGACATCGCGGACATCGACGTTGGCGAAAACATCGGCGCCCGGCTCCAAGCCGACCAGGCCGAAGCCGATACCCGCGTCGCCCGGGCCAAAGCCGAAGAACGGCGTGCCAAGGCGATCGCTCGCGAGCAAGAAATGAGCGCCAAGGTGGCTGAGAATCGTGCCCGTGTCGTACACGCCGAGGCTGAAGTGCCGCTGGCAATGGCCGCCGCGTTTCGCCAAGGCAACCTGGTCGGACAGGCCAATGGGCGTGATGACGGTCAGGGTCAGCGGCCATGAGCGCCCGAGCGCTCGTCGCGGGGTTGGCGGGCATCGCCAGCAGCGCCGTGTTGGCAGGTCTGGTCCAAGCGGCGGCAGCCGATCCGCCGCCGGACACTCGCGAACTGCTACAAACCTTTCGGGACGAGTTCGTCGAAATCACGCCGGGGCGTGGCAAGTTTCCCGCGTCGTTCACGATGGGTCGCGACGACGGCCCGCCATCTGAGCAGCCGGCGCGGCGTGTCACGCTGGACGGTCCATTTTCCGTCGCCCGCTACGAAGTGCCGCAGAACCTGTGGCAGGCGGTTATGGGCACCAATCCGAGCCGCTGGAAAGGCGACCGCAATTCAGTCGAGATGCTCTCGTACGACGACGCCGTCGAGTTCTGTCGTCGGGCGACGGAACAGATGCGAGCCGCGAAACTGATCCGGCCGAATCAGGTTGTGCGACTGCCGAGCGAGGCCGAGTGGGAATACGTCGCCCGCGCGGGCACTCAGACGCTTTACTCGTTCGGCGCCGACGCAAGCCAACTGGACGACCACGCATGGAGCACGCAAAACGCATCGGGCAACGACCCGCCCGTTGGCGCAAAGAAGCCCAACGATTGGGATCTGTACGACGTCCACGGCTACCTTTGGGAGTGGTGTGCCGACACGTGGCACGATGACTATGGCGGCGCGCCCGATGACGGCTCGGCGCGGGTCGATGGCGGCCGCGCGCAGCGCGTGCTGCGCGGCGGCAGTTGGAAAGACCCGGCCGAAAAACTCACGTCGACGTATCGCCGGCCGGCCGATCGCGCGCTCAAGGACGACGCCGTCGGGCTGCGGTGCATCCTGGCCGAAGAGCCGCCCCGGTAAGCGTCGTATAGCGCACCGCTTCCGCGCTTTGCCGGCCGAGAGCCGCGCAGATTAGCTTACGTTTCCGCCTGACAGGGTCCGCCAATCGGGGGCCCCTTCGCGCGCCGCCGCCGGCAACAACGGGCTACCTAAAATCTTAGGTAATGGCTCTTGACCCGGCTGCGCGGGCGCGCCACAATGACCTAATCATTTAGGTGAACGTCGAGTGCCATGGAGGTATTCTGTTGAGCCAGCGCATTCCCTCAGGTCGTGAGTTGGAGATTTTGAAAATCCTGTGGGACACGGGGCCGGCAACGGTTCGCGAAGTTCACGAGCGGATGTGTCCCGATGGCGAGTTGGCCTTCAACACGGTGCAGACGCTGATGCGGATCATGGACGAGAAGGGGCTGGTTACGCACGCGCGGCGCGGCCGGACGTTCGTCTACAAACCCAAGCACACGCGCGAGCGCGAAATGTCGCGGCTGTTGGAACGCGTCTATGACGGGGCGCTCGACCAGTTCGTAGTCAGCCTGCTGAAGACCAAGAACGCCAGCGCCGAGGAGCTCAAAAAACTCGAACAGATTATCGCCGACGCTCGAAAGAAGCGAACCGCACGTTCACGGAGCCGCTAGCCATGACGATTGCCGTGATGTTCTACGAAGGTCTGTTGCGCGTGGCGGCCGGTAGCCTGCTGTTGCTGGTGGCCGCGTCACTGGCAGTCTTGTTGACGCGGGAGCCGGCGCGCCGCATTCGCGTGATCCAATGGACTCTGGCCGGTCTGGTCGTCCTGCCGTGCTTGATGCTGGTGCCCGGCTATCCACGACTTGCCTGGTTGCCGAGCATCGGGCCGGCCGTATCGGACGACGAGGGCAGTGCGAATGCGGCCGCAAAAATGAACGCTCCGCTCGTCGCTGGCCTTGAGCCGAACGACGCGCGACACGCCTTCGTTACGCAGGAATTCGAGTCGCTACCGCCCGCGGTCGAATGGGACTCTCAGCGGGGCGATGCCGCCTTTAGTCCATCGCTCGAACCGGCGTGGGCCGAGCCGACTAATCCACCGCACGACGGATCGTATTTGCCGGACGATGGTGGCCCGCTGCAAATGCCCGAAGAGGGTGCGACACGTTCCGACGCCAACCTCGAAGCATGGCTGCAGCCTGCCGAAGCACCTCTGCCGCAATCGGACGAAAGCCCAGCCCCGTCATCGATCGACCACGATACGGATCTTGCCAACACGCCGCGGCGCGCGACGTACTTGTGGTTGCCGGAGGACCCACGGGTGTGGATCGTCGCGGGTTATTTGACAGGCGTGCTGGTGATGCTGTTTTGGGCGGCCGTCGGGCTGCTGGCGGTCAGAAGGTTGGTACGCGCGGCGCGGCCGGCGGCGGAGAGTTGCAGGATGTTGCTGCGCGAAATCGCCGGACCGGCCAGCGATCGCGTCGCGCTGTTGGTTTCGACCCGTGCGGCACAACCCTGCGCGGTGCGATGCCGCAAGCCGGTGATCATCTTGCCTGAGCGGCTGGCCGCGGGCGGCGACGTGCGGTCGCTGCGTTGGGCCCTGGCTCATGAGTGGTCGCACGTCGAGCGAAGGGATCTGTTGGCGTGGACCGCCAGCGGTTTCGTGCGGTGCTTTTTCTTCTATCAGCCGCTCGTCTGGTGGCTGCGCGGGCAGTTGCAGTTGTGCCAGGACTATCTGGCCGATTCGGCCGCGGCGCACGCGGATGGACTGCCGGAGGACTATGCCGAGTTTTTGACCACGTCCAGTTTTACCCGTCCCACGTTGGCTGCCGGGTTGGGGATCGGCGGCCGCATCTCGAATCTGCGAAGGAGGGTCGTCATGCTGGTAGAACGCCATCGACCGTTGGAGACCGCGAGCCCTCGCCGTTGGAACCTGGTCGTGCTGCCGCTGGCGATCGTGCTGGTTGCCATCGCTGGCGGACTGGCACCGCGGCAAGATGCTCCAGACGAATCGGCTCCGACATTGGCCGGTTCCGCCAGCGAAGTCCCTGGCGACGTCGCGGACGACGTCGCCGTGCTCGCCGATCCCGAACAGCCTGCTGCCAGCGAGTCGACCGACGACAGCACAGTCGGCACGGACGCGCCGGAAACGGATTCTCGTCGTAAGAAGTCGAACGACCCGAAGCCAGCCAAGAAGCCGGTGGCCAAACCGGACGGCCCGCGCACGATCGCCCCGGGCGACGTCCTGAAGATCGAGATCATGGACAACTTCTACGTATTGAACAACCGTGGGCTCGAAGTGCGACTTATGTTGCCACCGCAGAGTACCTTGACGGTAGACGAGGCCGGCGAGATTTCCTTCGGCAGTGCCTATGGCCACGTGCACGTGGCTGGAAAGACTCTCGGTAATGCTGAGTCAGTCGTTGCGAAAAGCTTATTGATTCGCTTACCGCTGGACGAACTGAGAAATCTGGCCGAACTCAAGCAGGACGAGGCGGAAAAACTGACCCGATTGATTGACATCAATGTCCGGATGGAATTTGCCAACCAGCGACCGCAGCCGGTGGCGACCTACGCGCCAACGCAATCGCCGTATTATGTTGGGCCGGTCGCCAGGACGCCGGCCGCGCACCCGACCAGACAAGCCACCCCGTACTATCCTCAACCCCGGGATGCTGCGCCCAGTTGGCCACCATCGCCTGAACGGGCCGTTGGCCCGGCCGACAATGTCAAGCCAGCAACGAAGGCTACCACCGTTCCATCGGTTATGCCAAGTCTAGAGCCTGAGCCACGTGCTGCGCCACCGCGCACCGCGAACATTCAGAATCGCACTAGGATCGCGCCGGGCGACGTGCTCCGCCTGGAGGCCGAACCGCCGGAGGCCGAATTGGATCGCGAATCGACGGTCGAAGCCGACGGCAACCTGGCACTGGGCGTGCGCTTTGGCCGCGTCAAGGTGGCGGGGCTGACGCTCTCGGAGGCCGAGAAGACGATCAAGGCCGCGGTGGCACAGGTCTATCGCGATCCGAGCGTACAGGTCACGTTCGTCCATCAGGCGGCGCTGGATGACGCATTCTTCTCAGACGTCAAGGCAGCGCACGCCGACCGACTTGAGCAACTCGAACGGCTCGTCAAGAAAGGTTACGCATCGCAATCCACCCTGGCAGAAGAGCGGATTCGTCAGCAACTCGAGCGGAATAAACTGCGCTCCTCGAACGACGCAATCGAATCCGAGCGAGCGCGCCACCTGGATGAATTGAGGTTGTTGCACGCGCAGATCGAAACGCTTGCTGCGGAGATTCGGCATCTGAAGCGCCAGCAAATGTCGCAACACCCCGGCGGCGTTGATCCCGATTCTTTGATTCGGGCGCCGAGAGATCCGGCCCGTCCAAAGGAACCGCGGAAGGCCCTACCGATCTCGGACGACCCGCCTCCCCAGAACCCGCCCACGTTGGATCCCCCTAAGAGTCCCTTCGAGGCTCCAGCCAAACCCGAAGCTGCTCTGCCTCCGCTCAAACCAGAGAAGCAATCTTCAGACTCAACGACGATTCCCGGCGAATCGTTCTAAAACCGCGGTACGCCAACGAGCACGGATGACATCGTGCTACCGGTCGGTGGCAGCTGCTCGTGCGTCGCGCGCGCGGCAGGCACTCGGAGTTGCAACCGGCTCCGCCTCGGCACAGAGCATCTCCAACAGGGCCCGGGTCGCGGCCTTGTTCGGCATCGGGTAGCCGCGCGACAGATCGGGATCGCTATGGATTGCCGGTCGCAGATTTGGCAGGCCCACGCAACTGGGGCAGCCGTCCTCGCACGGGCAGTCTCGCACCATCTCGTGACACACAGCCAGCATCTGCTCGTAGTTCTCAAATCCCTTTTCGCAATAGCCCAACCCGCCCGGATAGCGATCGTACAAGATGACGGTCGTCCGGCCGAGGTTCTTGCTGTCGACCACGCCCCCCAGATCGCGGCTGTCGCACATGGCCACCATCGGCAGGGCAACGACCGCCAGGTTGCGCAGGCCGGCCATGGCCTCGCTGGTTCGATGTCCGGCCGCTTTCATTTGGGCGCGTAACGCCGCGTCGGGCGCAAGCCACGCGGCCGTGGTGGGCAGGTTCTGCGCGGGTATGTCGACCGGGCCCTGTCCGATGTTCTCGCGCGTACCGAACTTGATCTTTTTGAATGCAACGGTCTGCCAGGTGACGTCGACTTCGCCGTAGGCCAGTTGGGCCGGCAGTTCGCCGGCGGTACACAGCGAGCGCTGTCTCTGCTGCTGTTTGATCACCACGCTGCTGTCGAGCACGGCCTGCGTGTAGTAATCCATCTCGTGCCGCTCGACGTAGGCGACCTTGCCGTCCAGGTCCAACTCGCGGACGAAATAGCTTTCGCCATTGTGCAAGTAAACGGCTTGCGGATACACCAACTCCGGCGCGCTGATCGCGTCGACGTTGGCGATCACCTCGTGGTCCGGGTTGTGGGCTCCGGCACGTCGTGTTGTCGCGTAGCTCGTGCCGACGCGGCGCAACGACGATGCGCCCGACGCATCGCCGCGCGGCTCGGCCGCTCGACGGCGGAGCACGATCGAGAACGTGTTGTCGCTCATGTGCCGCAGGCTGACCCGGGCCGAGGGATTCTGCCCACCGGAAAAAAAGTATTGTCCGTCAACGTGGGCCAACTGGCCGGAGTCGGTCAGCACGCCGGCCACCGGCACGGCCAACGGTCCGAAGCGATCGACGTCGGCCTCGTCAAGCGGCAGCTCGAACGCTGCTGACTGCAAGTGGTTTGCCAGCACGTACGGGTTTTCCGGATCGACCACCGCGTGCTCCGGTGATTGGGCGAAGAAGTACTCGGGATGCCGCGCCAAGTACTGATCGACCGGATCGTTGCCGGCCAGCAGCACGGCCAGGCTGTCATCGTGGCGCCGTCCGCTGCGACCGGCCTGTTGCCAGGTGCTGGCGATCGTGCCGGGATAGCCCGAGAGGATTGCCACGTCGAGTGAGCCAATGTCGACACCCAGCTCCAGGGCGTTGGTCGCGGCGACGCCGCGTAGTTGCCCGTCGAACAGTTGCGACTCGATTTGCCGTCGTTCGATCGGCAGATACCCGCCGCGATACGCCCGCACGGTGTCGGCCAACTTCGAGTGCCGCGCGGTCAACTCTTCTTTGACGTAGCGATGGATCAACTCGGCGGCTTGACGCGTCCGCGTGAAGGCCAGGGCCTGCGCGCCGGCCTGCATCGCTTCGACCATCAATTCCACGGCGTCGTCCGCCGTACCGCGGCGGGCCAGATGGTCTTTGCCCAACGGAGACGGGTTCCAAAGCACGAAGTACTTTCGTCCGCGCGGCGCGCCGTCGGCGTCGACGACCGCCACGGCGCGGCCGAGCAGATTGGAGGCCAGTTCGCCCGGCTTGGCGACCGTGCCGCTGGCGGCCAGGATCGTGGGATTCGACCCGTAGTGCGCGCAAACCCGCGCCAGTCGCCGTAACACACATGCAACGTTCGCTCCCAGGATGCCGCGATAGGTGTGAATCTCGTCGACGACCACGTAGCGCAGGCTACTGAAAAAGCGACTCCACTTGGGGTGATAGGGCAGGATCGTGGCGTGCAGCATGTCGGGATTCGACAAGACGAGCTGCGCCTCGGCCTGGATGCGGCGCCGCTGTGCGGTTGGCGTATCGCCGTCGAACACGCCGCTCTTGATGCGCGCAGGTTGGGTCGTGTGGTCGAGCACGTCGAGCAAATTCTTGTGCTGGTCCTGCGCGAGCGCCTTGGTCGGAAACAAGTAGAGTGCGCGTGCCTCAGGATCGGCCAGCGCGGTTTCCAAAATTGGCAGGTTGTAGCACAGCGTCTTGCCGCTGGCGGTGCCGGTCACAACGACCAAGTCGCGGCCGGCGCGGGCCAACTCGAGCGCAGCGACCTGGTGGGAGTAAAGCTGCTCGACACCTTGCCGCGCAAGCAGCTCAACCAGTTCGGCCGAGAGCGGCTCATCCGGTTGGGCAAACTGGCCGGATCGCTCCTCGAGAACCTCGACGTGCTCGATCTGTCCGGCGTACCACGGCTGGTGGCGAATCGAATCGAGAAATGCGGCGACGTCCATGGCCTAAAGTGCCTCCGTGTGTGGCAACTCAGGCAGCAGGCACGTCTCCGGACGCGGCGCTCCGGGTTGCTGCCGAGATACTAAACAGACGTATAGTATACGATCGGCCGCCGATGACGTGCAACATCAGTCGAAGCGGGACCGGCGATTCCCGACCAGCGGGCCGGCAGGGCACCGACGTCCCCAAGCGCTAGAACGGCCAAACGATTGGCGCCAGCGCGACGGTGATGCCCCAAATCAGCAGGTCCATCGGCACGCCAATCTTCAGATAGTCGCTAAAGCGATAGCCGCCCGGACCGTAGACCATCAGGTTCGTCTGATAGCCGATCGGCGTGGCGAAGCCGGCCGACGCCCCCATCATCACGGCAATGACGAATGGCATGTAGTTGACGTCCAGGCTAGCCGCAGTGCTCATCGCAAAGGGAAACATCAGCGCGGCGGCCGCGATGTTGGTGATCAACTCCGTGGTGACCAGCGTAACGCCGTACAGAATGACCAAGGCGGTCCAGGGGTTGCCACGCCCCAACTGCACCAATCCCGCCGCGATGTCGTGGGCCGCTCCAGTGGTGGTCATCGCGGTGCCAACGGCGATCGACGCGGCGATTGCCAAGAGCACTTCCCAGTGGACGCTGCGGCGGGCGGCCTCCGTGGAAATGCAGCGGCTAAAGATCATGAGGCCGGCCGCTAACATCGATGCCTTGAGCAATGAAATCAGGCCGAAGGTCACTGCCAGCACCATCGCCAGCAGAATGCCGACCGCGATCAGTGCCCGGTCGTGCCTCGGTGGATTGGAGTCCGGCAACTGGCTGACCAGGAAGAAATCACGCGAGTCTCGATGTTGGTCCGCGAACGACGGATGTGCCTCGACCAACAGCGTATCGCCGGCGCGCAGAACAATGTCGCCGATCTTCTTGTGCAGACGTTCTCCGTTGCGGGCCACGGCCACAACGACCGCGTTGTAGACGTTGCGAAAACGTCCATCGCGAATCGTATTGCCCACCAGCGGGCAACTGTTCGAGACAACCGCCTCGATAAGGCAGCGTTGCGTGCGCGGCGCGGTCAGCTTGGTGACCTGGTCGGTCGCCGGCATCAGTCCGCGAATCCGCTGCAAATCGACGACCGACTCGATGATGCCGACGAACAGCAGTCGGTCGTTGGCGCGCAACGTTTCCTGCGGAGACACCGCCGGTAGCGCGCTTCCGCCCCGATCGATTTCCGCCAAGTACACGCCGGGCAGGTGACGCAGACCGGCGGATTCGATCGAACGGCCAACCAATGGGCTATCCGGCGCAACCTGCATCTCGACGGTGTACTCGCGCGGATCGGTTGCCGTGCTGATCGGCGGGCGCCGATCCGGCAACAGCCACTGGCCCACAAAAACCATGAAAAGTCCGCCGACCAGTGCGGCCGGCACACCAACCCAAGAAATCTCGAACATTCCCAGCCCGCCGCTATCGGGCTGGGCCTTCAACAGCATGCCCTGCACCACCAGGTTCGTACTGGTTCCGATCAGGGTGCACGTGCCGCCGAGAATCGAAGCGTAGCTGAGCGGGATAAGTAGCTTGGACGATGGAAAGCGGTTTTGCCGGGCCCAGTCGCTGACCGCCGGGATCATCATCGCCACCAGCGGTGTGTTGCTCATGAACGCGCTGAGACCCATCGTAGGGAAGGTCATCCGGGCCACGGCGCGGGTGGGTGATTTTGGCCGACCCAATAGCAGGCCGGCGATGTAGTCGACACCGCCTGTCTCGCGGACTGCCGCCCCAACGACGAACAACACGCCCACCGTGATCATACCTTCGTTCGACATGCCTGAGAGCGCTTCAGCCGGAGTGAGAACCCCCGTTAGCAGCAGCAATACGACCGCGCCGATCAGGATCACGTCGGGCGTGACCTGGCTGAAAATCAACAGCATGAACACCATTCCCACGACGCTCAGCGTGAACTGGGCTGGCGTGATCGCGCTGTGTTGCCAAGAAAATTCTGGCCAGGGCATGGTGGAGCAGCGTGGGAGCAGGTGTGCCGGGTGCCCGGCGGATGATTATTTGGCGGGCCAAAGACTGGTCGCAAGAAAAGGTCCGAACGGTCACGTTCGGGCCCGCTTCCATACGCCCTCACATGGGAACAACAACGCTGAGCCCTGACGAAAGATGCGTCAACTTTCGGACACGCGCGCCGCTCGCCGGGTTCGACCGATATCACCGGACATGCGCGGCACATAAGTCGCCAGGGCATAATAGCTATCGTCGATCGCCCGGGCCAGAGCGGATCCGCCGGGCGAGGCGGTGATTTCGGGTGAACCTCGGCGGCGGCCCGTGCTAGAATCGGGCTTCCCACCGCGTACGACCTCCCTGGCGGTTTCGCGCCGCTCGTCCTGGTTCGGAGTTCCACAGCGATGCCCTGTGTACGACGGTATGTTGCGGCGTTGGTTCTGGCGCTAGTCGTGACCAACGCAGCCGCAGCGGCACACGCCGAAAACTGGCCCGGCTGGCGAGGACCACGCGGTGACGGGACCAGCCACGAAAAGCACGTGCCCACGCGCTGGAGTCCGTCGGAAAACATCGCCTGGAAGGTGGCACTGCCCGGCAAGGGACATGCCTCGCCCATCGTGTGGGACGATCGGCTGTTCGTCGTAACCTGTGACGAAGCCACCGAACAGCGCCTGCTATTGTGCTACGAGCGCGCAACCGGAATGAAGCTGTGGCAACAGGTCGTCTTGCAAGCCCCGCTGGAAGGCAAGCATCCGCTCAACAGTTTCGCGTCGAGCACGCCCGCGACTGACGGCCAGCTTGTCTACGTCAGCTTTCTGGACCGCGGCGAGATGCTGGTGGCCGCGTTCGATTTCGCCGGCCAGCAAGTATGGTCGACCAGGCCAGGACCCTTCTCCAGCAAGCACGGCTTTTGCAGTTGTCCCGTGCTGTTCGAGGACAAGCTGATCGTCAACGGCGATCATGACGGAGACGCGTACCTCGTGGCGCTGGATTGCCGAACCGGCGAGACCGTCTGGAAGACCGAGCGACAAAATCGGACACGCAGCTACTCGACGCCCATCATCCGGAATATCGACGGTCGCGTGCAGATGATCCTTTCGGGCAGCAAGTGCGTGGCCAGCTACGATCCACGCGACGGCGCACTGCATTGGATCATCGACGGCCCGACCGATCAGTTCGTCGCCTCGATGGTTTTCAATGGGGAATTGCTGTTCTTGACGGCCGGATTTCCGGAGCTGCACATGATGGCAATCCGCCCGGACGGATCTGGCAACGTCACCGACAGCCACATCGTGTGGCGCACGCGGCGCGGCGCGGCGTACGTGCCGTCGCCCATTTCGGCGGGCGAGTACTTCCTGGTCGTGTCCGATGGCGGCGTGGCGAGTTGCTTCGAGGCCGCCACAGGAAAACGCGTCTGGATGGAGCGCTTGGGCACCCACTTTTCCGGATCACTGATTTCGGCGGGCGGACTCGTCTATTTCACGTCGGACGAAGGGCGAACGATCGTGGTCCGACCGGGCAACGAATTGGACGTGGTCGCGGAGAACGAATTGGGCGAGTTCTGCTACGCTTCGCCCGCCGTGAGTCGCGGACAGGTTATCTTCCGCGGCGAACAGCACCTGATTTGCATCGGCGCCGAGCGCACTGCGAAACGGTAGGCCCCACAAACCGCCAAGCGGCCGATCGCATTCCGACAGGCGGTGTCCGGCCAACGTGCTAGCACAGCCGTTGCCGGCTGGATATCCGGCACACGCTCACGCCGCATGTGGACAACGAAGCGGCACGCGCTGGCATTCACCGAAACGGACATCGCGGGATAGAATTCTTCCGCGCCGGCTGTCGGACGGCCTTCTTCCTGAACGTGATCGCGCGTATGGCAAGGCCGACTCATCGAGATGTCTGCCCTATTGAGTACTAGGCAGCCAACGAGCCAGGGGCGACCAGCGGCAGCCCCGGCGACTGCGGCAATCTTGTTCAACACGACCAACCCATTATTCGGCTAGCTATCAATAGAACCCTAGCAACACTCATGCACCGTGTGCCGGCCCAAGCTCGATGCCGTGGTCTTCTTGTGGCGCTAGTCGTGCCGACAATCGCCGTGCAAATGGCAATTCTCTCGCCTTCCACGCCGGCCAAGGCACAAGACATTTCGATCTTGCGCAGGTTGCTCGAGCAAATGCTGATCGCGGAACTAAAGGCCCACGACTCGGAGGAAACCGCCTGGTACGACGAGAACACAAAGGACAAACGCAAGGTTGTACAGTTCAATTTTTTCGGCCGCGAGATCGACCACCGCGTGGCCTCTTGGACCGAACAGTCAAAGTCCTGGCTGTGGACCGAGGAACCGGACAACACGCTGACGCTTGAGTTGCGCCAGTTCGAAGTGCACGACGCGCGGCTCCATTTCGCGCTCGACGCCCGGGCAAAGTTGGGCTTTCGGGTGTGGGGACGGATTCCGCGGCTGGTGCGCGGCAATGCCAGCGGAACGGTTTGGGCCAAGTTCACGATCGAAGGCTCCGCGGCTGTCGGCGGAGGCGGATTGACCGACGCGAAGATTACCAAGCTCAAGGGCAAGCTGCGCGACCTGCAATTCAACAACGATCTGGCCAGTCCGCTGGAGCGACTGGTTGTCGACGCCTTGAACGATCACGTGCGCAAGAAAAACAAGAAGCTGCGCCGCAGCGTCGAGAAGGCCATCGATCGGGTCAAGATCTGAGCGACGAACGCCGTCCGCCTCCGAGAACGGCTGCCGATGATTGTGCCAGCGCCAAGGCGGATTGCCACGTGCCTCCGGCGCGAACCCGGCCCAACGGCCCCGCATCCTTGTTAGACGTGGCTTGTCGGTCCCATCGCCGCTAGCCCGCATGGCAGCAATCAGGCCTCACGCAAAGCCGTCGGTCGCGGTACAATGGCTCGATTCTGATGCGGAATTTCGACAACATGCACACCAACGCGCGACCCACGTGACCCCCCAATCCGCCGCCAAATCGTCGACCAGTGCCGGCCCTGCCCGCAAGATCCTGGTCACGGCCGCGCTGCCCTACGCCAATGGGCATATCCATCTGGGACATCTGGTCGAATACATCCAGACCGACATCTGGGTGCGCTTTCAGAAGCTGCGCGGGCATCGCTGCTTGTACTTCTGCGCCGATGATACGCACGGCACGGCGATCATGATTCGTGCCCGGCAGGAGGGCCGTGACGAAGAGGCGATGATCGCCGACATGCAGCGGGCACACGAGCGCGACTTCGCACGGTTCGACATCGAATTCGACAACTACGGCAGCACGCACAGTGCGGAGAACCGCCAGCTCTGCTGGGAATTCTGGACCGCTCTGCGCGAGAAGAAGCTCGTCAGCGAGCGCGACGTCACGCAGCTTTTCGATCCCGAGGCTGGCGTGTTCTTAGCGGACCGGTTTGTCAAGGGAACCTGTCCGCGCTGCAAATCGCAGGACCAATACGGCGATAGCTGCGAAAAATGCGGTCTGGCATATAGCCCGACTGAGTTGATCGACCCGGTGAGCACGCTCTCTGGCGCCACACCGGAGGTGCGCTCGGCAACGCATCTGTTCGTACACATCGATCAGTTGCGCGAGTTTCTGACCGAGTGGACCCAGTCGGGCGATCATCTGCAGCGCGAAGTGGCCAACTATCTGGCGGGCCACTTTCTGGGCGAAGCGCTCCGCGACTGGGACGTTTCTCGGCCGGCCCCCTACTTCGGCTTTGAGATTCCGGACAGTCTCGGCAATTATTGGTACGTTTGGTTCGACGCGCCGATCGGCTACATGGCGTCCAGCGCGCAATGGTGCCAACGCAACGGCGAAAGTTTGGACGCCTGGTGGCGGGCGGACGACGTCGAGATCCATCACTTTATTGGCAAGGACATCACCTACTTCCACACATTGTTCTGGCCGGCGATGCTCAAGACGGCCGGCTTCAGCTTGCCGCGTAAGATCCACGTCCACGGATTCTTGACCGTCGACGGCGAGAAAATGTCGAAAAGCCGCGGCACGTTCGTGCTGGCGACGACCTATTTGAATCATCTGGACCCGGCCTACCTGCGGTACTACTACGCGTCGAAGCTCGGGCCCGGGCTCGACGACTTGGACCTGAACCGCGAGGAGTTCGTCCACAAGGTGAATTCGGACTTGGTGGGCAAGGTGGTCAACCTGGCCAGCCGCTCGGCGAAGTTCGTACACGACGCCGGCCTGTCGAACGTCTATCCGGACGACGGCGGGCTATTCGCGCAGGCCGCCGCCGCGGGCGAGGAAATCGCCGCCGCCTACGAGGTCTGCGACTACAATCGGGCGATGCGCTTGATCATGGCGCTGGCCGACCGGGGCAATCAGTACATCGACGCCGCCGCACCCTGGAAGCTGCGCGACGATCCAAGCCGCGCCGCCGAGTTGCAAGACCATTGCACCGTCGTGCTCAATCTGTTTCGCCAGTTGGTCGTCTACCTGGCGCCGGTGTTGCCGGGCGTACAGAAGCAGGCCGAAACGCTGTTCGGCCAGCCGCTGGACGATTGGTCGCACTCGCAAACGCCACTGGTCGGCACGCCGATCAACAAGTTCTCGCACATGATGAAACGCGTCGAGGCCGCGCAGGTCGAGGCGATGATCGAAGAAAGCCGAAAGGAATATGCCATGAATGAAGCCGCCGACACGCCGACCGAAGGCAGTGCGCCGGGCGCCGCCGCCGCATCCGACAGTGGCGCGCCGTTGTCCGCCGAGCCCCTGTCGACCGAAATCATTTCCATCGACGACTTTGCGAAAGTCGATCTCCGCGTGGCACGCGTGATCGCCGCGGAGGAAGTGCCGAAAGCGAAGAAGCTGCTGAAGCTCACGCTGTCGCTGGGTGGCGACGAGCGACGGACCGTCTTTGCCGGTATCAAGGCGGCCTACGAACCGGGATCTCTCGAAGGGCGGTTGGTTGTCTGCGTGGCCAACCTCGCACCACGCCAGATGACATTTGGCACGAGCGAAGGCATGGTCGTCGCCTCCGGACCTGGCGGCAAAGACGTCTTTCTACTTTCGCCAGATAGCGGTGCCCAGCCCGGGCAACGGGTGCACTAACGGTGCACGCGGCGGCCGACTCCCATAGGCGGTAGCAATCTCGCTGCGGTCCTAGCGATACGGCTT
Organism: uncultured Planctomycetaceae bacterium; assembly: GCA_937952415.1. GTDB lineage: Bacteria > Planctomycetota > Planctomycetia > Pirellulales > PALSA-1355 > CALFYT01. The sequence goes on along the minus strand of CALFYT010000026.1, from coordinate 524 downwards.
CCACGCCGGCCGGTTGGTCCGCTTGGCTTCCAAAGGCGTTTCCTGGTCGGACGAAGGTCGCAACTCCGCGCGATCATCGCCTGCCGGAAGTTGGGCCGCTTCAGCGGCGTTCGGATTGCGGGCCGCGCGCGGCGAACCGTCGGTCGACCGACGGGCCTTGAGCCGCGAGCGCGGTTCGCGCCGCTCGGCCGATCCGTTCGGATCGCCGTCGGAAGATCGCCGCGTTTCACGGTCAATCGGGGCGTCTACGCTGTTCGGACTGCGGATTTTGATCTTGGCATCCGACGTTAGCTTGTTGCCCTCTTGGGTCGTGAAGCGAACAAATAGAACCAGCTCGTCGTGTTGGGGAGGTTCGCTGGGCCAGGGTAGCTCGAACTGCAGTCCGCGGCCGAAGACCGTGCTGAGGTAGTGCGTGGGCACTTCGTCCGCCGAGAAGTTCCAGCGCGCGATACGCGCACCTTCTCCCTCGAGCGCCGGATCCATCAGCACAACCGAAACCGAGCCAGGCCAGCGGACGAGATGCC
>CALFYT010000025.1 GCA_937952415.1 uncultured Planctomycetaceae bacterium | reverse complement strand
CGCTGGTCGGCATGCCGTATTGCGGAGCCGTCATGCCCGCGATGAACGGCGGAGGCGTTCCGGCCGGCATAGCGCCGGTGATGCCCGGCACACACGGGGCGCCGCCCGGACCAAGTCCGCAGTCGACGCCGGAGCAGCCTGGCGAGCCACAGCCCATGCCACCACCGGGGCCACATCCCGGACCACAGCCGGGCCCGCCGCCGGGGCCGGCGATTGTCGCGTAGCCACACGGATAGACGCCAGACAGTTCGGCTTCGCCGCCGGCCGCTTCAAGGTCCTTGTTACCCACGCGGATGATCGCCAGGATCGCACCGCGGCGGTCGGCTTCGACGATCGGGTCGAAGCCGGGATCGAGCCGCGTGCTGACCAGGGTTTCTACGCCCGCGATGGCCAACTCTTGAAACTCGGGGTCCGGCAAGTAAATGACCTTGGTCACGAAGTTGCCCGAGAGCACCTGGTCGAAATCTTCTTCGGTGAACTGGGCAGGGATCGCGTTGTGTGCCAGATACGCCTCGGTGCGCGGCGTAGGCGGACCGACTTCGAGCGTCGGATACAGCTCGACGCCCGGCCGGCCCGGAATGTTCGTCAGCTTCATCCGATAGATCGAGCTAACCGGGAAGTTGTATCGCCCGGGCACGATCAACGGATCGGAGTCGAACGCGCCCATCTGGCCAATGTCCCAGGCGACCGCCATGCCATCGGGGCTGCTGAAGGCAACTTGCGCGGTGCGCATGCCGCCTCCCATTCCCGGTCCGCACGGTCCGCCCGGCATCATCGCGGCTGCCGCAAGCACACCTGGTCCAGGTCCGCCAACGCCAGGTCCCGGCTCCATCAGCATGTTTGCCGGAGGCAGGTTGTTGCGATGCGTTAGCTTCTGAAATGGCGGAATAAACGTCGTATTGTCGTTGAGGATTCCGTACGGCGGATGCAATTGGCAGCCGCTGCCGGCAAGTACGGAAAGCGCCAGCAGAATCGAGGCCAAGCGAATGTTCATCGTCCCCCCCCAAAAAACGCGACTCCGCGGCAACGGCCGAAACGACTGATTCCGGCAGCAACGCGTGCGTCGAAATGGATCTCAAACTCTTCGCCCGGCCGTACGATTGCCCGCCGCGAGGGACTGACATAGACCCTCCGACAGCATCGCCCTACAATTTCCGGCCTGAACTCGCCCCGAGCGACGTTGCCGCAAGCGTATTTCGCGACGACAGGCGCTCGGCCAATCACGGCAAGCCATGACGACGTTACTGATCGTCGGCGTCCTACAACGCGTTTCTTTGGCAAATCCGGCATAACCGCGACATGAAGTACACTTTGCCCAGATTCGCGTGGGTGTGCCTGCCGGTACTTGCAACGTGCTCGATCGCCGCGGCGCAACTGCCCACGGCCCAACGAACTGCGTCGCCGGCTCCGCGCTCCACGCCCGCGCCCGCTCGGCGTGATAGCATCTCGGGCGATGAACTGCTCGAGCGCGTGCTGGCAACCGTCGATGCCCAAACGTCGATCGCGGCGCGACTCCGCTATCAGATCAATCTGAAAGACCGCACGGCGCTCGGCTCTGGAAGTTACCTGCAACAGGGCAGGGGGGCCGAGCGGCTTTTCCGGTTGGAATTGGATCTAAAGACGCCGCCCACCGTGAGCCGCTTGCGCCATATTTGCGACGGCTCGACCCTTTGGATCTCGGAAGAGTTGGCCGGCGAAACCCACCTATCGCAGGTCAACGTCGCGCGACTGCGGCACGCGCGACCCAAGTCGGAGGGCAGCACGCAACACATCCACGGATGGCTGACGCTGGCTGGGCTGCCCAGGCTGCTGGCGGGACTCGAAGGGGCATTCGAGTTCGGACCAGTACGCGAAAGCATGCTCGACGAGGTGCGCGTTTGGACGTTGGTCGGCCAGTGGGAGCGGGGCCGGCTGGCGAACTTGTTGCCGAAGCAGAAAGAAGCGATCGAATCCGGTCAGCCGGCGAAGCTCGAAAAGCTCTCTCCGCAACTGCCCACCCACGTCGTCATTCACGTCGGCAGCGACGACTTGTTTCCGTACCGGATCGAATACTGGCGCTCGCCCGGCGGAGCCCCCGGGGCCGCCGGCAATCACCGCGGCGGACTGCTCGTACTCTTGGAGCTGTACGAAGTACGGGCTGGCACACCGCTGGATCCGGCACTATTTGCCTTTGCGCCGCCGGACGGGAAGAAGCCCGAGAACCGAACCGCCGAGTACCTCGAGCGATTTGGCCTGGAAGACACCGCGCCGGCCGGCGCTCGGCGACGCTCGCCGCTGACACGGTAGCGTGGCGGCCAGGCGGCATGCCTGCAAAGCGTTCGACTGCGCGCTACGTCTTGGCTGCAGACAACCGGCTCGCCACGCGGATCGCTTCGACCATGCCGCTTGTTTCGGCGCGGCCCTGCCAAGCAAGATCCATCGCGGTGCCGTGCGCCACGCTGGTGCGCACGATCGGCAGGCCAAGCGTGACGTTGACCGCGCGGTGCATCGACAGCAGCTTGATCGCGATGTGCCCTTGATCGTGATACATGGCAACGACCGCGTCGAACTCCCCGCGGCACGCGCGCCCCAAGAGCGTGTCGGCCGGGAGCGGCCCTTCGACGTCCAGTCGCTCGGCCCGCGCGCGCTCCACGGCAGGGCGGATGATCAAGCGTTCTTCGTTGCCAAACAATCCTTCCTCGCCGGCGTGCGGATTCAAGGCGCAAACGCCGATTCTCGGTCGAGCGCCTGTGAGCTGCTGCATCACGCCGGCCACCAGTCGGGTCTTGCGAAGGATTGCATCTTCGCTTAACGCGGCGAACATGTCGGCCAGCGCCATGTGCAACGTCACGTGAACAACGGCCAATCCGGCCGGCCCATGAACGTCGCCGCCGGCCAGGTAGAGCATCATCGCGAAATCGTCGACACCACACAGCTCGGCCAGCAACTCGGTGTGCCCCGGGTATTGGTGACCGGCTTGCCATAGCGCGGCCTTGTGCAACGGTGCGGTAACCACGGCGTCGACCTGGCCGGCCAGTGCCAACCGTGCGGCGCAGACCAGCGCGTCGTACGCCGCTTGACCGCCGCGCGCGTCGACGCGGCCTGGCGAAATCTCCAACACGTCGTCGCTGCCCGACGCCAGACACGCAATCCGCTCGGGCGAAGGCTGTGCGTGTTCGACGTCGTCGACTGGCACGATCTCCACGCGACTTTTTAGCAGCCGCGCCGCCCGTCGCAACATTTCCGGATGGCCGACCACCAACGGTCGGCAGCAATCGTGGACTGCCCGGTTAGACCAAGCGCCGACGATGATCTCCGGACCAATCCCGGCCGGGTCTCCCATCGTGATGGCAACAAGCGGCTTGGTCATCGATCGGACACGCGCGGAGATGAATCAGCGTGGGGGAAACGCAGGTGCCAACGAAGTTCGACGTACGTTCGCTTGATTCTAGCTGCTGGTCGCCGCTAGACGAAGTGCCGCGGCGGAGTGTCTAATAGACACACGATCGCCCGTTTGGGTTCCCCGCCGAATCCCTCTCGCAACCGCACCCTCAAGCGACCCATAACGTGACTCGCATTTTTACTTCGCTGGCGTGGTTCGCGCTGATCATGATGGCGTCGACGTTGATCCTGGGGCTCAGCGTCGGCGATCTCTACGACGATCCCTCGCAAGACACGCTTCGCTGGGCCACGGTGCATCGCCTGACCGGTGTCGCTACGGCGTTGGTCGTCGTGCTGGTCAACAGCATCGTGGTCACCTACTTCATTGGCACTAGCCGGTGGTGCAAGGAAGTGAGCGAGACTTACGGGCTCGACATGACGCACGTGGCACGTAGTACGCGGCTCAAGCGAAAGACGTTTCCCTGGGCCGTGACCGGCATGCTGACCGTCGTCGGCGTGATCGCGCTAGGCGGAGCCGCCGATCCCGCCACGTTGCGCACCGGTACCGAAAACTGGACCACGCCGCACCTGCTCGGAGCGATGGTCGGATTGATGCTCGTCGCGTGCGTGTTTTGGATCGAGTGGCAGAACATCGCCCGCAACCAGGTCGTGATCAACGACGTGATGGACGAAGTCCGCCGCGTACGGCAAGAACGCCAGCTCGAAGTCTAGCGCGTGTCGGACGAGGCATCGCCGGGCTGGCGGCCTTGATCGGCGTCGTCCGTGTCACCCGGCTCGCCCTCGGATTCGGCGCGCCCGTTGCTTTGGTGATCGTGGGCTTCGTGCTCGTGAGCGTGTTCGCCTTCTTCGTGCAGATGCCCGTGCTCCGTGTCGGCCGATCCGTCATGCCCAGTCTCATGCTCATGGACGTGATCCGTGTCGTCGCCAGCGTGGTGATCGTGCCCGCCCTCCAGTAAGACGGTTGCCCAGGCAATGGCGATGCCGGCGACCAGCGCCAGCGAGAGTTGTGGGCGATCGTGCCCGTGGAACTGCAGCTCGGGCAGCAGATCGCTCGACGCGATGCAGATGAACGCGCCGGCGGCGAATCCCAATACACGCCCCAGCACGAGTGACTCGTCGGCCATCAGCCCGGCAATCGAATAGGAAACCACGATCCCCAGCGGCGTGACCAACGAGTAAAGCACGTTGAGTAAGCGCCGCGTTGCGCGCGATTGACCGGCCGCGGCCATCAGCGTGCCAATCGTCAGCGAATCGAACGGTTTATGAACGATGACGGCCAGCGCCGTTCCGAACCCGGCCAGCACCACCGCGGCATGCGGCGCGTCGGCCCGAACCGCCGCGGCGATGGCGACGCCGTCGATCAGCGCGTGCAGCGTCAGTCCGATCGCGGCGCTACTCCAGGAAACTTCCGACGCCATCGCGCCGCCAGCATGGGCGTGATCGTGCGCTTCATGTACGGCATGTCCGTCGTGGCCGCCTGTGTCCGCGGGTTGTGCCTCGTCGTGCCCGTGTTCAACCGAATGGGCGTGGACCAACGACATGGGTTCTTCCGGCGCGTCGTGCTGGTGGAAGTGAAAGAATCGCTCCAAGAAGAACATGAACAGAAAGCCCGCCATGACCCACATGACGGTCGCGTCGATCGACCGTAGCAGGTCGAAGCTGTGCGGAACCAGGTGCAACAGGCCGATGCCCAACACCACGCCCGAGACAAAGCTCACCGCGATCTGCATCCGGCGGTGCGTTAGCCGAACGACCAACGGGACCCAACCGCCCAGCAGCGCGCATACAATACACGCCACGCAGTAGATCGCCAGAGCGGAAGAAGGGTTCATGGGCGCGATTCCAAACGCCCAAGTATCGTCTTGTCGCCGACAACGGGCAAGGGTCGGCGCGCCGCTGAATGCAAAGATGCGCAGTCTACGAAGCAGATGCTTCGCTCCGTGCCAGGGTAATCAACATCGGATCGGGCAGCGGATCGACTCCGAGTTGCCGTAACATGTTGATTACCTGGGCAATGGTGTAGTGGGCGTGCGTGCAGACGTGCAACAAAACGTCCGCCCGGCGAAACGCGTACCGGCCACCCCGCGAACTCTCCTTGTGAACGACGTCGTCCAACTGAGCCGCGGTCAGCGAAGTAAGGTAACTGTCCCACCGCGCGTCCAATTCGCTCCACGCGGTCACCAGTTCGGGCAGCCCAGCCAGTGCACCTTCGCCTTCCTGGTTGCCCGGCAACTTGCCCGCCACATCGCCTGGGGCCAGCGTTTGTGGTTTGCCTCCGAGTGCGTCGAGCCAGACGTATTCGGCTGCCCACAAGTGTACCAGCGATTTCCAAACCGACCCTTGGCCGATTCGGAACGATTGACGCAGTTGGTCGTCGGTGAGTTGCTCGGCCGCGTCGAGCAGCAGCCGATTGGCCCAACTTCGATGTTGGTGCAAACGTCGAACGAGATCTTCGCCGCGCATATGCAACCTGCATGGCTATTGGGAGGAGAGTCCAAGGCGCACCAGCGTACCACGAGAAGCCCCGTGGCGCGCAACACGCGACACGACGAGTCGGCCCAGCGGTGCGCCCGTGTGTTGACGGCACGCCGCGGTGCCACGTATCGTGAGAGACCCCGTTGACGATTCATGGGTTCGCAACGAGCGACGACTTTATGCGGGCATGCGTTCAGAGAGTCAGCCAGGCGCAAGTGGCGATCGACGGCGAGGTTTGTGGCCGGATCGATCGCGGCCTGGTCGTGCTGCTGGGAGTAGCCGAGGGCGACACACCGGACGACGCGACGCAACTGGCCGACAAGATCGTGGGGCTGCGCGTGTTCGATGATGCCGACGGAAAGATGAACCTTGCGCTGGCCGAGGTCGGCGGCGCGATGCTCGTGGTCAGCCAGTTCACGTTGTTGGGCGATTGCCGCAAGGGCCGGCGCCCGAGCTACGTGGCCGCGGCCCCGCCCGAGCTGGCCGAAGCGCTCTACAAAGCGTTCGTCGACAACGTGGCACAACGCGGCGTGACGGTGGCGACCGGACGATTCCGCCAGCACATGCACGTCAGCCTGACCAACGATGGCCCGGTCACGCTACTGCTCGATACACGTCGGCCGTGAGCCCGCCGGACACGCCGCCCAAGCAGTCGCGCCGCTAACGCAACCGCAACAGCGCGCCGCGCATTACCGCAGCCAGCCGGTCCACGGCTGCTCGGCGACCGTTTCCGGTTCCGTGTTCTCCACCTCGACGGGCGGACGCGCGGTCGGATCTTCGAAGATCAGCAGCGCCAGGAGGGCGACGTTGGCATACGTGACCAGATTGGCCCACCAGCAATTGCCCCACAGTTTCACTGCGGTGCCAAAGGAGCTCTTCAGGCGCAAACGGCGCAGGTCGATGCTCCAGATCTCATCGAGAACCAGGTGGGAAGCGAAGCCCAGCATAACCGCGCCGGCATTGAACGCGCGGATCCACAGATCCTCATGCGCGCATATCAAAAACGCCAGCTCGCCCACGATGATCAGCGCAGGCAAGCTGTGGAACATCCCGCGGTGAACAGTCACCGACGTCAGGAGTTTTCCCGCGCCGAAACGTATCAGCAGGTAGAGCAGCCCTCCGATCAACACGATCGATTCCGGTGCCAGGCCCAGTCGCTCGAGCCGGTCGACCAGCAGCATCGGAACCACGGCGGCCGCGAAGGCGACGCTCTCGCGCAAAGGCACGCCCGGCCCGCTGTCCAGATCCGGCAGCATGCCCGACAGGCTACACAGTCCACCGCCCAACACACAGGCGGGCCATGGGACGTCGTAGAGGACCGCCGCGGCGGCGCCATAGCCGACGCCAATGCTCGTGCTTACGGTGATGTGCGTTTTGAAGCCAGCCATGCCAAGATCATCCTGCGAGATAGCGAAGTACTTCTAAATGGCGCGTCGCCCGGTCGTGCCGTATAGCCGAGATCGCGTCACGACACGGCACATGCGCAAACGGCGTCACCTAACGAACTCTGGAAAGGCGACTGCCCGGCCGCAGCGGCAAGCCAGGGGGGCAAACTGTATCGCAGGCCAGTCAGATGAACCAAGGCCATTTCGAGCGGGGCAATCCGCCCGGTAGCGCGCGATGCTATCACGCACTGCTATTCGCCGACGGTTCAGCAGTCGGTATACTCCCGCCCGCGCTTTGCCGCCGCTAGTGCCGCGTTGCCTGCCACCGAACACGTTCGAGCCCATCCAAGCATGGAACTGTACGACATTTGCATGCTGACCGTGCTGGCCGCCGCCATGGTCTTTGGCGCGTGGAAGGGCATGGCGTGGCAGATCGCCTCGACGGCCAGCCTGGTCGTCAGCTATGCCGTGGCGCTGCACTTCAGCCCCAGCATCGCCCACTACTTCGGCGACCAGCAACCCCTGAACCGCTTCATCGCGATGTTCGTGCTCTACGTCGGCACGTCGATCGCCGTCTGGCTGGCGTTTCGCGTCGTGCGCAACTTCATTGATCGGGTCCGCCTGCGGGAATTCGATCGGCAGATGGGCGCCCTGTTCGGGCTGGCAAAGGGGATTTTGCTGTGTGTAGCGATTACATTCTTTGCCGTCACGCTATCGTCGCGGGCCAGGGGAATGGTCCTCGATTCGCGCTCCGGCCACTACATCGCCGTTTTGCTCGACCGGGCCCACACGGTCATGCCGCAAGAATTGCACGACGTACTCGGGCCGTACCTGCACAAGCTGGGCGAGGAGTTGGAAGGGGAGCCCGGCGACCAGAATCGTCCGCGGCCTGCCACGATTCCCGCCCACGAACCAACGGCGTTGCGGGGTGAGCCGCGAGGCGATCGCGCGATCAACGGTGCGTGATTCGTTTTCGCCGCGGTAGTGACTCGCGTCGCCAATTGTGCGAAACTGCGTGAAAACAGGGGCCCAAAACGAACATAAGAAACATTATCGGACGTTGGGCAGTGGTTCGGCCCCGCGGCAGCCATCCGTCGATTGCTCCTGGATCGTTCGTTTCTCTTCGCTCGCTTGTCGTCGTGCTACCAGCACGCTTGCGGCGAGCAACCAAGCCACGAATCGACCGCCGGCGTTGGATCACGTAGCCAGTGCGGCAGTCCGACAGCCAAGTGCCACAGACAGGGACCGGACAGTCCCGAAACCGGCGCGGCCGGCAGCCGAAATCTGGAATTCGTCCCAGATGCGATCCCGACTGGTGTGGCGACTCCCAAGTCGTCCGGCGGCTTTAAAGCGCGTCTGGAGCCAATCTGAGAGCCCGCGCCGAACAGCGTCCCAGATTTCGTCCAAATACCCTGGGGTCCAGGGCACAAATTCGGCCCCAGCAAATGGGCCGAGGCGACGGATCGGGGCCAACCCGGCGAATTTAGCTGGCCGCCGAATCGCCGTTGGTCGCGGCCGCACCGTTTGAGTCGTCGGCCGCAGCCGCAGATGTCGCATCGCCGAGCTGCTCCAAGAACACGCCCATCCGACGAAACTTCTCGTAGCGGCGTTCAAGCAGTTCGTCGGGATCGGTGCCAACCAGCTCGCGAAGGCATTTCAGCAAGTAGATCTTCATCCGGGCGGCCATCTGATGATGGTCGCGATGAGCGCCGCCCAGCGGTTCTTCGATAACGTCGTCGACGACGCCCAAGCCGTGAACGTGCTTGCTGGTCATTTTGAGCGCTTCGGCGGCTTGTTCGGCGAACGTGTTGCTTTTCCACAGAATGCCGGCGCAGCCTTCGGGACTGATGACCGAGTAGTACGCGTGTTCGAGCATGGCAACTTTGTCGCCCAGTCCGATTCCCAGCGCGCCGCCCGACCCCCCTTCTCCGATCACGACGACGATGATCGGCGTACGCAGCCGCGACATTTCAAACATGTTCTGCGCGATTACTTGCGCTTGGCCGCGCTCTTCGGCGCCGATGCCCGGATACGCGCCCGGCGTGTCGATGAAACAAATCACCGGCAAACCATATTTGGCCGCGGTCTTCATCTTGGTCAGCGCTTTGCGATAACCCTCCGGATGCGCGCAACCGTGATAACACGCAATACGCTCTTTCGTGGTTTTGCCCTTTTGATGGCCAACGACGAGTACCTTGTACTGATCGATCTTGGCGAAGCCGCTGCGCATCGCGCGATCATCGCCGAACGAACGATCGCCGTGCAACTCGACGAACTCGTCGAAGACGAGATCCAAGTAGTCGGTGGTCATCGGCCGATCGGTGTGCCGCGCCACTTGCACCGTTTCCCACGGAGCTAGTTGCGAATAGACGCGCTTCTTCGTGTCCGACAATTCGCGCTTCAGCCGGCGGATGTCTTCCCGTGCCGGAAGGTTGTCCTTCGAGGCCGCTTCGAGCTTGCGAAGCCGCTCTTCCAACTCGTAGATCGGGCGCTCAAACGCCAGACGATGATTGACGGTTGCCATGCTTTGGTGCCCCACGGCTCATATCGATGAAGTGCTTGCGCCAGCCCTGCCAGCGATCCGCTACGTGGGCCGCGCGCCTGGACATTCTATGTATCGGGTTTTTACCTGCGCGCCCCCAACGCCGATCCGCCTGCCACAGCGCGGCGACCACGGCGAAACGATCCGCCACGAACCGCCCTGCGACGTCTATTGTGGCACGAACCGCCGTTGCAAGTCGATGGCATCCTTCGGGCCGGGGCCATCCAAAGTGGGTCCGCGCGGCGCGAACTCGTGCCTGCTCGGCAGCTTGCAATGGTCCGCAAATTCCGGTCGCACCCCCCTGCCGTTTGATGCCATCGCGGCGGGCCAGGTCACCGATTCTCGCCAACGGTCGTTGCCGGCCAGCGCGCCACGTCGCATCAATTCACCGCGGCCGGCGGTACCTTGAACACCTTGGCCGCGCGCATCTCGCGCAGGAATTCGGTCATGGATTCGGGCCGCTCGGATGGCTTCTTCGCCAACAGCCGGCGGGCGAGCTCCGCAAACTGATCGCTGACGTTGCGGTTCGAGGCCTGCAGCGGTGGAACGGCCGATTTGAGATGCTTGTTCAACAACTCGTTGGTCGTGCTGCCGGTGTACGGAGGCTTGCCTCCCAGCAGTTCGTAGATCATGCAGCCGAAGCTGTACAAGTCGGCCCGTTGATCGAGCGGTTGACCGCGGATCTGTTCCGGAGACATATAGCTCCGCGTGCCCTGAATCTTCGACTTGCCAGCGAACAATCGGGCCAGCCCCCCTTTCTTGCGCACGGCCAGCGCAAAGTCGATCAGCTTCGCTGTTCCCTCGGGATCCACCAAGAAGTTGTCCGGCTTCACGTCGCGATGGACCCAACCATGCTCGTGCAGCGCCGCCAGTCCTTGGCCGGCCGACCGGATGATTTCGGTCGCTTTCGGGTGCAGCGATTCGATTCCTTCATTGATCTGCTGCTTGAGGTTCGGAACCGGAAACAGCTCCATCACCAGGTAGACGAATTCGCTGGTTTGGCCAAACTCGTAAACGCGAATGACGTTGGGGTCTTCCAGGCCGCGCGCGACTTGCGCCTCATGCTTCAAGAAAGCGACTTCTTCCTTGTTGCGCGCGTCTTCCCCGGCAAGCAGCTTGATCGCGAATCGCTCTCCGGTGACGTCCTTGATCGCCTCCAAGACTTCGCACGATTTGCCCGCGCGGATCAAATTCAAGAGCCGATACGACCCGACGCGGTCTTGAGCCACGGGTAACAACTCGCTGGAATCGACAAGTACCCCGAAGCGGGCTCTGCGAAGGCCGCGCTTCAACGTGCACAGTGTCTTCCATTTTAACAGCGGCCCCGCGCGGTGAAAACTGCATCGCGGTTCGACGCGTTATACGCCACCGGTTGCGTGGCGACGAGCGCGCGCGCCTTTGGTCGACAACACGTGCTCGTACAGCGCGCGGAGATGCCGCGTCATGTGATCGTGCCCGAACACGTCCGCAAAGCGCTCGCGTCCGGCGGCGCCTAAGCGAGTGCGCTGCTGCGGATCATCTGCCAGCCGACTGATCGCCGCGGCCAGTGCATCGACGGATTTCGGCGGCAACAAGATTCCAGTCTCGCCGTCGATGACGACTTCGCGCGCCCCGTCGACGTCGTAGCTGATGACCGGCTTGCCCGCGATCAAGGCTTGCGGCAAGACGCGCGCCAACCCCTCGCGCAAACTGGTATGCACGACCATGTCCATCGCGCCGATCAACTCCGGGATTCGATCCGGCGGCACGAGCCCCGTGAACTGAAAGTACGGCTCTAGCCCGGCACGGCGCACTTGATCGCGAATGTGGTCGGCCAGGATCCCGTCGCCGACTAATAGAAATCGCAACTGGGGATGAGCCTTCACGGCCTGCTCTGCCGCGCGCACCAGAAATTCGTGCCCCTTCAGATGAAACAGCCGCGCGACTTTCCCTACCACCACGTGATCGTCCTGGTAGCCCAACTCGGCGCGCACACGCTGGCGATGCCCGTTGGCCTCTAGAAACGGCTCGACTTCCATCCCGCTGTAGATGGTCGTGAATTGCTCTCGTGGCGCGACATTGGCGGCAACCATCAGGTCGGTCATGGCGTCGGCGACGCTCACCAGCGCGTCACACCGCCGCGCGGCGAAACGTTCGCAAGTACGAAACAACCACCGCGCCCCCCTGCCCTGGTACGGATGAAACGGCGCTCCGTGAACCGTGTGGACGATCGCCGGCACACCGAGCCGAAAGGCCGCCATGCGGCCAAGCAGTCCGGCCTTTGCGCTGTGCGTGTGCACCACGTCCGGCCCGAAGCGTCGCAAAGCACGTTTGATTTGCCCGTAGGCCTGTGGATCGCGCAGCGGATGAATATTGCGCTGTAAGGCGCTGAGCAACTCGACCTGCACGTGATTCGCCCGCGCCCGCTCCAGCAAGCTGCCTTCAGGCCCTTGCGGCGGTCCGCTGACGAGCAGCACATCGTCGCCGAAGCATGCTTGCAGGTCCTCGCACGACAGCACGGTGTTCTCCTGCGCGCCGCCCAGGATGAGTCGCGTGATGATATGAGCGATTCGCATACCGAGGGACCACCGGTGCCTTGCCACGCTGATTCCGACACGCCCGACGATGCCGCACCGCATCAGGTCGCGCCTTTAGAGCGACTCGGGCTCGTAATCGACCCGCATCAGGCACAAGCCGTTTGCCGGGGCGGTTTGGCCGGCCGCCTTCCGATCGCGCGCGGCCAGAACTCTGGCCAGCAGCGACTCGTCTTCGAAGCCGCGCCCCACATCTACTAGCGTACCAACGATGGCGCGGACCATGTTATAGAGGAATCCGTCGCCGCTGACGTCGATTGCCAGTTTCTCGCCCAACGTGCCCCGGCGGCGCTGGACGCAAACCTCGAACACGGTGCGAACGCTGTTGTGGCGCGGCGACCCGCCCGTCTCGAAGCTGGAAAAATCATGCCGGCCCACCAGCGCCTGGCCCGAGCGGTGCATGGCCTCGGCGTCGAGCCGCGTGGGCTGATACCAGGCATAGTGCCGCGCGAAGACGTCGCGCGTCGGACCATCGTCGATCGTGTAGCGATACTGCTTGCGCACGGCATGGCGGGTCGCGTCGAAGCCCTCGGGAGCCGGCTCCGCGTCGACCACAGCCATGTCGCGCGGCAGTTCAGCATTGAGCGCTCGTTGCAGAACGTCCGCCGTCAAGTGCGTATCGCACTCGAATCCGACCACCTGCCCCAGCGCGTGGACTCCGGCGTCGGTACGTCCGCTGGCCGAAACGCGCACTTCGTGGCCGGTGATCTTTGCCAGAGCGCGCTCGAATGTTGCCTGCAGCGAGACCTGGTCGCGCTGGACTTGCCAGCCGCAATACCGTGCGCCGTCGTAGGCAAGCGTCAGTTTGAACGTGGGCATCGACCAACCGCGGGCCGCCCGGCGCTTAGCCGCTGGCGACCGCCGTACTGGTGTTTGACGAGGGGGCGCGCTTGCGCACAAGCAGTTCGGCGATCTGCACGGCGTTGGTCGCGGCGCCCTTGCGCAGGTTGTCGCTCACGCACCAAAACGCGATTCCGTTCGGGCTGGAAAGATCCTGCCGAATCCGCCCAACGAACACTTCGTCGCGCCCGTCGCTGTTCGACGGCATCGGATAGCTCTTCGCATCCAAGTCATCGACCACGATCACGCCGGGCATCGCGTTCAACAGGCGACGCGCGTCGTCGACTGACAGCTTCTTCTCGGTCTCCACCAGGATGCTCTCGCTGTGGCAGTTGGTCACCGGAACGCGAACGCACGTTGGACACACCGCGATCTGCTCGTCGCCGAAGATCTTTTGGGTCTCGCGGACCATCTTCATTTCTTCCGACGTATAGCCCTGCTCTTTGTGCGAGCCGATTTGCGGAATGAGATTGCCACAGATCGGGTGCGCGAACGCTTGCGGCGAGAACGGCTCGCCTGCCGCGCTGGCCCGCGTGGCCGCGGTCAGCTCTTCGCTGCCGGCCAGGCCCATGCCGCTTGTGGCTTGATAGGTGCTGACCACCACACGACGAATGCGCGCCGCGTCATGCAACGGTTTCATCGCCACGACCATCTGCGTGGTTGAGCAGTTCGGACTGGCGATAATCCCCTGATGTGCGTCGACGGCATCGGGATTCACTTCCGGCACGACCAGCGGCACCTTGGGATCCATCCGCCAAAAGCCGCTTTCGTCGACGACGATCGCCCCGCGCTCCACCGCCCACGGCGCAAACTGGCTGGCCGTCTCGTCCGGCGTGCTGCCGATCACCAGGTCGACGCCGTCAAATGATTCCGGCTTAAGCTCTTCGACCGTGTGGTCCGCTCCAGCAAAGCGAATGGTCTTGCCCGCCGAACGGCTCGAAGCCAGAAACTTAATCCGCCGGCACGGGAACTTGCGCTCCTCGAGCAATTGGCGGATGATGGTTCCGACCGCGCCGGTGGCGCCCACGATTGCAACAGACTCAAACACGCGTTGGTTCTCCCGAACAAGAATCCATTGAGGCCAGCGTGCCAATTCTGGCCAGCAGGCGCCGGGAAGGTCGACACACGCTTGCCGCCGACCGACTCGCGGCACCGATTGCCAAGTGCCAGACCCGGCTTTTTCACTGGCTCCATGCCGAAGCCGTAGTATAAGTGGCCGTCGTTAGACAGTCCAACGCGATGCAAGGTTCGCGCCGCCGACAGATGCCGACACCGGCACAACGTCGGTGCACTCTGCATCGGCGATCCGCTGCAACGATAGAGCACGGTGACGATGATACCCGGCCAGCGTACGGCCCGGCCGAGACGCGACCCGGCTACGACACTGCCCCGCTAAATCGGTTGCCGCTGGCCGTTGCCTGACCGCCGAGCGTGCGCGTCGTACAAGTGCAGCGCCGCCAGGCTCACGCCGCAGTCGACGTCGCCGCGCAGGATAAGCCGGTACAGCTCGTCGGGCGCGATCCCGACAGTCCCGGCAACCAGCGCACGGGGATCGGCCGGGCGTGTGGCTCGTTGGACGCAGTCTTCGGCCAGGATCACCACCGTGTTGCCCGCCGCCAGCGCCGAATCCGGCTGGATGGCACCCAACAGCGTCATTTTCTTCGCGTCGATACCCACGTGCCGGTGGAGCTGGTCGTTGGCAACGTACTTCCAGCCCGCGTCGTCGGTAACCGACCAGAAACGAGGCAGTTCGATCGTCCAGCGCTCCAAAGCGTAGCGATAGCGGCCGACGAACAGCAGCCGACCGTCACGCAGGACCGGCACGATCACCGCCACGTACTGCGCGACGTCAACCGGCACCACGCGCAGCGATTGCCACGCTTCGTTGGTGGCAACGTTGCGCACGCGGTTTACCTGGACGCACAGCCGATCGTCGGCATGCACGACCGCGCTCTGCTCGGTTTGGATCGGCTCCATCAAGTCGGCACCGACGATCTTGCGAATGTCGAAATCGGACCAGGTCCGCGGCGATTCTTCCGGCATGCACTTGCCCCGTTCGGACATCAAGTAAGTGGTTATGGATCGCATGCCCTCGCTTATCGACGATCGCGGGCGCTGGTTCAATCATCCACCGCGCACGAGTGACAACTGTCTGTCACCCTTCCAATGATGGGTGAGGTAATTAATATACTCGGGGGGGAGGTGTTCGGGCGGCGCTTTTCAGGCGCGCGCCGGCGGCAGTTTGCAGATTCTGCCCGGCACAGAATTGGCGCTTAGATGCGCGTTGCGCGAGCAGCGTGTAGTTACGCCTGTAAGTACACCGATGTATCTGCACCGAAGTAACTACACAGAAGAGTGCCCGCGTGCGCCGATCGGTGAGGACTGAAGTGTTCGGCAGGCGTGAGATCGCGGCAGCCTACTTGCTACTTGGCGGACCGACTCTTGTCGCGGCGCCGCTTTGCTTTGCCGGCCGGATGCGTCGGGCCATCCGACGGCGCCCCCCTGCCCTGCCCCGTCGGCGCGCGGCCGACAACGGCGCGGGTCAACTCCGGCGCGACAAACGCCAGGTTGCCCACCAGCATGATGACCCCAAAGGTGATCATGCCCAGACAAATCGCGATCCCCAAGTGCAAGGGGATCGCCAGCAGCAGCACGATCGGACGAGTCAGTCGCGGCCAGACCAGTGCCACGTAGAACAGCTCCCAAAAAACCGTTACGTGCGCCATCAAGTTCATCAAGCGGGGCCAGTCGGCCATCCAGGTCATGTCGAGCGACTGATACTCGAGATTGCCGAACGCCATCCACATCGCATTGCCGTCCCACCAAGCGGGCCCAGTCAATTTCGCCATGCCGGCGAACATGTAGATCACACACATGTGAAGCTGTATCAACCGGATCGCCACGTTTGACGACCAACTCCGTCGAACCGGCAGCGGGTGACCGGCCTTGCGGGCAGCGCGCCAGCGGTCCAGGCTAAACGCGTCGCCCGAGCGGCCCACGCACAAATACATCGCCAACATCACGTTGATCTGGTCCAATCCGAACAGCGCGCCGGTCGCCCGACCGAAATAGGACAACGCCGCGATGAATGCCAAAATCGAAACGACGCGCGTGTACAGTCCGACGGTGAGCATCGCGAACACCACCAGTGCGGCAATGTGCACCGTCCACAGCGCTGCCGGCGACTCGAACCACCAGAGATAGCTCCAGGCGTACGACTCGCCTTGCAGGAAGCGCACGGCGTCGGCTTGGAGCCAGCCATCAGGGCCAAAGAACGTCGTCAACTCGAGTCCCCACACCAGGTGCGTGTAGAGCAACATCACGCCGGTGCAGATCCGGATCGCCGCCAGTGTGGCCGGATCGGTCGGCTCGAACCAAAAGCGGTTCCAGCCGGCGGCCACGTCGGCTCCCCAATCGCGCACGTAGGTGGTTGCGCTGCTCACGACGCCTCCCGCTCGAACGTGCCCAACGAACGTTCTTCGTACAGCACTTTGTCGGTCAGCTTGCGCCCCTGGCGGACTTCGTCCATCCGAGGAACCCAATGCCGCACTAGCGTCAGCTTGACGCTCTTCGCGCCGTGCTCCGCGAGCAGATGCCGGGCATAGCTGCGTACGTACCGATCGCGGCGTTCCGAAGGCGCATCGGGATTCGAGAGCGTGTTCAGAAACTCGCTCATCATGAAGTAGCGGTGGTACAACAGCCGCGGCCAATTGGAATCGCGATTGGGAAACTCGCCCGGCTCCGTACTCCCGTCGTCGAACGTCAATTCGTAACGAACCAAGTGGCTGGGTCCGGGCTCGGGAGCAAAGAAACGATATCCGTTGGCCAGCGACAGCCCGTCAACATACGGACGGTAGACGTCGGCCAACGTCGCCGCCAGCTCCGAGGTCTGCGGCGGCATCGCGAACGGGCCGAGAAACACAGCGACGATATGAAGGCTAACCAGCACGCTGACCAGCACGCGCACACCGCGGCCCGGTGGACCAATCGTCTCGGGTTTGTCCTGCGTGTTGTTCATGACTCTCTCAATCCGCCCTCACACGACCGACTGGTTCGCCGATGACAGGCGGCAATCGGCCGTGACGCCTCGACTCCACCGGCCGGCTAGCCGTCTAACTCGGTTGCTTTTAATATCGGATGTTTGTGCCTGCTGGGGAAACCTTTCCGACGCGCCCGGTGCGAGCCCTACGGACGGCAAAATCGCGCGCGTCGCGTGTCGATGCGGCGCGCTTCGAACGCATTGCGGTGTGCCATTGCCGCGCGCCGATTCGCTGTACCACGCGCCGGCGCGGGCAGCGGCCGTCAACCGCCCCAATCTACCACGGGCGAACGCCGTATTGACTGTCAGGGGCTCCACCAAAAAAAACAGGGGCCTTCCCACCGTACGATCCGGCGAGAAGGCCCCTGAAATTCAATCGTTGTAGAGCGACGTTGCGATTAACGCGACGCCGTCTTTGGCACTCCGTCGCTGGCCAGCGAATCGAAGCCGATCGTCACTTCGCGCGATTCACCGGCACGCAACGTGACGGTCTTCTCGCGAACTTCCTGGCGGCCATTCCGCTCAATCACGGCTCGGATCGCGTACTTCGCCCACTGGTCACCTTCGGGCAACCGCGAGGTCGAAAACTCGCGCACTTCGCCCGTGGCCTTCGTCTCGTGACCGGCCAGATACAGCTTGGCGTCGGCCGGCAGGCGGACGGTCAAGCTGGTACGGGTCTCGTCACTCGGCGAAGCTTCCTTGTCGGCGGTTTGCACGGCCGAACCCGCGCCAAAGTCGAGATCGGCCGATTGACCGGCGGCCAATTGGACCGACTTCGTTTCGGTCACGGTCTTGCCGTCGCGCTCGAACTCGGCGCGAATCGTGTAGTTGTACCGAGCACCACGATTCAGATCATGCGAGACATACTCGCGATCCGTGCCGGTGCTGGTGGTCGGACGATCATTGACGAACACCTTAGCGTCGGCGGGAACCTTAACCGACAGATAGGCGCTGTCGCGCATCGGACCGTAGGTCGGATGATATCCGGCGCTCTGGCCTGCGTCGGCCGGGGCCGGCGCGTCCGGCGTCGGAGGAGCCGGCGTGGCAGCCGGAGCCTGCGGAGCCGAATTGTGATGGTGGTGGTGATAGCCACCGCTCGAGCCGGAGCTACCCCACGAACCGCCGCTCGATCCCCAGCTTCCGCCGCTGGATCCGCTGCTGCCGTAGTACCAACCGCCACTCGAACCGTGACTGCCCCACGAACCGCCGCTCGATCCCCAGCTTCCGCCGCTGGATCCGCTGCTGCCGTAGTACCAACCGCCACTCGAACCGTGGCTGCCCCACGAACCGCCGCTGGATCCCCAGCCGCGATGGTGCCGACGGAAGGCTTCAGCCTGGTCGGCCGTCACGAGCGTGGCACCCACAACTCCTAGTGCGACCACCGCTCTAATCGTGTTTCGCAACATATCAATTGGCTCCCCTTGAATTCTGGGTCTACGGCCTGGCCACACCCACTGCTTGGGACGTTGACGGGCCGGGCCTCCGAAAACATACCAATGCTAGCATGGAAAACAAGGAATCTACGCAAGATTTTTCGGTCGTGTTCCATAAACCAAGTGGGATATTTGGGTTGGACAACCAGCCCGTTCGGCCGCTTTTTTCCGTCGAAGCCGCACTACCCTACCCTTTCCGCCACCGCCATGACCGCGGCCGAAAAAGTCCGCCGAGCCGCGGCACGATCTCGTGTCGGAGCGGGCGACACCGGCTCGTATAATCCGCCACCGCGCGATTCGCCCGACTGTGCGGGCCGTGGCAGCCGTTTCGGCCCGCCCAACAGCCGTCACTCTCTCCCCAGGCCCTCCCCACGATGCAACGATCCAGGTGGATTCGCCGCTTGCCTTGGTCGGTGGTCGCGGTGGTCTTGGCCCTGATGGTGCTTGGCTGGTTGGGAATTGCCCGCAGCCAGACGTTGGCGGAAACGTCGTCGCGCTACCTCCAACGGCAGATGGTTTGGTCGGGCGTCTGCCTGTTGGCGATGTTTGTCGTCACGTTGCCCAGCTACCGCGTGCTCGCTCGCTGGAGTTACGCGGCCTTCGCCGCAGCGATTCTGTTGCTGGTTGCCGTGTATTGGTTTCCGCCGGTCAACGGCGCGCAGCGTTGGATCCGTTTTGGGCCGATCGGCATGCAGCCATCGGAGTTTGCGAAGCTGGCCTTTGTGCTTGGCCTGGCGCGCTACTTGATGTATCGCGAGAGCTATCGGCGGCTCGGCGGACTGCTCGTGCCATTGGCGCTGGTGATGGTGCCGGTCGTGCTCGTGCTGCGCGAGCCCGATCTGGGTACGGCGCTGGTTTTTCTGCCTGTGCTGTTCGTAATGCTGTTTGCCGCCGGCGCCCGACCGCGACATCTGGCGTTCGTCGTGCTGGCGGCACTCGTGTTCACGCCGTTGCTTTGGTCTCAAATGAGTCGCGAACAGAAGTCGCGGATTACGGCGCTGGCCGAACAGACGCGCGCCGGCGAAAGGCCCACCGACGACGGCTATCAATTGCATCAGGCCAAGCAAGTACTCGCGCTGGGCGGCTGGACGGGCAGCTACCTGGGAGGCGAAGTCACGCCCGACCGAACAGCCTATTTCGTACCCGAGCCGCACACCGACTCGATCGCGGTCGTTTTGGGCGAACGATTCGGACTGCTTGGCGTGGCGGTCCTATCGGGACTGTTCCTGATCCTCGTGTGGCGCACGTTCGCCGTCGCGCAAGCAACGCGCGAACCGTTTGGCCGATTGGCGGCCATCGGCATTGGCGCGCTACTGGCCACGCAGGTGCTGATCAACACGGCGATGCTCGTCGGGCTGTTGCCGATTACGGGACTGGCGCTGCCGCTGGTCAGCTATGGCGGCTCCAGCTTGCTGGCCAACTGTCTGGCTCTGGGGCTGGTGCTCAACATCGGCCTGAGGCCGGGCTACGAAGTCACCAACGAGCCGTTTCGCTTCGCCGAATGACGGCACGCACCTTCGCCCGCGATCGATCGCCCCGCGTGGTGCTGCGCGCCGTGCTATTGCACGTGCCAAGCAAAGGATGCCCGCCCCACGCGAGCGACAACGCCGCCTACCGCTTCGCTTCTTCGATCCGCACGTCGTCGACCGAAAACTCGCCGGTCGCGCCGCACAATCCCAGCCGCACGATCGCCTCGCGAGCGCGAACCGGGACGCGCACCTTTTCGCTGACCCGCTTCCAGTCGAACGAGCCGAGCCACGGACCAACCCACGTGTATCCGGCCTGTTTGCGCGCTTCGTCGTAGAACGTAATCGCCAGGACCGGCTGTTGTTGTCGGTTCTCGCCGGGCCGAATGTCGCGGCCTTTGATCCACAGCGAAACGTCCAGCTGCTTCACCTCCCGTCCGTCGACCGCCATCCCTTGCAGGGCCTGCGCGCCCCGGCCAGGCAGCGTGTTGCGAAACGTCACGAAGTGGTTGCCCTCTGGCGCGTCGGCGGATTTCTCGCAAGTGAGTTGCCGCTGGTAGTACCAACCGTCGGGCTTCGGCGCGTCGTCTTCGTCAGACGACTCGACGTTGTCGTCCGGCTCATCGGTTGCGCTTGCCGCCGTGTTGGCGCCGCCACGCGCGGTCGTCGCGTCCGCGACCTGTTCGAAGCCGCCGTTGACGATCGACGGATTGGCTGCGTCGGGCTGCACCTCGCGCCCGGCTTCGGCCTGGCCGGTCATCGGCACGAACAACACCGGCAGCAGCGACGAGTTGGTCAGCTTGCCATCTTGTTTGGTAAATGCGTACAGCGTTTGCTGATATCGCTCTCCCACAGGAACGAGCATCCGCCCGCCTTCACGCAATTGCTCTACCAGCTTCGGTGGAACTTTCTCGGGCGAGCAAGTGACGATGATCTTGTCGAACGGCGCGTGCTCTGGCCAGCCCTGATAACCGTCGCCGACCTTCGCGAACACGTTGTCGTACTTGAGCCGCTTCAGCGTGCGCGCCGCCCGCTGACCCAACGGCTTGACGATCTCGATCGTATAAACCTCGCTCACCAGCGGGCTGAGCACGGCGGCCTGATAACCGCTACCGGTTCCGATCTCGAGCACCTTGTCAGTCGCCTCGGGCTCCAACGATTCGGTCATGTAGGCCACGATAAACGGCGGAGAAATCGTCTGCCCCCAACCGATGGGCAACGCCATGTCGAAATAGGCACGGTCGCGCACGTTCAGCGGCACGAACTCGTGGCGCGGCGTTTCGCGCATCGACCGGATGACGCGGGGCGAGGTGACGCCCGCCCTGACGATTTCGTCTTCGACCATACGATCGCGACGCGCGTCGAAGTCGACTGCAAGTCCGGCCGATCCGTGCGTGCAGAACGCGCAAGCCGCCAGCACCGCCACAGCCGCGATCCACCCGCTGCGCATTGGCGACGGTTGTCGAGAATCCATGTTTCGCGCTCTGGCCTGCAACTCGAACGTTCCGACTGGGAAAATCTCTAGGGAATGGTGTTCGTCGGCGGTATCGGGGTCGTCGAGCCGCCGTCGATCCACATCACGCGCTGCGGCAGATCGATCGTAATCCGATACGACCACAATAGGTCGCGCCCCAACAGGACGTCGACCACGTCGATCCGTTCCAACTCGCGAGGAATCCGATCCCAGATCGGCCAATCGAGCAGCGTCGCGCTGCCCAACTCCATTGTATCCAGCGTCAGCCCCTGATGCCGAAACTTGAAAATCATCGATGCTTCAGGGCGTCGAAACGTCGGCAGATGGCGCCGCGCCCACCGGGCGGAAAGGTAGGTGCCCGTGCGATTGCCCGTGTCGACCAATACCCGCGCCAGCCCGTGTGTCGTGTCGGCGCGGGTCAGGCACGCGCGAGAGAAAGTCCAAAGCGGAATCGCCCACTGGTCCGAGCGCTCGGGTTGCGAGGCCGGCCCGTCGGCGTACTCGACCGACACCTGCCTGTTCGGATAGTCGAGCGTGAACCGTACGTGGTGCATCAACTCGGTGCCGATGGCCATCTGGCCATTGGCCGACATCAACGCCGCCGAGTTGCCGACCAGCACTGGCACGTTGCGCAGCGTCAACTCGCCCAGCGCGAGCGATTCGAGCACGGCCGGTTGCGCATCGAGCCCGCCGAATCCGACCAACCGGGTAGCGCTATCATCGACGGCAAGGCCGGCCATTGCGGCGGCGCGCCGAGTCATGATCGTGTGCTGCGTGCCGGTGTCGACGAATACCATCGGCAGTTCAACGCCGTTGGCCGAGGCGCGAATCGCGTTCAAGTCGGCCCAGATCGTTCCGTCGGCGGCAGCGGTCGGCGGCACGTCGACCGGTCGACCGGCGCTGGCCGGATCGTGTTCGTACGGACATCGATCGCCAAGGGCATCGACCCAGTAGCGGAGCGTCGGCGCGCCGTCCTGTTTCTCGACTTGGGCGAACAACGCTTCGGCGCGCGAGGCGTCTAGCGGCTGACCCATGCGCAGTCGCGCCGTGATCCAAAGCCGTAGCGCCGCAACGGCCGCCGCCGGTTCGTCGGAGGCCAAGGCCAACTCGCCGGCCCGCAGCGCGCTGGCTTCAGCCCGATCGGGCGCTCCCGCCGCCAGGTGCGCTTCGGCGGCAAGGCGGGCCAGCGGCGCGCTTTCGGGTGCATCGGCCGCGGCATTCAGCGCCGCATCGATGAATTGCTCGAACTCGCCCCGACGTCGCAACGCGTTGACGCGCGTTACCACGCGCATCGCGGCGCCGACGCGATCGTCGTACGAGCTGATGCGTGATGACCCGGAGGTTGATGACGCGACGCTTTTGGTCTCGGTCGCAACGTCGCGCGCGGCGCTGAGCGCGACCGGCACGACCGCATCGTCCCCCCCTGCCCTGCCACATCCTGTTAAGGCAGCAAGACCAATCATTCCAAGCACGATGGACGCGACGCGGATCACGCAGAAAATAGCGCCGCGGAACGAACCGATTGCCCACTCTGCTTCCATGTCATCTCCTTGGGCGAGCCGCCGCTGGTTGGCGCGCGGCGGACGCATCCTGCGATCCGGCTTCCAGCCACTGTCCATGATTCTTGTCGAAAGTGCCGCCGCCAAGCAACAACACTCTGCGCGGCCGGCCACACAGCCACATTGGGCAACTTTGCCGGCGCTTCCCAAAGTGACCCGCCGTCGAGCGATCCGCGGCTCGGGGCTTGCGGCCGGCACGCCGCTGGGCAACACTGCTTTTGACAGCTTCGGCCGATTCGGCACGAGCGTGTCTCTCCGCGAGGACCCACCTGCCATGAAGACAAACCCCGTCAAACAAGCACTCCGTGACGGCAAGCCGACATTTGGCACCTGGCTCTCGCTGGGCGACCTGTTCGCCACGCGACTGCTGGCGCGCATGGACTTTGCCTGGCTGACGCTCGACATCGAACACGCGCCAATCGATTGGTCGCAAGCTGCGACCATTTTCGCCTGCATCGCCGACGCGGGTGGCGTTCCGCTGGCCCGCGTGCCCAAGGGCAACCACGACTACATCAAGCGCGTGCTCGACGCCGGCGCGTGGGGCATCGTCGTGCCGATGGTCAACACGGTCGAACAGGCCAAGATCGCGATCGCCGCGGCCAAGTACCCGCCGGTTGGCAACCGGAGTTTGGGTGGCGGGATGCACTCGCTCAATTTCGGGGCCGATTCGGGCGAGTACTATCAGCGGGCCAACGACGAGATCCTGGTCGTACTCCAAACCGAAAGCCCCACCGGCGCGGCCAACGCCGAGGAAATCTACAGCCTGCCGGGCGTCGATGCGATCTTCGTCGGCCCCGTCGACTTGCGCGCCAACATGCGCAAGCCGGACGGAACCGAAGCGACCGACGACGAGTTCGAGGCGATGATCCAACATGTCATCGACGTCGGCAAGAAAACCGGCACGCCGACCGGAATGCACGTCATGGATCCACAGTCCGCGCTGCAGCGGGCCGAACAGGGCATGCAGTTCATCGCCATCGGCAGCGAGCTGCGGATGATGACCCAACGCGCCAGCGAAATCGTACGCGCCGTGCAGCCCAAGGGAGACCACCAAGAACTGGTCGAGTACTGACACGCGTCCGACACCCCTGATCAGACGATCGCTGCGGCAAACGCTCCCGGCGTCCAAGCTTCATGTCCCGTCGCGAAGAAATCCTCAACCACTTGCGCGCCAAAGTCGCCAAGAAACAACCGATCATCGGCGGCGGTGCCGGCACCGGGCTGACTGCCAAGATGTCGCAGGCCGGCGGCATCGATCTGTTGGTGATCTACAACTCCGGACGATTCCGCATGGCCGGCCGCGGATCGCTCTCCGGCCTGATGCCCTACGGCGACGCCAACGCGATTGTCATGGACATGGCGCGCGAGGTGCTGCCCGTGGCGCGCGACACGCCCGTGCTGGCCGGCGTTTGCGGCACCGATCCGTTTCGCGTCATGGAGCTATTCCTGCGCGACGTCGCCGCCGCGGGATTTGCCGGCGTGCAAAACTTTCCGACCGTCGGCCTCATCGACGGCACGTTTCGTCAAGGACTCGGAGAGGCCGGCATGGGCTTCGGCCTCGAAGTCGACATGATCCGGCTGGCCCACGACATGGATCTGCTGACCACGCCCTACGCGTTCGATCCCGACCAGGCCGAAGCGCTGGCCGAAGCCGGCGCCGACATCCTGATCCCGCACATGGGATTGACCACCAAAGGCACGATCGGCGCGACTACCGCGCTATCGCTCGACGAAAGTGCCCAGCGCGTCCAGGCCATGCACGACGCCGCCAAACGCGCCCATCCAGACATCCTCGTGCTGTGCCACGGCGGGCCAATTGCCGAACCGGCCGACGCGCAGTACATCCTCGACCACACCGAGGGCGTCGTCGGCTTCTACGGTGCCAGTTCGATGGAGCGGCTGCCGGTGGAACCGGCCATCGAAAGCCGCGTTCGCCAGTTCACCGAGCTGCGGCTCTAACGACGCGACTGGCGCAACATCGCAGGCTGCAATCGTGCGCCGTTTCGCGCAATGCTCACGTTTCGATGGCCACGGCGCGCTGCCGGGCCGAAGGATCACGGTTCATGCGTTCGTCGATCCACTCCGCCGAAACGAATCGCCGTAGCAACGTGCGCAGGCTTGGTTCCACGGCCGACGGAACCTGTAAAACCGGCGGGCCGCCGTCGGCTTCGTCCTGCTCACTCGCGTAGGGAACAAAGCCGTTCCACGTGAGGCGGACCGGCCAGGCATACATCGCTGCCGAAGCGTTCATGCGTTCCATCACCCGCAGACTCCACACGGCCCCAAACGCGTCGCGAAAATCGAACCATACGCGATCCAGCCCCATGTGCGCGCTGCGTGCCGGCGGCCACCGAATCGCCATCAACCACCACCCGCCGATCATCGATGCCAAGCCGGCGCACGATCCAACCGTCGGGTCGATCCACGGCGCGACGATCCACACGAACGGCGCCAACAGCAGCGCCTGCCCGGCCGCGTAGAGCACACTTGCCGGCCAGTAGCGCGTGCCCGTCCCGTTGACAAGCCCCACGCCAACCAGGATCGCGAAGAATCCCAACTGCGCCGGGTGCATTTCGCGCACTCCGCCGAACAGCAGCCAGTGAAAACCCGGCAAGCTCAGAACGCCCCACAGCGCCACCACGATGAACTGCCAACCGCGGTCCTGTGGCCGCTTGGCGCCCAACAACGCCATCGTGGGACAGAAGCTGCTCGTCGCGGCCAAGAGCCGTAGCGGCATCACCCAACTTGCCGCCGGTTGTCCCGCGGCCAGCGCGATCAGCAGTTCGGCCCCGGCAATCGTCACTAGACAGACTACCGACCAGTACCAGACAGCCACCAGCGTCGTTCCTGTCAGCCTGGAGCGCTGTACGGCCAAGGCAACCAGCCCACCAACGGCAAGCGCCACGACGACGCACGTGGCCGCTAGAGGCGACACGATGGCCGCCGGCGGCAACGCCCAAGCCGCGCCCGTTTCGCTAGTCCAATCCAGCGGTGCAGTCCGCACAATCCGACCTCGGAGCGTCTCTGGCGCGTTGAAAAAAAGCAACATTTTTCCCGCGCCTCATTCTAGGCAGCAAGTGCAAGCGCCGCCATCGGATACGCGCGTCGCGCGGATCGCGAGCGTGGCAATCACGCTCGGAAGTCGCTTGCGTGCGCCGTGCCGTGGGGAATGTTTTCACTGGTTCTACACAGGGCCGGTGCCCGCCGCGGTAACCATTCCGCGAGAAACCGTCAGCGTGCCCGCGACGCCGATCGGGTTCGAACCGGCCTCCCACCAAGCTTGATCCCCGCGTTCCCCATCCCCACCTTGAAGGAGTCTGGCAATGAACAGGATTTCAATCATCGCCGTCGCGCTGTGCGTTTTGGGCATGGCCGGCATGGCCATGGGCCAGGACGACGGCCCAGTCGGCGGTTCGCTGGCCGGCACGGAATCCGGCGTAGACATTTCGATGTGATAAGGCGA
>CALFYT010000024.1 GCA_937952415.1 uncultured Planctomycetaceae bacterium | reverse complement strand
ACAGGTGCTGGCGGCGCTTTCGGATCGCGGGGCTTCGTTCTTCGGCGAGTTGGTCCGCGCCACCGGTTTGCTGCCGACCCATCTCGAAGAAGCGCTCCGCGAACTGGCGGCCGCCGGTCAGATCACGTCCGATGCGTTCGCCGCGGTGCGGGTGATTGCCGGTGAAGCCAAGCCGCGCGGCCGGCGAAGGGCACGGCGGACCAACACGGCCGCGGCGCCCGTCGGTCGCTGGTCGCTGTTTCCCGGCGACGTCGAGCGGGCCGGACCCGAAGCGCACGTCGAACGCTGGTGCCGGCAGTTGCTGGCGCGTTACGGCGTCGTGTTTCGCGACGTGCTGGTGCGCGAGACGTCGGCGCCCGCCTGGCACGTATTGGCTCGCGTCTTGCGACGCATGGAGCTGCGCGGCGAAGTGCGCGGCGGACGGTTCGTGGCGGGAGTTTCCGGAGAGCAGTTCGCGCTGCCGGAGTCGGTCGAGCGGCTGCGCGAAGTGCGCGACGCGGCCGACTGCGAACCGTGGATCGTCGTGTCGGCTGCCGACCCGATCAACTTGTTCGGCGTGATCACGCCCGGCGCGCGCGTGCCGGCGACGCATCGCAACGCCCTGATCGTGCAAGGCGGGCAACTGGTGGCGACGCGGATTGCCGGTGTGGCCGATTTCCGCCAGCCGGTCGACGAAGCGACGCAGTGGACGATGCGGCGGGCGATGACGACGGGTCGGCGTCAGGAATTGCCGACCGACGTGAGCGCGCCGGCGGCTTCCTAGTCCACACATTGTGTAAGTCACAGGTCGTTTGGCCACGTCTGGCCGCCGCAGGGTGGGATGCCGACGGAGCGTGACTTACAATCAAGCGGATCGAATGTTCGATACGGTCCCGCGTCCATCGTTCACGAAACTCTGCCATGTTCCACCGATATCTACATTGCTCGATCGCGCGGATCGCCAATTGGGCATTCTTTTCGATCTTTTTTTCCGCGCTGGTTGCCGGACAATGCGCGGCCGAAGCGCCGGATGAGTCGGCAACGCGCGGCATCGCGGCGATGACGGTGCCGGACGGATTCGAAATCGATGTGGTCGCCGAGGCGCCGCTGGTCGAACGGCCGATGTTGGTGGCATTTGACGATCAGGGCCGGCTTTACGTGTGTGAATCGGCCGGCGTGAACCTGCGCGGAAAGCAACTGGCCGAAGACCGGCCCCATTCGATCCGCATGTTGGAAGATACCGACGGCGACGGGCGTTTCGATCGGCATACGCTGTTCGCCGACAAGATGGTCTTTCCGCAGGGCATCGCGTGGCACGACGGATCGATCTATTGTTCGAGTCCGCCCAGCTTCTGGCGACTGACCGATACCGACGGCGACGGCACGGCGGACGAGCGCGAGGAACTGGTCACCGGTTTTGCCAATACGGGCGTGGCCGACGACATGCACGGCGGCAGCCTCGGACCGGACGGGCGAATCTATTGGTGCGCCGGACGCTTCCCGCACAAGATCCAACGGCCGGGCGGTCCCGTGATTCACGAAGGAACCGCGCCGCTGGTGCTGCGTTGCCGGCCCGACGGCAGCGACGTGGAAGTGGTTTGCGGGTCGCAGGGCAACGCGGTCGGCGTGGCGTTTACGCATTGCGGCGACATGTTTGCCAGCGGCACGTTTCTGGCGCCGGATTCGATGGGAGCCGGGTTGCGAGACGCAGTGATTCATTGCGTCGACGGCGGCGAATACCCCGTACGCGGGCGCGACCTGAACGAACACAAGCGGACCGGTGACCTGCTGCCGCCGCTGACCCATCTGGGCGTTTCGGCCGCAAGCGATCTGATGGTTTGCCGGGGCGGACAACTGGGCGAGGAGTCGCTCGGCGATTTATTCAGCGCGCAGTTCAACCTGCACAAGGTGCTGCGGCACCGGTTGCAAAGGGCCGGCGCGACGTTTACTTGCCGCAACCAAGACTTTCTCGTCTCGTCTGATTCCGATTTTCATCCGACCGACGTGCTGGAAGATGCCGACGGAAGCCTGCTGGTGGTCGATACGGGCGGATGGTTTCGGATCGGTTGCCCGACGTCGCAAGTGTCGAAGCCGCAGGTCTTGGGCGCGATCTACCGGGTACGTCGGGCCGGGCAGTCGCAGGAAAGTTCCGCGGGCGACGATCCTCGCGGTTTGGCGATCGATTGGAGCGGGCAGTCCGCGGATGCGCTGGCGGACCTGTTGGCCGATGCGCGGTTTGCCGTGCGCGACCAGGCGGTCGCCGTGCTGGCCCGGCACGGAGATTCGGCCGTGCCGGCATTGCGGTCCGTATTGTCCGTTGGGGCTACCACGCCGACGACGCGCTGCGCCGCGATCTGGGCACTGACACGCATCGAGACACCCGCCGCACGGGCTGCTGTGCGCACTGCATTGCAAGACAAGAACGCTGACGTTCGACGGGCCGCGGCCCGATCGGCCGGATTGCACCGCGACGCGAGCGCGCTGAATGCCCTGACGCGGATGGTCACTTCCGACGACGCGTCGGTACGCCGTGAGGCGGCCACGGCGCTGGGACGGATTGGCGATGCGTCGGCGGTGCCGGCGCTGCTGGCCGGACTGGAGGGCGCGGAATCGGACCGGTTCCTGGAACACGCCTTGATCTTTGCGTTGATCGAGATCGGCGATCGCACGGCGACGCTGGCCGGACTCGAATTGGCGCATATCGGCGGCCGCCGCGGGGCGGTGGTCGCGCTGGATCAAATGGACGACGGCCGCTTGACGCCCGATTTGGTAACGCCGCTGCTATCGGCCGGCGACCCGTTGTTGCGCCAGACGGCGCTGTGGGTCATCGCCCATCATCGCGAGTGGGGCGACACGATGGTGGAATTCTTCCGCGACTGGCTGACCGAGCAGGAGATGGACGCGGCGCGGCGCGGCGAGCTGGAGGCACAGCTCGTGGCCTTCGCCGCGGATCGCGCCGTGCAGCGACTGATCGCGGCGACATTGCTCGAACCGACGGCGCCCCGCGCCACGCGGCTGCTGCTGTTGGAGGCGATCGGGCAAGCGGAAGTGGAAGCGTTGCCCGAGCCGTGGATCGAAGCACTCCGCGCGTCGCTGGCCAGCGACGACGAGCAGGTCGTGCGGCAGACCGTGGCAGCGCTGCGGATGCTGCCGCTGGGCGCGCGTACGACCGCCAGTGCAAACGACCCGCCACCGGGTAGAACGGCCAGCGAGGAACAGGCCGATGCGCCGCAAGAGGCGTTCGACTCGCTGCTGGCACACGTGGCGAGCGATGCGAGCAATCCAAACGACTTGCGCGTGCAAGCGGCCGCCGCCGTGGCACCCCGGTTGGCGTCCATCCGGCCGGAGCTGTTTGAGTTCTTGGTCGGCAGAGTGGCGCAGTCGGAGGATCCGCTGGTTCGGCTGGACGCGGCCGAGGCGCTGTCTCGCGCGGCACTGAACAGCCAACAGTTGCGAGCGCTGTGCGATACGGTGGCCGACGCCGGCGTGTTGGAGGTGCCGCGGTTGGTTCGGGCTTTCGAGCACGATGATGACGTGACGGTTGGCAAGGCACTTGTGGCGACATTGTCGCAATCGCCTGGGCGGCGGGCTTTGCAGCCCGCGCTGTTGGAAACGGTGCTGGCCAACTATCCGTCCGGCGTGCGCGCCCAGGCCGAACCGCTGTTCGACGAATTGACGGTGGGCATCGAGCAGCAGCGCGCCCGCCTGGCGTCTCTTTCCGAGGTCATGGACGGCGGCGATGTGCAACGGGGACGCGAGTTGTTCTTTGCCAATCGCAAGGCGATCTGCGCGACGTGCCACGCGATCGGTGGCCGCGGCGGAGCGTTCGGGCCGGACTTGACTAAGATCGGCGCGATTCGCGCGCCGCGCGATCTGCTGGAAGCCATCGTCCTGCCCAGCGCCAGCTTCGCGCGCGGCTACGAACCGTTCAACCTGGTGACTGCCGACGGCCGGGTGCTCTCGGGAATCATTTCGCGAGAAACGGCCGACGCAATCCACCTGGTCAATAGCTCGCGGGTGGTGACGCGCGTGCCGCGCTCGGACGTTGAGTCCATCGCGCAGAGCACCGTTTCGATCATGCCCGAGGGCATGCACGAACAGCTCAGCCGGCAGGAGCTTGCCGACTTGATCGCGTTCTTGCACTCGCTGCGGTAGCGCGAGCCACTCTACGCGATGCCGGCCGATCGCTCACACGCCCGCGTCAACGTGCGACTCGTACGCGGGCGCACGGCTACTTCCGTTTCCCTCAAGGGCCTGAATCCGCGCCACCGCGTCCTCAAACGAGTCGACACAATTGTCCGGCCCCACTCGCGCGATGATGCGCAGCTTGTCCAACGTGTTGCGCGTCGACTGGTTCATGCCGGTGATCAGCACGGTCGCCCCTTGGCGATGGGCCTTGGCGACAATGTCGTCCAGAATGTAGGCGCCTGACAGATCGACCATTGGCACGTGCACCATCCGAATGATCAAGTAGTCGAAATCGGCCAACCGCGTGATGGTACGGTACACGGTGTCGGACACGCCAAAGAATAGCGGCCCGTCCAGGCGGAGCTTGAGGACCTTTTCCTTGAGCGCGTCGGGCATTTCGTTTTCGCCCGGCCAGGTCCGATCCAGGTCCTTGAGGCTGACGACTTCCTGATCGTAGAGGTTGCCCAACTCGTGAATTGCACGCAGGAACGCGATCGCGATGCCAACCCCCATTGCCACCAGCAGGTCGACCGAGATCGTTAGCCCGAGCACCGCCCAAAAACAAATCGCGTCGGCAAACGGCATGCGATGCAGAATGGGCAGGACGCGGTAGTCGACGATGTCGATGCCGACTTTCAGGAGGATTCCCGCCAGGCATGCCATCGGAATGTAGCTGGCCAAGGGGGCCATCCCGAGCATCAGCGCCAACAGCACGAGTCCATGCGTGACCGAGGCCAGACCGGTCTTTCCGCCGCACTGAATATTGGCCACAGTTCGCATCGTCGCGGTTGCGGTGGTCACGCCGCCGACCAGGCCGCAAGCCATGTTCGCGATGCCCTGGCCGAGGATTTCCCGATCGCTGTCGTGCCGCTCGCCGGTCATGTTGTCGGCAACCAGGCAGGTCAACAGCGAATCGAACACGCACAGTCCAGCCAAGGCGAACGCCGGGCCGATCATATCGCCGAAGCGGCTCGTCAGCGTGCCGAAGTCCGGAAGATAAATGTGCGGCAAGCCGACGGGCATGGCGCCGATGTACGCTACGTCGAGCCTGAAGATATTGGCCAGCGACGTGCCCACGATCAGTCCAACGAGCGGCGCGGGTAGCCACCGAATGCGCGAGATTCTCGGCCAGATCAGGATCGTCAGAAACGTGCTCATCGACACGAGGACTGCGTGCGGGTTTTCGTGGAGCACATCGTAGGGAATCTGCTTGATGGCTTCGATGACAGAGCTTGGCGTGTCGAAGCCGAGCATCGGCGGCATTTCGAGCAGCACAATGATCGCCCCGATCCCGCACATGAATCCGGAAACGGCAGAATACGGAACGTAGTAAATAAACTTGCCAACCTTCAGAAGTGCCAGCAGGACGCAAACGACACCGCTCATGAAGACCAACGAAAAGATGAAGCCGGTATCGGGTGCTCCGTTGGCCAGTCGGGTCAACTCGACGATCGCGGCCAATTGGACGACCTTCGGGCCAGTCGGCCCGCTGATACCGACCTTGGATCCGCCGAAGATGCCGACGAACAGCCCGCCGCAAATCGCGGCCCACATTCCGGACTCGGCGCCCAAACCAGAGGCCACGCCGAAGGCCAGCGCCAGCGGCATGGCAATCACCGCGACGGTCAGCCCGGCGAGCATGTCCGGACCGATGTTGGTCCCCATGACCTTGAGGTTGGCCCACGGATTGAAGGCCGACACGTACTGCTTTGCCCGCTCCCAGGCGGGTTCTTGGTGCAATGAACTCACAATCGTGCTCCGTTGCTGACTCGACCGAACGTCGCGCTCGAGGCGGTCGAGAGTTCGCCGACAATGAAACGCTCAGGGGTCTGCCAAGACTGGCCCCATGCCGAAACCATGGACGCTCCGTGCGTGGGCCGCCGCCGGTTGAGCAACGCGGAGCGCAATGAGCGCGCGCTTGTCTACGGCGTCAACTGGCAAACCAAACGGCTAGACAGTCCGTTCGGCGAGCGCGGGAGGAGCACGAGAGATGTCGAGATCGAGAATGACTCGATCCGGAGTTTGGGCCGCGCGGTCGTCAGGACGACCATGGAACCGTGCCCATCGGTCGACGCACGTGACACCAACCAGACGGCTGACCGATTCCAGGTCGACATGCTTCAACCGATCCTCTTTGCTCTCTTCTTCGTTCTCTTCGAGCAACGGATCGGCGGGCGTTTCTCGCGGGCCATGGTCGTCGTCGCGGACCGGGTTGTCTGCTGGGACTTGGTGTTCAGCCGAGTCGACGCCGGCCGCCGACCATGCCTCGCACGAGGCAAGCTCGATCACCGTCGATGGAAACGCCCAGAGCATCTGAGCTGCGAGCAGGCAACAGGCAATCGCCCGAGTCAAAGGCATGGCGGCAAGGCGTGAAACAACAACCGGGGAGGGAAACGAGCATTATAATTCGGCTGGCGATGGGCGGCAATTCCGTCCTGGATCCTCGCCACCGGCGCGAAAGACGCGGCGCCAAGTGGTGTCGCTATATTGCCCGCTGGCGGGGCACGGGCACCGCCGCCCCTACCCGATTGCACGGCCACAGAGATCGATCGAACCCTCTCGGTGCCTGGTGCGTACGTGCTCGTGGACCTGCCGTCGCGAACAGGAGCGCGGCAACCCGGCCCGCGTCCGACTTGCGTGCGGAGCACGTTCCTGCAAGATAGAGTGCGCGGCGTGCGTCTATTTCGACTGCCCGAAATCGCCCGTTGTAACCTGGGAGAATCATCGTGCAAAAACTGATCCAAGGGCTCCATCAGTTTCAGACCGAAGACTTCCTGCCGATGGAGGGTCTGTTTAAGAAACTGGCCAAGGGCCAAAACCCGGAGACGCTGTTCATCACGTGTTCCGATTCGCGGATCGACCCGAACCTGCTAACGAAGTCGAAGCCGGGCGAGCTGTTCATCCTGCGCAACGCCGGCAACATCGTTCCGCCGAACGGCTCGGGCGCGACGGGCGAGGCCGCCACGATCGAGTTTGCCGTCGTCGCGCTCGGCGTGCGCGACATCGTCGTCTGTGGCCATTCCGACTGCGGGGCAATGAAGGGTCTGTTGAATCCGGAGGGGCTTTCCGAGCTTCCGGCCGTCGCGGGCTGGTTGGCGCACGCGAAAAAGACCCGGCAGATCATCGAACAGAACTATGCCGAACTGGAAGGCGATCGGCGATTGATGACCACGGTCGAGGAGAACGTGCTGGTGCAGATCGAGAACCTGCGCACGTTTCCGGCCGTTGCCGAACGGGTCGATCGCGACGAAGTGAACCTGCACGGTTGGGTCTACACGATCGACACCGGTGAAGTGTTTTCGTACGACCCGAAGGCGGGCCAATTCACGCCTCTAGCCGAGTAACACGCCGCTGCGACGCTCGGCGGACAGCGGCAAAAACGACCGCACGACGCTAGATCGCACCTACGAGACACAACCTAACGCACCATGTTGACCAGCGCGGTCTTGTGCTGGCCGATCATGCGGTCCGCGCGGTTCGAGGCCATCAACAGGAACACGTCGTCGTCGAGGTAGCGCATCGCGTCGGCGAAGAACACGCCGTTCGAACCGTCGTGCCAGAGGACCTTGCCCTTGTCTTTTCGATCGACGACAACCCAACCGTATCCGTAATAGGTGCTGGCGGGCTCTTCCCTGACGTGCGCGGTGAAGTATTTTCGCTTCGCCTCGTCGGACAGAATCTGATTGCCATTGAGCGCTTGATGCCAGCGGAACATGTCCTTGGCGGTCGACATGATGCCGCCGTTTCCGCGCAGGTTCCAATACGGCCCGTCCGAGTCCCAGCGATGATCGAGCATCGTCCCCCAGTCTTTGCCGTCGCGCAAGTATCCGTGGGCCAGTTTCGCGCGGTCCCACTTCGGGATCTTGTACCCGGTCGACATCATGCCGGCGGGTTGGAACAGTTGGTCGTGCAGGTAGCGCTCGTACGAGTCGCCGGTGAGCTGTTCGATGATCGCGGCCAAGAGGCTGTAGCCGGCGTTGGAATACCGATAGCGCGTGCCGGGCGGCCACAGCAGTTCCGATTCCATGCACTGCTTGATGATCTGCTTGCGGGTCATCGGGTCGTAGTCGCGCCCGAAGTCCGACTTAAGACCCGACGAATGGGTCAATAGATGGTGCAAGGTCATCGACTGCTTGTCCGGGGGGACGTTGTCGAAGTACTTGCTGACCTTGTCGGTCACGCGCAGCTTGTCTTGCATTTCCAACTTGAGAATCGCCGCGGCAGTGAACTGCTTCGTCAACGAGCCGACGCTGAACGGCGTGTCGGGCGTGAACGGAACTTCGTTTTCCTGGTCGGCCAGTCCATAGCCCTTGGCGATGACGAGCTTGCCACCCTGGGCAGCGAGGATGACCCCGCTAAAGCCGTCTTCCGCCTGGCGCGTCAGGTAGCGGTCGATCTTTTGGCCCCGCTCGCCTTCGACGACGTCGCCGGCCAGCGCCATGGCGGCTATCGAAGCAATCCCGGCCATTACAAGAACTTTCAACGCTGCAAACATGGATGCTCCTTTTCGGCGCCAGGGCCGATCGAGATTCCGCTCACCGAATCGTAAGCGCGCAACAGGGCGCCCCGGGCTGCTTCGGCCGAAGCGGTTGCTTCTTGGCGATCTTCGGCCGAAATTCAACGAATTTCAAGATTCGGCACGGCCTGCACCGTGGGGCCCGACCACTTTGCGGCTCAATCGACCGCGGGGCCAGCCGCCGAGGGCAACCTGTTTTCGTGGAGGATTGGCAAGCGGCAAATCGGAGGATTTCGGTCGGTTTCGGTCCGCGGATTTTGATGGCGGGTAATTACACGGTACGATACCCGTTTCGCTGCAGCCTCGTGCCACACGGTCCGCAATGAGAAGGGCAAACTAATGAACCCTCGACGCTTGTTGACGCTGGTATTTTGTCTGGTGCCGGTGGTTGCCGCCGCGGACGACGCGTTTCGTTCGTTGGCCGAACAGAATTGGCACCAGTGGCGCGGGCCGCAGGCTACCGGCGTCGCGCCGCATTCTGATCCGCCCATCGAATGGAGCGAATCGAAGAACATCAAGTGGAAGACGAAGATTGCTGGCGAAAGCACAGCCACGCCGATTGTTTGGGGCGATCGCGTGTTTACCACATCGGCCGTAATGACCGACCGGACGATCGACCTGCCCGAAGACGACTCCTCGCCGCGCGGCCCATACAAAATCTCGAAGCCGAAGAACTATTACAAGTTTCAGGTGGCGTGCTTCGACCGCAAGACCGGCAAGCAGCTCTGGGAACACACGGCGACCGAAGCCGTGCCGCACGAGGGGCATCACCCCGACGGCACGTTCGCCTCGGCATCGCCCACCACCGACGGCCAGCGGCTATACGTCTCGTTCGGTTCGCGCGGTATCTACTGCTATGACCTGGACGGCAAGCAGCTTTGGAATCGTGACTTCGGCCCGATGCAGATCATCTTTACGTTCGGCGAAGGCACTTCGCCGGTCATTCATGGCGATCGGGTGATCATCAACTGGGACCACCAGGCCGCCGTGAAAGACCCGAAGGCCGAGGGATCTTTCATCACGGCGCTCGACGCGAAGACGGGCGAGACGATTTGGAAGACCGATCGCGACGAAAGCACGACCTGGGCCACGCCGCTGGTCGTCGAGTATGGCGACGGGGCACAAGTCGTCGTGCAGGGCGGCAAGCGCGTGCGCAGCTACGACGTGAGCAACGGTGAAATGATTTGGGCCTGTGGCGGACAAAAGCCGACGCCGATTCCCAGCCCGGTGAGCGACGGCGTGAACGTGTTTTGCATGAGCGGCTACTTGGGCAGCACGGTGTATGCGATTCCGCTTTCGAGCCAGGGCGACATCACCGAGTGGGCCACGAAGAAGGAGCCGGAGAAGCTCGCCTGGAAGCGCGAAAAGCCCGGCGCGCCGTACGTGCCTTCGCCGTTGCTCTACGACGAGTTACTCTACTATACGCAGAGCAATCGCGGAATCCTGAGCTGCGTGAACGCGACGACCGGCGAATCGCTAATCGAACGGACTCGGCTGCAAGGCGTCGCCAACTTGTACGGTTCGCCCGTGGGGGCCGCCGGTCGCGTTTATTTCACCAGCCGCGACGGCACGACGCTGGTGATCAAGAAAGGTGGCGGTGTCGAGACCCTGGCCACCAACAAGCTGGACGACGCGTTCGATGGCTCGATGGCGGTCGCCGGCAACGAGATCTTTCTGCGCGGCAAGGAAAGTTTGTATTGCATCGCCGCGGAGTAGTCGCCCGGATCGCGGATTCGAGAGCGGGCTGGCCGGTTGGCAAGTTGCGTTACTGTCGGATCGAGACGGACGGCGCCGATGTTGGACCGTGCCGGACGACGCTTACCGCGCGCTGGACTGTCCGTTGATCAGGAGATTGCCACCGTGTTGCTCGAGCAGATGAGTTGGCCCGCCGTCGATGCCTTGTCGCGCGATACGCCCGTGGTCGTGCCGATCGCGGCGTTAGAACAACACGGGCATCACTTGCCAGTCTTTACCGACAGCATCCTGGTGGGCGAGATCACCCGGCGGGCCGAAGAGCAATTGTGCGACCAGGTGCTGATGACGCCGGTGATGTGGTTGGGCAACTCCGAGCATCATCTGGATTTTTCGGGCACGATGTCCGCTTCGCCGCGGACCTACATCGATCTGCTGGTCGACATGGTCGAAAACTTTGTCACGCACGGGTTCCGGAGGATCGTGCTGGTCAATGGCCACGGCGGAAACAACGTGCCGGGCGATCAGGCGCTTTTCGAAGTGCGGCAAAAACATCGCACGCGCGACGACCTGACGCTGGTGTTCGCGTGCTACTGGGCCCTGGGCTGCCAACCGCACGAAAGCGGCGCGGGCATCGAACAATCGGCGATGGGCCACGCCTGTGAATGGGAGACGTCGATGATCCTGGCGTTGGCTCCGCAGTTGGTAGGCGACTACCAGAACGCGGCCCCCGTCGAGCCGAACCGCGCGCTCGATCCAGCGCACGAGGCCTGGATCACGAAGGACCGCAGCACGGCCGGCCATATCGGACATCCGGCCGTCGCCACGGCGGCCAAGGGCGAGAAGCTATTGGAATTGTTTACCGCCGACGTGGTAAACGTGCTTCGAAAAGTTATTGCCCTGGAACGAACATAGGACCCGGCGCGGCCGCGGTACTCAACCTGACCACTGCACAGAGAATCCACAAGGAGACCCATCATGCACATTCGAACGACACGGCTCGTGGCTGTCGCGGCACTGACAATCGTGACAGCGCTGGTCGGCAATGCCCGGGCCGAAGCACCGAAGCCGGGCGACGACGCGCCGCAATTCAAGATGACCGGATCCGACGGTAAGGAGTATTCGCTCGAGCAGTTCAAAGGCAAGAAGCCGGTCGTGTTGGCCTGGTTCCCCAAGGCGTTCACGCGCGGGTGCACGGCCGAGTGCAAGAACATGAAGGAGCGGGGCGACGCGATTCGCGAGTTCGACGTGGCGTATTTCACCGCCAGCGTCGACACGGTGGAAGACAACACGAAGTTCGCCGAATCGCTGGGGCTCGACTTTCCGATCTTGAGCGACCCGGGCAAGAACGTGGCCAAGGCGTACGGCGTGGTCCACGAGGGGCGGCCCGTGCCCGAGCGATGGACGTTCTACATCGGTCCGGACGGCAAGATCCTGGCGGTCGACCAAAAGGTCCAGGCGGCGCAGCACGGCGAAGACATCGCCAAGAAGTTGGAAGCGCTGGGCGTGAAGAAGAAGGGCTAGCGGCGATCGGGGCGCGGACGAGCGACGAAGTGCGGTGCGGCGCGGTGAAAGTCGGGCCGAATCGATATCTCGCCCGTCGTGCGTTACGCTTCGGCCCGGTCGGGGATCTTCTTGCGCACGTCGACCGCCAGCCAACAGCATGCGCCGACCAGCAGGACGCCGGAGTAGATGTAGAACGCCGGATCCCACTGCGCGCGGCCGGTGTATCCCTGTTCGGACATCCAGTCGGCGAAGCGTCCGAGAAACATGGTCGACACGAACGCGCCCGGCACGCCCATCGAGTTCATCAGGCCGAAGATCGAACCCAGGTTGCGTCCGCTGATTTCGGTGGTGACGGCCCAGAACGTAGCCTGCTGCGAAATGGCCGCGGCAAAGGCGACAGCGGCCCAGGCGCTGGTCGCCGTGGCTGAGGCGCATTGCACGCTCATCAACAGGGCCACCGCCGAGGTGGCCGTGCCGGCAAAGCCATAGATCCGGTATCGAACCGGATGGTAGCCGGTCGCGCGACCCAGCCAATCGTTGATGAATCCGCTGGTGAGCACGCCCACGGCCCCGCCGAACAGGACCATCGACGCCAACCAACTGGCTTCGTCGGGCGTCACGCCGCGCGCTTTTTGCAGATAGGCCGGGTACCACATCATGTAGACGTAGGAGGCGGCGGCCGAGCAGGTTTGTACCAGTCCCAACAGCCACACGTTGCGATTCGTGGCGATTTGTTTCCAGGGGATCGGCGCGTGATGCTCGACATGCGCATCGGCGGCCGTGCCCGCGGCGATCAGCCGGCGTTCGGCCTCGTTGGTTTTCGGATGTTGGGCCGGGTCGTCGCGAAACCAGCGGTGAAACAACGCGGCCCAAACCACCCCCACCAGGCTGAACACGACGAACGTCCAGCGCCAGTTGACCGTGTTGATCAGCCACTGGGCTACGCGGGGCGAGATGGTTGCGCCGATTTGCGCGCTGGTGAGCATCAGACCCTGCGCCGCGCCCCGCTGCGCGCGCGGAAACCAGCGGGCGACCACGCGGGCCGCGTTGGGATAGGCGCCGGCCTCGCCGGCTCCGAACAAAAACCGGACCGCCACCAGCATGACCAGTCCGGTCGCCGCGCCGGTCAGCGCGGTAAATGCCGACCACCAAAGCACGATCCGCGTCAGCACGCCGCGCGAGCCGAACCGGTCGCCCCAACGGCCGGTCGGCACCTCGAACAGTCCATACGCTAATACGAACGCCGACAGCGCGTAGCCCATCTGCGTGTTCGACAAGCCGAGATCGGCCTGAATAAAAGTCGCCGCCTGGCCGATGCAAACACGGTCCAAATAGAGCACGAACGACAGCGAGCACAGAAAGCCGAGCACGCCGTAACGGGCTCGGGTGGGCTGGTCGTCGAGCGACGGTGCTGGCGAACTTGGCGTGCCGGCAGCCGGCGGCGCATCGTGCGTGGGCGGGGACGCATGCAACGATCGGGTGCCTTATTGCGAGAAGCGCCGCAGCACGTTGCTCGTGATCTGCGACACGGAGTCGTCGACCAACAGCGCGCTGGGCCAGCAAATCGAGCCAGCCGAGAAGACGCCTCCGCCGCCCGGCGTCTCGAAACATACAATCTCGCCGCCGCCGTCGTCGGGGTTGAGTCCTTTGGCGAGGCAGGCCGTGCCGACCGGCGTGCGGGGCGACATCTTGTCGGTCTCGTGCCCGGACGCGCCGCCGGGAATCCGTTCGTGCAGGCTCTCGGTGCCGAATAGGTCGCCGTCCTTGAGCCCCGTTCCGTCGAAGATCCAATGGGCCGATTGCAAGGTGCGATAAGGAGCCGCGGTCATCACGCCCGTCTCGCTGTAGACGACGCCCAGCAGATTCGCTTCCGACTCGACGCGCATGCCGAAGCGACTTTCGTAACGGGCCAAATCGGCTTGCAGCTGGCGGTTGTCGCCGTTGTGAACGACCATGGTCGCCTCGTCCGGAAACGAGACCTCGCAGTTCAGCCCGTTTCCGCCCAGATAGACCAGCCGTCCGCCGCGCTCGAAGACCCACGACTTGACCGCCAGGTACATTTCGCGCGACCAATACTCCGGGTGCGCGCCGAGCACGAGCACACGATAAGCATCCAGATTGAGCTGGCCGAAGTGCAACTGCGTTTCGGCGTACAGGTCGTACGCGAAGCCTTCGCGCTCGAGCCAGGCAAGCATCCGCCAGTCGGTCGGCGCGACGTGGCAGGCGGCTCGTCCCTCGATCGGATCGGTCGCCACGGTTTGCTCGGGCACGTGGTTGATCGGCTCGGGCCGGTCGAACGAAAGCGGCGCATACTCCTCGGCATTCCAGGTTCCAAAGGCCGGATCGTTGTACCGGCTGAGTTCCATGCGGGCGTTGA
Organism: uncultured Planctomycetaceae bacterium; assembly: GCA_937952415.1. Lineage (GTDB taxonomy): Bacteria > Planctomycetota > Planctomycetia > Pirellulales > PALSA-1355 > CALFYT01. The sequence goes on along the minus strand of CALFYT010000024.1, from coordinate 39,583 downwards.
CCGTCGGAGTCGGCGGGCAATGATCGGCGTGGATGTAATTGCTGCGGCCGCCGAAGTTGTTGTATGCGTTCCAAGTGATGTTCGTGGCCAGCACGGCGACGTCGGCTTGTGGTTCGGCTGGAGCGACGATCCACGGAAACGAGAAGAACCGGCCGCTGTCGGTCCGCGCGTGAAAGTAGTACAAACCGCTCTGTTGGGGCGCGGTGACGTATTGCGCGTGTTGCCAACTGCCGTAGCCGACCTTGTTCCACGTGACGCCGCTCTGCGTGTAGTCGCCGTCGGGTGTGATTTGCATCGTGGCCAGCGGCCCGTGTTCGTCGAACCAGCCGATCTTGGCGGCCAGTTGCTTTTCGAGGCCGTAGCGCCAAAGACTCAGCTTGTAGGGCTCGACGGAGTGCACGCGGAATTCGGCCCGTTGGCCCGCGCGGACCCACTTCGGCCAGACGTACCCGAGCAACCCGTCGGCCAGCAAGCGAAACTGGTGCGGGCGATTGTGAGCGACGGTCAGGCGAATCCGCTTCGAGCCGTAGCCGGGCCTGGCCAGCGTGACCTGGTACGGCCCAGGTTCGATATCGGCATAGACGGCACCCGAGGCGCGCGATCGCGCTTCGACCGACGTGCCACCGGCTTCGAACTCGAGTTGCACGTCCGGCAGGGCAACGTACCGCTCGTCACTGACGTATCCGACCAGCATGGTGGAACGGGTCTCCGGTTCGCCGCAAATGACGACGACGCGTCGCGAAACTCGCGGGCGGTTCTACCACACCAGCGCGGCCAATGCCAACCACGCCGGACGCGCGGAATTGTTCTGGCGACGTCGAGACCATCGTGGCAATGCCGCGCGGATCGGTTTTCAGCGGCGCGCCAACGGCTACAATAGCCGCGATCATGAAAATCACCCACGTTGAATCGTATCCGGTCGAAATCGCCATCAAGCCCGAGCGGTGGATGATCACCGCACTGGGGCAGCACCGCGTGTCACGCTACGTACTGGTGCGTGTGCTGACGGATAACGGCATCGAGGGCGCGGGCGAGGCTACGGTATCGGCCCGATGGAGCGGCGAAACCGCTTGGACCGCCCGCGCGATGATCGATCGTGTGTTTGGGCCCGAGGTCATCGGATGCGATCCGACCGACCTGGTTGAGATCGATCGTCGACTCGATAACGGCGCAACGCACAATTGGTTTGCCAAAAGCGCGATCGAGATGGCCTGCTGGGACATTCGCGGCAAAGCCGAGGGCAAGCCGGTCTTCGAGTTGTTGGGCGGTGCGTGTCGTTCGCTGGCGGTGCGCAGCCGCTATAGCATGGGCGCGTACGAACCGGATCATGCGCAAACGCGGGCCAAGGAGCTGGTCGCGGCGGGTTTCACGACAATCAAAGTCAAGGTCGGAACCAATCCGGACGTTGACGTGCAACGCGTCCGCGCGGTGCGCGAAGCGATCGGGCCGGACATCGACCTGACGATTGACGCCAACTGCGGTTGGGACGCCGACACGGCGATCCGCTGTGTGAACGAAATGGCCGACTGTCGGCTGGTGCTCGACGAACAACCGACGCCCGACGGAGACTATGACGCGCTGGCCCGCGTGCGGCGCGAAACCGACGTGCCGGTGATGGCCGACGACATTTGTTTCAACCTGGCGCATGCTCGCGAGTTGTTGCGCAACGAGTGCTGCGACGTCATCAGCATCTACCCAGGCAAACAGGGCGGAATTCGCAAAGCGAAGCAGATCGTGGACTTTGCGGCGGCCGGCGGCGTGGCCTGTTCGATCGGCTCGAACCTGGAATTGGACGTGGCGACCGCGGCGATGGCCCATCTGGTGGTTGCTTGCCCGAACATGCAAGTCGAGAAGTACCCGGGTGACATGCTGGGAGCCGACTATCATGAGATCCGCGTGGCGAAAAACCCGGTGCAGATCGACGGGCCAATCACCACGATCACCGACGCGCCCGGCTTGGGCGTGGAGGTGGACTGGGACGTAGTGCGCGATTGCGCGTGCAAATGATCGCGGCACGGCGCGCAAACCGAGCCTGAGCGGCAGCCGTAATCAGGCCAGCAACTCTTCAACCACTCGGCAGGGACGATTGTCGGTGAGCTTTTGCTCCTGCCCGTTGTAGTGGTAGGAAAGCTGCGCGTGGTCGATGCCGAACAGGTGCAAGAGCGTGGCCTGGTAGTCGTTGGGGCTGACTTTGTCGACCTCGGCCCGATGGCCGAACTCGTCGGTCTGGCCGTAGGTGATTCCACCCTTGATGCCCCCGCCGGCAAGCCACATGCTGAAACCCTGCCCGTTGTGATCGCGGCCACACTTCTCGCCTTCGCCTTCGGTGACGGGCAGCCGGCCGATTTCGCCACCCCAATGCACGAGCGTGGTGTCGAGCAGTCCGCGCTGCTTGAGATCGGTGACCAGCGCGGCGCTGGGCTTGTCGGTGCGGCGGCAGATTCCGGCCAGCGACCCGCGAATGTTGTTGTGGTTGTCCCACGGTTGGCCGCCCAGAAAGAGCTGCACGAAGCGCACGCCGCGCTCGACCAATCGGCGGGCGATCAAACAGCGCGTGCCGTACTCGCGCGTGGCGTCGTCGTCGAGGCCGTAGAGTTTGTGCGTCGCCTCGGATTCGCCCGAGATGTCCAGCGCCTCTTTGGCCGCCGATTGCATTCGCGCAGCCAATTCGTAGCTGGCGATACGGGCTTCCAGATCGGATTCCAACGGATGCCGGTTGGCGTGCTCGCGATTCAAGTGGGCCAACAGGTCCAAGTTTTCGCGCTGGCGCCGGCCGCGCAGGTGGGACGGTGGATCGAGATTTAGGATCCGCGGTTCCTTGGGCCGAATCACCGTGCCTTGAAACAAGGGCGGCAGCCAACCGTTCGACCAATTCAGCACACCGTCAACCGGGTGTCCGCCCGGATCGCTGAGCACGACGTACGCGGGAAGATCCTGGCTCTCGGAGCCGAGTCCGTACGTCAGCCACGAGCCGAGCGCGGGCCGGCCGGGCTGCGACTTGCCCGTGTTCATGAAGCGGATCGACGGCTCGTGTCCGTTGATGTCGGTGTGCATCGAACGGACGACGGCCACGTCGTCGACGATGGTGGCGAAGTGCGGCAACAGTTCGGAAACTTCGGTGCCGCACTGCCCGTGCTTGGCGAACTTCCACGGCGAGCCGAACAGCTTCTTGCTGGCCCGATTGGCAAAGCTATAGACGACTTCGCCGGGATAGTCGGTGCCGCTGCGTTTGGAGAGTTCGGGCTTGGGGTCGAGCAAGTCGACGTGACTCGGCCCGCCGTGCATAAACAGCGAGATCATCGCCCGGGCCCGCGGTGGCGACGTGGCCGTCTTGGGCTGCATGTCGAAGGCGCGCAGCTCGCGCGGCATGTGCGGAGCCGCCAACAGGTTGTCCTGTCGCAGCAAACACGCCAAGGCAACGCCACCCATGCCGAGCGCGTTTTGAGCAAGGAACTGGCGGCGGGTGCGCGGTGTGGGGAATGACATGCGAATCTCACCTGCAAGGCATCATGGGACGTACAAAAACTCGTTGCTGCTCATCAGCACCTGGCATAAGTTGGCCAGTGCGTCGACCTGCGAAGCCTCCTCGGCGCTGGTGGCTTCGGCCGGCTTGCCGGCGCCGGCCTGCCCGTCGGCGGCTGCCACAGTCGGCGGCTGCGTGGCGTCGTTTTGTGCGGCCATGAAGGCCAGGGCCCGCTCGAGTTCCGAAGGCAGCGGATCGCGGCGATAAGCCAGTTGCCAAGCGGTTTGGACCTGGCGCGTCGGATCGCCGGCCGCTTCGCGTCGCACGCGGGCGGCGAAGTAACCGGCCTGTCGCAACATGAAGTCGCTGTTCATTAGCATCAGCGACTGCGTGGCCACGGTCGAGGTGGTGCGCCGCTGGCAGTTGGTCTCCATCACCGGCTGGTCGAACACTTGCAGCATGGCCAGCGGCTGGCTGCGGCGAACCTGCACATAGACGCTGCGCCGAAACGCTTCGTGCCCGCGGGGCGGCTCATTGCCCTCCGGCACGTCGGGTCCAACGACGATCTGGCCGACCGAGTCTTCCTTGACCGGAACGGGTGGTCCGAACATCTTGGGGTTCAGCGCGCCGGAGGTGGCCAGGATCCGATCGCGCACCGCTTCGGCCTCGAGCCGGCGCAGCGGCATACGGGCATAGAGCCGATCGTCGGGATCGGCCTGGGCAGTCTCCATCGTGCGCACCGAACTTTGCCGATACGCCGTCGACGTCATGATCAGCTTGTGCAGCCGTTTGAGCTTCCAGCCGCCCGACACGAGCTCGCGGGCCAGCCAATCAAGCAGCTCAGGGTGGGTTGGCGGTTCGCCCACGGCGCCAAACTCGGCCGGCGTGTTGACCAGCCCGCGCCCGAAGTGGTGCAACCAGATCCGATTGGCAATCACGCGCGCCGTCAGCGGATTGTCTTCGCTTGCGATCCAGCGGGCCAGGGCCAGCCGACGGCCGGTAGTGGGACGGTTTTCGTCGTTCGCGGCGATTCGCAATCGCTCTCCGGGGAGCGAACAGACGGTCAGCCCGCCGGGCCCGATTTCGTCGCCCGGCTGTTCGTGGTCGCCCCGGTGGAATACGAAAGTCGGCGGCACGTTGCCGGCCACTTCGGTCAGCACCGGGATGAAGTCCTGAAACGGCTTCTTGGCCTGAACTCCGGCGATGCGGGCGTCGATCTTCTTGATTTCCTCGGCGGCCTCCGGCAGGTACTGGTACAACGTGCCGTTATTCAAGTTCCGGATGTTCGGATTGGAATCGAGCAGTTTCTTCTGCTCTTCGTTGCGCTGGTCGGCCGGCGTTCGGTAGGCGGCGCGCAGTGCTTCGCGCTGCGCCTCGTCCTCGTGCTTGGCCAGCTCCTTTTCCAGCGCTTCGCTGATCGACGCTTCTTGCTTTGCAGTGCGCTCGGCGGAAACCGTGGCGCCTTCCTGGTCGACCTCGGCCGCCTTGGCCCGCTGTTCATCGGTCCACAGCGAAACCAGCCGCTGGCCGGGAACTTTCCAGTCCTTCCAGTTGTAGGCCGGCTCGAACACGGCCCGCAGGCGATAGTAGTCGGCCTGCGGAATCGGGTCATAGCGATGATCGTGGCACTGCGCGCATCCGACGCTCAGGCCCAATAGCGACGTGCTGACGATCTTGATCGTGTCGGCCATGACCTGATTGCGGGCCACGTTCTGATCGATCCCGCCGGTGGCCGTGCCGTCGGCGGCCATCCGCAGAAAACCGGTCGCGGCCAAAAGTTCTTGCTGGTCTTGCGAAAGATCCTTCCACGGCGCTTCGACCAGCTCGTCGCCGGCCAGTTGTTCGGTGATGAACTGGTCGAACGGCTTGTCCGCGTTGAACGAGCGGATCACGTAGTCGCGATATTTGTAGGCGAACGGGCGCACGGTGTCGGCATCGGTGTAGCCGTCGGAGTCGGCATAGCCGGCCACGTCGAGCCAGTAGCGGGCCCAGCGCTCGCCGTATTGCGGCGAGTCGAGCAGCCGGTCGATCAATCGTTCGTAGGCTTGCGGTGCGTCGTCGGCCAAGAAGTGGGCCAACGCTTCGCGCGAAGGCGGCAGGCCGATCAGATCGAAATATGCCCGCGTGGCCAGCACGGCTTTCTCCGCGTCGCGCGAGAACGCCAGACCGTGGCTTCGCAACTCGGCGGCCAAGAAGGCGTCGATCGGCGTGCGCACGCGCTCGGTCGACGAGAAGGCCGGAATCGGCACGCTGCCGGGAATTGTCTGAAACGACCAGAATGCGCGATCTTCGGGCGTAATGGCGATGCCCGGTTCGAGGGTTTCCGGTTCGTCACGCAACGTCGCGGCGCCGGCGTCGATCCAACGTCCGATCGTGGCGACTTGTTCGGCCGTCAATTTCATGTCGACCGGCGGCATCTCGCCGCTGGCGATCCGCTGATAGAGCAAACTCGCCTCGTGATCACCCGGCTCGATCGCTGCTCCGGAGTCGCCTCCGGTGGCCATAAAGCGGCGCAGCCGCAAGTCGAGATTGCCCTCGGTGACGTCCTCGCCGCCGTGGCAATGAAAACAGTGGGCCTTGAGGATCGGTCGCACGTCCCGCTCGAACGAGAGCGGGGCATCCGGCGGCGCGGCTTGCGGTCTGTCGGCAGCGCGGGCCTTGATTGCCGTGGCGGCTAGAACCAGCGCGGCGCAGAGCAAGAGTCGTGGTGTGCGGAGCATGGCGTGTTGGGCGGAGTCGGTGGGGCGGGTGAGGCTGGACGATCCGCGGCGGGTGTGGTCCCCATTTTACCGCGCCGTCGGCCGTTGTGCCACCGGCGTCGATCGGCTGCGCATGCGAACAACCAGCTTCTTGGCCTCGGCCACCCAGAAGACGACGGTGCTCAGCGCCAGGCACGCGACAAATTCCGTCCATGACAACGACGTGGTCTTGAACACTTCTTGGAGCGGGCGCCAGTAGATGACCGCCAACTGCAGCAAAAACGTCAGGAGCACGGATCCCAACAAGGCCTTGTTCGAGAACAGGCCGATCTTGAACAACGAATCGTGGGAAGAGCGCACGGCCAGCGCGTTTCCCATTTGCGACAAAGTCAGGACGGTGAAAATGGTCGTTCGCCAATGCGCCTCTGCCTCTTCTCCGGCGGCCCAGATAAAATACCCCATCGCCAGCGAGACCGCGCCCATCAGAATGCCGACCCAGGCAATGTCGCGCCACATCCCGCGGCCCATGATGTGCTCGTTCGGCGGGTAGGGAGGACGTCGCATGGTGTCGCGTTCGGCCGGTTCGACGGCCAGCGCCAAGCCTGGCAGGCCATCGGTGACGAGGTTGATCCAGAGGATCTGTAGCGGCAGCAACGGCAACGGCATACCCAGCAGCGGCCCGAACACCATCACGCAGATTTCGCCCGCGTTGCTCGTCATCGTGTACTTCACGAACTTGCGAATGTTGTCGTAGACGATCCGCCCCGCTTCGACCGCGTTAACAATCGTGGCGAAATTGTCATCCAGCAGCACCATGTCTGAGGCTTCCTTGGAAACATCCGTGCCGATCTGACCCATCGCCACGCCGATGTGTGCTTGCTTGAGAGCCGGCGCATCATTGACGCCGTCGCCCGTCATGGCCACGACATGGCCAAGGTTTTGCAACGCCTGCACGATGTGCAGCTTGTCTTGCGGGGCGACGCGGGCATAGACAGAGACGTCACCCGTGGCCGATTCAAGCTTTTCCGGGGTCAGTTGCGCCAGTTCCTTGCCTACCAGGGCTTGCTTGTCTTCGCCGATTCCCAATTGCCGCGCGATGTAAACTGCCGTCAGCGGATGATCGCCGGTGATCATGATCGGTCGGACACCGGCAGTCTGGCAGCGTACAACCGCATCCGACACTTCAGGCCGTGGCGGATCGATCATGCCTAGCATGCCGACGAACGTCAGCTCGTTCTCCACACTGGCGGCATCGTCGCCGCGCGGCTGATCCGGCAGCCGGCGAAACGCGACGCCCAGCACGCGCATTCCGCTCGCGGCCAGCTCGTCGTTCGACTGCATGATCCGCGTCCGATGGCTATCGTCCAACGCTTCGGAACGGTCGTGCATCCAGACGTGTGTGCAGACGTCGAGCACGGCGTCCACGGCGCCCTTCATGAATACCACGAACTCGTCGGATTCGAGCTGGTCAAGCAGGGTTGCCAGGCGATTTTGATTCGTAGCGTTCTCGGATCGAGTTGCTTCCGCGGAAACGTGGTGTACCGTCGCCATTCTCTTACGCTGCGAATCGAACGGCACTTCGTCGACGCGTTTTAAGATCTTGGCCAACTCCCGCCGATCGAACCCCAACCGCGCGGCCCCGACAACGAGTGCCGCTTCGGTGGGTTCTCCCAAGGCGTCGAATCCCTGTGTCGTCGCGGAATCCGACAGTTCCGCGTCGTTGCACAGGGCCGCACCGGCCAGCAGCAACGCCAGCGATGATTGCTGCCTCGCTTCTGTATCGCCGATCGATCCGCTCTGGTTGTCGTCGGAGGCGGGCAGCGTGTCGGCGCGCTGCGCTTCGGTCAACTCAAGACGGCGGCCGGCCACGTCCAGCACGGTCACCGTCATCCGGTTCTCTGTCAGCGTGCCTGTCTTGTCCGAACAGATCACGGTGACTGAGCCCAGCGTTTCCACGGCCGGCAGTTTGCGGATGAGTGCCTGACGTTTGAGCATTCGCCGGGCTCCAATGGCCAGCGCTACGGTCGCCACGGTCGGCAGGCCCTCGGGAACAATCGCGACGGCCAGGCTCAGCGCCGTCATCAACATCAGCCGCGGATCCTCGCCAACGACGACTCCCAACACGTACACAAGCGCGACAATGGCGATCGAAACGATCGCCAGCGTCCGCCCGAGTTGGGCGAGACGGCGCTGCAAGGGCGTGGGCTCCGGGGTAACGGTCTGTAGCGAACGGGCGATCTTGCCGAGTTCGGTTTCCATGCCGGTGGCCGTCACCAGCGCCACTCCGTGCCCGTACGTGGCCAGCGTGCCGCGATAGACCATGTTCGTGCGGTCGCCGAGCGGGGCGTCCTGAGCCGATAGGGCCGCTTCACCCTTCTCGACCGGTTCGGACTCGCCGGTTAGCGACGCTTCGTCGACGCGCAGGTTCATGCTCTCAATCACGCGCCCGTCGGCCGGGACCATGTTGCCCGCTTCCAGCATCAATACGTCGCCAGGAACCAGTTCATTGGCCGAAATCTCTTGCAGCGTTCCGTCGCGACGCACTCGTGTGGTTGGCACCGCCAGACGACGAAGGGCCGCCAGCGCCTTCTCTGCCCGAAAATCTTGGACGAAGCCGAGTGTGGCATTGAGGAGAATGATGGCCCCGATCGCGAACGCGTCGACGTACTCGGCAAGAAACACCGACACCAGCGCCGCCAAGACGAGCAGCACGACCATCGCGGAGCTGAATTGCTCCCAAATGATACGCAGCGCGGCACGGCCACCCAGATCGGCCAGTTCGTTGGGCCCGTGGACTTGCTGCCGTCGCGCGACCTCGGCTCCGGAAAGGCCGGATTCGCGGTCGGTCTCCAGCTCTTGCGCGACGTCGTCGAGACTGAGGTTGTGCCAAGCCGTCATGGATGAGACCAAACGCGGAGTGATTCCACAATCTTGATGACCGAACTCGGACGGGCCGGCGATTTCGCGCGTGCTACGTGTTGCGATGCGCTACGGCGAATTCTAGCCCATCGGCGGTCGAGTTGGCACGACCCTTGGGGTCGAGCACTGTTTCTTCGTAGCCCTGTCGCGGAGCGCACGATGCCAGCACCCGCCAAAAAGCGATCCTTTTGTTCCGCCGCGCGTCGCCAAGCGGATGGGCATGCGTTAGGATGCGCGGGGTCGTTCGTTCGGTCTATTTCGAAGTCGCGTCGACAATCAACTCTCCGATGGAAATCAATCCTCGTGATCCGGTGGACGTGCCGGAGCATCTGGCGCAGACCGCGGCGCCGCGTCGTTTGGAAGATCGACTCGCGTTCCTTCAGATCGATGACGCGGATCGCGCGCGGCTGGAAAAACTTGCGCCGCTGTTGAATGCGCAAGCCAGCGACTTTGTCGAGACGTTTTATGAACACTTGTTTCGATTCGAGGAGACGGCCCGATTTCTGCAAGACCCCGACCTGGTGGCACGATTGAAGGCGTCGCAGCAGGAACACTTGGAGTCGATGCTGCACGCCAAGTGGGACGGGGAATTTGCCGCGCGACGGTTTCGCGTCGGCGACGCGCACGCGCAGGTCGGGATCAGCCCGGAGATCTTCCTGGGAGCGTTTAGCCAGTATTTGCAATTCTGCATTCGTCATTTGGCGGCGGAATACGATGAGCCGGCGCGGGAATGTGCCGAGCACGTGCTCTCGCTCCAAAAGGCGGTCTTTTTGGACATCGGGCTCACGCTGGAGGCCTATTTTTCGCAAGCGACTCAGAGTTTACGACAAGCTTTGGATTTGCTCTACCGGGCCAACGCCGACTTGCGGCAATTTGCGCACCTCACGTCGCACGACTTGAAGACCCCGCTAGCGACCGTGGCCAACCTGTGCGACGAGGCACTCGACGAATTCCGCGACGAGATGCCCGAGGAAGCGTCGCGGTTGATCGAAGCGGCCCGCAACCGAACATTTCGCATGAGCCAAACCATTGATGAACTGCTGCGCTCGACCATGTCGCTGCACACGGAACAGGCGCAGAGCGAGTTGTCGAGCGCCAAGGCCATGTCCGAGGCCATCGAACGGGTGCGGCCCCTGCTGAAGAAGCGGACGATTCAACTGACGGTGCCCGACGCGCTGCCGCACGTGATGGGCGATTACGCGCGGCTCACCGAGGTGTTCTACAACCTGCTGTCCAACGCGATCAAGTTCATCGACAAACCGAAGGGTCGCATCGAGATCGGCTACACGATTCGCGACCACGAGTGCATCATCTCGATCGCCGATAACGGACCCGGCATCCCTGCCGAAGAGCTGGAGCGGGTGTTCGTCCCCTTTCGGCGCTTGCCCCACCACCGCGATATACCGGGCTCGGGCCTTGGCCTGTACTTTACCAAGGCCATGGTCGAGTTGCAGAACGGGCGCGTGTGGGTCGAATCGCAGCCGGGCGAGGGAAGCTGCTTCTACGTCTTGCTCAAACTGGCGGCGGTCAACGACCCGATGCAAGACGAACAAGACGCGAGATGACTCGATGAGGCACTACGACAGCCACCATATGACCAGCACCGAAACGATGCTCATGACCAGGCCGGCCGTGATCACCGAGAAGAGCAAGGTCGCCACGCTCTTGCCGGCGAACAGGTCGTCATTGAGCATATCTTGCTGTTGATCGTCGCTGAACGCGTCCCACACGGTGTGCCGCGTGTGACTGAGGTACCAGGACAGTTTCTCAAGATGATCCGCCGGTGGTTGGGTACCAGGAGTCGCCATCGAGAGTCTCCTTATGCCGGGAAGCTGCGCCGCACGCCGGCGCCTTTTGCGATGGGACCCGTGTCGTGCATTCGGCGTGCCGAGCGATGCGGTCGGCGCTGGTCGCCGGGCGGGTCATCCACCGTAACCAATTGCCCAAGCGGCGGTTGCACCGGCCATGACCGATCGGGCGCAGCGGCATGGCCGGCGCGCGGTTTAGTGCAAGTGAGCCCACTCGGGGCGCGCTGAATAGCGCACCGTGCTGCCAGCGCGCCGCGGGGTCACGTGTTTTCCAACTACAGCTAAGTCGCGGCGGCGGCTTCGCGCTAGCGCCCCACCGGTACGCGGCCGGAGGGAATCCGTTCCTCGTCGGAAAGTTCGATGTTGTACTTTTCCAGCAGGCGGTACAGGCTGCGCCGATTCACGCCCAGGGCACGCGCGGTTCGGGCCTTGTTGCCGCGCTCGCGACGCAGCATCTCGACAATGTGGGCTCGTTGCACGTCGGCCAGTTGTTCTCCATTGGCCGCGGCGGATCGGGCTGTCGGCCGTCCGGCGGCATCGCCGGCCACTTCGCGCGGCAGATCTTGCAGCCGGATACGATTGTCGTCGGCCATGATCATCGCGCGCTCCAACGCGTTTGCCAGTTGACGCACGTTGCCCGGCCAGCGATGGCCTTCCAGCGCGCGCATCGCCTCGGGCTCGACTTCCCACGACTGGCCCAACAAATGATGCACCAGCAACGGGATATCGCCGTCGCGCGCGTGCAACGGCGGCAACTGCAACGACATGACGTTGATCCGATAGAAGAGGTCTTCGCGGAATCGGCCCGCGGCCACTTCCTCGGCCATGTCGCGATTGCTGGCGGCCAGCAGGCGCACGTCGACGCGCCGCTCCTTGAGCGATCCGACGCGCCGCAGCGAACCGTCTTCCAAGACCCGGAGCAACTTGGCCTGCAACGATCCGGCGAGCTCGCCGATCTCGTCGATGAACAGCGTGCCGCCGTCGGCCACTTCGAACAGGCCGGGTTTGGTCGCGACGGCGCCGGTGAACGCACCCTTTTCGTGACCGAACAGCTCGCTTTCGAGCAGGGCTTCGGGCAGAGCGGCGCAGTTGATCGTGACCATCGGCCGATCGGCCCGGCCGCTAGCTTGTTGCAGGGCCTTGGCCACGAGCTCCTTGCCCGTGCCGCTTTCGCCCTGGATCAGGATCGACTTGTCGGTCGGCCCGGCGCGCTCGATCAGCCGAAACACCTCCTTCATGGCTGGCGACTCGCCGATGATCTTAAGCGGCTTTTTTGTCCGATCGAGCACGGCCTTGAGTTGCGAGTTCTCTTTGCGCAGTTGCCGCCGGTCGTAGGCCTTTTCGATGAGCACTTCGAGCTCGGCCAGCGGAAACGGCTTTTCGAGGAAGTCGCACGCGCCGAGCTTCATCGCCTGGACGGCCGACTCGATCGTGCCCTGACCGGTAAGCATGATGACCTCGCACTCCGGATGGGTCGCCTTCAATTGCTCGAGCACCTGCATCCCGGAAAGTCCGGGCATGACCATGTCGAGCACGACGACGTCGAACTCGCGCAAGCCGGCTAATTGCAGGGCCTGTTCGCCGTGGGCCGCCTCTTGGACCTGAAAACCACGCCGCATGAATCGGCGCGCGACCGACTCGCGAAACTCTGGGTCGTCGTCCACCAACAGCAGATCGATTTTCGTAGGGCGAGCTTGCATGGGAGTAGGTACGGCAAGGCCGTGGTCAAAAGTGATGCGATCGTATTTGCCTTCACCTCAACGAAGAAGCAATGGGCGTGCCGGCGCTGCCGACGAGACGCGCGACGTCGACGAAACGCGGGAAAGGCGCGACCGCGCCCCGCTTTGCCCTATGTGCCGCTGTGCGAATTCTGATACCATTATGTGCGAATACGCACAGTGCATCCAGTTTCGCCGCAAGGGCCGGTACGCTGCCGGAATTCTCGCCGCGGGCGAGACGCAGGTCGGCAGCCGAGTCGCCGCTTGTTGGCGGTTGAAATCGCGGGTGTTGGCACTTGGTTTGCGGAGCGTTCGATTGGGCTGCCGGCTCGAGGCGAATCCGCACGCGAGACCCAGCAGCCGCGGCGCCCTGTCTCGATGACGAAAGGCGGGAACCATGAACTACAAGAAGATTCTGTTCGCAACCGACTTTTCTCCTGCCAGCGATGCGGCGTTGAAATACGCCACGTCCTTAGCGCGCGATTCCGGCGCGACGTTGTTGATCGCACACGTCGAGGAATTGCCGACGCCGTACGCCGGCGGCGAAATGTTGATGCCGCAGCCGGAGTATCCGAATCCTGAGATTCGCAAGATGCTCGACGCGGTGGTTCCACCGGACAAGAGCGTGAAGTACGAGCATCACCTGATGCTGGGCACGCCGGCCGAAGACATCGTACGCATCGCCGAGGAGCAAGATGCGGACCTCATCGTGATCGGCACGCACGGCCGCACTGGCTTGCGGCGGGTGCTGATGGGAAGCGTGGCCGAGGCGGTCATGCGTCGGGCCAAGTGCCCGGTGCTGACGTTGAAGCAGTCCGACGAGTCGAAAAACTGACCAACGGTTGAACCTGCGTTGAACGACACCTTTCTCAAAACAGATTCGCGCACCGCGCGGCTGAAAGGAGCATGGTAATGAAACGATGGACGATTGTCGCGGTTCTGGCGACCGTGATCTTCTCCTGGATCGCGCCCGGTGGCATGGGCCAGCAGCGCAACGAGTTGAAGGACTTTATGCGCATCAAGTTGCGTCATTCGCAAAAAGTGCTCGAAGGCCTGGTGCTGGAAAACTTTGACGAGGTCGCGAAGAACTCGCAGGAAATGAGTCTGCTCAGCCTGGCCGCGACCTGGCAAGTTTTCGAGACGCCCGAGTATGTTGAGTACAGCCGGAAGTTTCGCAACGCGGCCGACGCGCTGACCGACGCTGCCCGGGCGAAGAACCTGGATCGGGCGACCCTGGCGTTCAATCAGGTGACGTCGCAATGCGTTGAATGTCACAAGTACGTGCGGGGGATTCGCACGGCCAAGGCGTCGAAGTAGCGGGTATCTATCGTGAGAAATCGTGGTCGAGAAACCATCTCGCCACGACCGCTGGCCAGCACGGCTGGCCGTGCACCGGAGGCAGTTGCATGAAAGTGTTGATCGCCGTCGACGGTTCGGCAGGCTCGTTTGCGGCCGTCGATCAGATTGGGCGCGTGCTCGGAGGCGAAACGGACGAAGTCGCGCTGTATTGCGCTCCGCCGGAGATACGGATGCGGAAGCAGCACCCCGACGCCAATATCCTGGCCCGAACGCAGCAGGGATTCGCCGATGCGGTGTTCGACGAGGCGCGCAAGCGGCTGCCCGACGCGCTGCGGCAACGGACGAAGACGATCGTCGGCACGCGTGATCCGCGACAGGGTGTGGTGCAAGAAGCCGAAGCCTGGTCGGCCGACGTGATCGCCGTGGGCGCGCGAGGCGTGAGCGCGCTGGAGCGACTGCTGCTGGGAAGCGTGTCGCGGGCGATCGTCCACCACTCGAAGATTCCGGTTTGGGTTGCCCGCAAGCCGGATGGCGAGCCGCGCACTACGTTGAACGTACTGCTGGCGTGCGAAAACCCTGAGCTGGGAAAGACCGCGGCCGAACTCTTGGAAAAATTCACCTGGCCCGGCGATGCGCAGTTCGCGACGGTCAGCGTCGTCGAATCGATCTTTGCCGGGCGGGTGCCCGAGTGGCTCGAGCAGCAGTCCCGCGGTCCGGAGGTCGAAGCGATGGTACAAGCCTGGGCCAAGGAGCACGAAGAAGATCTGCAGGCCTGCCGTAGCTCCATGCAAGAGTTTGTCGGCGCGATGGGGCCGCCCTTGAATCAATGCCGCACGCTGGTTGCCGAGGGGGAACCGGCCAGCGAGATCCTTTCGGCGATCCACGCTGAGAAGATCGATTTGGCGGTGATCGGTTCGCAGCACAAGCGAACCTTCGCCAGCATGATCTTGGGCAGCACCTCGGAGGCGGTGCTTAACCACGCCGGGTGCTCGGTGCTGGTGGTGCCGCAGCGCAACGACTCGTAGCGCGGCGGCTGCCCCCAAACCAGGGCCGGCGGCGCGCAACCGGCACGGTGGTTCCCGCCGTGGACAACGCAGCACGACGCGCCGCGCCGGCTACGCCGACGGTTCGCGACGAACCTCGATCAGATTGTACACGCGGCTTGTGCCGTCAATTCGCATCGCGGCTGCTTGGGCCATCTGCTTCATGTAAAAGCTGGGCACCGTGCCAGACAACTCGACGTCGCCGCCCAACACTGCGCACCGCAATCGGTGCAATGCCGTGTACCGGGTGTCTTGCAACGCCGCAACAACCGCACGGCACAACCGCTGATCGTGCGGCGCGGGCTCGACGCACCGTGCTGGCTGAGGTGTGATGGTCATAGTAAGATCTCTCCGATTCGAAACTACGGCGTGCGTCGCCCACGCGGAGTGTGCCTGGCCGACATCAGATAGAGCGAATTGCGTGCCATGTGCCGATTTTTCGTTGCGAACCGGCGTTTTGCCGAGTGTCGTGTCGCACTCAATCCGGAAGCTGCCCAATCGCTGGGCGAAAACCGCGCACCGATCGCGCGAATCGAGACCAACCGCCGCACCGCGCGGCGGCTCGGGCGAGCGAACGGTCGGCGCAAGCTCTGAGGTTTGACTATGTTCGCCATGGTGCTGGAGAAGCCGGGCACGAAACTGCGCGGGACCGACGTCGAATTGCCGCTGCCTGGCCCAGACGAGGTACTACTGCGCGTGCATGCGTGTGGCGTGTGCCGGACCGATCTGCACGTCGTCGATGGTGAGCTACCCGATCCGAAACTGCCGCTAGTGCCGGGCCATGAGATTGTCGGCCGGGTCGAGGCGCTGGGTGCCAACGTGCGACGATTTGCCGTGGGCGATCGGGTGGGAGTGCCCTGGCTGGCCCACATCTGCGGCACCTGCCCGCAGTGCCGTGCGGGGCACGAGAATCTGTGCGAACACCCGCGCTTCACTGGCTACACGGTCAACGGCGGCTATGCCGAAATGGCGTTGGCCGATCAGGCCTATTGCTTTGCCATTCCCGAGGCGTACTCCGACGTCGAAGCCGCGCCGCTATTGTGTGCCGGGTTGATCGGCTATCGTTCGCTGGTCATGGCTGGCGACGGGCGGCGGCTGGGGATTTACGGGTTTGGCGCCGCGGCCCATCTGGTGGCGCAGGCCGCACTGCACCAGGGGCGCGAGCTGTTTGCCTTTACGCGGCCCGGCGACGAAGCGGCCCAACAATTCGCGCGACAATTGGGTGTGGCGTGGGCCGGCGATTCGACGGCGCAGCCCCCACAGTCGTTGGACGCAGCCATCATCTTCGCTCCGGTCGGGTCCTTGGTTCCCGCCGCTTTGGCGGCTGTCGATCGGGGCGGAACCGTGGTCTGCGCCGGCATTCACATGAGCGACATTCCCAGCTTCTCCTACGACCTGCTCTGGGGCGAACGGGTGGTTCGCTCGGTGGCAAATTTGACCCGCCGCGACGGCGAGGCGTTCTTGGCACTGGCGCCGCGCGTGCCGATTCACGTCAGCACGCAAACCTATCCGCTGGCCGAAGCCAATCGGGCGCTCGACGATCTGCGCGCCGGCCGCGTAACCGGAGCCGGAGTGCTTGTGACCGACGCGGCGAAGTAGCCGCGAATGGCGCACGCCAACGACCCGTTGCTTGCACACGCGGCCCAATCTGATAAGGTGCCACGGGTCCGATCGCCCGCCAATTTCGGGCGGACGCGCCGCGGCGATCGAGGCGCATCGCAGTACTCTTGATTCAAACACGGGTGCAGACACCATGGCCAACCCTGATTACGTCGCTGACGAATCGCTCGAACAGCATCGCGCTTCGTTGATGGAGTTTTTCGGTACGTTCCCGTTGTTCAAACTGCTGGGCATCGAGGTACTGGAGATTGACCCGGGCCACTCGAAGCTGCAAATCGCGTATCGACCCGACCTTTGCCAACCGATGGGAATCATGCACGGCGGCATCATCGCCACGTTGATCGACACGGCGATCGCGCACAGCATATTGCTGACCAAGCGCTGCATGGAGGCCCACGCGCGGGGTGCGCGGCTGGTGACTGTCGACCTGCGGATCAAATACCACCGGCCGGTATCGGGTGGCATTATCACTTGCGAGGCGCATACGCCGCGCGTCGGCCGCACCATCACGCACTCGACGGCGGTTGTGACCAACGAGGACGGCAAGGAAGTGGCGACCGGCGATTCGATCTACATGACGGCCGAAGTGCAAAAGCCAAAAGAGTAGCACCGGAGCGGGTCTCCCACGCCCGAGTCACTGCGGCCGGGCTCAGTCGTGCGATTCCGGATGCAATAGCGCGTGTACTTTCGGCTCGTCCATGTTCTGGGGAGTGGCCATCGTTTCGCCGGTCGAAATCCGAGGCTCGACCGGTTTGCCGCGCAGATGGTCGGCCATGGACGTCACGGCCAGCGCCGCCATCCCGACCGGATCCTGAAGCACGATGCCGTGCATTTTCTCGGCGCGCAAGGCCTCGACGAGCACAGGCGAGGCGTCGAATCCGATGAACTTTACTTTGCCGGCCAGCCCCTGCTCTTCCAAGGCGCGGAGCATGCCCGTGGCCACGTGCTGCGTCGGCACGAACACGCCGTCGACCCGGTCGCCGAATGTCAGCAGTAGTTGCTGAGCCTTGACCAGGGCCTTGTCCGCCGTGTCGCCGGCATATTCGTTCGAAGAAAGGACCTCGACGTCGGGAAACTCCTCCGCTAGCACGTCGAGAAACCCCTGTTCACGGCGACTGCTGCTTTGGCTGCCGACGACGTACCGCAACAGGATCACGCGGCCTTTGCCGTCGAGCAGTTCGCCCAAGCGGCGTCCGGCAAGTTGGCCGCCCCGATAGTTGTCGGTCGCCACATAGCTGACGATTGACTCGGCGTCATCCAGTCCGCTATCGAAGATCAACGTGGGCACGCCCGCGGCTTTGGCGTCCTGGACGGACGGGATCAGGGCTTGCGCATCCAGCGGTGCCAGGCAGATGCCGTCGACTTGTTGGGCGACGAAGTCCTGCACGAGATTGATTTGCGCTTCGCGATCGCTTTCGGTGATCGGCCCTTTCCAGATGATCTTGACGTCGGCTTGCTCGGCGCCGCGAATGGCACCAGCGTGGACCGATTTCCAGAATTCGTGCGACGTCGCCTTAGGTATTACCGCGATGGTGAGCTTGCCGTCGGAGGCTTTGTCGGCTCCGCCGTTCGAATCGCGGCCGGCACACCCCGCCAGTAACACTGGCAAGAACAACAGTAAGAACCAGAGTCGGGTCATTGGCATAGCAGTTTCCGAACGGGCGGATCGAAGCTCGACAGGAACGGGCGTTGGGAAAAAACGGCTCACGCCAACACGCCCTCGACCACGTTGCCGTGCACGTCGGTCAGGCGATGGTGGCGGCCTTGGAACTTGAACGTGAGCTGCAAGTGGTCGACGCCCAACAGGTGCAACATGGTGGCGTGCAGGTCGTGGACGTGTACCGGATCCTGGACGATGTTGTACGAGTAGTCGTCTGTTTGCCCGAAGGTGAACCCCGCTTTGACGCCGGCGCCGGCCATCCACATCGTGAAACAGCGCGGATGGTGATCGCGTCCGTAGTCGTCGGCGGTCAGCTTTCCCTGGCAGTAGACGGTGCGCCCGAACTCGCCGCCCCATACGACGAGCGTGTCTTCCAGCAGGCCGCGCTGCCGCAAATCGGCGACTAGCGCCGCGGAGCCCTGATCGGTATCACGGCATTGGCCGGCGATTTGCTTGGGCAGATTGACGTGCTGATCCCAGCCACGGTGGAACAATTGCACGAACCGCACGCCCCGTTCACACAGCCGGCGGGCCAAGAGGCAATTGGCCGCAAATGTGCCCGGCGTGCGCGACTCGGGCCCGTATAATTCGAAAATGTGTTCCGGTTCGTCCGACACGTCGGTCAATTCCGGCACGGAGGTTTGCATGCGATACGCCAGTTCGTACTGCGCGATGCGGGTGGCGATTTCTGGATCGTGAACACGATCGAGCTTCATTCGGTTCAACGTGCCCAAGGCATCGAGCATCTGGCGGCGCGCATCGCCGTCGAGCCCGGGCGGGTTCGACAGGTTGAGCACTGGATCGCCGATCGAGCGGAACTTGACACCTTGATAGGTCGACGGCAGAAAGCCGCTGCCCCACAGCCGATCGTAAAGCGGTTGCCCGCCTGGGTTGCCACTACCTTGGGAGATCATGGCCACGAAGGCCGGCAGGTCGCTGTTCTCGCTCCCCAATCCGTAGGAGAGCCACGCGCCGATGCTGGGCCGGCCGGCCAATTGCGCGCCAGTCTGAAAGAAGGTGATGGCCGGATCGTGGTTGATCGCTTCGGTGTGCATCGACTTGATGAAGCACAACTGATCGACGACTTTGGCGGTGTGCGGCATGAGTTCGCTGACCCATGCGCCGCATTGCCCATGTTGGGCGAACTTGAACTTCGAAGCGGCGACCGGAAAGCTGGATTGCCCGGAGGTCATGCCGGTCAGTCGCTGTCCCTGGCGCACCGAGTCGGGCAATTCGGAGCCCTGTTGCTCAGCCAGCATCGGCTTGTAGTCGAACAGGTCCATTTGCGACGGCGCGCCCGACTGAAACAGGTAGATCACCCGTTTCGCTCGAGGCGCAAAGTGCGGCAGACCGGGCAGTCCGCCAGATGCCGTGCGCGGCGAGGCGGCGGCGCGCGCGGCGCCCTCTTGCAGCAGCGTAGCCAAGGCGGCGATGCCCAGCCCGGTGGCGCCGCGGGCGAAGAAGTGCCGCCGATTCAAGAGCAATTGTTGTTCGAGCCTGGGGTCCACGGTGCTACTCCTTGGTCACCGACTCGTCGAGGTTGAAGATCAGGTTGGCTACCGCGGCATACGCGGCCAACTCAGTCGAATCCAGTTTCGTGTCGCACTGCGACTCGCCGACCGCCAGCAGGGCCGTGGCCGCTTCGGGCGCGGCGCGATACCGCTGTGCTTGGCTCTCGAACGAGCCGACTAGTACTTGCAATTCCTGTTCGTTGGGCGGTCGCGACAGCACCAACCGGAAAGCCAGCTCAAGCCGCTGGGCCGGCGTCGTGCAATCCGAGCGCATCACACGCTGGGCCAGTTGGCGAGCGGCCTCGACGAACGTCGTTTCGTTGAGCAGCGTCAGCGCTTGCAACGGCGTGTTCGTGCGGCTCTGGCGCACGGTGCAGGACTCGCGCGGCGAGGCATCGAACGTGATCATCGACGGTGGCGCGATCGTGCGCTTCCAATACGTGTACAAGCTACGGCGATAAAGCCCCGCGCCGTGGTCCTGCTCGAACTCCTTGCCACCGGTCAACTCCTTCCAGAGTCCGGGCGGTTGATACGGCTTGACCGACGGTCCGCCCAGTTGCTCGACCAGCAACCCGGACGCGGCCAGGGCCGCGTCGCGAATCATTTCGGCCGGGAGCCGCAATCGCGGCCCGCGCGACAACAAGCGATTCTGGGGATCGGCCGCAAACGATGCCTCGGACGCGATCGACGATTGGCGGTACGTCGCGCTGGTTACGATCAGCCGGGCCATGGCCTTCATGTCCCAGTCGCGGGCCACGAATTCCGTGGCCAGCCAATCGAGCAGGTCAGGATGCGAAGGCACTTCGCCCTGGGCTCCGAAGTCGTCGACCGTTTTGACCAGTCCCGTGCCGAAGTACGATTGCCAAAACCGATTCACCGCGACGCGGGCCGTCAGCGGATTGGCCGGATCGACGAGCCAATGGGCAAAGCCCAAGCGGTTCGTCGCGGCGCCGCGCGGTAGTTGGTGCAGCGCCGACGGCACGTCGGGAGTGACGCGCCCGCGCGGCAGGTTGTATTGGCCAAGTTTCAGCACGTGCGTTTGCCGTGGCGTCGGCATTTCGACCATGACCATCGTCGTGGGCAAATCGTCTTCGAACTCGGCGCGGCGCTTCTGGATCGCGCGGACGCGGGCCCGGGCCGGCTGCACGTGCGGCGGTGCGTGATGCGTGAGATAGTAGTCGCGCAGACCGGCAGCCTGGCCGGGCGTTCGGTCCTCGGCCGACAGTGCGGAAAACGCACCGATCGACTCCCTCCTGGCCAGCACGCCGATTTCGCCCGCCGGCAGGTCCGTCTCGTAGATCCGCACGTCGTCGATCAATCCGTCGAAGTTTCGCGAGCGGCCGCCGCCGCCGATTCGCAGCGGCTCTTTCGTCTGGAACGATTGATTCAGGCCGTCGAGCAAAACATCGATTTGCCGCTCTTGGCCGTCGACGTAGATGTGCACTCCGGTGGCCAGCCGCGACCCGTCGTAAACCACCGCGATATGGTGCCACCGGTTCGCCTCGAGCGGTTCGCGCGTTTCGACGCGCAGCGCGTCGTCGAGCCAGCGCTTCGAGAAATTGCCCTGCAACTTGCCGTCGACCAGTTCGACGCTGTAGCCTTCATAACGATCGACGTCGGCCATCCGGGCAACGATTGTGCCCTGGTCGCCGCGGGGAAGGATCCAAGCGCTGATGGTAAAGGCGTCGAAGAAACCAAAGTCCGCGCGATCGCCGATTTCGGCCAGCGACTGCCCGTCGAATTCGGCCGCCTGGCCCAGCGCTCCGGGTGCGAATGCCGCCGCGTCGTTCAATGCGGCAGGTTCCTCACTGCACAAGTCCTCAGTCGATCCGTCCAGTGGCACGTGAACGGCTAATGCGTCGGCCGGCGCCCAGTAGACCGGCTCTTTCGGTGCGAACGATTCGGCCCATTCGGCTTCGCCGGCGGCGACTTCATCGCCCAGCGCGTCGTACGCGGCTTGGGCAACGGCCAGTTGCTCGTCGATGGCGGCCAGTTGGCGCTGTTGGTCGCGCGTGGGCGCTTTGATCGCCGGCGGCGAGTTGCCGACCTTGATGCCGCGGCCGCGCTCCGGCACGTTGTTGAAATACGCAAAGAGCCCGTAGTACTCGCGCTGCGTGAAGGGATCGTACTTGTGGTCGTGGCAGCGGGCGCAGCCCATCGTCAGGCCGAGCCAAACGGTGGCCGTGGTATCGACGCGGTCAACAACGTACTCGACGGCATACTCCTCCGGGATAATGCCGCCTTCGGCGTTGGTGCGATGGTTGCGATTGAACCCGGTTGCGATGTGCTGCTCGAGCGTGGGGTCGTGCAGCAGGTCGCCGGCGATCTGCTCGATCGTGAACTGGTCGAAGGGCACGTTGCGATTGTAGGCCTCGATCACCCAATCGCGCCAGCGCCACATGTGGCGGATGCCGTCGTCCTGATACCCGTTGGTGTCGGCATAGCGGGCCGCGTCGAGCCAGCGGGCCGCCATCCGCTCGCCATAGCGCGGCGAGGCGAGCAATCGGTCAACGACCCGTTCGTACGCTTCCGGGCTGTCGTCTGCCAAGAACGCATCGACCTCCTCGGGCGTGGGCGGCAGTCCGGTCAGTTCAAACGTCACGCGGCGAATCAGCGTCGTCCGGTCCGCTTCGGGCGCCGGCGACAGTCCCTCCTTTTCTAAGCGTGCCAGGACAAACCCGTCGATCGGATTGCGCAGCCAGGCGGCGTTGTCGACCGGCCGCGCGACAGGCCGTCGCGGCGGAACAAAGGCCCAGTGTTCTTGCCACTTCGCGCCTTGCCGAATCCAACGGGCGATCAGCTCGATCTGTGCCGGCGCGAGTTGCTTCTCGGCATCGGGCGGCGGCATCTGCACGTCGGGGTCGTCGCTCACCAGCCGACGATGCAGATCGCTGGCTTCGACGTCGCCAGGCGCGATCAGGCGCACTCCGTCCCACTCGCGCGTGGCGCTCTCCTCGACGTCGAGCCGCAAGTCGGCCCGCCGCGTTCGTTCATCGGGACCGTGGCAGGCGTAGCAGTAGTCGGAAAAGATCGGGCGAATGTCGCGATTGAAATCAACTGCGTCGTCGGCGGCAGCCGGCAGGGCGAACATCGCCAGCAGGACGGCGGCGGCGAATGACCGCGCTGGGCGGTTTCGCAACGGCGCGTTTTGCAATGCGTTTGCCATTCGTCCGCCCAAGACAACGCGATTCGGGGCGCAACGGCCGGCGCGACGCCGGCCAAAACCGTCATTATCGGCCGACGCACGCCGCGCAGCAAGCAGCGGCGATGTTCGGTGTTGAGTGTCAATCTTGCAGCTTCTTCTTGCTTAAGCGATTTGGCATGCTCAAATGACGGCATGCAGCCTGAAGGCAATCAGTGCGACATGCCCGACGACTATTGGCACAGCTTCCTCTACGTCCATTTCAGCTGGTTCTGCTGCGATCAATGTGAGCTAGAGCCAGACCTTGAGTGGGCATGGGACGGGACAGAGCCGGGAGAGCTTGGCGCGCAACAGTTCACGATGCGTGCGGTCCCATTCCTTAAGGCTGCTGGTTGGGTCATGCGTGACGATCGGCCTTACTGTCCAAAGTGCGCAAGGTCACCGCGTCAGGAATGAATTTCAGACTGACCCACTACCCGACGTTCGGTGCGGCGCAGTGGAAATCGCCACGACGCCCCCCGCGGTCGACCGCAGTCAGAACCACGACGCTACTCGATGAGCCGGTGCAGCAACTCATCGGTCGCCTGGTCTTCGTCCACCTCGTGCCGCTTCCAGCGATCGACCAGACTGCCGACGTGCCCGGCCCGGTCGTGCAACCGATCGGCCAGCACTTGTTGCGCGCGGCGCAACAGGAACTGCGCAGCCGGCTCAAGCGCGCCGGTCCGTGGCGGACAGGCGGTGATGGCTGCCCACAACCGGGCAAAGCCCTCGCCCTTGGCCGAACTGACGCGCAGCACTTCGACGGCACGGCTGCCCGGCAAGCTGAGCAGCTCGCGCACTTGCGATTCGAGTCGCTCGGCGCCGGGCAGGTCGGCCTTGTGAATCACGACGACGTCGGCGATTTCCAGCAAGCCGGCCTTTTCCCACTGCAGCTCGTCGCCGCTTTCCGGCTGGAGCAAGACGACCACAACATCGGCCAGCGAGCGCACGGCCGTGTCGCCCTGCCCTGCTCCGACCGTTTCCAGCAGGATCACATCGAAGCCGAATCCGGCCATCAGGCGGATCATCAAGTCGGCGTGCTCGGCGACAGCCTGATGCCCGCTGGCGGTGGCCAGACTGCGAATGAACAAATCTGTGTCGTCGGGCCGGGCCGGCATCCGCACGCGATCACCCAACAGGGCTCCGCCGGTGATCGGGCTTTCGGGATCGCAGGCCAACACGCCCACCGACTTTCCTTGTCCGCGCAGATACTCGGCCAGCTTGCCGACCATCGTGCTCTTGCCGACGCCCGCGTTGCCGGTGACGGCCACGACCGGCACGTCGTCGGGCTTGGGCGACACGGCGGCGCGGATCTGCGGCAACGATTCGTCCCGCGAGATGAGCGTCAGCAGGCGGGCCAGCGCCAAACGATCTTTGTTGCGCCAACGCGCCAGCAGATCGTCAAGCATGCGTGCGACTCCCCTCGCCACGGAGAAAGTCGACGATTTCGGGCAACGGTGTGCCGGGACCGAACACCCGGGCCACGCCCAACTTCTCGAGCTTGGGAATGTCGGCCTCGGGAATGATTCCCCCGACCATCACGCCGACGTGCGACAACTTGGCCTCTTTGAGCAGGTCCATGATCCGCGGCACGAGCGTCATGTGCGTGCCGCTGAGCAAGCTAATGCCCAGCCAATCGGCGTCTTCGTCGGCCACGGTGCGCACCACCGCCTCGGGCGCTTGCCACAGCCCGGGATAAATCACGTGAAAGCCGGCGTCGCGCAGCCCGCGGGTGATCACCTTCACGCCCCGGTCATGGCCATCCAGCCCGACCTTGGCCAAGACGATTCGCAATTGTGGGTTTTGGTTCATGCCGGTTGCACTCGTTACGTTCGGCGGACGATTGTTATCCGCTTCGGGATTTGCGTGCCGCGGGTCTGGGCGTGCCGGACGTGTCGGCTACGCGCGTTAAACTACCGCCGAGTCGACCCGTCCGAGCACGTCGGCCATGGCACACATCGTTTCGCCGACGGTGGCCCTGGCCCGAGCGGCGTCGATCAACGAGGGCATGACGTTTTCGCCCGCTTCGGCCGCGCGTCGCACGGCGTCGAGCGCGCGGTTCAGATCGTCGGCGCTGCGTTCGGCTTTCACGCGGTTGAGCGATTCGATTTGTTCGGTCTCGACGGCGTGGTCGATCTCCAGGATCTCAAGTGGCTTCTCGTCGGCTGCTTGAAAGGCGTTGACGCCGACGATCAGTTTGCGATTGGCGTCGACTTCGCGCTGGTAGGCGAAGGCCGCCTCGGCAATCTCGCGGCGGAAGAACCCACGATCGATGGCTCCCAGCATCCCGCCCAGCTCGTCGATGTTGTCGAAATACTTGCGCGCTTCGTCCTGCATCTGTCGCGTGAGCGTTTCGACGAAGTAGCTGCCGCCCACGGGATCGACCGTGTTGGTCACGCCCGTTTCATAGGCCAGCACTTGTTGGGTTCGCAGGGCGAGCGTCACGGCATGTTCGCTCGGCAAGGCGAGCGTTTCGTCCATGCTGTTGGTGTGCAGCGATTGGCATCCGCCGAGCACGGCCGCCAAAGCCTGGTAAGCGACGCGGATCAGATTCAATTCCGGTTGCTTGTCTTGCAGCGAGCAGCCGGCGGTTTGGGCGTGGAACCGCAACTTGAGCGAGGACTCCTTCTTCGCACCGTAGTGATCGCGCAGCCGCTGGGCCCACAGGGCCCGGGCCGCCCGGTACTTGGCCACTTCCTCGAACAGGTCGTTGTGGGCGTTGAAGAAAAAGCTGAGGCGTCCGGCAAATTGATCGACGTCGAGCCCGCGGGCCAGGCACTCGTCGACATAGTGAAACCCGTCGGCCAGCGTGAAGGCCAGTTCCTGAACGGCCGTCGAGCCGGCTTCGCGAATGTGGTATCCGCTGATCGAGACCGGGTTCCACTGCGGCACGTGATGCGTGCAGAACTCGACTACGTCGATCGCCAGGCGGACTGACGGCTCGGGCGGAAAATAAATCTCGTTCTGGGCGTGGAACTCTTTGAGCGTGTCGTTCTGGATCGTGCCGCGCATCTTGCGCCAGTCGAAGCCGCGGTCTTGTGCGTTGGCCAGGTAGAATGCCATCACGATCACCGCCGGCGCGTTGATCGTCATCGAGACCGACAGCTTTTCGACGTCGATCTTGTCGAACAACTGCCGCATGTCCTCGATCGTGTCCATCGCCACGCCAAGCCGGCCGACTTCGCCCAGCGAACGCGGGTCGTCGCTGTCGAGCCCCATTAGCGTCGGCAGGTCGAACGCCGTGCTGAGGCCGGTCTGTCCGCGATCGACCAGAAAGTGAAACCGTTCGTTGGTCTGTCGCGCCGTGCCGAAGCCGGCAAACTGGCGCATCGTCCAGAGCCGGCCGCGATACATGCTGGCATGCACGCCGCGCGTGTAAGGGTACTGACCGGGGTAGCCCAGTTGCGAATCGTAGTCAAACTCGCCCAGATCTTCGGGCAGATAGAGCGGCTCGATGGGCACGCTGCTGACGGTGGTCGGCGGCTGGGCCGGCGGCGGCGTCTTTTCGATTTCCGCCCGCCACTGTTCCCACAGTTTGCGATCCGTGGCCGTTGCCATAAACAGTTACCCTCGCGCGTTGGCGTATCGGGGCAAGAAGGAGAATCACGTCGATCGGGGCAATCGACCCTGGGAATACTGACGACTATTGAATTGTACCGGCCAGCCGGGCGCGATGCGGCGCCGATCTGGCCAGAAACCTGTAGTTTAGGCCGGTATTGCAGGAGGGACAAGATTGGCTACTTGCCGCCCCAGACCGGGACGCGGCGCTCCAAGAACGCGCGCATGCCCTCCAAAGCGTCGGGCGCTTTGGCGTTCTCGACCATGATCTTTTCGGTCGCCTTGTACGCCGCGGCAATGTCCAATTCGAGCTGCTGGTAGAACGCGCGCTTGCCAAGCCCTAGCGTGTACGGACTGGCGGCAGCGATCTGATGCGCCAGGGCCAGCGTTTCCTCCGAGAGCCGCTGTGCCGGCACGACGCGATTGACCAGGCCAATCCGCTCGGCTTCGGCGGCCGGGACCGGTTCGGCGGTGAGCAACATCTCCATCGTTTTCTTCGGACCGATCACGCGCGAGACCGCCACGGCCGGCGTCGAACAGAACAATCCGATCTTGATGCCCGGCGTGGCAAACGCCGCGCTTTCGGCCGCGACGATCAAGTCGCAAGTGGCCGCCAACTGGCAACCGGCGGCCGTGGCCAGGCCCTGCACTTGGGCAATGACCGGCACGGGCAACTCGCGAATCGTCGTCATCATCCGCGTACACAACGCGAAGAGGGATTCGCGCTGAGCGTCGTCGGCGTCGATGATCTCGCGCAGGTCGTGGCCGGCGCTAAACACGGTTCCTTCGGCGCGGAGGATAATGCTCCTCACGCCGTCGGAGCGTGCCGCCTCGTCGAGCCGCTCGATCAATTGGCTCGTCGCGGACCGCGACATGACGTTGCGCCGCTCGGCATTGTCCAACGTGATGATGCCGACGTCGTCGTCGCGATCGAAGGTAACCAGTGACTTGCTCATTAGTTATTCGCCCGCAGGCATGCGCCGCGGCGCCGCGTTCGCGCGTGGCTGTCAGATCCAAATATCGCTGGTCGAGTCGCCGCCGGGAAAGCGCATCTCGTGGGCCCGGGCCGGTCCATCGGGCTCGTTGTGAAAGTCGACAAAGAAGTCCTCGTTGATCTTCATCCCGCCCTGGTCGGTATCACAATCGATCTGCATCAAGGTCGAGCCCTTGGCCAGGTCGGGATAGAACTGATTGTCCCAACTGCTGTAGAGCGAATCGGTCACGTAGAGTCGCTTGCCGTCGAGACTGAGCTGCAACATCTGCGGTCCGCCGGCGAAGTCGCGGCCACGGTGTTTTCCGCTGCGACCAATCACCCCGCCCAGCCACAGCCGGCCGGTCAGCTTGGGCTTGGACGGATCGCTGACGTCGTATTGCCGCAAATCACCGTGGAGCCAATTCGAGAAGTACAGGTACCGGTCGTCCATCGAGAGGACCAGGTCGGTAATCAGACCCGGCACGGGGAACGGCCAGCCTTCGGTCTCGACCGGTTCGACTTCGATCACTTTGTCGACCTTCCACTTGCCGTCGTCGTTGTGGAAGTGCCACATCGTGCTGGAGAGCGCGGCCCCGACGAAGCCGTGCGAGCTTTCGGGATTGTGATGGAAGCGTATTTCGAGCGGGATCATCCCGGTCTCGCCCAGATCGATCCGCTCGATCATCTTGCGATCGGTCCAATTCCAAAAACAGAGCGAGTGGCCGTACTTACCCGATTCGACGTCGTCCAGGTCGAACCCACGGCTAAACGTGTTGGGCGCGGCCCATTCGCTGCTGACCATCACGTCGTGTCGCGGCTGGTACCAGAAGTCGTAGTTGAACACGAGCCCGCTGTCGGGCGAGTCCCACCGACCGGCGACGTCGAACTTTTCGTCCAGCAGCAAAAATCCGCCAGGCGTGTTGCCCTCGGCATCGCCCAGCATCGAGAGCATGATGTGCCCGTCACCCAAGCAGTGGACTGTGTGGGGAGCGCTCAAGTTGGTCTTCTTGGCGATTTCTTCCGGCTCGATCACTTTGTGCAGCCGGAGCGAACGGGGATCAGCCGCGTCGATTACGTGAATCCTTCCGGAGCGTAGTCCGGGCACGATCAGGTAACGGCGCGCTTTGTCCGGATCGGAATGGCAACTCGCGCACGCGTTCCAGCCGAAGTGGTGCAACTCGTCGCCGGCCGTCGGCATCATCACACGCTCCACAACTTTTGAGTACGTGGGCGAGGCGGGATCGACGTCGACCACGGCGAGATAGTCCTTGCCCGACTTGTCGATGCCGACGCGCAAGGCCGTGACGAACATTTCTTTCTCGCGCGGCGATTGCATGGCGTCGGCCGGCGTGGCGTAGATGCGGCGCTTCTCGTCGCTTGTATCGGCGGCTCGCGCAGCGCGCGTGGTGGATAGCAGTTTGCCCGAGAGGGTCGTCGCGGCGGTGGCCGCCAGAAATTCTCGCCGTCGCATGGCCATTCTCCTTTGCAGGAAACGCGCTGATCGTGAATCGCTTTGCCGGAAACGGACGCCGGTGCGGGGCCTCGGGCATCAATCTCCGCGATCCAATTATACCGCGTGAAACTGGGCCAGGCACACGTCGTCCGAGGGCAAACACCAGCCAGTCATCAAGGGGCACGATCCGCTGGAGATCGCACCGCACAGCGGCGCCGGCATCGCCGAAATATCGCGTCAAAAGTCGGTTAGCGACTTGGGCACCACCGCCACGCGCAGCGCGTTGAGCACGGCAAGCAGGTCGATTACCTCCTGCGTGATGGCGCCGGCGACCGGTGGCAGCATTCCGACCGACGCGAAGCCCATTCCAACGACGCTCAGCGCCATGCCACCCAGGGCGCTTTGCAGGGCAATTCGCCGCATGCGTTTGGAGATGTGAAAGAACTCGTCGACGCGCTCCAGCGAGCTGTCCATGATCACGGCGCCGGCCGCCTCGGCCGTGATGTCGCTATTTTGACCAAACGCGACGCCCACGGTCGCCGCGGTCAGCGCCGGTGCATCGTTGATGCCGTCGCCCAGAAAGAGTGTCTTGGTGTGGGCCGTTTCGCGGCGGACGATTTCCAGTTTCTGTTCGGGGCTTTGGCTGGCGAACACTTCCTTGATGCCGACCTGGTCGGCCAGGTAGCGCACTTCCGACTCGCGATCGCCCGAAACGAGCATGATGCGGTCGATGTGATGCTTGGGTGCCAGGTGTTTGACAAACGGCCGGCCTTCGCTGCGCGGCTCGTCACGAAACGCATACGTCGCCGCATAGCGGTTGTCGACGGCGACGACGCACTCCAATCCAGCGGAGACGGGCGGAAAATCCGCCGGTGTGACCAATCCTTCTTTGACGAGTTGGTTGCGGCTGGTGATCCAAAGCTCGCGGCCCGAGACAACACCGCGCAACCCTTGTCCGGCCAGCTCGCGAATCTGACTGGCCCTGGACAACTCGATGCCTTCGCGTTGGGCCGCTTCGACGATCGCCAGCGCCAACGGATGTTTCGAGTATTGCTCCAGCGATGCGGCCAGGCCGAGCACCTCGGCCCGCCGGTCCGCCTCGACGACGTGCTGCGCAACCAATTGCGGCCGGCCATAGGTCAGCGTGCCGGTCTTGTCCAGAATGACCGTGCGGCACTGTTCGACCTGCTCGAGCACGGCCGGATCTTTGATGATGATCCCGCGTCGGGCCGCCAACGAAATCGAACCGATGACCGCCACGGGAATCGCGATCAACAGCGGACAGGGCGTGGCCACGACCAACACGGCCAGGAACCGCAGCGCGTTTCCGCTGGCCGCCCACGCAGCCAGTGCGATCGCCAACGCCAGCGGTGTGTAGAAGGCGCCCAACTGATCGCCGAGCCTGCGGATGCGCGGTCGATGTTGCTGCGAGGCCTGCATGACTTGCATGATCCGGGCGTAGCGCGAATCGACGGCCCGGCGGCTCGCTTTGATCGACAGCGCCGCGTCGCCGTTGATTGCACCGGAAAAGACCGATGCGCCGGGCGTCTTCGACATCATGAACGGCTCGCCCGTCAGGTACGACTCGTCCATCACGCTGTGGCCTTCGACGACCACGCCGTCGACCGGACAGGTTTCGTGCGGCAGAACGAGCAGCCGATCACCCACAACCACGTCGTCGAGCGGCACGTCGAGCAGGTCGGTGCCGCGCTGCAAGTGCGCGATCGACGGCACGCGTTTGGCCAGGGCTTCGAGCACCGAAGACGCGTTGCGCACGGCATACGCTTCCAGCGCGCCCCCGCCGGAAAGCATCAGCACGACGAACGTGCCGGCCAGGTACTCCTCGAGCAACACGGCCGTAACGATCGACATGCCGGCTAGCAGGTCGGACCCGAATTGTCGGGCCAGCAGTTGCCGCAACAATCCGTAGACCAGCGGCACGCCGCCCAGCACCAGCGCGACGTAGAGCGGCACGTTCGCGACGAACTGGGAAGCATCCAACAAAAAGCGCAGCGCCAAGTAGGCCGCGATGGCGATCGTGGCCATCACGGCGATCGCCGCACCGAACCGATCGGCATCCGGGCAAGTCGGCGGCGGGTCGACCGACGCTTGACCAATCTCTCCAGCAACGCGCGGCGATGACTCAAGTTGCTGGAGGTTGGCGTGCATTACTTGGAGCGTGTGATTGTCTCGCGAGGAGTGTCGCGCACGTACTTATGGCAGTTGACGCAACTGAGCGTCAATTGCACGTAGGCAATGGCCGCCCCGTCCAGGTTTTCGGCGTCGGCCATCTCGACCAATTGTCGATTGGCATTCTGGAAGATCTTAAGCTGTTGCCGATACTCGGACGAATTGGCCCGAACCCAACGTTCGAGGTGGCCCAGCGCATTCATCGAGCGGGCGTTCTCGGCGATTTCGTCAAAGTCGCCGCTGGTCAGCCCAACCAAGATGTACTCGGTGTACTCCAGCTTCTTCTGCATCCAGAAGCTGGCCTTCGATTCGTCCTTTTCATCGGCTTGAGCGGGCGCGACCAGGGCGCATGCCAGCAGCCCCGCGAGCAGACAATTCCAGCGCGTCTTCACGGTCGTTTCCTCCATGTTGAACAGGGGTGGTTTCCGTGCCACGTGCCAGGTGCAATTGGCGCGCCCGAGGCGACAGGTCGCAAGGAATCGTGCCGGCACGCCGTATGATCCACCGGTGCCGCCGCATGGATAGCACTGTGCTCGACGGGCGAATTCGCCCAGCGCGTGCCGATTTTGGTACACTCGCGCCAAGGGGTCAAGGTCGCCGACACAGCCGCAGCTAGCGGCACGCTGTGGTGTGGCGTCATCCAGCGCCTTGCCCTGGCGGGCCGCCGCGAGGCGGCCTACATGTGCCGCATGCGGCGCATTGGTACGGCGATTGCTCGAACTGTCGTTGCGCGGGGCGCGCGTGACGTGAACGCAAAGTCGAGCACGAAGGCAAGATCGAGGGAAAGTCGCATGATCGAATTGAACACGCTGTTGGTGCCGGTGGACTTCTCGCCCGTATCGCGAAGCGTCTTCGAACAGGCCCTGCAACTGGCGCACGGCGACGACGCGGCGGTACTGTTATTGCACGCGATCGATCCGTCCGCGATCGAGTTTGCCGCGGGACTCGGCTTGGGCTCGCACGAGGTGATCCTTGCAGCCGCCCGCGAAAACGCCGAACGGGAAATGGAGTCGTGGAAGGCAGAAGCGGGCGACGGAGTCGAAGTGCAAACGATCGTCTCCGAAGGCGTGCCCTTCATCGAGATCCTGCGTAAGGCCGAAGACTTTCAAGTGGACGCGATCCTGATGGGCCGCTTTGGGTCGCGCGGACCGATCGAGAAGGTGCTGTTCGGCACGACCGCCGAGCGCGTGATTCGGGGGACGTCACGCGCCGTGATCGTGGTGCCGGTCGACGCGACGCAGTAGCCCTCAGTCGACGAGTCGGTTGGCCGAGACTCGCGCGCGCCATCGGCGAATCACGTCGTCAGTTCTTCGCGCAAGCGCCGCGCCAATTCGGCCGACTGCGGTTCGTCGAGATGCAGCGGGTTCAACAGCAGCTTGCCATCGTCCAGCGCCCAATGGCCTACGTAACACGGCGGCGAACCGTCGCGCAGCCGCCGGCAGACCTCGATCGCCGTGCGACCCAGGGCCGGTTCGTCCACGACGATCTCCAAGACCGGCAGGCATTCGCTTTTTGTCGGGTGCAGCGTACAGCGGGCCGCCGCGACGCCGGATAGTTCGTCGCCGATCAACTGCAGACATCGGGTGGCGGTTTCCAAGTCGGCCGCGAAGTCGGTCTGTCGAAAATTGCGCAGCGCCACCAGCAGCGCCACGATTTGCTCCTTCGAGACCTTCAAGCCGCGCCCGATTCCCTGCCGCGGCATGCCGGGCAACGCTTCGCGATCGATTAGTTCCGGCGGCGGCTGCCACAACGCGACGTGCTCGTCGATGTCGAGCATCTGTAGCGCCGCTGCACCGACCAACCGGCGGCGGCCGCAAAGAATGCCGGTGGCCTGCGGACCGCAGAGCGCCTTGCCGCCGCTGAACGCGACCAGGTCGGCGCCGGTCGCGGGAATCGCGCGCAGGTTGTCTCGCGGCGGCAACTCGGCCGACGCATCCACCAAGACCGGCAAGTCGTGTGCATGAGCCCGTTCGACCACTTCGGTCAACGGCGGCCGCGAGCCGGGCGTCAGCACGTACAGCACTCCGGCGGTGCGGGGGCCAAACGCCGCTTCGTATTCCCAGGCCTCGACGCGGCGCATTCCGGCGCCCGACGCACTCTCGTGAAAGCCGACTTCGACGAGCCGCGCGCCGGCGGCACGCACCGAGTGGTCGTAGCCGTTTCGATGTTCGCGCGCGACCACGATCTCGTCCGGAAAACCGTCGCAGTGTGGCAGCTTCTCCATGCGGCCCAAGTCGTTGCCGGTGAGCATCGCCGCGGCACCCAACGTCAGCGCGGCGGCTGCGCCGGCCGTGACCAGACCCGCCTCGGTGCCGGTGGCTTCCGCCAAGGCGCGCGACGCGGCCCCTTGCAACAGGTCGATCGGAACCGACTCGCCGGACGCCGCGCGAAACGCGTCGAGCACCGCTGCGGGCATCGGCGCTCCGCCCAGCCGTGTCACTGCGCCCGATGCGTTGATGATTGGCCGCAGGCCGAATTGTTCGTAGATGCTCACCCAAATCCTCGACGGTGCGGATCGTTTCGTGCTTGTGCCGCTGTCGTCTCGTATTCTAGTGCGGCGAAACGCTGCTTTGCTACCGGGCGGGGCGAATTGAGCCGGCGCGCGGCGCTGGTATGATGGACGCGTCGCGACCACGCCGACGCGCGCTTCGCGCCGTTCCCTGCACGTTAGCCATGGGAGAACACCTCATGCACCGGCCGCCATTTCCGCACCGCTCATTGCGTGTTCCTGTTGGCCGTTGGGTTCACGCCGCTGTGGCCTTCAGCGGAGCCGCCCTGTTGTTGGGCGTGTTGCTCGTGTCGCGCGGCGCGCTGGCTGCCGACAACGCTGCGCCCAACGCGCCAGCCTCAGCCGCAGCGTCGCGGACCTTTGCCAATCGCTTGGTGCGGCTGGACGATCCGCAGCCGCTGTTGGCCGATCATCCGGAGTTCGTCCAACCGGTGCACGAAACGGTGCGTTACGAAGCGCCGCTGCTGGTCGACGATCCGAATGCGGACTTGCAGGTTCGCGCTTGGCGTTTTTCGTACAACGCGCGCGGGATCATCGAGATGCCGAACCGGCTGCTGGCCGAAAAAACCGCGATCATCATGGTCCATCCGTGGGGCGTCGACGACGGGCAAGGCTGGCGCACGCCAGAACCGGCCGGCGCGGCCGACTTCTGCACGCCCGAAAAGAACCACCTGGCCGGGCGGCACACCCGCGAAGTGATCAATCCGTTTCTCAA
Source organism: uncultured Planctomycetaceae bacterium (assembly GCA_937952415.1). Classification (GTDB taxonomy): domain Bacteria; phylum Planctomycetota; class Planctomycetia; order Pirellulales; family PALSA-1355; genus CALFYT01. The sequence goes on along the minus strand of CALFYT010000024.1, from coordinate 5,264 downwards.
GTCGCTGCGCGGGAAAGTCTCGCTGGTGATGTACAGCCTGCCGGGCGACGAAGATCCGATCCGGCACAAGCTGTATCGTTCGTACACGCATCGGCCGACCGAACACGAGCGGCGCGAAGGTGCGCGGGAGCTGGATGCCAAGCTCAACGGCTTCGACTACCGCGGTGAGCCGATTCCGGCCCGGATCGAATTGTCGAGTGACAAGCCGGTGATCGACTACTTTCGTCAGTTCAGCGGGTTGGACGCCACCGCCCGGTTCAACAACGCCGGCTTTTGGGATCTGCCTATTCCAGTGACCAGCGACTTGGACGTGCATCCGGACGACGTCGTGATCTACGACGCCGCAGGTTACGAGCCGCTAAAGAAGTTTCTGCAAGCGCAGGGCATTCGCCACGTGCTACTGACCGGCTATGCGACCGACATGTGCTTCTGCCGGACGACGGCCGGCTACGAGAACCTGGCCAAGGATTTCAACGTGTTTCTGGTGGGCGACGCCACGCTGGCGACGTTTCCGGCCAACAGTAGTCCGCGGTTCGCGACCAACGCCGCGATCTCGTTTGCATCGCTTGAGCACCTGATCACGCAGGTTTCGTGGATTGCATACGACGGCGCGGCGGGAGAGTAGCGTCCGGGACAATGCGACGGTGGATTGTCGTGCAGAAAGGCACGTCGCTTTCATGGAGCAACATTCTCAAGCCGCCGTACAGTGGTCGCTACGCGAGCTGCTGGTTGTCGTGCTGGTGGCCGGTCTCGGGCTGGCGTCACTGCGCTTGGGTGGCGTAGTCGGGGCGATCACGATTCTTCTGGCGATCGTTCTGTGTATGGCGCTAGGCATTGTCGTCTTCGTCGGCCGTCGTGAGCCTCAGGCCTTCGCCATCGGGTTTCTCGTTCCTGTCATCGTCTACGCGGCCATCGTACTGGTTGCGGGACGTTATGAACTTAATCCGCACATTGGCGTTCTGCCGACTACGCGGGCGATGTCGCCCATCTTCGAATCCATGGTGGCAAGAACTGATGTCAATATAAAGACGGGACAGGAAGTACCCGAGCTTAAAGCCCAAGACGCGATCGGGGCGACATCGCAAGGGGGCGGCATGGCAACAGTGGGCCTGTCGGAACTTCGTGATCGAAAAACGTTCATGCTGTTGGCACATACATTGATGGGGCTAGCATTCGGATACGTTGGAGGCAAGTTTGCAGTCTTCGTATATCGTCGCCAGCGGCGAGAACCTGCTCGTCCATCGGTCGCTTGAAACCGTGCGGTACCGCGCCCAACGTTGCGGCGCGCCGGCGGGCTGGTTAGCATTCAGGCAAACGCTGCACGCGACCTGCCCCCGCCCTGCCTGCCTGCCGAGATGATGTTCACGTGAACGACCATCCACGATTCTCGCGCGCCCGATTGTCGCCCTGCGCGGTGGCGCTTTTGACGGCGACTGCCGCGGTTGGACTCTGCACGCCCGCGCGAGCCGAACACGGACAGTTCGACCGGCGCGACGTGCGGCCGCGCGAAGAAGCGCTAATCTTTACGCCGCCTGGCTTCGACAAGCCGGGCGAGCCCGCCGAGGCAGACGAGCAGGACGCCGCCCAACTGCACGTCACGATCCACGACGCCGCGACCGGCAAGCCGACGTTTTGCCGGGTGAACGTCGTGGGCGCCGACGGCAATTACTATCAGCCCCGTGACAACCCGCTGCGTCCGTACAGCTTTACCGGCACCTGGCCAGAGCGGCTGGCCGGCAATCGGCAGGGCAAAGAACCGATTCGGTACTTCGGCCACTTCTTCTACACCGACGGCACGTTCGACGTCCGCGTGCCGGCCGGTCCCGTGCGGATCGAAGTCTGGAAGGGTTTTGAGTACCGACCGGTGTCGTCGGAAATACAGGCTGAGGCCGGCGTGCCGCGCGACGTAGCCCTGACGATCACGCGCACCGCCGCGATGGACCGCCACGGCTGGTACGGCGGCGATTCGCACCTGCACTTCATTCGCACCGGCGAAAAGGACGAGGAAACGATCTTCGATCTGCTCGAGGCCGAAGACATCCGCTTCGGCACCGTGCTGTGCTACAACGAAGACACCAGCGCCTATCGCGGCATGATGCCCGAACAGGGCACGCCGCAACGACGCGGTCTGGGCGCCCGCTCAATTCGTTGCCGCGGCGCGTATCAGATTATCTCGGGGCAAGAGTATCGCAACGGGGTGCTGGGACACCTCAACTTGTTCTTGCGCGACGAGATCGTATTGCCTGGCCGCGAGCTGGATCCCAACGTCGGCCCAATGTTCGGAACGATCGGCGCCGAGACGCAGGCCGATGGCGGGTTCGCGGTTCACGCGCATGGCGGATACGCGCTGGAGATCTGGGCCGATCTGGTCAAGGGCTCGACTAACGGCGTCGAGTTGATGCAATTTGGCATCTACCGCGGAATCGGACTCGAGGGTTGGTATCACGCGCTCGGCGCCGGCTTTCGCTTCCCAGGCTACGGGGCGAGCGACTATCCAGCCTGTCGCAAGCTGGGCGACTGCCGAACCTACGTGCAGATCGACGGCGAGCCGACGTTTGAGAAGTGGCATCGCGCCGCGGCCGTTGGACGCAGCTTTATGACCAGCGGACCGCTGTTGCTGCTGGAGGTCGACGGAAATTCGCCCGGCGAAACGATCACGACGGAAGACGAGCGCCCTCGCACGGTGCAAGCCCATCTGCGCGTTTTGAGCGAAGTGGCCCCGGTGACCGACGTGCAGTTGATCGTCAACGGTCGCGTGGTCGAAACGATGCACGCCGAAGCCGAGCGCGGCGCGAGCCAACGTCTGGAGTGGAGCGTGCCGGTGACCGTAAAAGAGTCGAGCTGGATCGCGGCCCGGGCGTTCTCCAAGTCGCCTTTGGGCAGTGCCGACGCCGACGCCCATACGAATCCGGTCTACGTGCATCTCGACGGCAAGCGACCGTTCGCTGAGGAAGACGCGCGCTGGCTGATGGCGCGGCTCGACGATCAGATCGCCGACCACCGGGCCCGCGAAGTCGCGGAGAAGGAAACGGCCATCGCATACTTCGAGCGCTCGAAACAGATTCTGGGCGACTTGATCGACCGCGGAGGGCATCCAGCCGATGATTCGGCGCGGCCGGCAAACGCAGACAAGAAACAACAGGCCACGACCACGACGGACCGGCCTGAACCTGCCGCCTCGCCGGCGGAAGGTGGCAAGTCATCATCGCCCGAGGGTCCGTCATTGGCCGAGTTCCTCAAGCCGGTGCCGGCCAAGGAGCCGGCGGACGCCCAGGCCCTGTTCGAAACGCAGCACGGATTTCGCATGGAACTGGTGGCCGCGGAGCCGGATGTAACCGATCCGGTGGCCGCGTGTTTCGACGCGGACGGCGGGATGTACGTGGCCGAGATGATTGACTATCCGTACCGACCCAAAGACGGAGCCACGCCGCTGGGCCGCGTGCGCTACCTGCAAGACACCGACGACGACGGACGCTATGACCGCAGTTGGATATTCGCCGACGGGCTGGTTTGGCCGACCGGCGTCGTTTGTTGGAAGGGCGGTGTCTACGTCGCCGCCGCGCCGGATATCTGGTACCTGAAGGACGAGGACGGCGACCACCGGGCCGACGTCCGCACGCGCGTGTTCACCGGCTTTGGCGATCGCAACCAGCAGGGCGGCGTCAACAACCTGAATTGGCACGTCGATCATCGCATCTACGGTTCGGCGTCGACCAACGGCGGCACGGTTCGCCCGGCCGACGATGCCGGCGCAGCGCCGATCGTGCTTTCGGACCGGGACTTTCGTTTCGATCCAGTGACGCACGCATTCGAGACGGTCAGCGGATCGCGTCAATTCGGCAATGCGTTTGACGATTGGTTCAACCGATTCTTGTGCAGCGAATCGAAGCCGGCGTATCACGTCGTCTTGTCGCAGCGCTACGTGGCCCGCAATCCGCATTTGGCCGTGCCGACCGCGGTGCAGGATCTCGCGCCAGGCGTGACACCCATCTTTCGCACCAGCCCGATCGAGCGTTGGCGGCAAGTGCGCTCGAGCCGACGGCTGGCCGTGGGCGAGCGCGGCGCCGATGCGGCCGGACTGAGCCACAACGTGATCGACGCGGCGGGCGGTCTGGCCATTTATCGCGGTCACGCCTACCCGGCCGAGTACCGCGGCAACTTGCTGATTGGCTGTTCGCAGAACAATCTGATTCATCGCCGCACGCTCTCGCCCGACGGCGCGACGTTTCGCTCGCAACGGGCCGACACCGAGACCGAATTCGTGCGCACGACCGACACCTGGTTTCGACCGGTCAATTGCGTACACGCGCCGGACGGCACGCTGTACGTGCTCGACATGTCGCGGGAAGTGATCGAGTCGATTCACATCGCGCACGACGTGGTGGCTCATCTCGACCTGACCAGCGGTCGCGATCGGGGGCGGATCTATCGTCTCGCTCCGCCGGGCTTCGAGCCGCCGCCGCAGCCGCGGCTGAGCACTGCTTCGACCGCCAAGCTGGTCGAGTACCTGGAACATCCGGGTGGCTGGTGGCGCGACACGGCGTCGCGATTGATTCATGAGCGGCAAGATCACTCCGTCGTCGAACTGCTGCGTCGCCGGCTGGTCGAATCGCCGACAGACACCGGCCGGCTGCATGTGCTGTGGGCGTTGGAAGGATTGGCGGCGCTTGAGTCGGACGATCTGGCCGCGGCACTTGCGGATGCGTCGCCCGGCGTGCGCGAGCATGCGGTTCGGTTGGCCGAGTCGCGGATTGCCAGTCAGCCGGCACTGGCCCGCGCGGTGCTCAAGCTAGCCGATGACCCGGCTTTACGCGTCCGATTTCAGGTGGCGTTTACGCTCGGCGAGCTCGACGATCCGCGAGCCGTTGACGCGATGGCGCGGATTGTGCGGCGCGACGCGGCCGATCTCTGGGTCCGCACCGCCGTGCTTTCGAGTTGTGCGCGTCGGGCCGATCGGCTTGCCGTGGCGCTCTTGTCCGACGACCCGTTTCTGGCAACGCCGCAGTCCGACGTTTGGATCAGCGAGTTGGCCACGATCGTCGGCGCGGGCCAGCGACCCGCCGAACTTGCGCGGCTGCTGGACGCCGCGGCAGCGTTGCCGGACGGATCGACCCAGCGGGCGACGGTCGTTCGCGGGATCGGCGCTGGGTTGCGGCGCGGCGGCGGTTCGCTGGCCGAATTGCCGTCAGTGCGCGCAGCAGGCCGCGACATGGCCGCCCGATTGATCGCCCGGGCGTCGAGCGCGGCACGGGGCACACGCGCGC
>CALFYT010000023.1 GCA_937952415.1 uncultured Planctomycetaceae bacterium | reverse complement strand
TTGATCTGCGCCACCGCGTCGAGCACCGTCTCGTTGCCGGTGATCGGCAGCCGCGAGACCGCGTCCCCCTGCCCGGCGCCTTGGGTGATCACGTAGTAGACCTTGCTGTTGTAGGCAAACACCGACACCGAAACGTGTGGATCGTCGAGATACTGACTCAGATGTTCGTCGATCGCCTGCTTCGCTTCTCCAAGCGTCATCCCGGCCACGGACACCAACCCGTATGTCCCCAGGTTGACCGTGCCGTCGGGCGCAACCAGATGCTCCCCAGTGATCGGCTGCATCGGCGGCGACTCTATGACGGTGAGTGAAACTTCCGGATCTCGATGGATGGCGCCCACAGTTTCGCGGACCGCGACGGTGGCCTCGTCGATGGTCAAACCCGCAATGTGAACTTTGCCGTAGCGGGGTCCCAGGTCGATGCGACCTTCAGGATCGATAAAGAATCCCCGGGCAGATAAGTTCGCCTCGGCGGGCTCTGCCATGATCTGCAATTCGTCACCCGACTGGAGGTGGTACGGCGACTTGGGCCGTAGTCGAAGCGCATCGATGGTCAGAATATCCGGCGGCTCGATCGTGTAGTTGGGTAGTATCTTCTTGGCGTGTTCGGTGGGAGCGTCGGCAATCTTGCCCAGCAGCCCGGCGTCGGAGTTGACGCCTTGGCCAATCATGAATCGCTCTGTCTGCGGTTCCACTCTCCGCGGAATCGGAAACTCATTGGTCGCATTCTGCCCAAGGGGTGACTCTGCAACAGAACGGGGCGAATCATCGTTCGATGCGGAGGCGGCCATCACCAGCGCCCATGCCACCGATGCCGCCAACGCTCCCAGCGCGGCGCAACTCATGCCATAGAATCTTCCGCGGCGATCACTCGCCTGACCGAGCAGACTACGAATCCGTTCTAGCAGTACCATTTTGGATCCTCCTATTCCCGTGCCGCAGACCGGTTCGTATGCCAAACCAGTCTGCTCGGCAATGTGCGACAGCGCGTTTACGTAGTGCACCGTGCTTCCGAGTGCGGCGACGGCCGCCTCGTCGCAACACATCTCGCGCTCGATTCGAATCCGGCGCGAGCACCACCAAACGACCGGATGGAAGAACAACAGAGACTCCGCCACTCGCTGCAGAAGGTTGATGGGCAAGTCCCACCGTCGCAAATGCGCCAGTTCGTGGGCGATCACAGCTTCCAGCACTTCTGAGTCCAACATGCTGACCCACGACGCCGGTAGCAGCACCATCGGCCGGACGACTCCCACGGCCATCGCCTGCGAGATTCTTTCCACGACGCGCACCGTCGGCGGCGTGCTGAAGCGCAACCGGCGCGCCAAACGGTCGACGCGCTGGGACCAGCTTTGCGGTAACGGCTGGCCCCGGCGCGCGATGACCCATAGCCAAATGTTTCCTACAACCAGCCGCATGCTGAGCCCCACCACGCCGCACAGCCAGACAGCGGCGATTGCAAAGCGATGTCGCTCGACCCAGGCTTGCACGTCGTCGGTCGTCGGTAGCAAAGAAGCGTCGACGACCCCGCCAGACACAGCCGGCGAGAAGACGAGCACAGCCGCCTCGCGCTCCGCGACCGATGCACCTCGCCAGTAGCCGCCGGGCGCCACATCGTCCGCACCGCCGGAGATGCGTACAAAGGTAACCACGGGACAAAACATCAACAGCAACAACATCGCACAGTACGTTGCGTAGCGCGTTTGCGCGCGGCGAGGCGCCACAACGCGTACGATGAGTTCGAGGGCGATCGCCACGACAAGCGCCTGCCACAGGAAGTGAACCATCGTTTGCGCAACCGCCGAAACCAACGCATCGGTATCCGCAGCATTCATGGTTTTCTCCTCGGGGTCTTTTGTTCCCGTTCGAATAGGTCGATCACGTTGCGAATGGCGGCCAACTCCTCGGGAGTTGGCTGCGCTTCTTCCAAAAGGTGTGCGACCATGGCGTCGGCCGATCCTTCGAAGGCTCGACCGAGAAGATCGGCCACCATCCGCGACATGGTTCGCTTGCGCCGCGCTTTGGGCGCGTAGACGAATGCTCGGCCAGAGGGCTTGCGCGTCACCAGCCCTTTATCCGCCATGACATTCAGCAGGCTCATCACCGACGTATAGGCGCGCGGCCGCGTACGGTTAAGTAGGTCCATCACCTCGCGCACCGAAAGCGGGCTCTGCTGCCAGAGAATCCGCAACACTTCCAACTCACCCGGGGTCGGATGTTCGTGCCTTGGACGGGACATGACCTTTTCTCTCAAACGAGGCAAGGAACGATCGACGGCAATCTACGGTTTAACCCGTAGAGTGTCAACGGCGAAACCCGTAGATGTTTGGCCGGTGCCTGCGTCCCCCGCAATCGCTCTTTGACGTTTCGACCCATCGTGGCAGAATGTCGCGTCGCGACCGGCGCCAGCTTGCCCGAACGGCGGTTCGCGCCGGCTGCATACCCCGTGCTAACGCGCCCGCACCAACGCGCCGACGGCATTCGACATACACTGCGGCACCAACCCCGCGGCCGACTCACCTTGAAACGCATAGCCGACTATCCGGTGTATATCGTGGTGCGACTGGTGGTTTGCATCGTGCAGGCCATGCCCGTCGACATGTGCGCCCGGATCGCGCGCCGGCTGGCGTATCTGGCAGCCGACGTGTTTCAGATCCGTGGCGAGGTGGTCGACGACAACCTGCGCCACGCGTTTCCCGAGCTATCGCCCCGCGAGCGGCGCCGACTGGCCCGTCAGATGTGGGAACATCTGGCCCTGATGGGCATCGAGGTGGTCCATGCGCCGCGTAAGATTCACGACACCAACTGGCGCGACTACACGTCGCTCGTCGGGTCGGACAAGATCATTCGGGCCTGCTTCGACGATCGTCCGGTCGTGATCATCTCCGGCCACTACGGCAACTTCGAGCTATCGGGCTACGTCCTGGCGCTGCTGGGATTCCCGTCGTTCACCGTGGCCCGTCCGCTCGACAATCCTTACCTCGACCGATTCATCAACGATTTCCGTGGGCGCACCGGTCAGTACATCTTGTCGAAGAAGGGCAGCTCGAAGCAGATCGAGCAGGTGCTGGCAAGCGGCGGCACGATCGCGCTGCTGGGCGATCAGTACGCAGGCCGCAAGGGGTGCTGGGTCGAGTTCTTCGGCCGCCCCGCCTCGAGCCACAAGGCGGTCTCGCTGTTTACACTCGGCAGCGGAGCACCGGCCGTGTTTTGTTTCTCCCGCCGTCAGGGAAAACCGCTCACGCAACGGATGGGCACCGACGGGATGCTCGACCCGAAAACCATGCCCGACGAGATGCGCAGCGTTCCAGCGGTGACCCAGTGGTACACCGAGCGACTGGAGCATACGATTCGTGAAGCGCCGGAGCAGTACTGGTGGCTTCATCGCCGCTGGCGCGAGGCCCAGCCGCGCAAGCGGAAGCGGCGCAAAGCAGCGTGAGCTGCCGCATTCGACCGAATCGCCCGAGTGGTTGGATTCTCCCATGGCCAAGTGGACCCGCGTTGCCCGTCTCGACGAGTGCCCGGCCGGCTCGGCGATCGAGCGGGTGGCCGGCGAGCGGATCGTGGCGGTGTTCAACGTCGGGGGTACGGTTTACGCCATGGACGGTGTTTGCCCGCACCAGGGCGGACCGCTGGGGCAGGGCACACTGTGCGAGGCGATCGTCACCTGCCCGTGGCACGGCTGGCAGTTCGACGTGACCAACGGCCAAAACCAGCTCAATCCCCGGATCGTCCAGCCGCACTTCGAAGTGCGTATTGAAAACGAGTGGATCCTGGTAGACTTGCAGTGACGCTTCGGCACCGCCTTTGGCCAATGGCAACGAGCCGCGTGCATTGACTGAATACCGCCCGTTTCGCAATACCGACGCACCCCAATTGGCTGAAGTCTGGCGGCTGCAGGGCGCGCAGCGCGGTTTGATGCAGCCGATGTCGACGTCCGTTCTCGAGCGATACGTTTTCTCTAAGCCCTATTTCGACGCGCAGGGACTGATCGTCGCGGTCGACGAGAATACCGTCGTCGGATTCGCGCACGCCGGCTTTGGCCCGAATGCCGACGAGAGCGCGTTATCTACCGACGAAGGCGTGACGTGTGTCGTCATGCTCCGTCCCCAAACGGATCCGGCAATCGGACAGACGTTGTTGGCGCGCTGCGAGGACTACCTGCGGAGCCGAGGAGCCCAAGCGCTGCGTGGCGGTGCCTGCTTTCCACTGGCGCCGTTCTACTATGGGCTGTACGGCGGCAGCGAACTGTCGGGTGTGCTCACGTCCGACGTGCAAACACAGGCCCTGTTTCGCGAAGCCGGTTACGACGAGCACAACCGATCGATCGTAATGCGCCGCGACCTGGCCCAGTTTCGCCCCGTGGTCGATCGCCAGCAGCTTCAGATCCGCCGGCACCACACGATCGAGACCATCACCGACCCGCCAACCCGAACCTGGTGGGAGGCGTGCATGTTCGAGCCGTTCGACCGGACGATTTGTTTTCTCATGCCGCGCGGAGGCCGCCAGCCCGCGGCACACGTCTTGTTCTGGAATATGGAAACCATGCTCGGCACGTGGGGCGTGCGGGCGGCCGGAATCGCAGACGTCGAAGTCTCGGCCGATCGCCAGCGTCAGGGGCTGGCCCGCTACTTGCTCGGCGAAGCACTGCGCCACGTACACAGCCAGGGCGTGTCGATTGCCGAAGTCCACGTCCCCTGCGAAAACGAGCCGGCCATGGCCGTGTTTCAGAGTCTTGGGTTCGAGGCGGTCGACGAGGCAATCCACTTTGCCAAATGATTGCCGCCGGCTTACTGCGACGATTGCTGCAGCATGCGTAGATGGTCGATCAACTGCTGTTCGACCGTCGGTGTCGTTTCGACGGCCAATACCGACGCGGACAGGGGACCGATGGGCGAGGTCGACGTCAGGGCCTGCAAGTACGCTTGCAGGGCTTCGCGGCGCTCCGTGGACGTCTCCAGCAGGAAATGGACCCAGGCCCAACTCTCTGCATAGTCGACTTGTCTGAGCGCGCCGGCATCGTCGAGCGTTTCTAGCCGCCGCAGATCGGGCCACCAGCCGTGTTCAAGTTCGGCGACCAACTGCTCGACGTGCGGCCGATTGACGCCGCTCAGCCCGCGCGGCACTTCGAAGAACTCGGCCAAGCCTTCGTCGAGCCAGAGCGGCAGTCGCGGCACAACCGCGTGCAGGTAGCCATGCGCGACTTCGTGGCGCAGATCCTCGGCCACCCGATCGCCCCAGTAGGCGTACACAGTCAGCCGGGTGTCTGATTCCACGAAGAATGCCCGCCGCTGCGGAAGTTCCGGAAAGTGGACTCCCATGTACACGGCCAGTTCATCCGCCGTGGGAAATAGATAGACGTGAATCGGCTCGTCGGAAACGCCCAGACCCAGCTTCGTGCTCAGCCGCGACCGTTGGATTTGCAGCTCTTCGAGCAGCCGATGGTGCTCCGGCAGCGGTGCGTCGCTGTGAATCACCAGTTGGTCCAGCACCATGCTCTTGCGATGGGGCAGGGCAGGGGGGGACTTGAACTTCGCGCAGCCTATCACGATCGGAATTGCCACCACGATCGCGAACCAACCACGAGCAGTCATCCGTGACCCACCAGGTTCGAACCGGCCACGCGCAACCAAGCAGCGAGCGAGCGCCTATCCGTCTCGTCCGTGAAAACGGCTAGGGCGTTCTGTTAGCGACCGGCAGAGACGTTTGCCGCGATCAGCGCGTCGAGCTCTTGCTTCAGGCGCGGCAGAATCGCGTCGTATGGGAAAGCCCCCAATTCTTCGCTGCCACGCTTGAGATTGACGTAATTCGGCCCACACCACAAGCCCAGATCAGCATCGTCGGTTTCACCCGGCCCGTTGACCCGGCACCCCATGACAGCAATCGTGATAGCGTGCTGTTCAGCGTACTGGGTCATCGTCTTGACGTCTTGTGCTAATTCGATGAAGGCCTCGTTCTCGACGCGCGAGCAGCTTGGGCAACTGATGATGTTCAGTGTGTTCGACCCGAAGTCGACGACGGTCCGCACGCGACCTTCGGCGATGTCGGCCAGGATCTGCCGCCCGTTGGCGATCTCTTCGCCCTTGCGCGCGTTGGGCACCGTCAGCGAAACACGAATCGTATCTCCGATGCCTCGGCTGATAAGCTGCTCGAAGGCAATGCGCGTTTTGATCACGCCATCGGGCGGCAGTCCGGCCTCGGTCACACCCAGGTGCAGCGGCACGTCAGGCCGCTGTTCGGCGAATCGGCGATTCACCTCGATCACCTTGGCCGGGTCCGAATCCTTCAGCGAAACGCAATACCGCATGTAGCCCAGTTTGTCGAGCAGCTCGCAATGTTCCAGCGCGCTGGCAAGCATCGGCGCGAGCGAATCGTCGGCGTCGTGCTGCTCGACTTTCGCCGGGTCGACCGATCCGCAATTCACGCCGACCCGCATCGCACAATCGGCCTGTGCGGCCACGTCGACTAGGAATTTCACCTTGTCCTGCCACGGCTTCGTCCGCTCGTGGTGGTACAAGTGGCCGGGGTTATAGCGAATCTTGTCGACGTGCGGCGCCACGGTGCTGGCCAGGCGATAGTTTTCTTGCAAGTCGACCGACAGGTTGGCATCGGTCCGCGCGCGAATCTCGGCCAGCGCGGCGGCATCTTTCGGACCGTCGACCGCGATCCGCACGACGTCGGCACCGGCACTGGCCAGATCGTTGACTTGTGCCGCTGTGGCGTCCACGTCCTGTGTGGACGTGGCCGTCATGCTCTGCACGGCGATCGGATTGCCAGCGCCGATCGTGATCGATCCAATACGAACGGCTCGCGTCGGGTTGCGGGGCAGGTCCAAAGTGCGCTCCAGATTTCAACAAATGTCAAACGGCGGCGGTCACCACACAACAAAAACGGCGGTCCGAATGCAGTGCTATGCCGATCCATTCAGAGTATCAAACGGCCTACTGGAGCACTACCGCGACTTGCGGCGCACGGCGGCGACCGCCTACGAACTGCCCGCCCTGCGCAGAAATAACCGCAGCCGTAAACTGCTTCTAACGCGCCGCACGCTGCCCGCGAAAGAAGAGCCCGTTGGATCCGGTGGCACAGCGTATGGAGCGGGGTTGGGAATTCTGGAGTCCGCAACCACGCGTTTCGCTGCCGCCAGGCTCATGCCTGAGCCGGCGTAAAGCCCAAGACGATGTCGAAGGCGGCCGATAGTTCGCCGGCGGTCGACCCGTCCAGCGGCTTGAAGTCGGCCGTCAGTAGCTTGCGGGCCTTCGGATCCTTGACGCCGCGGAACAGAAAGTCCCGCTCGTTCTTCGCCTCGCCCCGAATGTAGCACTGCGTCGTGAACGTTTTCTGTCCCTTCGACTTGACAGCGAAGTGGATGTGCGGCGCGCGTCCCGGATAGGGCACCGGCTTGATCGTGCGGAAAAAATAACGGCCGGTCGAGTCGGTCAGAAACCGGCCGAAGCCCTGAAAGCCGCTGTCCCGCTTGTCGCGATTGACGCTGCCGCTGTGAATGTACGCCCCGTGGTTATCGCACTGCCAGATTTCAACCATGGCGTTCCGCAGCGGCTGGCCGCTGGTATCGAGAATCTTTCCGGTCAAGTGTGTGATCTCGCCGACCGCCGGCGTCAGCGCGTCGTTGACCACGATCAGATCATTGTCGGTGTCCAGCGGCAGGTTGTCGGGATAGAACGGACCTTCGGCTTGCCCGGGCGTGCGGGCGAGCTCTTCGGCGAATGCCCCCGGCGCGGCCACCGCCGCAGCGCCAAACGCCATGCCGCCAAGAAATCGACGCCGTGATTCAGTGAACTTGTTCGCGGCCATGTGCTGGATTCTCCGAAAATCGCAAGGACGAATGGGCGACGACGCCGGGCATACTGTACCGGCCAGTATACACGAATGGAGCCGCCCGCCGAATCGCTCCGATTGGGCACCTTGCCTGTACGACGGCAGAAGAACGCGACCGATCACGCTTCCCCACGGTCGCCACCGGCCAGATACGCGCGCCACGGCGTCCAATAGTACTTTTCCCACCCGTGGCTGACGCCGGCAAAGTCGTCGGGCGCCACGTTGACATGGACCAGCTCGATGCGCCCCGAGTCGCCCTCGGAATGAAACGTGAGCACCAGGACCGAATCGATCGCCTCGGGCGCCCAGTTTGCGCTGCGCCAAGTCTGCACGATCAGCCGCTTGGGCTCGACGTGCAGGATCGTTCCGGTGAGCATGCCGCCAAACGCTCGAAACGGCGCACCGGCTTGCGGCGCGATCTCGACCTGCGCGCCCGTAAACGCGGCGTGCGCTTCGGCGTCGAGATACATCTCGTACAGCCGTTCGGCCGGAGCAGGAAGCGATGCCGCCAATACGACGTTTGTGCCCACAACTAGATGTCTCCCGGCGGTCGTGCGACTATTATTGCGCCGCCTGTAAACGTTTCGTCAGCGTATTGATCGCCTCGGTGTACACGCTGCGGACGTGCTCGCGCTGCTGCTCATCGTCAAACACGGCCTGCTCTTCGATCGTCTTCCAATCCGCTTGCATCTCGGCGAGCAGGCCCCGGGCCGTTTCCGGATCGAACACGCCTTGGCCGTCCACCTGCACGTACACCGGGCTGGTGTGCGAAAAGATCCGCCCGCCAAACTCGTTGCTCGCGACGTCCCGTTCCGACTCTTGCCGCCCGGCGGGCAGCGGCGGCGGCGTGCGCAGCGCCAACCACGACGGGGCGTCAATCGAAACGGCCTGATCGAGCTGGGCAACGAAACGTTTGCCTTCCGCGCGGCTGGGCACACTCGCGACCACCTGCCCGTTGCGGACCAGCTCGAGCCGGTCGAAGTCGGTTCTTCCGACCGCACGGCCACGCACCGAAATATGTTTGCCGGGCGCGACGTCGAGCGTGCTGCCCACCGGCTGCCCGTCCACTTCGAATTCCAGCAATGGCCCATTCGTGATGTAGGACCGTCCGTCTGCCAACAGCTCCAGCCACTGGGTCGGCGTGACAGCCCGATCGCTGGCCACATAGACGCGCGAGAAATCATAAATGAACCAATCGGTGCCTGTCGAAAACGGCACGCGCAGCCCGATGTTCAAATAGCGATAGTACGTGTCTTTGAAGCTTCCACGGATGCTTCCATCGAAGATGTTGTTGGCGTGCACCCGGCCGGTGACCCAGTTGGGAATATCCTCGAAGCCGAACAGGTTGTGGGCCCAGATGACCTTGCCGCCCAGCGATCGCGCCTTGTCGATGCCCTGTTGCAGCGGCGGCGCGTCGGGGCCTTGCTGGGTGATCCCCGGTCCAATGCTCACTGGATGGATGACGTAGGGAATGTCCAACAACAGGATGTGGCCGTAGCCCTCGGCGTGTGGACCGAAGTTGTGCCGATGCTCTTGCCCATGGCCAAAGTGCAGGTCCCGGTGCGAGAGCTTGCGCAAGTCGTCTCGCGAGTAGTTGTTGCTCGTGTATTCTAGATCGGCCTTGGCCCGTTCGAGGTAGGAAACGAACACGATGTCGAGCCCGTCGGCTAGTGGCACCTCGCGCAGGTAGCGATCGGCTTCCGTTTTCGAGAGCTTCATCAGGTGCAGGTGCGTGTTGCCGGCCAGTTGTCCCTTCTCTCGCGCCAGATAGAACCGCACCAGCGGAATCGCCAACGACGCTTCCGACTTGCCCGTCAGATCGATCTTCTGGGTGGCGCGTTCCGTCTCGAGTCCGGCCAGTGCGTGAATCACGATCGGCGCGGCCGGCACCTTCACGGTCGTCGGCTTGGGCAAGACCCACCAGCCGTGGATCGGCCCTTGCCGGCCGACGCCTTGGCCCCGATTGATCAGCGAATCGACTTCGATGCCGTGGCCCTGTGCATCGCGCAGTTGCACGATGCCGGGCAAGGCTTCGCCGTTTTCAACGTCGACCAGTGATAAGGTCAAGGCGCACGTGGGGCCGGCGGCGGGTTCTTGGGCAAGACCCATTGCAGCCCAAACAACGGCGAGGCTCACGATAGCGATCGTGCGGTGAATCATGACAGGGGCGCTCCGTCGCCCATTGTCGGCCGTCGGCGCTTGGCCGTCCAGCATCCGTTCAAGGCGATCGGCGGATCAGACGCGCACCGTGTCTTGGCGCTTCGCCGGTTGAGGCTCCTCCGGCAGATCCAGAAATGCGCGCAGTTCCCGCAGCAGATCGTCAAACACCAGCGGCTTGTTCAGAAACGCGTCCAGCCCGAAGCTGAGCATGGTCCGCTTCAATGCAGGATTTCCCTGACCCGTGAGCACGATGACGGGTATATTTTCCGTCAAGGGGTGCGACTTCAGGCGGCCAAAAATATAGTTACCGTCCCCCTCGGGCATCGACATATCACAAATGATCACGTCGGGCACCTGGGCTACGGCGGTCCAATAGCCCTGCATGCCGTTGAATGCGCGCAGCACGTCGACGCCATATCCGGCGAGTCGGATTTGAAGGCTCTTGGAAACGTCAGGATCGTCGTCAATGCAGAGAACTGTGCGGGGCTTCGTCGTCCGCTTTGCGTCGGGTAATTCTTCCGCTTGTGAGCTCGGTGGAGGTGCTGCGGCGGTTTCTTTCACCGTGCCGCCGGGTAGCGGTGCCGATGGTGCGGCGGGCGGCGACGTCGCGACCATGCGTGGCGCCGCTTCGACGACCTTGCCGCGGGTCGCGTCGTGCGTGTTCTCGGCCGTGTCGCTTGACTGAGCGCCGCCTCCGGAAATGTTGAGTTGGTCGCAGACGATCGACTTGATTTCGTCCCACGCGCGCGGGGACTTCTTGACGTAGTAGTGACAGGGATGCATGCAGCGAATGCGCGTCAGTTCGTCATCGCGGCCGGTATGGATGATCACCGGGAGGTTTGCGAATTCTTGATCGCTGGCGAGCATTTCCGCCACGGCCAGGCCGTTGCCGCCCGGCATGTTCACGTCCAGGATGAGCAGGTCGGGGCGCATTTTTTGCGTGCCAACGAGCGCATGCGTCGCGTCGGGCGAGCGCAACACGGTCAGGCCGAGCTGCTCAAGGCGCAGGGCCAGCGTCTGGGTCACATCCGGATCGTCGTCGGCCACGATGACGGTCTTGTTCGACATGTTGGCTGTTTCGCTCATGGTAGGATTGGAATCGCGTGGGCACGACAAGGTTCAACGCTTCGCGACAGTTGCGAGGCGTCGGTCTGTGCTATTTCAGTCCGCGGGTCGGGCGATGCGATCGCCGCGCTGACGGCGGAAACCAGTTCCTTGCCCACGTACGGTTTTGACAAGAAAAACCGTGCGCCGCCGTCCAACGCTTGTTGTTGATCGATCAAACTGGCCGAGAGCATGACGATTGGAATACGTCGAGTGTCGTCACGTCTCTTTAGCTCCGCTAATGCCTGCAGACCATCCATTACGGGCATCCGCACGTCGAGCACGATCGCATCCGGGCATTGGCTGGCGGCGGTCGCAAGTGCTTCGTGCCCATCGCTGGCCGCAATGGTCTCGTATCCGGCCGCGCGAAGCCAAAGTGACGCGCCGCGGATCACATCCGAATCATCGTCAACCAATAGAACGCGTTTGGGGGTATTCATAGTCGGCCCCGGTCTACCGTTCGAGCGACGGATCGCCGTTTGGTTCTCGTCCCAACTGCACGGGTTCCTGGTGCATTAAGGCGGTGAATTGGTCCAAGATCTCGTCGCGGCACGCCGATACGCGCCATGACCCAGCGACGGTCATTTCGAAGCTCGGCAGCGGCCCTCGCGGCCGATTGCGATTTGCCCGCTCCAGTTCACGCTGCGCACGCGCCTCCAGTTCATGCACTTCTGACGGTGCCGCGGAAACGACGAACAGCCACTGGCGATTGCCGCTGCGGAAGAGGAGATCGTTGGGATGTAGCAAATAGTTGAAAAAGGCGTCCGCGTCGTCGCTGCGTGTGGTGGCTTCCGCCAGGTCAATTTGTGCCCGCACCAGCGATACGACAGATGCATCATCGGCCAGGCGATGGGCGCGCTCGAGGTATCTCCGCATGACTTCCAGCGGCTCCGCCACGGGCACCGTGAAGGAGAACGTGCTTCCCTTTCCCGGTGCGCTGTCAACGTGCATTTCGCCGAAATTCAAGTCGACCAGCTCCTTGGCGATGCTCAGTCCAAGTCCGAACCCCTTAGTGCTGTTCTTACGATCGTTCTGAAGTTGCTTGAAGCGGCCGAAGATCTCCGACAATTCCTCCGCGTCGATCCCCGGACCGTTGTCGGTCACGCCAATCACGATCTCGTGATTCTCTGAATGGTATTCGGCCCACAGCCGGACGATTCCCGGTTCGCCACAAAACTTCATTGCGTTGGTGACCAGGTTGATGATGACCCGCCCGATCTTTTCGCTGTCGCCGTAAACCTCGGGAAGATTTTGGTCGACGGCGGTGTCGAACAATATCTTTCGAACTTCGGCTTTCTTATCCAAGGCCGGACGCACCGAATGGACGATGTCGGCCAACCGGCAGTTCCGCCGCCAAGCACCGAGCAAGCCCGACTCGAGTTTGCTAACGTCGAGCATGTCGTCCACCATATTGGTCAAGTCGTCAACCCGCACCAGCGCCGTGTCGAGCATGCCTGACTGTTCGTCGTTGACCGGTCCAGCGATCCCCTCGCGCACCAGCGATACGTAGTCCTTGATCACCGTCAACGGTGTACGAAATTCGTGGGAAACGTTGTCGACGAACTCATGGGCCATCTGGTACAGCTTCTTGAGTCGCTGGTTCTTCTTTTCCAACAATTCCCGTCCGCACTCCACTTTTTCGAGCAATTCCCGCGCTTCGACCTGAGCCTTTTGTCGTTGAATCGCGTAGCGAATGCTGCGGTCCAAGAGTCGGGGCGTCGCCTGACCCTTGACCAGGTAGTCTTGGGCTCCTTGCTCCAAAGACTGGACCGCTGTGAGTTCGTCGTCGAGCGAGGTGAGCGCGATAATCGCCGTGCTTTCATCCGCGTTGCGCAGGTCTGCGAGCGTTTCCAGCCCATGCGAATCCGGCAGCGAGAGGTCCGAGAGGATCACGTCGAACGATCCACTCCCCAGCGCGCCGACGGCCTCGCCAAGCGTGCCAAACACCGCGACTTCGTATTTGCTGACCGTTTTGGCAAGTGCCTTTTCGACCAGCAGCGCATCCGCCGCGTCGTCCTCCAGCAACAACACGGTCGTGTGCCGTGCAGATGGCTGGAGATGCGTCGCGAGGGGCTTGTCGGCAACGACTAGTGTTCCGCAGCCTTCTTGCGAAGCGGGATATAGCGTCCGATCTCGCATATCAACTCCTGAGGGTGTATCGGTTTCGTCAGCACCCGCTCGGCGCCGAGCGAACACATGGCCATTCTGAGTTTCCGGCCGCGCAGTCCGGTCAACACAATGATCGGAATGGGCGCCGTTCGCTGATTTTGCTTCAAACAATTAGTTAGATTCTCGCCATCGCCCCTCGGCATCATTACGTCGGTAATCACCAGATCCGGATGTTGCTGGACTGTTTCCCAGATGCCCTGCTGGCCATAGTACGCGGTGAGTACCTCGACATCGTATTGCGCCAGAATTCTCGCGATCGAGCGAGGAATGTCTGGATCATCATCAACGCAAAGCACGCGCGGCGCATGGTTGTGCTGCGCAGCCAACACTTCCGTCGGATCGACGGTCGTCGGATGGTTCATAAGCTGCTATCTCAATGAGGTCTATCAATGTGGAATTCGTCTTAACGGCAATCCTTCACGTTTCACAACCCGGCGTATCAAAGCAAACCTAGCTTGCGCCTCTCCCCGGGCAAGCGATGACGGATCGATCTAATCGGTACCACACGTACGAGCGTCGCCCGACAACCCCGCATGTATCGTTCGCAGGGGTGCTTCTGGCCACCGTCGTCGTCATCGCCCGATCTCGATTGACCCGATTCTGGCCAATGAGCTAGGATTTTCGTGGTCGACTTTGTCTCTCGCCAAACGAAACGGTCGCCGTGGGCGACCTCGAAAGCGGAAACGCCGAGGCGTTTGAATCCCGTTTCGAAACGAGGGCCCCCTAAGCGTTCAAATCGTTGGAACTTCTCGAATGTGTGTGCCTGTCGGATTTACGAGTCGGTGGACCTGGTATTTTGCCGTGGCATTGGCCCTGTCCGTCTTCGTGACGGACTTGCTGGTTCCGCTGGGCGTGGCCACCGGCGTTCTCTACGTGGCCGTCGTATGGCTGGCTTATTCCGCAGGCAGCCGTCGCGCGTTGTTACATGCGGCGATATTCTGTTCGCTGCTCACGCTGGTTGGCTTCGGCATCTCCCCGCACGGCGAAGTTTGGAAGGCGCTCGCCAATCGAGTACTGTCCTTGACCGCAATCTGGGTGACCACCGTGGCGTGCCAGCGTGCGCGTCAAGAGCGGGAACGACTCATCGCAAGCCAAGAGCAACTCGGTTTGACGATTGACTCGGCGCTGGATGCGGTGATTAGCATTGATGAGGAAGGAATCATCACCGAGTGGAACCCGCAAGCGGAGCACACATTTGGATGGGCGCGGACAGAGGCTGTGGGAAAAGTCCTCGCCGAGTTGATCATTCCGCACCAGTATCGCGCGGCGCATACCAACGGTCTGAAACGGTTTCTCGCGACAGGTGAGGGACCCGCGTTGAACCAGCGGCTTGAATTGACGGCCCTGCGACGCAATGGACAAGAGTTTCCGGTCGAATTGACGATTCTTCCGTTGCGGATGGCAACCGGCTACCAGTTCAGCGCGTTCGCGCGCGATATTACCGAGCAAAAACTAGCGGCCGAAGCTTTGCAGGAACGCGACGAGCGCATTCGGGGCCTGCTGAACGCGACCGCCGAAGGTATCTACGGCGTCGATCTCGACGGCAACTGCACTTTTGCCAACGCCGCGTGCGCCAAGTTGTTGGGGTACGATTCGCCGGACGAGTTTCTCGGCAAGAACATGCACGAGCTGATGCATCATACGCGCACTGACGGCTCCCATTATCCAATTACCGAGTGCCGGATTTACAAGGCCTTCCGAGACAGTCGCGGTGTTCACGTTGACGATGAAGTCCTCTGGAAGAAGGATGGGACGGCGTTCTCCGCGGAATACTGGTCGATACCGCTGCGTCAGGACGGCGAGCTTGCCGGTTCGGTCGTCACGTTTCTCGACATCTCTGAGCGCAAGCAACTGGAAGGGTTCCAGCAGCAGTTGAATCGCGACCTCGAACAACAAGTGGCCGAACGGACTGTGGAAATCGGGAAGGTGAACGATGAACTCAAGCGATCCAACATCGAACTGGAGCAGTTCGCCTACGTAGCCTCGCACGATCTGCAAGAGCCGCTGCGCAAGATCTCCACGTTTTGCGAGCTTCTCAAAGAAGAACTGGGCGAGGATCTGACCGACGACGCGCGGCAGTACATTGAATACGCGACGGGCGGCGCGATGAGGATGAAGAACCTCATCGACGAGCTGTTACACTACTCGCGTGTTGGGACGCGCAACGTACCACTCGTTCCGACCGATACGAACGCCGTGTGCGCCTCGGCGATTGACAATTTGGAACTAAGTCTGAGTGAAAGCGAAGGACAAGTTACGCGGGACGATCTTCCCGACATTCTCGCCGACAAAACGCAGTTGGAACTATTGTTCCAAAATCTGATCGGCAACGCCCTCAAATATCGTTCCGAGGAACCTCCTCACATCCACGTGGGTGTTGAGTCGCGCGGCGACGGCTGGGTTTTTTCCGTCACGGACAACGGGATCGGAATGGAATCCCGGTATCTGGACCGGATCTTTGTGATCTTTCAACGGTTGCACGCGCGGGACGAGTATTCTGGCACGGGAATCGGACTGGCCATCTGCAAGAAGATCGTTGAAAAAATGGGTGGCACCATCTGGGCCGAATCGGAACCGGGGAAGGGAAGCACTTTTTATTTTGCTGTCCCGAAGAATGGAGTAACGTACGATGAACCCGTCACGGACAGAGACTATGCCCAAGCTCATTGACATACTGTTGGTCGACGACGACCCTGCCGACGTCCATCTGACCAAAAAGTCCTTGCAAAAGGGCAAGCTTCTCAACTCGCTGCACGTCGCGCGCGACGGAGTCGACGCCATGGCGTTCCTGCGCCGTGAGGGGGAGTATGCCGACGCGGTTCGACCGGATTTGATCCTCTTGGATCTCAATATGCCCAGAATGGACGGCCGCGAGGTCCTGGCCGAGCTTAAGGCGGACGAGGAGCTAAACTCGATCCCCGTGGTCATCCTTACCACGTCCGAAGCGGAAGAGGACATCCTCAAGACCTACCGGCTGCAAGCCAGTTGCTACATCACCAAGCCCGTGGGCCTGGAATCGTTCCGGGAGGTGATTCAGTCGATCAGCAACTTCTGGCTGGCGTGCGTCAAGTATCCGCCACACACCGTTGCGTAGCGGCCTGCAAGGCCGATCGCCGCTCGTCGAAGCCTTCGTACGGAATCAGCATCCGTGCTGGCCTGGCCACGGCCTGCGGTTTCTGCCGGATGTTTGCTCAGCGTCGTCGCTTCTTGCGCGAGCCGTTTTTGGTTGGTCGGACTTCAAGATCGGCAACGAGCAGTAGGTCGATCACGTGGGCGGAGTCATCTCGCCCGTAGACGGCAATTGTTCGGCCGCTGGGGGGCGCGCATCATGAACTGGCGATGGTCGACTGAGATTTCTCGACCGTCCGCCAAGTGAATGACAAGTGGCTGAAACAAATCGTACGACCCTGTTCGGTATCTCCGAGAACGCCGCCTCGGTCATGTGGATCAAATAGGGGCCGTTCATCTCTTGCCCAGCGCGCTGCGCTCCGGCAGGAGCGTGCCTATCGATTGCCCCGGCGTTTCTTGCGACGTCCGTTCTTGGCCGGTCTGATTTCTAGGTCGGTGACAAGAAGCAGATCGATAATGTGGGCTGCATCGTCAGTGCCGTACACGGTCACAGTACGACCGCTCGGTGCGCGGGCCATGAACTCACGATGCTCGACGGGGATTTCTCGGCCGTCTGCCAAGTGAATGACAAACGGCTGAAATGGCTGAGCATCGTACAGTGTTCGAATCTGGTCGATGGTCATAGCAATGCCTGAACTGCATCAGCGGTCACCCGGCACCTGTCACTTGCGAACAACCCCCGCCGTCTCGAAGGCGAAGATCATGGCAGTGTGCAAGAAAAGAGAGGAGAGGAGAAAGTAGTGAATAGACCGAGGAGAGACAACTCGTTGTGCGTTACCACACGGGGTTGAAAACTGTTCCTCTGTTCTACTCTCTACTTTCTCTTCTCTCCTCTCTATTTTTCGGCCATCGGCCGAAAAATGGCGGGGACAGGATTCGAACCCCTGGCAAATTTTACGCGAAAAACGCCATATCCGCCACCGCGCGGCGCAGAAAGCGGCGCACTGGACGCCTGGGAAGGCTCAACTGAACCTGGGCTGTCGGCGGTTGTTGAAGCTTGGCCGATGCTTTCTGGGCCAATTAAGACCGCGATCCTGGCGATAATTCGGGCGAACGAGTGACATTCCAACCGGCAGTTTCTGAGGCTGCCGAGTCGGCAGATTCGGTATATTCCGCCCCGCAGGATTGATTCAATGCTGAGAACCGCGCGATTGGGAGAATCGCGGGTTATTCGGCTAACCGATAAGGGCGGATAGGACGAGATTCTGCCCGTGCCAGTTAGGGACGCCCTCGAATGGTTGCCGGCCGTACGCCGACCGCTGCGTTGTTTATGATCTGCCTGCTGGGCGGCTTGGCCCTGATTGCGGATCGGCTTCCAGCCGCCGAACGGGTTCCGCACGAGGCCGAATTGCCGGAGCCGGTGGTAGGCGAAGAAATTGTGCGGGGTTCCTTAAGTCTCGATGACTTGGAGCGCATCGCACTGCAGCGCAATCCGACGCTGGCGCAGGCGATGGCGCAGATAAACTCGTTTCGGGGAGCGGCCTGGGAGGCAGGGTTGTACCCCAACCCGACCATCGGCTACGAGGCCGAACAGATCGGTGCGGAAGGAACGCCCGGTGAATTCCAGGGAGGGTTTGTCCAACAGAAGATCATTACGGCCGGGAAACTCCGCCTCAGCCGCGCAAAGTACAGCCAAAAAGCATTCGAAGGCAGGATTATCGCAGCCGGGCAGCAACTCGTGGTCTTAAACGGCGTTCGCGCGAGGTTCTATGAACTGCTGGCCGTCCGGCGGATGATCGATTTGAGGCGCGATTTACTTCGCAATTCAGAGGAGAACTTGCGCACCACTCGCGAAATGTTCAATACCGGCTTAGCCAATGAGTCCGAAGTGCTCCTGGCCGAAATCGAGCTCAACCGAGCACAAATCGCCTTGGCAGACCAGGAAAACAACTACACAGCACTATGGCAGCACTTAGCCACTATTATCGGCTGGCCTGAGTTGGCGCCGACTCCTCTAGCTGGGCGTCTGGAACCCGAGACTGCTCCTCTGGACTGGGATCAAAGCCTCCGGGTGTTGTTGCGGGATAGCCCTGAGATTCAGGCGGCTCGCGCCCACGTGGTCTTCGACCAGATCATGGTTCGCCGCGAGCAGGCACAGCCGGTGCCCGACGTGCTATTGACTGCAAGCTCGGGTTACAACTTCGAGACGCGCAATGCCGTCGCCGGCCAAGTGCAAGTCGGGCTCGATGTGCCGCTGTGGGACAAGAATCAAGGAACCATCATGCAGGCGCGTGCCGAATTGGCACGATCACGTGCAGAGGTCCGCCGACGGGAACTGGCGCTGCAGCAGCGTCTGGCCGATGTGTTCCGTCAGTACCGAACGGCCACTCTCAGCACCAAACTCTATCGAGAAGCCAATATTCCGAAAGCCACCCGCGCATACGAGGTTCAGCTAGAGATGTACAAGCAGCGCCGAGTGGCGTGGCCCGAGGTGGTAAGGCTGCAGCAGAATTTATATCAGGTCAAGT
Source organism: uncultured Planctomycetaceae bacterium (assembly GCA_937952415.1). Classification (GTDB taxonomy): domain Bacteria; phylum Planctomycetota; class Planctomycetia; order Pirellulales; family PALSA-1355; genus CALFYT01. The sequence continues at coordinate 36,480 of CALFYT010000023.1, read as the reverse complement.
CCGAGTACACCCATAGCCTGTTGGAATTGCGCAGAGCCGAAGTGGCCATCACCGGGCTGTTGATGATGGACGGGATGTCTCCGCCGGCGTCGCCGGCACCGGCTGGACACATCGACGCGACGGCGAGACCGCGCTAAGACACGGGAACCCAACATCGGCGTAGAATGAATCGATCGAGGGGCTCAGTGTCCCATGTGCCCCGCGGGCATGAATTTGCCGCCCGGTATGCTTGCGCCGGCCAGGACGTGGCCCTTGCCGGAAATGACTTTCTCATAGAGATCTGACGGCAACACACGCACGACTGTGAACAAGCCCTTCACGCCCATGTACCATTGCGGTGCCATTCCACGCGTGCGTGGGTTGGACATGAGTTTTTCGATTTCTTCCTTCGACATCATGGCGTGCATTCCGGCGCCCTGAGGATAGGCAGGCACGCTGTATGGGTCGAAACTAACCTTCTGAGCAATACCTGCCTTGGGATGGCTCGCGTGATCTCCGGCCGTGGCCATCTGGCCTCCCGTATTCGTGGGGCGGCTTCCGGGACCGATTCCGGGAACCATATGGTTCATCATGTGGTGAAACATGTGACAGTGCATGACCCAGTCGCCTGGATTGTTGGCGACGAACTCAAATTCGCGGACTTGCGCGACGCCCACAAGCACGTTGTTGCCCGGAATCCAGGCGGTTTCGGGAATCCGTCCTCCTTCGGTGCCTGTGACCCAGAACGTATGTCCATGCAGGTGAATGGGATGATGGTCCGCCGTGCTGAAGTTAATGACGCGAATGCGCACACGGTTTCCGAGTCGCACAACCAAAGGCGTCCCGTAGGGCCCACTGCGACCGTTGAATGTCAGCCAGTTGAAATCCATTCGGGTGCTGGCCGGTGTATTGACGGCCGGGTCAATGACAAATTCCTGGCTGATCAATGCGAAGTCCTGGTCAACTACCGGCTGGTAGGCTTCGCGGGGATGAACAATGAATAGGCCAACCATCCCAATCGCCTCTTGCATCGCGAAGTGTGGGTGATAGAAAAACGTGCCGTTCTGATGCAAGGTCACCTCGTAGACGCCGGTTTCGCCCGGCGTGATCGGATCCTGCGTGACGTATGGGATTCCGTCCATGGCGACGGGCAATTCCAGGCCGTGCAGATGAAGCGTCGTCGGTTCGGGCAACTCGTTGTGCAGCACAATCCGGACCCGATCTCCTTCATTCACCTCAATCGTTGGGCCAGGCACCGTGCTGTTGTAGCCCCAGTGATTCATGAACGCCCCCGGCAACAATTCGCGCTTTACCGGCTGGGCGTGGAGATGGAATTCCTTGACCCCCTCCACGAGCTTGAACGGCAGACTTGGCACATCCGGCACTTCAACGGGCACGGGCGGCTCTCCGATTGACCGTATCCCAGAGACAAGTTTTCCGCGATCGGTCGGGCTGCCGACTGGTCCGCCGGGCCCTAGCTGATAGCGCGGGTAGTCGCCCTCGGAAGGATGAACATGGTCGGTCGCTTGCTGCGTGCTTGCGGCAGCCCGCGATCCTGCGACGAGTAAGCCACCGGCTGCCAGACCGCCGCCGGCCAAGAAGGCTCTACGATTTGGCTCTTTGTTCATCTCATCCTCCCGCGCTTCGTCGAGTCGTTCTGTGTGGTTCACGGTCAATTGTACGCCGCCACGAATCAGATGTATCAGGACATGCGCCTTATTGGTTCGGAGGCGGCCAGGCACGTATGGAATGCATGCATGACTCCCCCAACCGCTGAATCCGATACCCTCAGCGCGCCGAGAATCCGCCGAGCGGTGCCAATCGCCTCTACGAAAAATAGGCCTTCAGCACGTACTGGCTCAACATTCGCTGCGTGTTGAAGGACGAACCGTTTAAGGCGATCGCATGTCGCATCAGGTCGACGAAGCCGTCGTGGTTGTCGTAAAAGGTCGGGATCACTTCGCGTTCAAGCTGGTCATACAGCGAAGCTGCGTCACGCTCGCCGTCGGGTCGCTTTGCAGGGTCGCGGGCATCCTCGCCGATCGACCAGCCGGTCAGTCCCTTGATATAACCCTCCAACCACCAACCATCGAGGATACTCAATGATGGCACGCCATTCAGGGCGGCCTTCATTCCGCTGGTGCCGGAAGCCTCTTTAGGCGGCTCGGGCGTGTTCAGCCAAACATCCACGCCTCCGGTGATCAAGCGCCCCAGCTCGGCATCGTAGTTTTCGAGAAACGCAATCCTCACGTGATCCCGAAGCGCGTTTCGCGTTTGGATTACTTTCTGAATGAGCCTCTTGCCGGTGTCGTCTTGGGGATGCGCTTTCCCGGCGTAGACAAGCTGCAGCGGCCCCACGTCGGCCGCGATGCGTTTGAGCCGCTCGATATCCCGTAGCAGCATGTCGGGCCGCTTGTACGCAGTCATTCGTCGAGCATAGCCGAGCGTAAGAACGTCTTCGTCCATGCCCGCGTTGGTTTCTCGATTCACGTACTGCAGTAACTCGTTCTTCTGCTCCTGGTGAGCTGCCCACACTTCTTCCGATGGGATCGCCAACGCTGATCGCAAGCTGTAGTTGTCCTCCCGCCAGCCGGGAATATGGCGGTCAAAGAGTTGCCGAAACGCCGATCCCGTCCAGCTGGCGGCATGCACCCCATTCGTGATCGCATCGATCACGTAGTTGGCGAACATGTGCTGCGATACGAGTCCGTGCCGCTTCGCTACTCCATTGACGTAATGGCTCAGGTTAAGCGCCAGGTAGGTCATGTTCAGCACTCCCTCGCAGCAGAACACGTCCTTCATGTCATACACTTCACGACGGCCCAGCACGCGAGTCACTAACTCCATTGGGAATTGATCGTGACCAGCGGGAACCGGCGTGTGTGTGGTGAAAATGCACTGTCGGTGCACGGCATCAACGTCGTCATGGGTGAGCTGCGTCCTGCCCGCGCGTGCGGTACGCTCATCAAGCAGTTCGAGGGTGAGCAAGCTCGCGTGGCCTTCGTTCATGTGAAATTGCCGCAGGCCACCGTAGCCAAGCGCGCGCAGCATCCGCACGCCCCCAATGCCCAGCACCACTTCCTGGCACAGCCGATAGTGCTGATCGCCCCCGTAAAGCCAGTGTGTCAGCGTGCGATCCCATTCACTGTTTTCGGCAAGATCCGTGTCGAGCAGGTAAACCGGGACAGAGTGGCCGCCGGCACCGGCGACTTCATATTTCCAGGCACGAAGCTGAACGGTGCGGCCTTCGATCGTAACTGATGCCTGCGCGGGCATTGCTTGCAAAAAGTCGTCCAGCGCCCACTCGACCGGTTCTTCGTGCTGCCAGCCGGAAGCATCGATCTGCTGATAAAAGTAGCCTTTGCGATGCACAAGCGAGACTGCGACCATCGGCACCTTCAGATCGGCAGCCGCGCGGATCGTGTCGCCGGCAAGCACGCCCAATCCGCCGGCGTATGTCGGAATCGCGGCTTCCAGGGCGATCTCCATGGAGAAATAGGCGACGGTGCGGTCGGCCATCATTGTCCTCCGCCGTGGTGTGTTTCATTTGCCGACGTGCCGGTGACCACCATCGCGCGCTCGACCTTTAGAAATCGGGCGTTGATTGCCACGATCACGGTAGAGGCCGCCATCAGCACCGCTCCGGCGGCCGGTGAGAGCAAAATCCCAAACCTATAGAGCACGCCAGCCGCCAGGGGAATAGCCACGACGTTATAGCCGGTGGCCCACCACAGGTTCTGGACCATCTTGGCGTAGGTTGCCTTCGCCAAGGCGATAATGGCTGTCACGTCTCGTGGATCGGAGCGCACCAGTACGATGTCGGCGGACTCGATCGCCACGTCGGTCCCTGCGCCAATTGCAATCCCGATGTCCGCCTGCACCAGGGCCGGCGCGTCGTTGACGCCGTCGCCAACCATGGCCGTCACGAGCCCGCGGTTCTGCACTTGTTTGATGGTCTGCGCCTTCTGGTCCGGCAGGACCTCGGCAAATAAATCATTCAATTCCAGTTCGCCGGCCACCCAGTGCGCCACGGCCTTGGCGTCGCCGGTGAGCATCATCACCTGGATGCCCATCTGCTTCAATCGATCCAGTGCCTCGCGCGACTCCGGCCGGATGATGTCGGCCAGGGCGATGGCACCGTCGAGCTGGTCATTGACCAAAATGTAAACGACGGTTTTTCCCTCGTCCGTTACTTGGCGCACGCGCTCGTCATCCGCGACCAAATTGCTCTCTTTAAGGTAACCAGGGCTGACGACCTTCACAGTAGCCTGCTCGACCATCGCTTGGGCTCCCTTGCCCGGAATCGCCCGAAACTCCTTCGGTCCCGGATATCGCAGGCCGCGTCTTTCAGCCTCCTCGACAATGCCCTGCGCGATGGGATGCTCGGATTGGCTTTCTAGGCTGGCTGCCAACCGAAGAACTTCCTCCTCGCTTCGACTGCCCATCGCAATAACGTCCGAGACGCCGAAGCGCCCCTCCGTGAGCGTGCCTGTCTTGTCGAATACGATCGCCTGTACATTCCGAGCCCGCTCGAATGCCGAGCGATCTCGGATCAACAATCCGTTGGCCGCTGAGAGTGCCGTGGACACCGCCACCACCAACGGCACCGCCAAACCAAGTGCATGCGGACACGTGATGACCATCACCGTCACTGTCCGTTCCAGCGAAAAATCGAATGGCTTGCCAAAGGATAGCCAAAACGCCAGCGTGGTTCCGCCGGCCACTAGGGCAATGATCGTCAACCACAGGGCGGCCCGGTTTGCGAGGTCCTGCGTTCGCGAGCGTGATTCTTGCGCCGCGCGAACCATTTCAATAACCTGGGCCAGATAGGTTTCGTCGCCGGTCTTCTGAACTTCGACGGTAATGGCTGACTCACCGTTGATCGAGCCGCCGATGGTCGTGTCGCCCTCGCCCTTCTCGACCGGCTTGCTTTCTCCGGTGATCATAGCTTCATTGACGCTGGTGCGTCCCTCGACGATGATGCCGTCGGTGGGGAGCTTTTCACCCGGCTTGACCAGGACCCGGTCGCCCCGTTGCAAATCAGCAATCGGCACTTCCTCCGTGCTGCCGTCTTGACGCAGCCGATGTGCTTCAGACGGCATCAGCTTGACCAATGACTCCAAGGCCGCGGAAGCACCCATTACCGAGCGCATTTCGATCCAGTGGCCCAAGAGCATGATGTCAATCAGAGTGGCCAGTTCCCAGAAGAACACTTTGCCTTCCAGACCGAACACGACCGCACTGCTGTACACGAATGCCACGGTGATCGCCAGCGCGATGAGCGTCATCATGCCGGGCTGCAATTTGCCCAGTTCATCGAACAGTCCGGTTAGGAACGGCCAGCCTCCATAGACAAAAATGGCCGCCGCGAAGGCGAACTGCACGTACGCATCACCGGGAAACGTCAACAGCCCTTCGACACCGAACATCTCCTGCAGCATCGGCGAGAGGATCACTACCGGGACGGTCAGTACGAGCGAAACCCAAAATCGCCGACGAAAGTCGGCCACCATGTGGGCATGGTGCTGATGGTGACCGCCGGCGTGTCCATCACCGGTCGCTGTCTCTGGATGATGAGAATGCTCCATTGCGCGCCCTTTTGAGTCCTCTCGATGGTGCCCGTGTTCGGTGGGGTGATGCGAATGATTCATCGTTTTTCGGCCACCCGGCTGACCAGAGGCAGGGCCATCAACTCGTCGACGGTCGGCTCCTGGAGCCTCGCAGGGATAGTTTGGGGAGGAACATCGGCGTCCGCGCCATGTACTCGCGGTATTCGACGGGGAATTTTTCCAGCGCGTCGGCTTCCTCCTGGCGCGCGAGTTTGTAATACATTGCGATCACAAAGGGCCAAAGGATGAGCGTGGCGAGCGTCGGCCATTGGATCATGAAGGCCAGCGTGATGACGAAGATGCCGGTGTATTGAGGGTGCCGCATGTAGGCGTAGAGGCCATTGGTCACCAGCTTGCCCTCGGAGCCATAGACGGCCTCCCACCCGGCCATGACCAGCCAGATGCCCAGGATGAGGAGCAGGTTGCTGACCAGCATCACGATGAACCACCCGTTACCCAGCCCGAGGTAAGTGATCAAATCCCCGAGCAGGTGTCCGCTAATGTGATCAAGCGGGATTTCAATGCCGACGAAATGCGACAGCAGGTAGATCGTCAGCGGGAAGCCGTACATTTCCGTGAATAGGGCCACAATAAAGGCGATCAGCGCGCCGCCCGATCGCTTGCCCAGCCGCGTGCGCATGGGGACGAATCGAACCGCGAAAAACAGCGCGACAACGATCGTCGTCACGACGATGCCCCAGTTGCCGTAGGCGTAATCTCCGTGCATGCCTTATTCCTTCTTCGCCGTCCCCAAGTTGTAGAACATGGCCATCGCTGCTCCGACGAGCCAGCCGAGAATGAAGATCTCCAGAACGCCGATGATCGCTTCCCACCAGGGCATGTCCCAGCGCATGATGGGAGCGACGTCGACACCGTGCATCAGGCTATTGAAGAACCGGATGACGGCGTCTTTCGGGACTGTCAACATCACGAACATGCAGCCCAGGTACAGCAGCGCCGAGACGGCTGCCAGGGCGAAGCCAAATCGCTTGATACTAAGGTTGGGCATGGTGATCTCCCTGAAATGATCGTTCGGTGGGATGATGCGATTGGCCATCGGCGTGGCCGCGCATCATCAGCAGATGGCAGGCAAACATCAAAACGATAAAAACGAACAAGCTGGCCCCTCCGCTGACGCCGAACAGAGGCAAGACGAATATCACCAGAAGCGGCAGCAGGCAGCCGAGAACCATTTTGACGGCGTGACTCATTGGGCCTCTCACCTGACAAATGCGATTCGTTGCGCGTTACGTGGAGTAGATCAGGCGACTCATTCCTCCCCGTGCGCACCATGATGGCCCGGACCATGTCCGCCGCCCATGTGGCGGTGTTCACCCATTTCCGACCACATGTGGTCACGCGCACGGCCTCCCTGCCAACAGCGTTGCCAGTCGAATTCCATGTGATCGCCGGCACCTCCCCCGTGCATCCAGCCGTGTCGAACGCCACCACCCCGCACCCAGTCTGCCTGGCCATAGAAACGGCTACAGGTGCCCGCCGGGTCGGTATCCATCGGGTGCGGCATCAATTCGACGCTGTTTTCGCCACTGCCTACGGTGATCGGCTCGTCTTCGATCGGCCGGGTGGCTTGCAAATCTTGGTCCCAAGTGTGAACCATCACCTCCCCGGTGTCGGCGTTTGTCAGCAGCTCGGCGTATGCCGTACCGCCTTTGATCGGCACGAGGTCACCGCCGTTGGGCCCAGCCGAAGCCGTTTGAGAACATCCGCTGACGACCGGCAGGTACGCAAGGACCGTCCCAATCGTGACGGCAGCAAATAATGGCTTCATCGTCGTTACCTCCTGTGCTGGTTTGTAGACGTGTCTTTATCTGGTTCCCCAGGCGACAAAAGAAGCCGCCACTAGATCGCGGGATCGCACAACAAATCTGAGTGCCGAGCGGCTACGCCTCGCGGTTTCCCACGTGCAATTTGCTTTGTCTCCGTCAAACGCACCTAACACTAGCGATCCTACGAGGTCGGCCCCTCGCGGCCCTCGGAACTCGGGTAGCACGGACAGCGATATCCGGCGAAAAGGTATCGCTGCAGCAGTGAATCGACCAGACGATCGGGCTCCGCTTCGTAGAGAACTTCGGCGCCCGTGCTCTTCGCGCCGCTGAGGCTGTCAACGATTCCCGGCAGTGCGGCCGTGATGCCGCCGGTTTCAGCCAATACACCGATCAGCTTGCCTTCCTCATAGGCGATGGCGAATTCACCCAACGTGCCCGAGCGACCCCCAACCACGACGACAATGTCGCAGCTTCGAATGTTGACCAATTCCCGCCCCATCAGGCCCAGGCCGGTAAATATCAACACGTTGTACTCTTCGTACGGCGACCGATAGACCTCAACGTGCTCCTTCAGACTGATGGCAGGCGAGATGCCGATGATGTGGCCGCCGGCGTCCCTGGCCCCAAGCACCGCCTCATGGGGAAGTCCTGGACACGCGCCTGTCAATAGGCAGCAACCGCGCATCGCGATCGTCCGGCCGAGTTGCCGACAGCGTGCCAGCAGGCCAGCGTCCGCCGGCCCGCCGGCCGACCCCATGACGCCGACGCGGACCTGCACGCCGGTGAAGGGATCGCGCGTGACGTGATGTGACTTCGAGCTCATGAGTCACCAATAGTCCTGCGACATCGGTTCATGGGTCACTCTGCCAACATTTCTCGAATTAGGCGCAACTCATCGCGAACCAGCCTTGGCAGCAGAAACTCCTGCCGGACCTTCTCCTTGCCGGCCCGACCAAGACTGTCAGCAACCTGGGGATTGTCCAGCAGAAACAACAAACGGCTGGCACAGTCTTCGATGCTGTGTACAAGGTAGTCCTCATACTGTTTGGGGAATTGCATCGGAATGCCCCCAGCCGCGCCGGCGACCATCGGCTTCTCCTTCCAAAGCGCCTCGGAAACGACAAGACCAAAGCCCTCTTTGAGCGACTTCTGGATGACTACGTCCACTCCGCGCTGGAAGGCGTTGACTTCCATATTTCCGACGCCGGTCAGGTTGGTGAACACGTAGATATCCGGATCGTCGGCTTTTTCCTGATCGATCTGTTCCAGGATGGCCCAGCCCTCGGGGTCGTCTGAGGCCATGGCGCCCACAAGCGCCAGCTGAACATCGGGCCGTTTCTCTTTCACAAGACGATAGGCCCGGATTACGCCGACGGGATCCTTCCACGGATCAAATCGCGAGACCTGCAAAAGAATTGGGCGGCGCAGGTCAAGTCCGGCATCCGCGATTACGCGGCGGCACAGATCGTTCGGCAATTCCATGTTCTTCGTAGCCAGCGGGTCGATCGCAGGCGGAATGAATACGACCCGTCGCATGTCCAAGTCCGGAGGCTCGAACGCATGGGTAGTGAATACAGCCGCGTCATGGGCTTCGACATAGGGGCATAAAAACTGCCATACCTCCGCGTTCGGCGTGGAGCTGTCGATATGACAACGCCAAATCCATTTGCTCTTGTCGTTCTTCTTGAAGTGCCGCAACGCCGCCGGTTGTGGGTCGTGGACAATGTATACGTCATACGGACCATCCAACATTTCGGCGCTAATACGATTGTGTTCTAAGTACTCCTGTTTAGTCGAAGAAGTGAGGCGACATTCCGCGCCTTGCAGGGCATTGTGGAACGCCTTGGTAATCGTGAAAAACTCCTGGTCTCCGTGGATGACTCGCCACTCCGCGTGGATTCCCAGCGCCTGATAGAGCGGAATCTGGCGGCCCAACAGTTCCGCGACGCCACCGCCACTCGCGGTAGCGTTCAGTTGGCAGAGGCGAAGATCCTTGAGGTCGTGGCTTAGTTCGTGGATCTCGTCAATCAGGTCGTCGCCGACTAAGGGACGGTAGTTCTCGACATTTGTCGAGGGCGCGCAGCAATGGCGGCCGACAGCGATTCTGGGGAGCATAATCGTTTGCTCCAGTTTGGGGTTTTCGTTGCAAACGTCACTCGGTGCCAAGATTCCACAAAGTGTCAATCAATTGGTTTTGCTCTGCGCCGCTCGCTCGATCTCCTTCTGCAAGAAGAAATTCAATAGCGTACGCAAGCCTATGATCGCCGCCAGTTGACCAATCTCGTCCCAGGTCGGCGCGATGGCCGTCAGCAGGATGTCCGCCGCGACCTGAAATTCCAGGGCAACAACGAGCCAGCGACCGAGTTTCAGCCGCACTTGCTCCGTGTCCGGCTCGCGCGTGTCGCGGCGGAAGAAGATCAGAATCGACTGTACCGTTGCTTGGATGGCCGCCAGGCCGATAATCACGGCGGCACATATCTGAATCGAGCCGGCAAGGAGGTGCATCCACGGTAATGTGTAATCTTCCAGCATTCCGGATGTTCCTCAGGTAATCTTGTGGCCGCCCCAAGCCGTTAGCGACGCAAGTCATTGAGCCTCTGTTCGTACTCATCGCGGTCGATCTCGCCACGGGCGTAGCGTTTTTTTAAGATCTCCTCGGGCGAGTCGCTCAGGCTCCTCGGACGCTGTGACGAACCTCCGCTGCGAGCAACGAAGAGCACCAGCACGATCACCACGGCGACGATCACCAAAGTCCACAAGACCATCGCGCCGCCGCTCATGCCCCATCCCCCGTCGTACCAGTGCATTGCTATTTCTCCTCATGATTTGAAAGCCGTTTCTGGTGTTCGAGCGTCGAAACGATAAGAAATGCCGATATGGCTATTTGTGTTCAAGCTTCGGCTTCACAACCTCATCGACTAGCAGCACAGTTGGATACAGAACTTCCTCCTCTTCTTGAATGTGCCAGATCAATCTCTCTGCAAAGTGCTGGTATTCGATCTTCCCTTCTTGTCGGGCGGCTTCCGCGATCTTTTTGAGTCCTGCGACAAGGGCTCGGTGTTCTCTGCGTATTTGCGGTAGAGATGTGCGCAAGTTGTCTGCGATCTTGCCTGCGTCCGCCATCTGCGGAGTGACTTTGCCATCAGCTAACTGCGGCAAAAACCCCAGCGCTGGAAACACATCCTTCGCCTTCGCGAAATGCGCGTTTGCCAACTGCTCGATTTCGCGGGCGGCCTCGCCGACCTTCCCACGGTCCTTGGTTGCCCTCACGAATTGTGCCTTGAACGCCTCGTGCCGCAATCGCAGCGATTCCGGCATTTTGAGTTTTCCGACACCGCTTGAACCAATGCCTTGATCGGCGGACTCTTGTGTGTCACCTCGATTGGCGGCCATCACCAGGATGCCCGAGATGAGCAGAAGAATTGCTACCGACGGGAAGGGGTTGAATCGCTTCATGTGTGTTGCTCCGCGTTCAACGATTGCGGATTCTAATGGTGCTTGTACCATCCCACACCCTTGATGTCGTTCCACGACGTTGTCTGGTGGCACTTGTAGCACTGGTTCACCTTGGCGCTTGGTTGGCGGGCCACCTTCATCGAGATCATTTGAAAATGCATCATGTAATGGCTTGGCGGGGCCTGATGGCACTGGGCGCAGTCCACGGAGGTGACAGACGGGTGTCGGTACTCTGCAATCGTCCAACGGTCTGTGCCGTGGCATTGGGAGCAATCGCGACCGAAGAGCTGGAAATGCTTGTCGTCGTTCGCGTGGCAATTCCAGCAGTTTAACAAGGCTTCCTCTGGACGGAGGTGCGGGTTGCCCACCATGGAATGATCGCGGGCGTAGTCGATCCACGCTGACAATCCCCGACCGATTTGAGCACTCTGATCGTCAGCCGCAACGGCGGCCGAGCCGCTTCCCGACAACTCAAGCTGTCGAATTCCAATCCTGCTCAACACCGAGTGGTCCATTTGCGTCAGTGGTTGGTCCTCTCCAAGATGTTCGCGATGACACTCTTGGCAATTGCCGATATTTGCATGGAACGCGGTGGGCTGGCGCTGGAGCAACGACTCGTTATTGGCGTGGCAGACGATGCAGTTGGCGGCCTCAACACCTTTGACGGGCGTATGGCACGCGGTGCAGTTGTGTTCCAAAAACGCATGCGCACTCGACAGTTGTCCCGGAATGGCCATGCGCTGCCAGGCTGTCTTGTCGAGCAGACTGGCACGCTCGCCACCGGGATGACTTCCGAGGAGATAGGGCGCCACAAACAGTGCCACCAGTAGCGCGGCCGCCACGAGAATGAAGGGCCACAACTTCATGAAAACCACCTCAGCCCGAAATAGACGCCCGACCAGATGTGCAGCGCCAGCAAGGCGTAAAGTACAAAGCTGATGACGATGTGGAACTTCAGCCACCAGGCAAACCACGACTTGAAGCTCTCGTGGGTCTTGATGGCGTACTCCACGTCGGCTATGGATTCGGAAAGCCGTATCGCGCGCACCGGCAGCGCCGCTTGCCCAGATCCAGGAGCAGCCACCATGAAGGCTGCCAGAAGTCGGGGCCAGAAACCCGATAGCGGACGTAGCGCGGCAACCAGCTCGGGAGTTGCGGCAAGGTCCGTGGCCGTCTGCCGATAGGAGAGCTCTAGCCGCGTCAGCAGCTCCTTCTTGTCGCGGATCGTCAGCGAAAATTGCTTCATCAGGTAGCGCCCCGTGAAGCCACTCAGGACGACCAGCAGCATCATCGCTGTCAGACCGATCCCGAGGGGGCTGTCGAACTTGTGACCCGTGTGCAGCAGCACCAGGATCGGACCCAGGATGCCGGCGTAGATATGCCAGGCCAGCAACGTCTGCATCGAAACCCGTTTCGTCACGGCTCGCTTCAGCGGCGGTATGCGCTTGATAATCAAATAGACTAATGGAACGAGCATCAGCACTGAGCCGGACACCGCCAGGACGCCGCCCCATGAGCTTCCCGCGAACCAAGGAGAACGGTGGACGAAAAAGCCCAGCCAGAGAATGAGAAACAGGGCGACCAATCCACTGACGACAACTCCTTCGCGCTCTTTCATGTCAGGCCTCCACCTCAACGTTGTCCGTTGATTTCGCCTGGCAAGCTAAAACAATGTTCGCGGCTTTGTCCTCCGGCGTCAGGGCATCCTCGACGGCCATGGTTACCTGGCCGGACAGGAGCTTCACTTTGCACAGCCCGCAGGTTCCGACGCGACACGAGTTGTCGATGTCGACGCCGATCTCGTCGGCCACTTCCAGGACCGACTGATCGGGCGGCAAGGGAGCCGCCTTGTCCGACAGGGCAAAGGTGACGGTCGGCAGCGCGACTTTTGGACGTCGCCGCTCCGCCTCGCCGGGCGCAGCTGGCGCAGGTTCTGGTTTACCCAGCGCCGGGCCAAAGGCCTCGGTCTTCACGCGCTCGCGCGGAACGCCGAGCTTGCCCAGCATCTGTTTGACCCCTTCCATCATCGGCATGGGGCCGCAGATGTGCACGTATCGTGATTCAAGATCGGGAACGGATTGGCTGATCAGCTCACTGCTGATCCGGCCCGTCGGCCCTTTCCAATCGGTCCCCTCGGGCTGCGACAACGTGATGACGACCCGCAAGTTGCTGTGGCGGCGCTGGAGATACTCCAGCTCTTCGCGGAAGATCATGTCGTGCTGCGTGCGACAGCCGTAGAGCAGGTAAATGTCGCCCGGCCAACTGCGATCGGTCAGGAAGCGGAGAACGCTCATCAGCGGCGTGATCCCTACGCCGCCGCCGATCAATAGGATGCACTTGCACTCTCGTCCTGTGAACACAAACGCGCCCGAAGGGCCGGAGCATTCGATCAAATCGCCCTCGCGAACGCCGCTGTGGAGGAAGCCAGAAACTTCGCCTCCTTCCTTGTGCTTGACGGTGATCTCCAAGTAGTCATGCTGGGTTGGCGACGAGGCGATGGTATATCCACGTTTCACGGGCTTGCCGTCCGTCGTGACGGTGAGCGTCAAGAATTGTCCGGGCAGAAAGCTAAAGGGCAGCACGCCGCCCAGGGGATTCATTAGCCGAAACGTCTTTACATCAGGGGTCTCCTGGAAAATGCGGGCCACACGGAGTTTGCCTGACCATTTCCTGGCGGCTGGCTGGGCAGAACCTGTGGGACTCTGGTCAGCCGCGCTCGGCGCAGCGCGCACCGGCGCGATGCCTCGCGCTGCGAGGGATGGTGCCGCGCCACCCGTCAAGTCCTGCAGCAGGTGCGAGGCCCGCTGCATTTTGAAGTAGTACATTCCAATCATCGCTACGGCGAACAGCACTAGCCCGGCCATGACAGCCGTGTGAAAGGCGGTCATGCCCCAGAAGCGGAAGCCCCCGGGCTGCGAGCCGGCGGCCGGCAGCAAGTTCATTTCGTGTTTGAACCATCGCAGAGCTACGTTCCGCGGTGCTTTGCCTTCGGCCAGGGCGCGATGGGCGGCCAGGCCGCTCTCGAATTGCGACAGCCCCTCGCGCATCTTTGCCGTCGCCGCCTGCATAGCGGCAAAGTCATCGCTCGGGGCAGCCTTGGACAACTGGTCGATGCCCTCAGATAACAGTGCACCGCCGTCAATCATCCGCTGGTGAGCTTCGCGCTCAATCGCGTTTCGCTCTTCGGGCGGCAAATCAGGCAGGTCCATCAGCCGCGGGTACAGCTCCTTGGGCTTGGGCGCGCCCATCTTTTCCATCATGCCCTCCATCATTCCGGCCATGCCGCCTTCCTTGCCGGCCGCGCCCGGAGGTCCCGCCTGGCCAGGATGATGCTTGGCGTGTTCTTCGGCCGACATTTGGCCATAGACCGGACGCGCGATTGCCAAGCTAGCGCAGGCAACGATCGCGGCAAGGCGAACCAGCCGTCTGGCGCGCGAACGCTCGCACACGCGTTTGTCCATCGCTACAACACCTCGATCACGCGATTCATCGAACGCAGAATCCTGCACCATTTGGGGCACTGCTTCCGTTGGTGACGCTTGGGCGAGACCCTAGTGGCAGTATCGGTTTTCGTTTTGTCAGCTTAGTGATGATGCTCGGCGCCGCTGCCAGGCTTCGTCGCGCAGACAAACATGGCCTTGTCACCGCATTTCGAGCAAACGTGGTTCACTTCCTCGTTCTTCCCTTTGCCTTTGCCGGTGCCGATGACCGTGACGATACCGCCGCAAACGCATTTGTGCTTTTGGCCGATCGTCATCAGCTTGACGTGCGAGCTGTCCTTGGTTACCTGCTGGACCATCACGTGCTTGCACATACTGCAGGCCATCGCAATCGAGTCGCCCGGCTTCAGGGCTTCGGCGTCTGCTTGAGTTTTAATGTGATTCAGGTGCGCCACATGATGGCGATGTTGTGCGTCGTGTTCTTCGTCCGCTGCTCGTGCGGCAATGGACCACGATGCCACCAACGCCAAGGCGATCGCGAGTCCCGGAGTGAAGCGGGCCCGGCTGACGTGACTAATTATCGTAGTCATGAGTGTGACTCCTCCATTCTGAGTTAAGGGGTGAACATTGCTCCGGATTGGCAAATCGCGGCTACATTACTCTTTGAATGCGATTGTGCCGGGGAGAATTATGCGACGTCGACAACACGGTTCATCGTACCGAAAGGGTTCGGCACACATTTGGGGCACTCACGGTTCGTCCCATCACAACCAGGCTCACAGCACCATTGGCCGTCGATCACAAACTTGAACTCGTATCGCCCCTTCGGCAGGGACAGGGCCAAACTCCAATTCCCCTCGGCATCCTTTTGCATGGCTGCCGCTTCTGTGTTCCAGTCATTGAACGTGCCGGCGAGGAAAACCGTCCCCGCAGTTGGCACATGGCACTGAAAAACGGTTTGCTGCGCCCGTTTTCTTTTTGCGTTCATGATTGGACTCCTTGCTTGGCTCGCGCACGGTATCTGCTGCTCACAGACGAAGCGTCACCGTGCGTCTGCGTCGTTTGACTCGTGGTCGTGGCCGGCATGCGCGCCGGAATGGCCGGCCGTGGGTTCGGACATTCCCAACAATGCCTGACGCTGCTCGTCGGTGAGCAAGCCTGCCGCCTTTCCGATAGACCGAATGAACGCCAACCGCTGCGCGCCCCGGAGCTTTTCGATTTCCTCTACCTTTGCCTCGATCGCATCGGCGTCAGGCTCGTCGCTGCCGGTCAACTCCCAGAGCTCCTGTTCTCCCTGGTCGATCTTGCGTTGCGAGGCGGACTTCTGCAGAAGCGCTTTTTGCTTCAGGCGATTGAGTGCCGCGTGCTGCTCAGTGGAAAGCGTGATGTGCTCGGGATGGTCGAGAAAGAAGTCGGTGGCGCCGATGTGGTAAATGTGCGAAGCGCCTGGGAATCCTGGCAGTTGCGCCGCTTGACGCATCCGTGACATCGCCCCGCCCGCCTGTCGACCATGGCCCATGCCGCCCATACCCATCATTGCGGACATTTCCATTTGATCATCCATCATGCCCTTGCCGGCCATGCCCTCGGCGCCCGCCTGCGAGTCCTTCATCCCGGACATGCCACCGCAGCCGCCGGCCATACCCTGCATCTTTTCCATGCCAGAACCACCGCCCATGCCGCTCATCATTCCCATGCCTTGGCCGCCGCCCATATGCTCGCCGCGCATCATTCCCATGCGACTATCACCCATCATCCCCATGCCCTTGCCCATCATCCCCATGCGCTTGCCTGGGGCTGCCGGTTGGGTCCCGGATGCGACCAAATGGCTCGCCGGCAGCGGACCGCTCGGGCGCGTCTGATGGCACTGGAGGCATTCCCGATATCGGGGGGCAATGCGAACGCCCGCTGAACCGTCCGCCGATGCGTCCTGCGTGCGTTCCTTAGTAGCCGCGGCGGTCGCGCCTTTATGGTCTTGCTTCAGCACAGCTTGGAGATGCACGATTCTGTCCTGGAGCTTTTGGAGCTCGTCGATCAGCTCTTGGTTTGTCGAAAGTTCATCTTGCGCAATCGCATTCGCCGCCCACCCAAAGACGGACACTACCGACAATGCCGCCGCCACGAGGAGCGCAGAGCCACGCACGTTTCTAGGTTTCTGAGGGTGTCGCATCTTGTCTCTCCTTTCGCAACCAGAATTGCCTGCCTTGGACAGCTGCGCTCTCGCTCCCATTGGGCAGCTTGACATTGTCGAGTGCGGCCATTAAACGAGGTAGTTGTTCCACGCCACGCGCCCCGACGACCGTGATCTGCCGCCCATTACTCTTCCAAGTGGCGGTGAAGTGGCCATCCACCTGAATCAGTCTTGTTGGCCTGCCGTTGCAGATGGCAGTAATCGTCGGTCGACCTCCAATCCACAGGGACTCGTCGTTCTCGTGCTCGAAAACCGCAACGACTTGGCCATCGCCGTCCTTGTAGACCGTCTCCACACAGGTGCAGCAGGGCATCTCTAAAACATAGGTCCCGCTGCGGGAGAAGCCGCCCGGAAGATTGCCCGGCGCAACCGGCCGATAGCGCGCCAAGCGCGCTGCCTGAGCCAGGTTCACGGCCCGGCCGTTGTAACTGGCCAGCAGCAGGTTCTGGGCCCGATCGGGATTGTGGTCGAACTCCTCCAGGAAGCGGGCGAGACCCGCAGCGGCAACGTGCTGCTGGTAGCCGCTGGACTGCGCGAAATACGCAACCAGCCCGATCGATGCGGCCACGATTAGCGACGCTGCGATGGCAATCGTTACCAGGCGCCTGCGGATGTGCCGTCGATCGGCACTGGTGCGACCAGATTGAAGTCGCGCTTCAAGGACGGGCCAGATGTTCGGAGGCACCAATGGATCGCGCAGGTGCCCCACCATCCGTGACAATGCGTTGAAGTCTGCCAGCGCCGCGCTGCAGCTTAAGCACGCTTCGACGTGCTTTCGCACTTCGGCTTCAGACTCCGGTCCTAGCTCGTGGTCGTGAAAGGCCGACAGCAGTTCCCGAGCGGTCGAGCAGTCCATCGTTGGGCTCCCAGCCGAGATCAAGGAGTTTCTCCCTTAGTTGATCGCGGGCCCGATTCAATCGAGAACCGACTGTCCCAAGAGGCACCTGTAAGGCCTCGGCGATGTCGGCGTACGACAGTGCGTCGACCTCGCGCAACAAGAAGATCGCCCGCAACGCCGGGTCGATCGCTGCCAGAGCCTGCTCCAACAGATCGCGGTATTGGACTCGCTGCACGTGAGCCGGCGAACCGTCGAGCGGCTCGATCACAAGGGAGTCGCACTTGCGTCGGCATCGCCGTCGTCGGAATTGCAGACACTCGTTGAGGGTCACACGGTAGAGCCAAGTCGCGAACTGGGCGCGACCGGAAAACTGCGAAATGTTGCGGAAGGTTTGGAGGAACACGTTTTGCATGGCGTCCGGCGCGTCTTGCTGCCCGACCAGCCGCACCGCGAGCCGAAAAACCCGAACGTGGAACAGCTCGTAAAGCCGTCGCTGGAAATACCGCTCCCCGCGCTGACAGCCAGCGACAATTTCGGCCACTGAATCGTCCGCATTCCGCCATACGTTCGCTCCTCGATCCACCCTGTTAGATGCATCGTGGGCGGCGATCCTTCGAGGTTGGTGGCGGGAGCGCATGGTCATACAAGCCCTTTCGCATGAACGCACGGCCCGGAGGGATCGTTCTACCCGGCCAATTCACGCAATTCTCATGCCCTTGGGTACGAGCCGCTTGCGCGTGGTGTTCGAAGGGCAAAGGGAAACGAAATCTGGGCCAACCGGAAGCCTCCCCGTGCGATTCCGCACGCTCAAAAAGAACGAGGGTCCGTTTTCAGTGTTTTCCCATGACAACCTCCCTTCCGTAATCGCGGCGTTTGCACCATCCATAATGTCCCAGGTTTCCCAGGCATGGCGACGTTTAACGAACGATTGAGGGACCGAGTTTGTCATCTCCGGCCAGCGGCGGGGCCAGCATGATTCTCCGTCCCGTGACGTCTTGGAATTTGTCCCGTACCGACCGAATCGCCTGGACAACTTCACCCTGGGGAACTTCCCGGATCTGAATCAGTTGCTCGGCGGACGATTGGGTCGCACTCAATGCCTTGCGGGTATCTTCGTCGAGTCCGCCACCGGCCCAAAACGCGCCGCGCTCGAGGTGATTTGCAGCGGCCTTTAGATCGTGTCCGACGCGATTCATTTGTTGTTTGTCGCCGAAGGCTGATGGTTGGCAACATCGGTGAGCACTCTTGATGCAATGATGGCCGGCCAAGGCGTAATGGGCACGGGCAAAAGCTTCTTGAAGCATGTCAACTGTACGCACTTGATTGTTCTCTACTGCGAGCGCCAGACGCTGAAGCTCGAAGACTGACGCGTCGAGCGGGGGCTTGCCATCTGCCGTCGCCCGGGCGGACTCCAATCGCAGGAACGCCGTCGCGATGCGCAGGTAATGCGCCGACCGGCTGCTCTCTCCACGTGCAAATGCTTCTTTCGCAGCTTCGAAATTTCGGCACGGCTCATCTACGAATTCCATGAGGATGTCTTCATCAACTCCGATTTGAACCGGTGGCAGTCGACGAATTTTGTTTTGGGCTGCCGCACCGTCCGGTTGTATGACAAAGCAGCTCACGGCAAGGGCCGTGCACAGCAGTTTTAGTTGTCGCATGATCGTCTCCTTAAGTTGCGATTTACAATCTGAATGCGTTGCTGTGTCGCGTCTGTGCGGCGCGGCAGATCGTTGCGCGAAGTCGGCCCGAGTAATTGCTGACCGAGCCGGCGTTTGTACCCACTTGACCATGTTTGTCTCCGGTACAGCTCTTGTCAGTTCATGCATACTGTCGCTATGCCTGCTAGCAGACCAATCACGAGCAACACTACGATCATTCTCCGAGTTAAAGCGGCCCTAAACATTTGGCACCTCCTGCTGGGGCTTCCTGCAGTTACTACGAGGTGTGTTGAAGTTGACGCAGGGATCGTGGACGGCGCTGGTCGGCTCATGCCAGTCGGTCAACAGTTCGACGATCGTTTCCGAAAGGCCGAGCAGGTCGCCGCCATAGTCGAGAAACTCGTCAACTTGCAGGTACTCGGCCGTCCGCTCGTCATTTCTGCGTGACTGGTGATGATAGAGCCAGACGCGGACGCCGCCGTCGATGAACTGCAACTTTCCGGCCAGTAGCCAACCGCTTTGGTCCGGTAGATCAAGATTCGCGACGACCAAAGCTGGCTCGTACGTGCCGCACAGTTTCAGTGCCTCGGTCGCTGATCTGGCGCGGATGATCTTACTTCCTGTCAGTGCCATGTCGGTTGCGACGCGGGCAAATACCTCGTCGCGGTGTTCGACCAATAGCATCGTCGGCTGCTGCTCATCACTTGGCTGGCAGTCGTCTTCAACGAACGTTTCATGGATGCACTGCGAACGATCGCTATTGTCCCGGACGGACGATTCCGGCCACCGATCGGTCTGGTCCGACGCCGTGAAGTCAGTCCGCCGGCCGGACCACCGAAGCAATCGGTTCGCGCGTTCGAGCAAGCTTATTCCGTGTGTTGCGGCAGTACTCAGGCCGCCATCGCAGGTCTCGGACAATACGAAATGACCCTGGCAGTGCCCACAAGCCAGTTCGCGGCCAACGTATTCCGATTTGACTTCCACTGGGCGGCCACAAATCGGGCAGCCAGCAACTTGATGCGAAAGCTGCATAATCATGGTTCTTCTCCTTCTATGAATACCGCTTGCACGGCATTTGTTCGATGCTGAAAACTTTCAACGAAAGTTCACGAGACGCGGAATCAAATGACGATTCCTGGCGTCGAGAGGCAACGGACAGCCCACGGCCGTCGAGCGCCGCGACTGCACATTGAAGGAGAGAGATCAGAGCCGATAACGGCACAGACGCACGCAGCGCTGCAAGCCGCCGGTCGAGCGATGAGAGAATGTGCTTCGAAGTGAGTCGGGCGCCATCTCGATGGCCGCATCTAGCGCGATCGTCTGAATCGCGGTAGCAGCCAACTCATCATCCGAAGGCGTTCGGAACGTGGCTGGAGCGCCGACATCGAGCGCATCGTGGCCGCCGTAGCATCCGCCCGAGCAGTGGCACGGCTTTGAGCCGGATTCTGGCTGGCCGTGATGACAGCACGAACCCTGCTGGCTGTTTGCAGTGCCGCAGCAAGTGGATTGGCTTCGCGAGCAGCAGCTTTTCTGAGAGCCGGCCGCCGATTGCACAGCACGACCGAAATCACCGCGGCAACAGCAGGTCGCCGACCATGCCTGTTCGACCGGCAGCAGGATGACTGTTAGCAGCACCAGGCTCTTCGAGATGTGTGCAAGCAGCCGTTTCATGATCGTGCTTCGGTTGAGCGGCGATGAGCCGCGAGTTCACCCTTATTTGTATTATCGACCCCGATGCGCCGCGCAATTGCTGAAATCGTCACTTTTCGCGTCACTGCGATCGTCATGCTGGGTAACGGGTAACGCAGGCTGTCAGTTCGTGTCAAGGCTGGCTTTTCAACGGCATGGTTTCGTTTGCAACCGCCGTTGAATCGCTATTGCCCAGATTCCCGAACACAAACGTCCTAATCCCGAAGAATTGGGCCGGGCCGTGCATCTAACCTGTAGGTGTGCGTCATACCAACGTGCAAGCCCTGGCAGCAGCAACCACCGATGTCGCAGCTCAGCCCAGACGGAATCTTCAAGGATGCGCTCAAGCGGTTGGACTCGGCCGCTGAAATTGCCACGATTGACGGCGAGGCGCTGGAGAAACTGAAGTATCCCAAGGCCATCCTACAGGTTTCGATCCCCGTACGGATGGACGATAGTAGCCTGCGCGTGTTTCAAGGCTACCGCGTACGGCACGATGACACGCGCGGGCCGGCGAAAGGCGGTATCCGTTTTCATCCGAACGTGAATCTCGGCGAAGTGCAGGCGCTTGCCTTTTGGATGGCATGCAAATGCGCAGTGGTCGGCATCCCGTTTGGCGGCGCCAAGGGAGGGGTCGTGGTCAACCCCAAGGAGCTGTCACGGATGGAATTGGAGCGGCTCAGTCGCGGCTTCATCGAAGAGATCGCAGACTTCATCGGACCGGAAACGGACATTCCGGCCCCCGACGTCTACACCAACTCGATGATTATGGGTTGGATGATGGATGAATACTCAAAGGTTCGGCGGCGGCGGACGCCAGCGGTGATTACCGGCAAGCCGATTCCTCTTGGCGGTAGCCTTGGTCGCGAGGACGCCACCGGCCGCGGCGCGTACTACTGCATTAAGGAGCTGGAGCGTCTGCACCGCTGGAAGCCACGGGATGTGCGCATCGCGGTGCAGGGATTTGGTAATGCGGGCAAGCACGTGTCTCGGTTGCTGCATACCGGCGGCTATCAGATCGTGGCCATTAGCGATTCGCGCGGTGGAATCTTCCGAGAAGAGGGGCTGGACATTCCGCGCGCGATTGAATTGAAGCAGCAGCGTAAATCGTTGTCGGACGTGTATGAGACGCGGAGCGTCTGTGACTGTCCGGTGTGCGGGCACGTCGAGTGCGAGTGCAGACCAACAGACAACGTCACGGGGGATGTAATCACAAACGAG
The DNA here is from genome assembly GCA_937952415.1 of uncultured Planctomycetaceae bacterium. Classification (GTDB taxonomy): domain Bacteria; phylum Planctomycetota; class Planctomycetia; order Pirellulales; family PALSA-1355; genus CALFYT01. Next base: position 14,609 of record CALFYT010000023.1, on the reverse strand, counting down.
CAACTGCTGGAGCTGGACGTCGATGTGTTGATTCCGGCAGCGCTCGAAGACCAAATCACAGTTGAAAACGCTCATCGAGTCATTGCGCCCTTCATCATTGAAGTGGCGAACGGGCCGACGACCAGCGGTGCCGACGAGATCCTGGCACGTAAGGGCACCACTGTCGTGCCAGATATCCTAGCCAATTCGGGAGGCGTGACCGTAAGCTATTTCGAGTGGGTCCAAAACCGGGCCGGCTACTACTGGACGGAAGACGAGGTGCACGAGCGTTTGCAGCGCATCATGGCTCGTGAATTCAACGCGATTCACGACCTGATGGCCAGCAAGAACTGCGAGATGCGGGCAGCAGCCTATGCTCATGCGCTCAATCGAATCAGCGAAGCCATCGAATCTCAGGGAACAAAAACCTATTTCTCCCGAGCATAACCGATCAATCGTTGAGAGCCTACTTGGCCAAGCTTGACCGAACGCCTCATCTTGTGAAGAATTTGGCCCGATCATGCATCAAACCCTCGCGAGGTGCCTCGTACTTCCCAGCACAAGGAGATTTCACATGACGCGGTTGTCACTGACATTGCTTGCCGCTGTAGCCGTTCCTCTTCTGTATATCATGGGTTGTAGTTCATCTGCCGATTCGCCCACAACACAGGCGCCGGAATCCACATCGACCGAAAGTCAGCCGGACGGCCAGGGCGATCACGCAGGCCACGAAGGCCATGGGGATCATGCTGAGCACGGGCATCATACCGACAGCGCCCCCGGCGGCCAATCGGCAATGGAAAAGATGAAAGTGGAACTTGCCAAGCTTTCGCCCGAAGATCGCGCGACGGCCGAACAGCAACATTTCTGTCCGGTCAGTGGCGAGATGCTGGGCACGATGGGCGCGCCCTTGAAGATCGATGTGAACGGTCAAGACGTGTGGATCTGCTGCAGCGAGTGCAAGGACAAACTGCTTGCCAACCCCGACGAGTACCTGGCCAAGTTGAAGAAGGATTAAATCAGACCCGTGCGGTCACACGCGCCTACGCTTCAGTTTCTCGGTGGCGCCGGTACGGTAACCGGGTCAAAGCACCTCGTGACGGCCGGCGGCCGCCAGGTTCTGCTCGACTGCGGATTGTTCCAAGGGTTGAAGGAATTGCGTCTGCGCAATTGGCACGATCCACCCTTCGAGCCGTCGCAGATCGACGCAGTCGTGCTGAGCCATGCGCACATCGACCACAGCGGTTATCTGCCGCTGCTGGCGCGTCGTGGATTTCGTGGGCCAGTATACTGCACGCCCGCGACGCGATCGCTCCTGAAGATTCTCTTGCCAGACGCGGCTCATCTTCAGGAGGAAGAGGCGGACTACGCCAACCGCAAAGGTTTTTCCAAGCATCACCCAGCTGAGCCACTCTACACGGGCCGCGACGCGCAAGAGGTTTTGAAACTGCTCAAGCCGCAGATGTACGGCGAGGCATTTCAAGTTACGGCCCGCGTGACAGCGATCTTCCGCCGCGCTGGCCACATCCTCGGCTCAGCCACGATCGGGCTGCGCATTGGGGACGATGCGCTAGCGCTCGTGTTTTCCGGCGACTTGGGCCGCTGGGGCCGACCGATGCTCCGCGACCCTGAGCTGGTGACGGCCGCCGACGTCCTGCTTGTCGAATCGACCTATGGCAATCGCACGCATCCCGAGGGCGACGTCGGCAAGCAACTGGCCCGCATCGTGAATGGCGCCGTAGCTCGCGATGGGGCACTCTTAATTCCTGCATTTGCCGTAGGGCGAACGCAGGAAATGATTTGGCGCCTGCGGGAGCTGGAAGATGCCGGGCAGATTCCCCACGTGCCCACTTATATCGACAGTCCGATGGCCACCGATGTGACCGAGATTTACTGCGATCATCCCGAAGACCACGATATCGACATGAAGCTGCTGATGGACAAGGATCGATGCCCACTCTGTTGTCAGCCCTACCAGTTCACCCGCACCCCCGAAGCATCGAAGGCGCTGAATCACAAGACGGGGCCGATTATCATCATTGCCGCCAGCGGCATGGCCACAGGCGGTCGTATTGTCCATCACCTTAAGCAGCGGCTTCCCGACAAGCGGACAACCGTCTTAACGGTAGGCTTTCAGGCTGCCGGCACGCGCGGCAGGTCGTTGCAAGATGGCGCACGGTTTCTCCGCATGCACGGCCAGGACATTCCTGTTCGCGCCCACGTGGAAACGCTGGATGGCCTCTCGGCACATGCCGATCAAACTGAAATCGCGCGCTGGCTCGATGGTTTCCGACGGCCGCCCCACCACACGTACATTGTGCATGGTGAGAAGGCTGGGTCGGAAGCGCTGGCGCGGGCCATCCGCAAGCGCGGCTGGGCAGTAAGTGTCGCCAAGGACCGACAGACCGTGACACTGGAGAAATAGGTCGCATAGCCCTCATTGTTCGCAAGCGGCAGCAACGTCACGCTTCGCCGCTGGCGATATAGGTGAACCCGAGAAAAAAATCCTCGACGGTGACGTTTTTCAGGTACTTCTCCATCGATTCCCAGGGATGGCGCTCCGCCAAATCGAGCGTGACGCCAAAGGGACGAAAAAGCGGAAGCAGCAAGGGATAAAGATGCCGAAACCAGTTATCCGGCATCTTTAAGTCAGCGACCACCCAATGCCGGCCGGGTCGCAGCGACTGAGCGCCATGCTTGATCACATCGTCAAACTCGGGCACAAGCGTCAGCGCGAATGTTGAGATGATGGCATCGACCTCTCGGGAAAACTCGTACCGCCCAGCATCGCATTCCACGAGCTCGACGTTTCTCCACGCTTCTCGCTCGATACGAGCTCTTGCCCCGTGCAGCATGGCATCGGTCAGGTCGACGCCGATGATCTTTCCGCGCGGCCCAATCGCCTCCTCCAAGAGCCGAAAGTTCAAGCCGGTGCCGCAGCCGATTTCCACGACGGTGTCGCCCGGTTGTAGAGCAAGCGTCGCGACGGCCTTCTTACGGTACTTCCACTCGCGGAAGCCAAGCAGGTAGTACAGGTTTGCCGTGAAGTCGTATCGCTTGGCTCGGCGACGATACAGCTCGGCAAGCTTGGTTTGGGTCAACATCGGTTTGCGTTCCAAGGTGGGTCGGCGGCTGGTTCCGCCGAACCGCAATCATGGTGCCACTTCGGTCCTGGTGTTTAGTTAGAGACTCCAACACAACGGATTCTTCGCCGTGAAGGTGCCCCCGAACTCGTCCCTTCGGCTAGATGGCGACTGGTCGGATGCGCAATGGCCGTTTCTTCCATCTTAGAGTGAGCGGAATCGATCACATCCGTGCGAATCCGCGCGTCGCAGCTTGTTGCTTGGACCGTCCCAGTCTCCTTTTATTACGAAGGAATGGACCGCGTCGGGCATCTAATTTTTGGAGAGGCAGACCCGGCGAGCAGTCCAAACGACCTCGCAATCGCTGGCCAGCGAGACCACGGGCTTGAAGAATCGACCGTTGTCACGGCGGCCACATGGTGCATCGCTTGCAGGCAAGGAGCGATACGATGCAGGCAAACGAAAGCCTCTCCCAAACGGCCCGCGACGTTGGTCGACGAATTCGAGATCTGTTTGACGCAGCAAATATGCCCTCCTTGCGCGGCGTGCGTATCGAGGTGAAGACAGACTATACGGTTTTGGCCGGCAAGGTCGGCAGCTTCTATCAAAAGCAGATGGCGACGGAACTCGCGCGCCGGGTCCCTGGTGTCCAGCGAGTCGTGAATCTTCTTGAAGTTCCGTGCTACCAGTGCGACGACTCGTGAGATCGTCAAAGGGGAGAAATATGATGCGCATTTGTGTCATAACTGCCGTAGCCATTGCGGCAACGTCATTGCTGGCAAGTTCGCAGGATGCGGCCGATCGGGATCACGATACGAAGCGCCATGCCGGTGTTGGTCAAGGAGCTGCTGCAAGCATTGACGTTCAAATCGCCGAGGCGAAGCTTAAACTTGCCGAGACGGAGCTGCGGCGAGTGACAGAAGTCAACCGTCGTGTTGCTCGCACCATCCCAGATTCCACGGTCGGTTGGCTGGAACGGAACGTTGAACTTGCCAAGCAGCAGCTCGACCTCGCTCGGCAGGGTGACCAGCACTGGCACGCACTGCATATTCGCCAGATGGAAGCCGCTTTGAGAGATGCGGAGTCGCGAGTTCAACGGGCGGAAGGAATGAATCGGCGTGTGCCGCGTAGTGTCGACGAGTTCGATCTGGAGCGGCTCCGCCTCAAGGCGGAAATCGCTCGTCTGAACCTTGCCAAGGCGCGCGATCCGGCGAACGTCAAATCGCCGGAGGCGCATCTGCAATGGCAGGTCGACCAAGTCCGCGACGAGATCGGCCGCTTGAAGGACCAGGTAGAGCGGCTGTCGATCACTTCCGAGGCACGACTATGAAGGCCCCGCCGCCGCGAGCGTGACCTAAAGTATGGCAAGGACACCCCCACAACCTTTTCGGAGGATTTGCGATGAGAACGCTTATCATGGCTGTCGCGGCGGCAGGCTTTGTGCTGACCGCCAACAGCCTTTGGGCGCAGCGGGATGCCGGCAGCAAGATTCGCGGCGACGCCTATCGCTCCGCGTATAGCACCTGGTCGGGCGGCGCATACCAGCGCAACGCCTACCAGCACGCGCGCGTTCTGCAACAGGCTACAAGCTCCGGCAAGCCGGTTCCGAAGGCAGTGGCGACCGAGCAAACGGATGCGATTCGCCACAATCTAGAAGCTGCCAAAAAGCACTTTGCCATGCTGCGTGACCAAGTGAAGGACGATCCGACCGCGATCAAGCTGCTCGATTCCATCGACCGGCACCACAAGAAGGCCATCGAGATGTGTGGTGACATCGAGGCCGCGTGTGCCACCGGCGAAGGCGATGCAGTCACCGTCAACAACTGCTGTGCGACGGCCGCAGATGAATTGAAGGCGGCCCAAGCGGACTACGAAAAGCTGATGGCGCATTTCAAACTGCCAATGCCGGGCGAAGCGGCCAAGCCGGGAGCCAAGAAGTAGGATCGTTCCGCGGCTGCCCGGCGTGTGGTCGGGCAGCCGCGTTCATTTCAGCAGTTTGCAAAGTTGATGACGGACTGGAACGCGCCATAAGGAGACTGGATCATGGCGAAAGATCCCGTATGCGGCATGGAAATCAAGCCTGAGAAGGCTGCCGCCACGACACAACACCAAGGGCAGACGTATTATTTCTGCTCGACCGGATGCAAGCAGAAGTTCGACCGAGCGCCGGAAAAGTACGTGGCCCCGACACGTCAGCCGTAAGGAACGCCTCGGCGGACGATGTCGGCTTAGCGATTCGAGGCGCGGCCATTGCGGCAGCAATTGACCAATTGCGGTGTCATTTCCCCGCTCGAAGCCAATTGGAATTGCGGGGAGGAGCGCTTGCGATGAATATCAGATTGCCCATTGCCCATCGATCGCTCACCGTGCTGGCCCTCTTCCTCGTAGGGTTGGCCGGTTCGCGCCTCACCGCCGGAGAACAGTACGGCGCAGACGTTACCCCCGATACCCAATGGTCGAACGAGGCTTTTGCGGACTACGGTGCGGACACGGCTCCCGGCGCTTTCCGCAGCGGTCGAATTCAGCCATCCTATGGCCTCGATGTTCCGCCCCACAGCAAGTTCTTCCCCACGCCGCAGGATGCCTACCATGCATGGTCCGGGGCCGTCCACCAGACGCACGCGCGTGATGAGGCACGGCTTCTGAAATGGTTTACCTCGTCCGACAGCTCGCCGTCATCCAACGTAGCCCGCGGACATGCCGAAATGATCCGCAAAGAGATCGAGGCGGCACGGCACGACTACGAGGGGTTGAGCCCGAAGATGCGCGAGGACCCGACGGTCGCAAAACATTTGAAGACAATCCAAAAACACTTGTCCGAGGCCATACAAGTCAGCGACCGTCTTGACCAGGAATGCGCCAAGGGCACTTGCGACGCAAAGTCAGTGGCTGGTTGTTGTACCGAAATCGATCGCGCGCTCAAATCGGCCAATCTCGAACAGCTCAAGCTGCTTCAACATTTTGCACCCAAGCAGAAGCCCGAAGGCGACGGCGTGCCGGCCAAACAGGACAATCCAAAGCACAACGCGCGTGAAAATTAGCGGTCGTAACGCTTCGAGATCGTAACCGAGGACCACACGCCCAAGATGGAGACTGGACAACGAACCAACCGGCCGCGGTCGATCGGCTTTCAGCTGCTGCTAATGGTCAACGCTGTGATGGCCCTGCTCGTTGTGGTTTTTCAGGCATACGACTACCAGCGAGAGCTTGGCAAGCGGATCGCCACAAGAAGCATCTCGCTCGGAGAAGAAGCGAAGGCGCTGCTGCCGGCTGTGGTCCGCCTGCGCCATCACGGAACTGGCGCAGTTCAGGAATACCTCGAGGCGGTCTGCGGCCAAATGCAGGATCGCGACTCGCCGGGACACCACATCGTCGCCCAGATCGGCGATGTCGTCCTTCAACCGCATGCGCACCATCGCGCCTCAGCGGATCGGCTTGCAGCCATGCAGGCGGCGGCACAAGAACCGGACCACCGCACGCCGTTTGGCCCTGATGAACTCGTCGTGGGAGCCTTTGCCAGCGGCGAGGTTAGCGTGTATGTTGCAGAATCCGTTGGCCAGTTGCGCCGTTCCTCAATGGGAGATTTGCTCCGTCGGTTGTTGGGACTCTTGGCGCTGGGAATCGTGGCCACGGGAGTCGTCAACCTCTCACTGGTGCGCATCGTCGTTCGTCCGATGCACCGGCTGGTCAGCACGGTCCATCGTATTGCCGACGGAGAATTGGGGACGCAGGCGAGTCCCGAACAGTTCAGAAGCGCCGAGATGAGCTACCTGGCCAACGCAGTCAACACCATGAGTGCCTCGCTGGCTGAGGTAGATCATCGCCGCGCGTTGCAGATTTCCAAAGCTCGCCGCATTCAGCGCAACCTGTTGCCACACGGAAGCCTCACCCCGGGGATGAAGGTCATTTGTTTCCATGAGCCGGCGGAGGACGTGGCCGGCGACTTTTACGATATTCTGCCGCTTTCCGACGGGGCTTCGCTCGTATGCATCGCCGACGTAAGCGGACATGGTATCCCCGCTGCCATGGCAGCGACGATGCTCAAGGCGCTTCTTGCCGAGGCGACCGAGCGTTGGGCGGCGCCGAGCGACATCATGCGGTTTGTCAACCAGCGATTCGCCTCGCTGACATTGCCCGAGGATTTTGCCACGATGGCGCTGGCAAGATTCCAACCGGAAACCGGGCGATTGGATTACGTCAACGCCGGCCATGAAAGTGCCTGGCTGCTCGACGAGCAGGGCGGACTGCGTGAGCTGCCCTCAGGGGGCCTGTTGATCGGCATCGATCCAGAAGCGAGCTGGGCCGCAGAAACTGTGACCGTTCGGACTCGCGGGCGACTTTTGATGACCACCGACGGCGTAAATGAGTTGCGTAATCGGCAAGCGGAAATGTTCGGACGGCAACGGCTGGTGCGACTGTTTGGCGATTGTCGGCAGCAGACGCCGGATGAAGCGGCCGAATTCATGCGCAGCGTTCTCCACGAATTCCGGGACGGACAACCGCCGTGCGACGATTTGACTTTACTGGTGGCGGAGCTGTGGGCCAAATCCACCAGCCAATCTGCTTCAGTAGTCGGCTCCTCTAACAGGCAAACGTCGAATTGACAGGCTGCGCTTCAATTCCACCGCGGAGCAAATTGCTAGCAGCGCGCATTGCCGGTTGATTTTTTGGGTCCCCTTGTTGCTTACTGAGCCTGCATGCCTTGCTGCCGGTTCACATTGATCCTTGTGCCTGCGGAATTGGCGTTGAGTTTACCGGCAATTATGCCGATAGTCCCATTTGGAAGACGCAAACCGCCGCGTCGTTTTGCTGGTGGCATCGCTATGTTCAGGCGAGTAATCACGTCCTATTTGATCGCAATGACCCTGGCTGGGCCGGGCCTGTGCTGCTGCACGGTCAGCCGCGTCTTTGGTCGTGATTGCGAGCATGCGTGCTGCCGGCCTGCAACGAAGCCAGACAGCGGCTCTTGCTGTCATTCGCATCCGGCAAAACGACCACCAACCACACCGGACGAGTGCCCCTGTCGCAAGTATTATGAGCAACAGCTCGTCGTACCCGACAATGAGGCATCGCCGCCGAGCGACGCGTTGGGCGTCAGGAATCGGCCAGTCAGTCTTGACTCGATGGCCGCCGTCATCGGTTCGCCGCTGAGTGCGAGCGACCGAAATCAGCTCAGCCGACGCGTACTCGTTTCCCCCTATCCGAGTAGCTCGGACCTTCTGCGCGCTTTGTCTGTCATGCGCTGCTAATCCACGCTCTTCGTGGATTCGAGATTGGGTGCGTACAAAGCGTCAATCGTAGCGCCCTACCTACAGCGCACCCGTTGTCCAGACCAGGTTCTCTTGGGTCGCGACAAACAGTCGGACAAGCGTCCCGACGATCGACAGAGTCGTGACAGAAAAGATCGCTCGTCCATTGACTCGCGCTGGTTGCTCGTCGCTGCCGTCCCGGGCGGCAGCGATGGGCTCCCTGAAACTGCGTGAGCCAGATCCTGTAAGGAGATCAAACGATGGCAAGGAAGCTTCACATGCGACGCCGGTTGTTGGCAGTGATGTTTGCATTCGTGGTGTTCAGCACAATCGGCTGCGCGAACCGGCGAGCGAACGTAAACGCTAGCTCCGCGTTGAGCAGTGTCGGTCCAAGTAGGCTGCCGGCCACCGGCGTGATGGCAGATAGCGCTCGTTTGAGCGGTGTGAATTCCACTGGCGTAAGCACACCAGGCACCAGTGCCAGCGATGTCGTTCGGACCAGCGTCGACGATTCTGCAAATTCAACCTACACTCGCGACTCCTACGGTAGCGGTGGTCCAAGCAGCAGTGGCAGCAGCAGCCGATGCGGCCGTTGCGGTGGATAACTTGACATTACTATTTGCTGCGCCTCAAAGGACGAGTCAAAGCTAGGAACGAGGAATACGCCATGCTCTTGAGCCAATCTCTACTTACTGCGACAGGCGCTGCTTTTGTGAAACTGACTTCGGATCATCGACGATTGCGGAAAGTATCGACGGTCTTGATTGTTGAGCATCGAGATGAGTTCTTCGCTGGCCTGGCAAGCGTCCTTGCGTCAGAGGGGCTTTGTGTGAAGCGAGCGGCCACCGCTGATGAGGCAACGCAAATCCTCTGCGAAGGGATACCCGATTTGATCCTGGCCAACTGCGAGCTACCTGACGAGAGCGGCTGGTTGATGGCAAGCAAGTGGTGCCTCACGAGACAGCCTAAACGCGTCTGGCTGTACCAGGCCTGGCCAACGGTCTTCGATCAGGATTGGGTCGAACTGACCAAAGTTGAACGGATTCTGTATCACGAGGGTGATCTGCTCGCTCTAGCCGAGCAAGTGCGGAGCCGTATTTCCGGTTTGTTTTCTGTCCCCTTCTCGAAAGGAGTTGAGAAATGAGGTACGTCACATTTGCACTCACAATTGTCGCCGCGGGTTCCTATTCGATTGCCTCGGGGCAGGAACTGTCCGAACGCGATCAAATCCACATCGCCGTCCAAGAAATCTGCCCCGTCTCGGGCCAGAAGCTCGGCGCGCACGGCACGCCCGTCAAAGTCAAAGTCGGCGAGGAGGTCGTCTTCTTCTGTTGCCAGGCATGCCTGCAGGGCAAGGTGAGCCCGCAGCACTGGGCAACCATTCACGCCAACTTCGCCAAGGCGCAGCGCGTGTGCCCCGTTATGAAGAAGGAGCTCCCCAAGAATCCGAAATGGACGATCATCGACGGCCAGATCGTGTACGTCTGCTGTCCGCCGTGCACCGAAAAGATCGCTGCCAACCCGCAGGCGTACTTAAATCAGATTGACGAGCTCTACACGGCCTCGCTCAGAGCCAGGCAAGCTCGTCGATAACCTTCAAGTCTGCGCTCGATCGAAGGGTCGGCGGGAGGCCTGGGCAACCGAGCATCATCGCTGCGAGGTTGCCCAGGCGTTGCCCATTCGATCAATTCAACGGGCAACACTTCGGGCAAAGCGACGGCTCAATCTGGTCACCCAACTGCAGAAGTCTCGTTCCCAATCGCAAACGGTCATCCTATGCGGCACGACTCACTGCTTCATGGCGACGGCTTTCCGATCTTCAAAAGATTCGCGAAGTTGTGAGCAACGGCAGTCGTCGGAGCGATGTGCCCGACGAAACCCCGCTACAGATGCATTTTTAAAAAAATGATTGACAAGCGTGAGGTTTGGCCTAATGCTATTGACCAGGGTGAAAACAAGCGAGTTGGGATGCTCGTGAGCAAGCTTAGCCGAATGTGCGATTGGCGCCGCTAATGAACCAATTCGTGCTCGTCCAATTTTAGTTCGGCAACTCTTTTCCTTGACTTCGAGGTTTGGAGGAGTAGCTCATGATAGTGAACACGGTCGCCCGAAGAAGGCTCGACCCTCCTGTCGCTGTTGCTCTTTTCTTGGTCATCGCGTTCTGCATGACGATGACCGCTCGTGCGACAAGCATTCCCCACACGAACGTTTTTGAAGCCGGAATGGACGCCGTCTTTTCACAGGCCGCGTTTGGGGGAAACAACATCGACATTCGTTTCAACCCCGTCGTGACGCTGAACAACGCGAGCTTGCTGAGCATCGACAGTCTCGCTGAGCTTACTGCGTTGATCGGCTCTGTGGCCGTGCCCGCAAACACCGCGACCATGTATTTTGTTGACGCGATCAACTTCTGCGACGGGCCGGAAGTCGTCGGCGGCTGTGCCGAGGTTACGGGCGACGACATGCTCATCGACATTGATTTCGCAAGCGCCAATCTCAATTCGCATGAATTGGGTCATAATTTGGGCCTGGGGCACGTCGCGACGAATGGCCGCCTGATGGACCCGAATATCACTGGCACCTTGCTTATCGCGGGTGAAGTGACGACGATTAATGCGAACGGCGCTGGGATCATCCAGACGGAAGTAGGAGGTCAGCGCTTCGTATCGATTACGCCGGTCCATGTCACTCCCGAGCCGGTCGGTGCGGCTCTTATGAGCCTTGGCTTGTTGGGGTTGCTGGCCATCCGCCGGCGATGCCGTCGGTCGCCAGCCTGATCTCCGGCTGGCCCAAGTTTACAAACAACACACGAATGAGCCGCTTCGGGCATAGCGCCGGGCGGCTCATGTCGTTTTGGCACCGCCACATGCACGCAGCGCCCGAAGGGATCTCTCAACCATCTTATTGTGAGACGGGCTATCCAACAACCGTTGTACCGGTTTCTGAGGAGGGCCAACGACTATCCCGATTTGCAGTATTCTGGTACGTAGTCGGTGCATGACCAATTGCGCATTAGAGGTTCATTTCTAATTCGCGCTGCGATATGATCAATGAACTAGCTCTTTGTTCACGTCGCGCTTTATTTCCCAATCTGAATCGAAGCGGCCTGGGCAACCACGGAGGCGCACGACATTGAATCTATTGCATCGCTGGATATGTCGGTCGGCTTGGTGGCGGCGTCACGTCGAAGCTGAACTGCTGCCATGGGCATTGAAGGACGTCGTGCTTGGCGACCGCGTCCTAGAGGTTGGGCCGGGGCCGGGGCTGACGACGAATTACATCGTTCAGAAGACCCGGCGTCTGACAGCTCTCGAGATTGATCCGCAGCTCGCAAACGGCCTTTCCAAGCGATTTGTGGATTGTAACGTCGACATCATCGAGGGCGATGCGACCGTGATGCCGTTCCCGGAAGCCCAATTCTCTGCAGTCGCTTCATTCACCATGCTTCATCACATTCCTTCGACTGAGCTTCAGAATCGAATGCTGAGCGAAGTGCTGCGTGTGCTCCGTCCGGGCGGGACTTTCGTTGGAACGGACAGTGTCTGGGGGCCGGTTTTTGCCTTGGCCCACATCGGCGACACGATGGTACTATCTGATCCGGCTAAGTTTGGCGATCGCTTGGAACGAGTCGGATTCATTGACATCGAGGTGGCGCGGGGATCACGTGCGTTCCGATTTCGATCGTCCAAGCCGAGCAATCCGGTGAAAGCGATCAGCTAGCCGTGCACCGATTTCAACAACAAGACACTAACAAGCGATTGCCGTATTCCGAGCGGATTCTCAAAGATCGGCTGTCCTGTCTTGTCGGTTGTTCAGTGAAGCAACAAGCCACGAGTGAAGCACTCGAATCCCTGACCGTCGGAGCGACTGACGATTGGAAGGCGGATAAGGAATCGGCGCTCGCTGCGATCGGTCATGACCAGCCAATCGAGGCTGTCATCCAGACACGAAACAGGCTGTGCAGTTGGAAGTCAGCGGCAAAGGACGAAAACGCGGTGAGATACTATCTAATCCTTGTTGTGCTATTGCTTTTGGTCGCCGCGGAGAAGCAAACGAGGGGGCATGAAGTCTCTCCAGAGCAGCGAATCAATAAACTCCACGTGCGAATCCTCGATGCGGACCGGCGCGTCGAGACGTTGGTATGGATTGCCGTGGCCGCCTACGTTGTGGCCGCCTTGGTTAGCGGAGCCGTCTGCGTTCTTAGCGAAGGTAACAGCCGGCGGAGTGCCATACTGTGGTTTCTAGCTGGCCTGATGGCACCGGTTGTGGCGATGCCTATTGTCGTGGTGCGGCGATTGAAGTCGGCATCCTGACCGGAAGATTTTGTCTGGGGAGGCCGCCATCGACGCAACGCTCCAGCGAGATCGACGAACTCTACACGGCCTCGCTCAGAGCCTGGCAAGCTCGTCCATAGCCTTCCAGTTTGCGGTCGATCAATGTGTCGGCTGGAGGCCTGGGCAACCGAGCATCATCGCTGCGAGGTTGCCCAGGCTTGCCCGACCGATCACTTCAGCGGGCAGCAGTTCGGGCAAGGCAGCTCCTCACCCGTGATCGGACAGACAAAGCCAACTTCCTTGGATTGGGAATCGGTATCGGTGTGGACACCAGCATAGACCAAACCTCCAATTGCCACGGGCACCGAAACCAACATCGCCCACAACCACTTCTTCCTTCGCATGATAGTCTCCGTTAGTAAGAGCATTCGAGGGATCCGGGAAGCCACGCGCTTGCCGACCGTCGAACCATCATTTAGTCGAGAGCTTCAAGTATCGGACAGCCCTGGATCTTGCCACGACCGCTGCACGCTCGCGTCAGCTTGGCAAGGGCCTGCTTCATCCGCCGAAGCGTGCGAATCCGCTGGTCGATGTCCTTGATCTTTGCCTCGGCCCGGCCTTTCATGTCGGCACAGGTCGTGGACGGGTCGTGCTTCAAGGACAGCAGTTCCTTGATCTCGTTAAGCGTGAAACCCAATTCCTTAGCGCGACGGATGAACCGCAGCCGGATGACGATGCCCTCGTCAAACTGTCGATAACCGGATGGTCTTCGTTTTGGCTCTTCGAGCAGGCCTTCTCGCTCGTAGAACCGAACGGTCTCGACGCCAATTCCGGTACGCTTGGCGACTTGTCCGATGGTCAGCGGCTTCATCGTGCTTCCCTCCAAGCCTATTATCAACCCCGTACCATACTACGGAGTCAAGTGCCGATTCCCTGGCCGGATTTCGGCCAGCCGAATTGACTGGATGTTGTTCGCGACCCGAGGTAGCTGTCCTGCCTGTGAGGCGTCGGATGGCGACGCCGTTCAGTGGCTCAATCGCAGGGAGAAGAACGATGGCGATCAAGAAACGCACTAAGAAGGCCACTCGGAAGGGCACCAAGGCTTCGAAGGCCCGCAAGACCGCACCGGCCAAGACGGCCAAACCGAAGGGCGACAAACCGAAGAAGCTAAGCGCCCTGGACGCCGTCGTGCAGGTTTTGGCCGCCTCGAAGGAGCCGATGAACGCCAAGGAGATGATCGACGCGATGGCGGCCAAGGGCCTGTGGAAGAGCCCCGGCGGCAAGACCCCCTGGGCCACCCTGTATTCCGCGATCATTCGTGAGGTCGCCGCCAAGGGAAAAGAGGCCCGGTTCAAGAAAACCGAACGCGGCAAGTTCGCCACCAACAGGTAGGCCCCGCCTGGGGTTCCGCCCCAACGCCCCACGTTCGCCACGTCGGGGCGTTTTCTTATAGGTGGCGTCCTGATCAGCCTGGCTACCGGGCCGCGACTTGGGCCAAACGTCGCGTTCACGCCGCCACCCTTGCCTGATCGTGTCGGCGACATCTGCGGGGGAAGCCCGCTGTTCCGGCCATTCGCGGTCCACCGCAGCGTGTCGCGTCCGAAGGTTCGCCGGACGGACGGACTATGTCTTGCGGGGCCGAGCGGGGCGTGGGAAACCATCTCCGTCGGCGAAAAAAGTACCTAAGCGTCCCCGGGGGCCGAAAGCGCTCCCAATATTCCCAGAACCGCCGTCCTGGGGGCTGCTCGGCCGAGTTTTGAGAATTCTGGGAGCGCATTTCGATGTTCTCGCTTCCGAGGACGAGTCGGTCCACCCCGCACGTTGATGTGGCGTGGGTGTACGAGGGATGGTCACCGTTGGCAACCTCGGCCGAAGGAGTCGCCGCCGCGCCTGCTCGAGGTTAGTCGCGCGGTGGTGATTCGAAGTTTTGGATCGCCCACAAGCGCTCTCAGAATTCTCAGAACGCCTGGCAACAGTTTGCACGACCTTGCATCAGGTACGGCAGGTATTCGCACCGTGTCGCA